>CAZDAU010000053.1:0-23623 GCA_964503625.1 uncultured Anaerolinea sp.
AACCCGTAACCTACCACTTACAAGGCGGTTGCTCTGCCGATTGAGCTACGTCGGCGGTTCATTTGATAAAGTGCCCGCGCAAAGGCGAATGGCATTATACCAGAGGGGTCACTCTGCGACAAGGTATTTTTCAAGTAGCTTTGCAGGCTGCCAGAAGGGTCTCCTGTCTGAGCCGCGAGACCGGAGTTTATCAGCTATTGGCCGAATCGTCAATAGCTGCTGTGTATTTTATGAATGGATCATCCTCACCGGCATAAATTTTATCCAGGATTTCCAGCTCTCGTTGTTCAATGGTCTTAACAAAAAAATCCACGTCTTTCATCGGTTTACAGGCCAGATAACCCCGTGCAAGGAAGTCATACAATTCAAACCAGCCGGCGCGTTCTGCCGGTCCGCGCACCAGGCGCAGGCTGATCGCGAAGATTGGGTTGCGCGCGCCCTGGGCGGCTTCGCGCAAGATCCTGGTAAGCAACTCGATCTGCGCTCTGCGCTCTGGGTAGTTGTTGCAGAGACGGTAAGCCTGTGCATAAACCTGCCGGGTGATTGTATCCTTCACTCCCAGATCATCTACCAGGACCCTTAGCAAGGTTTGGTCCAGTTGGCTGGTGAGCTGGTTGATCTGGATGGCGTCGGCCAAGAGACCGAGCATACCTTCAGGGAGGAAGCGCGACAGCAGATTGTATAAATGCTCTGCATCGTGATTGCGTTGGCTGAAGTCGCGTGCCGCGTAAAGATCACTGAGAAAGAAAAGACAAGCCGGCCGGTATTGCTCATCGGCCAGCAGGTCGGCGTAGGTGTTCGCCAGGCGCTCAGCCTGCCACTGGCGCAACATGACCATCTGCGGGTCAAGCTCAGCGCCATCGATCACGATCCGTTGAGCGTCCTGGCGGCTTTGAAGCTCTCTTAAGAGCTGGATGAATTCTTTGGCAGAAACCTTGCCTGGCATGGGCCTGCAGCCTGGATGGTGTGTGAAACAAACGCATGAAGATTGCTGTGGGTAAGTATACCCCATTCACGGATGGCATAAAGCTCCGCCATCAATCCAGTATAATTCATTCGGTTTTGGTAGAATTGTTCAATGATCCCTCACCTCGATTTGGAAAGCGAAAGGATGATAGAGATGGCTGAGATGATTGGTCCGATTGAGCTGGTTGTGGCTGCTTTCAATGATGAAACCAAGGCTGGCGCGGTCTTAAAGGATTTGAAGGCCTTGGAGAAAGATGGCATGATCCTGCTGGTGAACGCAGCCGTGATGGTCAAAGACGATAAGGGCAAAATCTCGATCAAAGAGACGGATGATATCACGGGCGGCAAGGGCGCTCTTTTCGGCGCGGTTGCTGGCGGGCTTATCGGCTTGATGGGGGGACCGGTCGGCGTGATTATTGGGGCAGCGGCGGGCGCTGCCACCGGCGGCGTGGCTGCCAACAAGATCGATATGGGCTTTCCAGATGACATGCTCAAGGAAATGGAATCCAGTCTTCCGCCGGGCAGCTCAGCCATCCTGGCCCTGATCCAGCACCAGTGGGTGGATACTGCCGTGGCTGAGCTGGAAAAAGCCGGCGCCAAGCTGTTTCGCCAAGCCATCAAGGATGAATTGGCTTCGCAACTGGCCGAAGACGAAGCAAAAACTGGAGAAGACGCGCAGCCTTAGGGAAAAGAACAACCTGCCATCCCGTTGGACTGCTGGGCCGTTCGTCCAGAAGCGGGATGGAGGTTCTACACCGGCTTACCTCTGGTTTATCTCAGGAGGTTGGATGATTGAGGTCCTCCAACTGGTGCAGGGTTTCCAGCGTTGCAAGCACCAGAATTTTGTTGTGTGAAGTCAGGCGGAGATCAGGATCAGGGTGCAGGTGGGTGACCTCGCTGTCAATGTAACTGACCACCGATAGATCGAGGTTTTCCTCCAACTGCCTGACCGACCAGCCAACGATTCGGCTATTGGGGCTGATGGTTATCTCGCTGATATTCAGCAAAGTCTTGCCCACGTAGAAAGAAGACCGCACCCGAACCCGCATGGCAGCCGCAGCGATGGTCGGCGCTGCCAGCGCCGAGACGCTGTAAGCCGTGTGGATTCCAAAGCCTTTTTCAACTCGGGCGGCAAGCTCGGCGTCGAACATGCGCATGACAACTTTCAAGCCGGGGTTTATTTCGCGCGCATCCAGGGCAATGTCCAGGTTGCTCAGCTCGTCATTGGTGCAAGGGATGATCGCATCTGCACGCTCGATTCCTGCCTTAATCAGGTTTTCCTGGCGGCGGGCATCCGCAAAGATGACCGGAATGCCCAGGGCGATCGCTTTTTCTGCAAAGTGGCACTTCTCGTCGGCTTCAATCGCAACCACCTCTCGTCCAAAATTGAGCAGCTCCAAGGCTACTCGATATCCAACCCTGCCCATACCGCAAATAATCACGTGCCCGCTGTATGTTGATGCCATGGCCACCTGCCATTTCTGCCCGCGTTCCTGTTTGTTGGTCAGCGCCGTTCCAAACCGTACCACCCCATCTACCACGACCACCAAACCCAGGATCGGCAAAATAAAATAGAGAATTTGTAAATACCATTGATTGGGAAAGGTGAGCGTTCCTTGAAAGAACAATAATGCAAATGTGCTGTACAACGCCTGGGAAAAACTGATCCGTTCCCCGGTCATGGGGTCAACATAAAAGAAAAAGAACATCAGCGCGCCGCCCATCACCAGCGCGATGAACAGTATCAGCGCGCCGCGTGATTCGCCCAGCAGCACCCTGGCATCACGCCACTGGGCGCGCACCGCCCGGTAAAACCTTTGCTTATTTTGCAGTGCCGGGTGGTTTTTTTTCATTCTCTCAAGCTCAAGGCGCGCCGGGTATTTTGAGCAAGGCCCCTACCGCATACCCAATCAGGGCGCTGACTGTGCCAATCACAGCCAATTCCAGGCCGCTCCTGCCCGGGTTTCCTATCGTCAGCTTTGCTTTGTACGCGCCGACGAAGAAAAGAGTCAGGGCAGCTACAAGCACCGAGAGCGCCATACTGACGGGTACGGGAAGCGAGGTGACAAAAAATGGAGCCATGGGGATGAGCGAGCCAATGATGGCTGAGACACCCACCACAAGCGCCGAGCGCAACGCATGGCCCCGTTCGGTTGGCGCCAGCCCATGCTCTTCGGCCATCATCACCGCGACCCAAACATCCGTGTTTGCCGTGATTGTTTCGACAATCTTATCCAGCAGTTCACCGCTGAAGCCCTTACGCTGGTAAATCTCAATAATCTCCTCGCGTTCCAGCGTGGGCGCGCTCAGGATATGGCGGTATTCACGCTCTCGTTCGCTCTCATACACATCTGCGCTGGCTATGGTAGAAGTGTACGCCACAGCGCCCATCGAGACCGATTCGGCAAAAGTGGCAGACAGGCCGGCGACAATGATCACCCAGGGATCTCCCGTTGCGGCGGCAATCCCAAGGATCACGCCCAGCACATTGACCAGCCCATCTTGACCACCCAGGATGATATTGGAAATCTCGGTCGTGGTCCGGTGAGGATCATGAAGATAGTGATGGCGAAATTCCTCGAGCAGCGGGTTCATGGCAGGATTCTAAACCACGCTCTGTTCATGGTCAAGCAAGTGCTAAGACTTGCTGGCTGGGTCAACCATCGCTCACCCCTTGCCCCTTTGAACGGTTTGCGATAGGATTAGGCCGGGAGAGGAAAATGCTATCTCGTAAAGCGCAAATTTCTATTCTGATTGTTGGAGATGTGATCACCATTTCTCTGGTCACTGGCATTGGCTTTGCCACTCATGGCACCTTAGAAACTGCAGGTAGCCGTCTCCTGACCACCTTTGTGCCGCTGCTGCTGGCCTGGTTCGCTGTCTCGCCATTCCTGGGGGCTTATGAACCAGAACGGGCGCTGCAGGCGCGCCAACTCTGGCGACCTTTCTGGTCGATGGTCCTGGCAGGGCCGCTGGCTGCCTGGCTGCGCGCCGTCTGGCTGAATGCGCCAATCTTATGGGTGTTTGTGTTGGTGCTGGGAGGCTTCAGCGCTTTGGGCATCCTGGCATGGCGGGCGTTGTATCTCCTGATTTTTGCCAGGTGGCTCGCCTCTCCAAAGGCCGTCAATGGATGAAGCAGCTCTAATCCAGGATGCCCAACATGGCGACCTGGAAGCCTTCAACCGCCTGGTCCTGGCATATCAGGATATGGTCTACAACCAGGCTTATCGCATGATGGGCGAATCCGAGGCTGCGCAGGATGCCGCCCAGGATGCTTTCATATCGGCATACCGCAAGTTGGACTCCTATCGCGGCGGCTCCTTCAAAGCCTGGTTGCTGCGGATTGTGACCAACCTGTGCTATGACGAATTGCGCCGTCGTAAGCGGCGCCCCACCACGCCCCTGGAGCCGATGGACCAGGATGATGAGGAGATCGAATCGCCCCGTTGGCTTTCGGATCCGAGCGGCACGCCGGAAGATGAAGCAGAGCGGGCCGAGCTGGCCCGCGCCCTGCAGCGCTGTCTGGACGGGCTCCCGCCAGAGTTTCGCGCCGTTGTGGCCCTGGTCGATATTCAAGGCCTGGATTACACCGAAGCGGCCGAATCGATGGGCAAGCCGCTTGGCACCGTAAAAAGCCGCCTGGCGCGAGCCCGCTTGCGCATGCGCGATTGTTTGCAGGGTTTCTGGGAACTTTTGCCGGAATCGTTTCGTCTGGTGAAAGAGAGTGACCTATGACAACCAGGATTACGATACGCGATTGGGAAGCCCTATCGGCTTACCTGGATAACCAACTGAAAGCAAAGGATCGCGTTCGCCTGGAGTCCCGCTTGAAAGAAAATCCGGAGCTGCGATCTGCCCTGGAGGAGCTGCGCCGCACGAGAGCTGTGCTGCGCAGCCAGCCACGCCTGCGCGCCCCTCGCAATTTCACCCTCACGGCGGAGATGGCCGGTGTGCGGATGGGCCGCCCGCCGGTGCATAGCTCGTATCCGGTGTTGCGGCTGGCTTCCATCCTGGCCACGATTTTCTTTGTCCTGATGACGGTTGGAGAGCTGGCGGTGCGCACCGCTGCGCCTGCGCCGCTGACCGTGGCGGTTTCTCAAGACCAGCCCATGGCGGCACCGTTTGGCGCCGGCGGCGGCGCAGAGGCGCCGGCGGCCGCTGAAGCGCCGGTCATAGAAGCCCCCGCCCCGGCACCGACTCTGGCCCTGGAAGCATCCCCCCTGACGACAGAAGAGACCGTTTTGGGGCAAGAACCTGTGATGAAAGAATCCGCCCCGACCGAGGTGGAGGAAGCGCAAGAACAGGCGCTGCGCTCCCTGGCATCTGAAGCGCCGGATCAACTGGCCATTGAGGTAACGCCTCTGGCCCCCCTTGGGATGGCCACGCCAGCGCCAGAGGCGGAGCTGCTTACGCCGGCTGAGCCGCAGATGGAACAAGGCGCCGAGCCGGTGCAGAATGTTGCCCCGGTTGAAGCCGCCAGCAGTGAAACCTCCCCGGCCACGGGTTGGCTTTCTGGGCTGCCGATCTTGCGCATCCTTCAAATCCTGCTGGCTGTGTTGGCCATTGGCGCTGGACTGGCAGCCCTCTATCTGCGGCGCTCGGCCCGCAGCTAATTCTCCTTGCTTTTGAGATTGAACCTGGCTGCCGGATCACCCGAAGAAGAAGCTAACTACTGCCTGCGTTGCGGCAAACCATTGGTGCTGGCAGAGCGTTTTGGTCGCTTGCGCCCGGCGTGTTCTGCCTGCGGCTGGGTTTACTTTGCCGACCCCAAAGTAGCCGCCGCGGCGCTGATTATCCAGGATGGACGGGTCTTGCTTGTGCGGCGGGCCAATGATCCGCAGCGCGGCCTGTGGACCCTGCCGGCTGGCTTTGTGGATGCCGGTGAAGATCCCATTGATGCTGTTCTTCGCGAATGCCGGGAAGAGACCGGGTTGGAGACGCGCGTAACCGGCCTGCTGGACGTCCTCCACGGCCAGGAACATCCCCGAGGCGCCCACATCTTGATCGTTTACAAGGTCGAAATTACGGGTGGGGTTTTGCGCCCGGGAGATGATGTCGATGAAGCTGGGTTTTTCTCGCTTCAGGAGCTGCCGTCCCTGGCATTTAAGACCACCTTGAAAATCCTCAGCCGCGTGAGCTGATTTTTACGCCCCGCTTGTTTCGCCTGGCTTGCTGTTCATTGGACGGTGAACTCAACCGTGGCTTCGCTGGTATTTCCGGCCTGGTCGACCGCCCGGACGGTCAGCTGGTGGTCTCCGGGGATGCTTTCCCAACTGATCCCATAGGGCGGCTGAACAAACGTCGCCAGCAGGCGGTTGTCCAGGTAAAATTCGACCCTGGCTATTCCCAGGTCATCGCTCACGTTGGCCCAAAGCACAACTTTCGGTCTTTCGCTGGCGTTGATTTCCTCCCCTGGGTAGGGTGATCCAATCTTAATCTCTGGCGGCTGGTTATCCACCGTCACTAGGACCGTATCGCGCACCACACTTTGATCTTCCTGGACAACCACCAATTGCAATGCGTAGAGGCCGTTCAGATCGCGGGTGTCCCAGGTTTCAAGTACGCCCTCGCTCACCACGCTTGTGTGATCCTCCCCTATTTGAAACCAGGCTTGCGGGTTCAGACCCTGACCTGCCTGCAGGCGGAAGAAGTCCAGGTGATCGATGGCAACCGTACCGCTGATGACTGCCTGCCCGCGCAGGATTGCGAAAGCCTGGGGTGAGAAAATGTGGGCCTCTGGCATGGGGGTGGACCTGGGTGGCAGTGTATCATAGACATTGGGCGGTGCTTCCAGGCCCTCCTGTCTGGCCCATTCAATCGCTTCGGGAGGAACAACCAGGTACGGCCGCTCCTCCACCAGATCTGGTGGGGTGTAGATCGTGGCCAGCCGCCCGCTCTCGCGGTTGACCGGCACGTTATGGTACAACCGGTCTGCCTGGATGGGCTCGTTGCCAGCCTGAAACACTTCATCAACAATGTTGGGACATTCCTGTGTTGGCAGCATGCCTGAAGGGTCGCAAACCTTCACCTCAACCACCCCAGACGGCACCGGCCAGCTCTGGATGGGCAGGTTCTGGTGTGCATACTGGGTGATGGCATGCCACAGGCCTGCCGCCGCCTGGGGCAGGCGGCTTCGCATCTGCGCCGTCTGGCCTGCGGATGGCTCAGGCTCGCCCAGCCATACCCCGACAAGCTGGTGCGGGGTGTAGCCAATGACCCAGTTGCTGGCGTTGTCGAGCGTGCGCCCCAATTTTACCGCTGCCGGTCGGCCGACCTCCAGCGGATTTGGATGTCCCAGGCTGGGCCAGCGGGCGGTTTCATCGCTCAAAATGTGCGTGACCAAATAAGCCAGTTCAGGGGTGATGATCGGGCGCGTTTGCCACGTGTTTTGATCCAGCCAGACTTTACCCGTCGTATCTTCCACCTGTAAAACAGTTGCCGGTTGGATTGGTGGTGGTGTTTCCATCTGAGCCAGTGATCCGCCTGGACCCACCGGCGCGGGCGCCAGGACATGGCCCGCGAGTATGCCCTGGTTGGCAAAGACGCCAAAAGCCTGGCTGGCCTCGATCAAATTCAGGGGACGTAGGAAGGGCAGATCGGAGCCATCAATCCCGCTGGCTGGCTCTGTGAGACCCAGTTGCTCAACAGTGCGCCAGACGTTCTCTTTGCCCAACTGGTAAAACAATTTTCCAGCCGGCACAAGGTAATCATTTGCCAGCGCAACCCGCAGGCGGATTGGGCCGCGAAAGTTGCCATCGAAATTGGTCCATTCTGGCTCCCCTGCTTGTGCGGGGATATCCCAGACCAATGAGGCCGGGCCCAGGCCGCGCGTGAAACTGGTCAAGTAAATGAATGGCGTCCCCAGGGAACCGGCGGGGTGGGCGGGCAAGAAAGATTCATCGGGGCCTGAAGGCAAGTCGCCGGCCAGCGCCCGGATTTGCCCGGTTTGTGGCTCCAGGACGATTGCATTGGCTTGCAGGCCGCTCACTGGTTGTGGCATTGGCAGGGTGGGCAGCAATCGTGCTGCCGGGCAATCTTCCAACAGCGTCCCATCCCTGGGCGGTGAACCAGCCCGGCTCAATTGCTCTGCCATGGCGCAGCGGACCTGCTGCTGCAGGTCATAATCCAGCGTGGTCAGGATGTTCAATCCACCCCGTTCCAGGCGGCTGCGCGGGATGTAGCTTTCAACCTGTGCCAGCGCCATTTGGGCAAAGGCGGGCGCAATCTGAGGCTCCAGATCTGAGATGCTCAGGGCCTGGCCGGGGCGTTCGATGGGACGAAAGGCCAACGTTTGTTGGGCCGCTTGTGCAGCTGCCTGTGGGTCGGCCAGGCGGTAGCGCAGCATATCTTGCAAGACATACTTTTGCCGTTCCAGGGCGGATTGCGGCGCATCGAATGGGTTGAGGGATGGATCGTTTGCCACGCTTGCCAGCAAAGCCGCTTCTGCAAGGTCCAAATCGGCTGCGGTTTTGTCAAAATACAAACGCGCAGCTGCATCGGCTCCGAAGGCCAGGCGCCCGTAGCTGGCGCTGTTTAAGAACCACTCAAGCACCTTCTCGCGGCCAAAGCGCCGGGTCAGTTGGGCTGCCAGCAACCGCTCGCGCAGCGCCCGGCGCAACGAAGGCGGCTCATCTTCCAGGAGCAGATCGGAAACCAGGCGCTGCGCCAGGGTGGGATGGGCACCGCTCGCCAGGCCGTTGAGCGAGAAGCCCGCGTGCCGCCAGAAAAGCGGATCGCTGGCGGCCAGCGTGGCCTGGATCAGAGTTTCGGGGATGCGCGTCTGGGCCGTCGTTTCTGGCTCAAGCCGCAGGTATTGCCGCCCTGCCGAAGCCGGGTTCTGGATCTCCAGGATGACATGCTCGCCCCGGCGATCATACAGGCGGGTGGGCTGCAGCAATGTGCCGTCCGGCGGTTCAATCAAGGCCGGCAGCGCTTCCACCGTGGGCAGGTCCCGGGTGAGGCTGCTATAAGCCAGCGCGCCAAAGATGCTTGCAAGCGCCAGCGCTAAACTCAGCAATCCAGCGCAGCCCAAACCGAGCCGGGCAGCCGGGTTTTTGCGGGCCTGGTAGCGCCGTTGCTGGCGAATGCGCGTGATTTGCTCAGGGGCAGGCATCAATAAAAGGGGGAAAGGTCAAGGGAACTGATTCAATACACTCTGCTCTGGTTCTACTGGCCCTGGGCGCGTTCCGGGTTTTGGGCTTTTGCCAGCAGCTCTCCTGCCGACTGCAGCGTGCCCTGGCTGACGCCGCCGAGCATCTGGGCCAGCTCCACCAGGCGGTCCTCGCCTTGCAGGAGCTTGAGCCGGGTTTGCGTGCGATTGTCCTGCACCAGCTTCTCGACATGGAAGTGCTGCTCGCCAAAGGCAGCCAGTTGAGGCAAATGGGAGATGCACAGCACCTGGTGCTGCCGGCCCAATTGCCACAATTTCTGGCCGACCACCGTTCCCACCCGCCCGCCAATCCCCTGGTCGATCTCATCGAAGATCAGCGTTGGGATATGGTCGGCCTGCACCAACACATTTTTAAGCGCCAACATCAGGCGAGATGTTTCGCCGCCAGAGGCGATCTTTGCCAGCGGTTTAAAGCCTTCGCCGGGATTGGGGGCAATGAGAAACTCGATCCGCTCCAGTCCATTTGGGTAGCAGGCCACCTGCTCGCCGCTTGCCAGGATGGCGCCGCGGGGATCGGGCTGGCGCTGAAAATCCACCTTGAAGCGCGCTCCAGACATTTGCAGATCGTTTAGCTCGGCCTCAATGGCCTCTTCCAGGGTCTGCGCGGCTGCCTGGCGCTGGCTGGACAGGCTTTCACCCTGCTGGCCCAGGCGGGCGAGCAGGGTCTTCTTTTCATTTTCCAACTCCTCCATGCGCTCTGCAGAGTGGGTGATCTGGTCGAGCTGGTGCTGGGCATTTTTGGCAAACTTTAAAACTTCGCCAATTGAGTCGCCGTATTTGCGTTTCAAATTGTGGATCAGGCTCAGACGGTCCTCCACCTGGTCCAGGCGGCGGGGGTTAAATTCGATGCCTTCCAGATAAGATCGCAGGGTCCGCGCCAGGTCGCTCACGCTTTCGAAGATTGCCTGCGCCGCCTCAGATAAAGCAGCCTGCGAGGGATCGAGACGCGCCAATGCTGCAATGGCATCGCTGACCCTGCCCAGCAGGTCGGTGGCAGCCGGCGACTCGACCGATCCCTCGTCCAGGGCGATGAGCGCCTGTTGGGCGGCGGTGGTAAGGCCCTCGGCATTGGCCAGCCGGTTTCGCTCTTCGCGCAATCGCTCTTCTTCGCCCGGTTGCAGGCGGGCAGACTCAATTTCATGGATCTGGTAAGTCAACATGTCGGCCCGGCGAGCCGCGTCTCGCTCGGCCTGGCGGATCTCTTCCAGCTCACGTTGCACCTGTTGCAGGCGTTGGTAGGTCTGGCGATAAGCGTTGAGCGCAGCGGGCAACTGGCTGCCAGGCATCGTGGAGGCGTAGCGGTCGAGCAGTCCCAGGTGTTGACCAACTCGCAGTAAAGACAGGTGCTCAGACTGGCCGTGGACGTCCACCAGGTATTCGCCCAGTTCCCGCAGCAGCGCCGCGCTCACGCTACGCCCATTCACCCGGGCCACGTTGCGCCCGTTCAGGCGCACCTCCCGCCCCAGCGTGATGTAATCGGGATCATCGAGCAACTCCTCTCGTTCCAGGATCTGGTGAATGGCCTCCCGGCTGCTGGGAGGGATGCGGAACACCCCTTCAACGCTGGCGCGCTCCACGCCGGTGCGCACCTGGATTGCCTCCGCACGCCCGCCCAGGATCGTCTCCACCGCATCAATAATGATGGATTTGCCTGCCCCGGTCTCTCCGGTGAAGGTGACCAGGCCGGGTTTCAACTGGACGTCCAGGCGCTCAATGATGGCGAAGTTCTCGATATGCAGCTCAGTTAACATGCCTGTTTAGCGTATGTTGATGCCTCTCAACCGGTAATAGACTGTCGTGGTGACGGTGAAAGCGTAAATCAGCATCCAGACCAGCCCCAGCAGTCCCTGGCCTGGAAATCCGTAGAGGATTATCCCGGTAAGATAGTCTGCCAATAGAATCAAGCTGCCCAGGGCAGCGCCGATTGCCGCAGTCAGGAAGACCTGTGGCGAGCGCCGCCGCCGGATGGCAAAGCGGACGCTTTCAGCAATGGCAACGCCAACGATCGGAGCCAGAAAGATAATAAAGAAACCCAAAAAGCGCGCCAGAAAACTGCCGGCAAATGCCAGCACCCCGGCAATTACAAAAGCGATTGGAAAATCATACCATTGCGTTGTGTTGAACACCTTCTGCTGGCCGCGCACGCACTCTTTGCAGCGATAGCCGGTCTCGGTGAGCACAGCGCACTTCGGGCAGATGGGCTTCTCGCAGTTGTTGCAGCGCAGGCTGGTTTCGACAGAGGGGTGATTAGCGCAATACAGTTTTGGCAAAGTGTCGGTCATCTTGAGTTACCTGTGGATGGATTTTGACTCATATGCGGAGTCAGGTTTCGATAGAAATAGCCCGGATCCTGGAAGCGCACGAAACGGATGGTGTGTTCACTGGCGTATGCCTCGACCCGATCACCGTCGGCAAGGCCGATGGGCACCTGGCCGTCCGGTGATAGCACGGCCTGGTGATCGGTGTTGACCACAATGCTTACCGAAGATCCTTCGGACAGGATGATTGCCCGATCGATCGAGAGATGCGGCGCGACCGCCACCAGCAGGATGTTGCGCAGCTCTGGCGGCAGGATGGGCCCGCCAGCGGCCAGCGCGTAGGCGGTGGAACCGGTGGCCGTGGCAGCAATCAACGCATCGGCGACATAGGTCGTCAGGTAGCGGTGATCCACGCTGGTGACCAGTTGCACCGGGCGAACGATGTGTCCTCGGCTGACCACAATTTCATTTAACACATCCCAACTGCCCAGCAGCTCTCCGGCGCGCCACTGCTCAGCGTGCAGCATCATGCGATGCTCGAACCGGTAATCCCCTGTGCGCAAGCGCGGCAGCACTTCTCGCCATTGGTCCTGCTTGACTTCGGTCAGGAACCCAAAGCGGCCCAAGTTGATTGCCAAAATCGGCACATCGTGGGGAGCGCAGAGGTGTCCGGCGCGCAGGACTGTGCCATCTCCGCCCAGGGCAATGAGCAAATCGAACTCGCCGGTTTTGAGCCGCTGGCGCAGCACCGTGTCGTAGAGCAGGCCATGCGCCGCCTGGATGCCCAGCTCTTGCAGAAATGCAGCAATCTGGGCCGCCTCATCCAGCGCTTCGGACAACTGTGGGTGGGCCAGGATCACAGCTTTGCGGATTTCAGGTAGGGCTTCAGCCATTGTAATCGGGCCAATTATATTACAGAAGTCGCTGATCGCAGATATTGCGAAAACCGCAGCGGCTGCAGCGCGCCGCCGAGTTATGCGATCGCGGTATGTCCTTTCGTCGCTCCTGGGCGTGCATTTCCTCCAGCAGTTGGAGCAGCTGCCGCTCCAACTGGGCTGTGTAGTCGATGGCAAAGGTGCGATTGGGATAGTGCAGGATACCATACGCCGGGCGCTTGCCGTAATGACGCTGCACCAGCAGGCAGTAGGCCGCCAACTGAAAAATGTGGGCGTCGTATGGGGCGGTTGTCACTGGGCTGGATTTGACTTCGACCGGGATTACCTGCCCATCTGTTTCCACCAGGTAATCGGGCTTGCCCGTCAGGCCAAGCTCGGCGTCGTATAACGGCTGCTCTGCTGGCCCCCAGTTGCGCGTGTCCACATAGATCACCCGCCCGGCGGGCAGACCGATCGCCCGCTGGCGGCGGCCTGCCTGCCAGAGCAAGACCAGGGCAATGAACAGGGCCAAAAAAGCCAGGATCAGCATGGTTTGTGGCGCATCTTGGTGGGGGCCTTAGAGCAGCCTGCTGGTCAGGTAAACGGCTGCCAGCACCAGCGCCAGCAGGAGCAGCGCATAGGCCGCGGCGCGCAGGCAGCCAACCCCCAGCGCCGCCCGACCGTGGCGGAGGTGCAGCTCGCTCCCGGCGGCCATCTCGCCCAGGTTCTGCGAAGGCTGGCCGTTTTTATGGTACCACCAGGCCCGCTGGCAGAACAGGTAGGCGCCGAGCTCAGAGGCGCGCACGGTGCGCATGGACTATGATTTCTCCACCAGCTTTTCTTCCAGCCGTTGCAGGCTGCGCTCAAGCTGCTCCTGGCGCAGGCTGATTGTCATGTCGCCCCGCGTGCGCTCGGTCACCCCCCGGGCGATGTCGGTCAGGCGGCGTAAACCACCGGTGATGGCGTCTGGATAGTCCATCGTCACCAGCACGGTGTAGATGTCGTCCATGCAGCTCAGCAGGCGCTCGGCGTCTTGCGAATGGCCCAGGCGCAGCAGGTCCAGGCAACGCCGGCGCAGCTCACCAACGGCCTCAGCCAGACCTTGCAAATAAGTGGCGTGCTCCAGGCCCAGCGCCTCCGGGCTGGGCAGCGGCTCGTCGCGCACCAGGGCATAGACAATGCTGGCTTCGGCGTACTCCTTCAAGGCATCCTGGGTGTAACCGGAAAAATACAGGTCGGCGTAGGGCGCCAGGTCATTTTGCAGCGAGCCGACCAGCAGGCGCGCCTGGGTCAGGTTTTCGTTCGCCAGCTCGTACTCCTCCCGGTGGACGGCGCGGATGGCGTTGGCGCAGTGCCGGGTGAGCAGCCGGGTTTGGGCCAGGGCGCGGTCGCGGGCCGCCGTGCGGGATTCGAATGACTTGCGGATGCGTTCGGCGATCTCATCAATATGATCCATGGCTCAGCCTCTCGTTCTCAATCGGGTGGATCAACCGCCGGGTTTTTCGGGAGGGGCGGGAGGCCGGAACAGGTTATCGGCCAGGGTCGGGTCGCCGGGGATGGCAATGGCGCCAAAGGCCGCTTCGTAGCGCGCCAGGTTTTCTGCCAGGGCGCGATAGAACAGCTTGGCGCCCAGGGGTGACATCACCAGGCGGGCTGTCACCCTGGCCGGGCCGCTGCCGGGTAACAGGTGGGCGAAGTCAAAGACCAGTTCGGAAGGCGAATGGGCGATGCGCACCAGATTGACGTATTTGACCGGCAGGTCTGGCGGCATTTCCATGGCCGGAAACTGCGGGCCGGGGGGTTGGGGTGGGGGATTAGTCATGGCTTTGTCCTGTGCGTCTTTTGGGTCAATGACAACAAGGGTGACCACCATGCAGGAGCAGTCACCCTTGTCTGTTACATGTTTATGTTCCTAAAATGGGATATCGCCTTCGGTGTCGCCGCTTTGCGGTGCATCAAAGTTGCTGCCCGGGTAGCCGCCCTCGCCATCACCCCGGCCGCCAATGAAACGCACCGTGTTGGCGGTGACCTCATAGGAAGCTCCCGCAGTGCCGTCCTGACGCGTCCAGATTCTGGGTCCGCCGGTGCTTGGGTCAGGGTTCAGCCGGCCCTCAATCAGCACCTCTCGACCTTTCTTGAGATACTGGCTGGCCGTTTCAGCTTGTTTGCCCCACACGGTAACCCGAACCCAAATGGTCTTCTTTTCCCAATTGCCATCTGGACTTTTGGTTTGGTAATCCGTTGCTACACTGAAAGATGTAACGGCTTGCCCGGAGGGGGTATAGCGCATTTCTGGATCTCGTCCAAGCCGCCCTACGAGAATAACGGTGTGATACATCGAGGACTCCTTTTGCCGGTGAACTGTCTGTCTAAAGGTCCGAACGAACGCCGTTCGGGGCAGAGCTTAGGGGAATTCACCGTAATCAGAACAATTGTACACTAAATTTTCTGAGCGTGAAGGGTTTTATTGTAACCTTCCTGTTGATCCGGGTGGCGAAGCTGCGCGGATCAACAGGAAAATCAACCTTCATTGCGAAATTGCAGGCAGTAATGGTGGAAGGTGTTGCTCACCCAGGCGCTGCCCAGCCCGTAAGGCGCCAGGCGGATGTCGTCCTGGCACCAGATCTTCTCGTCTTTGAGGGTGTAGACCCGGCTCAACTTTTGCCCCAAATCCCAGGCCAGGGGGTAGAGCTTGCCGCCTTTCTTGACGTTCTTGACAATGATCGTCAGGTACGCCCGGGGCTGCAAGAAAGGCTTGAGTCCTGCGTAGATGCCCACCAGACGCTCGACGAACTCCTCGTAATCCTGGATGTTGCCCAGGTCGTTTGGGTCTTCCGAGTAGAAAACATCCATCCCGGGCGACCGGCGGCGCGCCTTTTGCGTCTCTGCGCCGCGCGCCCGCAGCATATCCCAATAGGGGGGCGAGGTGAGCACGTAATCAACCGGCGGCAGGTGGGCGCCCTGGATCAGCGCGGCGATCTGGGCGGCATCCCCGAGGATGATCTCGGCCGCCAGGGCTGCGGCGGGCTCCCCAAGGTCTGCCCGCTCTTTGGCGATCACCTGGCGGGCGATCTCGGCATAGGCCGGGTTCAGCTCGATCCCGTAAGAATGCCTGCCGGAGCGCAGCGCCGCTACCAGGGCGCTGCCCGTCCCCGCCATCGGGTCGAGCACAACGCCGCCCCGCTGGGTGAAGAACTCGATGAACTCCTGCGCCAGGGTCTCGGGGAACTTGGCCGGGTGGCGCAACACGTCTTTGCGCCGCGGCGGCGGGTTGTGGATGAACCAGGATTTCTGGAACTTGAGCCAGGACTTTGAATCCAGGTCGTTGAGACGGTTGCGGTAGGATCGCGGCATGGTTCACCTGACTGGCTGGTACACGTCCAGGTCGGAAAAATTCACCGTCATGGTTTCGTCGCCGCTGGCGCGGGCATATACGCCCAGCCCGCCCACCTTTAGAACAGGGTCGCTCACGGTGAAGAGGTACTGCCCGTTGACGTAAAAGCGCATTTCTTTGCCCATTGCCCAGATCCCCAGCCGCGAGGCGCTGGGCGCGCCGGGCGGGATTGCACCATAGAACTCCGGCGGATAGGGCGAAGACGCCTCGCCCCCGGCCAGGCGGTCCAGGCGCGCCTCACCCCGGCAGGTCAGGCCAAAGCGGTAAAAATCCTGCAGCGAAACCAGGCGCACCAACAGGCCGTACTCGTCTGCGCCGCGGCAAATGCTTGGGCTGGCGGTGATTTCCAGGTAAAAATCGCTCAAGGCGGTTTCCTGGCGCAAGCTGAACAGGTAGCCCCGCGGCTGGTTAACCGCCAGGCTGAGCTCGCTTTTCCCCAGGGCAGCGCTCCCTGCGCCGGAGCGCCCCAGCGCCCAAAGCTCTGGCTTCAAAAAATCATCCGAGAAGATCAACCGCCCGTAACCCGGCCGCGTATCCAGCGTTGGCGTGATGACAGGCGTGACCGGCGGCAGCGGGGTGTAGGTGGCGGTGGGCGGAAACCACACAATGGTCGCCGTTGGCGTGGTGGTGGGTGGGAGCGGTGTGTCCGTTGGCAAGGGCGGCAGCGGCGTGGCAGGCGCCAGGCAGCCAGAGAGCAAGGCTGCGAGCGCGCCGGCCAGGGTCAGTGCTCCGGTTGCATACCAGAATCGTTTCATCTATGGCGACAAGTTTACTATAAGACCGTTTATGTTGTAAAATTAGATTGGCTGTATTGTTCATCATCTCACAATCTGATTTCCGCTCAACAAGGAGAAAAAATGCGCAAAAGAGGCATTCTCATCACTGGAGCTGCGGGCGAAATTGGCGACTCCCTGGTGCGGTCGCTGGCTGCGCAGGGGGAAACCCAGATCGTCACCCTGGATCTGAAACCTCTGCCGCCTGAGAACGCACAGCTCTCGACCCATGTCCAGGGAGATCTGATGGACCAGGCTCTGCTGGCTCGCCTGGTCAGCGAGTACGAAATTGCCACGATTTACCACCTGGCGGCGCTGCTTTCCACTCGCGCCGAGTTTACCCCCGAGATGGCCCACCAGGTGAACGTGGAGGGCACCCTGAACCTGCTCCGCCTGGCCTCGGAGCAATCCCAGTGGCGCGGCGAGCCGGTGCTGTTCCTCTTTCCCAGCTCGATTGCCGCCTATGGCATGCCCAATCTGGAAACCAAAGCCCAGTACCCGCGCGTGCGCGAGTGGGAGTGGAACTATCCCACCACCATGTACGGTTGTAACAAGCTGTATTGCGAGATGCTGGGCGTCTATTACAGCCAGCATTTTCGCCAGCTTGCCGCCGAGCAACCGGTGATGCTGGATTTCCGCGCCCTGCGCTTCCCTGGCTTGATCAGCGCCTTCACGGTCCCCAGCGGCGGCACCAGCGATTACGGCCCCGAAATGCTCCATCACGCCGCCAGGGGCGAGCCGTACGCCGCTTTTGTGCGCGAGGATACCTGCATCCCGTTTATGGCCATGCCCGACGCGGTCAACGCCCTGCTCAACCTGGCCGCCGCGCCTGCCAGCGCCCTCACCCGCCGGGTGTACAATGTGACCAGCTTCAGCCTGACCGCCGGAGAGTTCCGCGATATGGTGCTGCGTTTCTTCCCTGGCGCCCAGATCACCTTCAAGCCCGACCTTAAGCGCCAGGGCATTGTGGATAGCTGGCCGGCCGGCTTGAACGACAACGACGCTCGCCGTGACTGGGGCTGGAAGCCCGTCTACGACCTGGAGCGCTCCTTCACTGAATACCTGGTGCCCAACATTCGTCAGCGCTACCAGAAAGCCTAGCTTTGAAATTGCATATCATCTTGTTGAACTTCTTAGAGGTGTGTGTTGACTGATCTTGAACTTACTGGCGAAACAAAGCCAGGTGTTGTTGTCCTTTTTGGTTCGGGGGAAACCTCACCCAGCGGGCGCAAGGTATTCGACCGGGTGCTCAAAAATCTACCCCCCTCGCCGCGCCTGGCGCTGCTTGAAACGCCTGCCGGTTTTGAGCTCAACTCGGCTCAGGTGATTGGGCGGGTGGCGGATTTCATTCGCCACCGCCTGCAAAACTACCAGCCGCAGGTCACCCTTGTGCCAGCCCGCAAGCGCGGCACGCCCGAAAGCCCCGACGAGCCCTCCATCGTTGCTCCGCTGCTCGAAGCGGACCTGATCTTCATGGGCCCTGGCAGCCCCAGCTACGCTGTGCGCCAGTTGAGCGGCAGCCTTGCCTGGCATTACCTGCTCGCCCGTCACCGCCTGGGAGCTGCCCTGGTGATGGCCAGCGCGGCGGCCATCGCCATCAGCGCTCACGCCCTGCCAGTTTACGAGATCTACAAGGTGGGTGAAGACCCGCACTGGAAACCCGGCCTGGATTTCTTCGGCGCTTATGGCCTGCCGCTGGTCTTTGTCCCCCATTGGAACAACAACGACGGCGGCGAAGAGCTGGATACCAGCCGCTGCTTCATGGGCCGGCCGCGCTTTGCCGTCCTGATGGAGCAGCTCCCCCCTGGCTTGACCGTGATCGGCATTGACGAGAAGACCGCCCTGCTGATGGACCTGGCGGCAGGCGCCTGCCGGGTGATTGGCCTGGGCGGGGTGACTCTGATCCACACCGGGCACGATCACTATCTCCCCGGCCCCGACCTTCGCGGCACCGGCCTGGCGGAGGTGGCTGCGCAGCGCGACAGTCATGTCCATGTGTATCGCGATGGCGAGGTCTTCCCGCTCAGTGAGTGCTGCCCGCTCGACCTGCGCTTCACCCTGGAAGGGCTGCCGCCGCTGGCCTGGAAGCAGGCCCTGGAGGCCGAGGCGCGCTTGCGGGCCGAGCGCCAGGCGGCTGCTGCACCCGCTCCGCAGCCCATCCTCGCCGACGCCGCCCCGCAAGAGGTGCAGGCGCTGTTAGCGCAGCGCCAGGAGGCCCGCGCCCGCAAAGACTGGCCCGCCGCCGACGCCCTGCGGCAGCAGATCGCCGCGCTGGGCTGGCAGGTGGTGGATACCCCGGAGGGGCCGAAGCTGGTGAAGGGGTAAATTAACCACCAAGACACGGCGCTCACGGAGAAAGACGATGGGGATCATCAGGATGCCGATAAGTTCTTTGGGTCTCTGTGGTTTTGATTCCTTGGCTTTGCAGGGGAGGCTTTTATGTTCTGTTCGGAATGCGGCACGAAACTGGCGGACAATGCCCGGTACTGCTCGAAGTGTGGAGCAAAAATTACCATGGAGCGCGCGCCAACCATCCAGACCAAACAGGTTGTTGGCGAGGTGACCGAAGGGGGTATCGTAACAGGTGTAGCGCAAATTGTGCAAAATTATTACACTTATTCTCATCCAGAGGCTTCGGACGAGAAATTAAGGCGTGAGCAAGCGGCATTAAAGCGCAGGATTAATGAATACCTGGATTGGGTGCAAGACCGCTTCGGCACCATTGTCTTGCGCGGCATCGAGCAGAGCGGGCGGCAGATGGTGCGCCTGCCGCTGGATAGCGTGTATATCCCCTTGCTGGCCGAGTACAGCGGAGAGACGAGCCCAATGCTGCCCGGACAAAGCCGCGGCAAAGGCCGCAAGCGGGATGTGGAAATCCTGGCTCATGAGCGCGCAGAGGCTGCCCGTCAGGAAATCACCCTCAACCAGGTGCTTTCTTTGGGTACCAGACAGATCATCATCGGCGGGCCGGGCTGCGGCAAGACCACCGTCCTGCAGCACATTGCCTGGGCTCTGGCGACTGCCCTGCGAGGTGAAAAGCCTTTGCTGGCGCAGGAAAAGCTGGGCCTGCAGGGGCCGTTGCCGCTGCCCCTCTACGCCCCGCTCAACCGCTACGCCGCTCATCTGCGTGCCCTGCCTGCCTCCGCCGGAGGACGGGAAAAAGCCCTGGCGACGTTCATCTCGGAGTACCTGCTGGAACGCCAGACCCAGCTCTCTCAGGATGCCGATTTCCTGCATTATCTGCTTTCCGAAGGGCAGCAGGTTCTGCTGTTGTTGGATGGACTGGACGAGGTGGCGAGAGAACACGAGCGGGCGCTGGTGCGCGAGAAGATCGATGACCTGGCTGCCGGGCGCAAGAACCTGCGCATTGTGGTCACCAGCCGGACAGCCGCCTATCACGGCCAGGCGGTATTGAGCCAGGGTTTCAGCCAGGTGCGTGTCCTGCCGCTGGGCGCCGGGCAAATCGAAGCCATCGTCCGACAGGGGTACCGGTCCATTTTTTCGAACAGCCCATCCGAGGCAAAATCCTGGGCGGAGGACCTGCTGCAGGGTATTCAGCGCCTGGAGGCCGAGCGGAAGCAGCGCCTGGGCGAACAGGCGGGGCCGCTGGTTGAAAGTCCGCTAATGGTCCGCCTGCTGCTGATCGTCCACGCCAACGCCCGCAAGCTGCCCGACCAGCGCGCCGACCTATACAGCCGGGCGGTGGACAACCTGCTCAGCCCTGAGTACAGTCTGGACCAGCAAGTTAAGAGCGACCTGGAGAGGCTCGTCGGCGGCAGCCTGGCGACCAACCGCGAGATCTTGCAGTACCTGGCTATCCAGATGCACAAGGGCGGCGAGCAAGGCCGCGATATCGATGAGTTGGCCTTGCGCAAGATGCTGGATGAGAATCCTCTTTACACTGACTATACCGATGACCTGATCGACCAGACCTGCCAGCGCGGCACGCTGCTCGAAGAGCGCGATGGCCTGTATCGCTTTATTCACCTTTCCTTCCAGGAATTTTTAGCCGCCCGCCACCTGGTAGAGACGGTGCGCGATCTGGAGGCGATCGCTGCCTTCTTTGAGGGCGGCCCGGCGCTGGAAAGCTGGTGGCGTGAGCCGGCTTTGCTGGCGGTCGGATACCTGGATATGAATGCTCCGGCCCAGGCGCGTCGGCTGCTTGAGCGCCTGGCGCGGCTGGTAAAGCCCTCGGGTGGGGCGTCCGCCTCCCTGGAGGTGCAGCTTGCGGCCGCCGAGCTGGCCGCCTCGGCCTACCGGGAATGCAAAAACCAGCAGGCCGACCTATCCCCCAGGCTGCAAGCCCGGCTGGCGGATCTGCTGCAAGACACCCGCACGCCGGCGCCGAACCCTGTGCTGCGCGCCTCCGCCGCCGACGCCCTGGACGCCCTCGGCTGGCTGCCGCCCGACCTGCACGCCTTTGTGCGCGTGGACGCCGAGGCGCTGGCAAAATATGGGTTGGCTGCGCCTCCAGGCGTCGAGCTGCCCTTCTGTATCGCAAAATACCCCGTCACCAACGCCCAGTACGAGCGCTTCGCCGGCAACGAAGATAACTTCAAAGACCAATCGCTGTGGATCGATTTCCCCAAGTACGACGAAAACAGCCGGCGCATGAGCGGGCAGACCTGGCAGGACGAAGGCTGGCGCTGGCTGCAGAGCGCCTTGAAAGACAAAGACCGCTCCCCGGATGGAAAGCGCCTGCTGCCGCGCTACTGGAACGACCCGCGCTTTGGCATCGCCCGCCGCGGCGTCCCGGTGGTGGGCGTCACCTTGTACGAGGCCAATGCCTACTGCCGCTGGCTGCTGCGCCATTGGGCCGAGCTGGACGAGGGCCGGGATAATTTGGGCTGGTTGCCCAAAGAGGTGCGCCTGCCGTGCGAGACCGAATGGGCGCTGGCCGCCGGCGGCGCCGAAACCGACCGCTACCCATGGGACCCGCCAGGCAAGATCACCACTCACGAAGCCGAGATCCTGCGCCGCGCCAACGTGTCCAAAAGTGGGATTGGTCGCACCACGCCGCTGGGG
This sequence comes from uncultured Anaerolinea sp., assembly GCA_964503625.1. Taxonomy (GTDB): domain Bacteria; phylum Chloroflexota; class Anaerolineae; order Anaerolineales; family UBA4823; genus RBG-16-57-11. The sequence continues at coordinate 21,462 of CAZDAU010000053.1, forward strand.
ATGTATCCCCTCGGTGTAAGCTGGCCTTTTGAGCTCTGCGATCTGTCCGGCAATGTCTGGGAATGGCAGGCGAATTATTCCAGCGATAGGCGTGCCTACCTGTCTTTGCGCGGTGGCTCGTGGGGCTTCTACCTCGTCAGCGCCCGCGCCGCCCTCCGCGACAGCAACGCCCCGAACCTTCGATGGAACAACGTCGGGTTTCGGGTGTCTGCCTCCCCCAGCTAAGTTTTTGTTTCCTGTGACCTGTGTTCTGCGTTCTGTTAAACCGCCCCCGTCAGGGGGCGTTTTTTGATCATTTTGGCACGTTGCTTGCATCCTATAGGTCGTGAAGACCTACCGCAACCTCTACCCGCAGGTGTACGATTTTGAAAACCTCTACCGCGCCTATCGCAAAGCGCGCCGCGGCAAGCGCGGCAAGGGCCCCGCTGCCACTTTTGAGCGCCACCTTGAAGATGAGCTGCTGGCCTTGCAGGCAGAGCTGCGCGAGAGAACTTACACGCCCGGACCCTACGCCAGCTTCCACATCCACGAGCCCAAGCGCCGCCTGATCTCGGCCGCCCCCTTCCGCGATCGCGTCGTCCACCATGCCCTGTGCCGCGTGATTGAGCCTGTCTGGGAGCGCTGCTTCATCCATGACTCTTACGCTAATCGGGTTGGCAAAGGCACGCACCGCGCCCTCGACCGGGCGCAGACTTACGCCCGCCGTTATCCTTATGTCTTGCAGTGCGATATCCGCCAGTTTTTCCCTTCAATTGACCACCAGATTCTCCAGGCTGTGCTGGCTCATCGCATCGCCGACCCCGGCGTGCTCTGGCTGTCCGACCGCATCCTGGCCTCGGGTGTAGATGTGCTGTCGGAAGAATACACCATGGTCTATTTCCCCGGCGATGATCTTTTTGCCAAGCTGCGCCCGCGCGGCCTGCCAATCGGCAACCTGACCAGCCAGTTCTGGGCCAATGTTTACCTGAATTCATTCGATCACTTCGTCAAGCGCGATTTGAAATGCCCGGCCTATCTCCGCTATGTGGACGATTTTCTGCTCTTCGCCACTGATAAGCGCCAGTTGCAGGCCTGGCGGGAGGCGATCCTGGGCCGGCTGGCGGGCTTGCGCCTGACACTGCATGAAAACCAAGCCCAGGTTTTCCCCACCCGCACCGGCGTCCCATTCCTGGGATTTCGTGTGTATCCCACCCACCGCCGGGTCAAGCGCCGCAACGTGGTGCATTACCGTCGCCGCCTGCGCCGCCTGATCGTCCGGGTGCGCGCAGACTGGGATAACTTCCCCGAGCTGAACCTCAGCGTCCAGGGTTGGATTAATCATGTGCGCTATGCCGATACCTGGGGGCTGCGCCGTGCTGTGCTGGGAGATGCGCGCCTGTGAACGAATCGCCGCTGTTCAGCCGCACCTACGACTTGCTGCTCTGGCTGATCCCCCAGGTGCAGAAATTCCCCCGCATCCACCGCTTTGGCCTTTCCGAGCGCATCCAGCGCCTGGGCCTGGACTTCCAGGATTCGATCACCGCCGCAGGCAAAGCGCAGGGCGCCTCGCGCACTGAGTGGCTGCGCCGGGCCGACGTGCAGCTCGAGCAATTGCGCAGCTGGCTGCGCCTGGCGGTTGACCTGAAATTGCTCGACTTGCGACAGTACGAGCACGTTAGCCGCCTGGTCAGCGAAGTCGGTCGTCTGCTCGGCGCCTGGATCAAACAGCAAAAGGTAGCAGGCTGAAGGGCCTGTCTTTGCGCGGTGGCTCGTGGAACAACAACCTCAACAACGCCCGCGCCGCCAACCGCAACAACAACACCCCGAACAATCAATGGAACAACAACGGGTTTCGGGTGTCTGCCTCCCACGGTTTCCCCTGATGCCGGTAGTGCGCGCCGTTCACGGGCGGCGGCCGAGGCGAAACTGGCTGGCCTGCCACCTGCTTGCGTTGCGATGTGCAGCGTTGGCAAATACAGAATTTCCCCGTCCGTTCCAGTAGCCGCCCGGCGACCGTCCGGATGGGGGATGGTGAGCCGTCCACGAATATGGGCCACGAATAAACGAATGGAGGCGGGGTGTTGGAGAGAAACCGTCCACGAATATGGGTCACGAATAAACGAATGAGGGCGGGGTGTCTGAGGGCAGCCGTCCACGAATAAGGGCCACGAATGAACGAATGA
>CAZDAU010000054.1:0-23494 GCA_964503625.1 uncultured Anaerolinea sp.
GCGCACGATCTCCTTTGAGTTTACTGTGGAATATCCACATAACCTGGAAGAGCTGGGGCTGCCTTAAGTCCAAACTTGAACTGCATCCTCTCATTGCGGGTCGGAAATTAGCGCGCTGAACTGCCTCTGCGAAAATTGTATAAATCAGACCTAATAACACCATATATTGGGTTTTACAAAAATTTTATGCCCATATATGGGGTATTCTCTTGACACGCCTTGGAAGTTGTGATATTTTTGCAACGTCCCAGCTTACAGTTTTGTAAGGCTCCCAATAACCCAAAACAATACTCAGAACCAATGTACAGGAGAATACACCATGTCTATCGCCCAGGTTGTCTACCGCATTTCTACTGACAACGACTTTGCAAACCAGTGGCATCTCGACCCAGAGGGGACCCTGGCAAAGCGCGGCTTGTGGTTGAGCACTGAGGAACTGGCCTTCCTTAAAGCCGGGCTTAAGCGCAATGGGCAGGAGTCCCAGGAAGTTAGCCTGGCTGATATCCTGCGCAAAGCTACCAGCTGGAGGTAAATTATTACCAGCTTTTCCCGGGGGGCTCGCATAGACTCAATTAAAAATCTAATAGAGAAGTGCTGGTCCACTTCTGGCGCATGGCCTGAGTTTGTGCAGGTCATGCGCCTTCCTTTGCGAGCCGAAAACGAAGGAGAGAACGATCCCTCTCTTTGGGGGCTGCTTCCAGGGTGGTGCTGCCAGGCGGCAGGCGGCGAGGCGCGTCTGGCTGATCCAGTGGCGGCTGCCTGGTTGCTGTTCTACGCTGCGGCGCATCTGATGGACAGCCTGGAGGATCAAGATAATCCCGACCCATGGTGGGCGGATATGGGAACGGGCTCGGCCATTAATGTCGCCACGGGACTTTATTTCAGCGCCTGTCTGGTGCTACAAGAATTAAACTCCCTGGCCGTGGATAGCCAGACAATCCAAGCGGTCACAACCCAGGTGTTGCAGCCTTTCCTTGTCATGTGCAGTGGACAGTATCAGGATCTGCTCCATCCGCCGCTGACGCTGGCTCAGTACTGGCGGGTAGCCAGCGCAAAGTCTGGCGCTTTTTTTGCCATGGCTTGCCAGGCTGGAGCGCGCCTAGCGACGAGCCGATCGGAGGTACTGGAAGGGTTCCAGCAATTTGGGCTGCACCTGGGCCTGCTATTGCAGATTCTGGATGATCTGCAGGATTATAAGGAGTTGAGCGAAAGCCGTCGTCTGGCCAACCCGCGCAGTCTGCCTCGGTCTTTGCCGGCGGTGTATCTGCGGGAAGTGGGCTCGGCTCAGGCTATCAAGCGCTTTGATCAATTGTTGTCTCAAGCGCACATCAGTCCGGCGGCTGTTGATGAATTGACCCGCATTATTGAGCAAGCAGGGGGCGTGCTCTATTTGCAGGTGGAGCTGAATAAGCACTATGATCTGGCTCTTGCAGGATTGGATGCGACAGGCTCTCCATCCAATGCCCGGGAGGCGTTGGTCGCAGCCATAAACCGGCTCCACCTGCCGCTCTCTTGAATGGTTTGCTCAATCTGCTCAATCATGGCGTTGACCTTGTGCTAGAATAGGATTTGTGACTCCTCCAGGTAGACCGATATTTCGCGCCATCTCGCAGCGCCTGAGTATTTTTAGTCTGTTGTTCGCGTTGGCAATCTTTGCCCTGATTGCCTGGACGGTTCTTTTCTTAGCCGAGTACCCGGATGACGGCATTGGCTCCCTGGAAGTCAACGGGTTGATCCGCTCTCTCCGGGTCGATGGTCCTGCTACGGGCAAGCTTCAGGTTGGCGATGTCATTGTTTCTATTGATAATGGCTCCTCCGATGTGCTGTCAATCTATTATCCTGAACTGGGTAAAAAGGTTGGCGACATGGTTGTGTTCCGGGTCAATCGCCTGGGTTCAGTCATACCCGTTGAAGTAAAACTCGCCCAACCATCCCTGGATCTGATCGCAATCCGCCTGACCCCTATTCTGGTGGCGCTTTCTTTCTGGCTGGTTGGCCTGGTTGCAGGCGCATTTAAGCCCATTGGTCGTGGGGCAATCGTTTCATTTCTCTGGTTTCAAGTCAGCGCATTGGCATTGACGGCTGGAGCGGCTTCGATCACCGGTGCCATCTGGTCTTCTGCCGTGTTTAATAGTCTTTTATGGATGATTGGGCCTTTATCGGTTCATTTCCACTTGTACTTCCCTCAAGTGGCAGTCTTTAAAGGCCGCAAAGCGCTGCTGGTCTGTCTGTACGCTGTAGCGGGTATTGGAGCGGGGATCTACATCCTTTCTACATTCCTTTGGTCAGATACGACGGTCCAGTATGTGCAGTTTCTCTCGCTCAATCTATTATTCCTGGCAGTCAATCTCTTATTTGTGGTGGGCCTGCTATTTTACAACTACCGGAACGCTCAGGCCCCGGGCGCGCGTGGTAAAGTTCGCCTGGTGTTTTTGGGTGCAGGGCTGACCGCGCTGCTCTTTGTCCTTTTGACGATCCTGCCCGACTTTCTATTGGGTCAGGAGCTTATCCCCTATCAAACTGCCTTTCTCCTGCTGACTCTCCTACCCCTAACTTATGCCTATGCAATCTTTCGCTTGCATTTGATTGAATTTGATCGGCAGGTTAACCGTGGCGTCACGTACATTCTGGTTTATGCCATCCTGATTGGCTGTTATCTGATCCTTTATGGGTTTATCAGCCGATGGCCAGTGTTTGACGTGACGATGACGCCATTGATCAATACGATCCTAGTGCTGGTGCTGGCCAGCATTTTTGCACCGTTGCATCGCTGGGTGCAGCGCTTTGTGGACCGCATCTTCTATGGCGGCTGGTACGATTATCGCCTGGGGGTGAACCGGATCACCCAAGGACTCGAATTGATCACCGACCTCAAAGAGTTGGGCCAAGTGGTGAGCGGCCGCCTGGTAACAGTCATGCGCCTGGAGGAAGCTGTGGCCTTTTTTCGAGACACCGGGGGGGATTTTTCGGTGATTGAAGCCTCCCTAACAAGCTCTCAGGAAGACCAGCCGCGCCCGCCTTACCCGGTTTTACCCCGCAGCAGCCTGACTTATCTCCTAAAAATCGGCGTTGTCGAGAGGAGGACCTTGTTGCAGGCGCTCTCTCAGGTCACGATTTCACCAGAGGAGCTCCGGCTGCTCAATACCGAGCAGATCAATTTGTGGGTGCCCGTTATTGGTCATGGGCAGATTCAGGGTTTGCTGGCTCTTGGGCCAAAGCGCGGCGGGGATGTTTTCAGCGCCGAGGATATGGATATCCTGCGAGTCTTGGTGCAACAGATTGGCCCCATTGTGGAGAATATTCATCTGGTGACGCGCCTCAAAGATTATGCAGGCGAGCTAGAGCAGCGAGTTGAAGAGCGCACCGCAGAGCTTTTTGATGCAAAGGAGCGTGTCGAGGCTATTCTGGCGAATGTGGGGGATGGCGTGATTGTCACAGATTTGCAGGGTTGTATCCTGACGGCAAACGCAGCTTTTGAGCGCCTGAGCGGCTACACCGCCAAAGAGTTGATCGGGCGCAATATGTTTGACCTGTTTCTGGATGAAAACAATGTTTTGCAGAACTCTCCAATGTATTCTCCGGCTGCCCGGAGCCAGGTCTGGAGTGGGGAGCTGGTGGGCAACCGTAAGAATTCTATTCGTTACGACGTTAAGCTGAATATAGCCCCCGTCAGCGACCGGTCGGGCCAGGTTGTCAGTTATGTGTGCAGCCTCAGTGATATCACCCAGCAAAAAGAACTGGATCGCATGAAGGACATGCTGATCTACGATGTATCGCATGAGCTGCGCACCCCGATCACTTCCATTCGACTCTACAGCGAGCTTCTTAAGTCGGCGTCGCCCGACCGGCAGGATCGCTTCTTGGCTGTCATTATGGAGCAGAGCGCCTTGCTTACCAGGCTGGTAGAAGATATTCTGGACCTGTCGCGCCTGACAGTCTCGAAGAACCGAAAGACGGTTTTTGAGGAGACCAACCTTAACATCCTGGTAGATCAGGCATTTGCGGCTCATATTCCAGTGGCCGAAGATGCAGGTATACGGCTGTTATTTGAGCCAGAGCCGGATCTGCCGCTGATCCACGCCGAGCAAAGCCAGATTGCCCGCATGGTCACCAATCTGGTCTCGAACGCAATTCGATACACCCCCCGCGGTCATGTGCTGTTACAAACCTGTTACTCAAACGGAAAGGTTTGCCTGATTGTGCAAGACACGGGCGTGGGGATTGATCCCCAGGATATGCCACACATATTCGAGCGCTTCTATCGCGGGCAAAACGTGCGCCAATCGGGCATCCCTGGCACAGGGCTGGGGCTGGCAATTGTCAAAGAAATTGTCAACCTGCACGAAGGCTCGATTGAGATTGAAAGCGCGTTGGGCAAAGGGACCACCTTTCGCATCTGGCTGCCGGTTGTGACTGGCGAGATGTTCTCTGATGATTGATCCGGGCGTTAGGATGTTAAAACCATGTCGGTAATTGATGAGATCAAGGCTCGCATTGACATTGTAGACCTGGTATCTGAGACCGTACAACTGCGCCGAACCGGCAAGAACTACTCGGGTTTTTGTCCGTTTCACCCCAATCAGCGCACCCCGGCTTTTGCTGTTTTCCCCGATTCGGGCACCTGGCGTTGTTTTGGCCAATGCAATGAGGGCGGTGATATCTTCAAGTTTGTGATGAAGAAGGAAGGTTGGGATTTCCCGGAGGCGCTGCGCTACCTGGCAGACCGGGCCGGCGTCCAATTGCATGTTCCCACCGAGCAAGAAAAGTTCGAGGCAGAAGAGCACGAACATCTGCGCGCCTTGTTGGAAGAGGCCGTAACCTTTTACCGCCACCAGCTATTCAACACCCCGGCTGGCAAGCCGGCATTGGATTACCTGATCCAGAAACGCGGCCTGAAGTTGGAAACCCTGGAGACTTTTGGGGTTGGCTACGCGCCCAATGCCTGGGATGCCACGTTAAATTATTTTGACGCCAAGGGCTATTCGGCTGCCGATCTGCTGGCTGTTGGCCTGGTCACCGAACGCGAGCCGGGAAAAAGCCAGTCGGGCGCTCTGCACAAGACGAATGTGTACGATCGATTTCGTCACCGGGTGATGTTCCCGATTCGCGATGCCAATAGCCGCATTACCGGATTTGGGGCGCGCATCTTAAACCCGGATGACATCCCTAAATTCTTGAATTCTCCTCAAACGGTTCTGTTCGACAAAGGCCACTTGCTCTATGGCCTGGACCTGGCCCGCAAGGCGATCCGTGCCCTGGATCAGGCGGTGATTGTTGAAGGGTACCTGGATGTTATCGCGCTGCACCAGGCGGGCTACACCAACGTGGTCTCGCCGATGGGCACTGCGCTCACCGAGCAACAGTTATATTTGCTAAAGCGCTACAGCAAGCGCATTGTCCTGGCATTGGACCCGGATGCGGCGGGCAACCAGGCGACCCTGCGCGGCTTGCAGGTGGCCAGGCAGGCCATGGATCACGAGCAGGACCCTGTCTTTGACGCGCGTGGATTATTGGGCCACGAAGCACGCCTGCAGGCGGATATCCGCGTGACCACCCTGCCCGCCGGGCTGGATCCGGATGAGGTGGTGGGCCGCGATCCGCAAGAATGGGAGCGGATCGTTGCCGATGCCCGGCCGGTTGTGATCCATGTCATGGAGACGTTGGCAGCAGACCGAAATCTGGATGATCCGAAAATCAAGAACGAGATCGCCGCTCAGGTGCTGCCGCTTATTGAGGATGTGCCTAGCGCTATCGAGCGAGATACCTACCGCCAACGACTGGCGCGCCTGCTGAAAGTCAATGAAGCGGCGCTGTTGGAGATTGCGCCCACCCCTCGCCGCGGCCGGCCAGGCAGCCGTCGCCCGGCACCGCGGCCGGTTCAACCAAAACCCACCTCGGTTCCGGCCCCAGCCCGGATGAGCACTTATGCGCTGGAAGCTTATTGCCTGGGGATCTTAATGCGCCGACCAGACCTGATCTATCAGGTGGACCGCCGCCTGCAAAACCAGCGTCTATCTCGCCTCTCGCCAGAGGACTTTCAGCACGCTGATCACCAGGCCATCCTGCGATTGTTCCAGGACTCGGTCGAGCAGGACATGGCTGAGCCGCAGAATTTTGTCTTCAATAGTCTTTCCTTGTCGATGATGGAGCTGGCCGATAGCATGCTGGCCCGTACAGCCGAACTTGATCTGCAAGATGAGCGCGTGCTGGAAGATTTGATGCGCGGTTTGCTCACCCTGCGCCGGCGCAGGATCGACCAGGAGCTGGAATACCGGCGGTTTTTAATCGTGGAGTCGCAGGAAAAGGGTGATTTTAAAGCCACACAAGATGCTCAAACTGTGGTACAACTTGCTCAAATTAGAAGACATATTGACGAAGCGCTGAAAGAATACACCAGCCGCTCGACGACCGGGGTTCGTCAGATTTAGAGGATCGGGACGTATGTCTTCCAGCTCAAAAGCCTCCTTTCGCTCATCTGAACAATCACCCGATCCAGACGATCTGGCAGCGGAAAATGGCCTATTGGGTGAAAACATGCCGGTCAGCCCCTTGCCAGATGGCATCGATGGGGAATCCGAATCAGCCTATCTCGAAAACTTGAATGATCTGGAAGAGCTTTCCCTCGATGACGTGGAGGGTTTGCTGGAGGATGAGGATCGGCTTCTCTCCGGTGAGGATATCGACGAAGCGGGTTTGACTCTGGCGGAGGATGAACTGGCGGACCTGGTCCGCAAGGATGCCCTGGACTTGCTCCGCGATCCTCGGCTGGCGGTTGAGATTGGCGAGGATCCGGTTCGGCTTTACCTGAAGGAAATCGGCAGTATTGAATTGCTTTCCCCGGACCAGGAATTCTGGTTGGCGGCCCGCCTGGAAGCAGTTCGCCGGCTGAATCTGCTCACCCGCCAGCATCCCCTGGCGCGCAAACCTCATGCTCAATTTACTTTGCCAGTCGATCCGGCAGATGGATTGGAGAGCCCCTCAGACCAAAGCTCTGCTCGCCAGGTATATCGGGCCCTGTATGACGAATTAACCACATCCTGGTCACGGGTGCTGGAAGATACTCGGCGCCTGGGTTATCAATGCCCTGACCTGGAACTTACCCTCTTTGAGGCCCAAATGCTTCGCAGCACCTGGCAAAGCGACGTGCCTTCTTATCTGCGCGCTTATCTGGATAATGGCATCTGGGGCAGCGATCCGTTGTGGAATGGCGTGGCCCGCAACGCATTTTCAGTCTTTCTCTACCAGTACATGCTGCCGGAGAAGGTGGCTGAAGCAATGAAGCGATACATTGCCGTTCACCATGCCCTGCCATCCGAAAAGACCTATCTGAATTGGCTGCCTGTTGAAGCGGAGTTGCAGCCGGAGTTGAAAGGGATTCGGACAAGAGGCGAGGAGGCCCAGTCTGCCATCATTCGGGCTAATCTGCGTCTTGTGGTGAGCGTGGCCAAACGATACATTGGGCGCGGCAGCTCTTTCCTGGATCTGATTCAGGAAGGAAACATTGGCCTTTTGCGTGCGGTGTCAAAATTTGATCCCACCCGGGGTTATAAATTCAGCACCTACGCAACCTGGTGGATCCGCCAATCCATCAGCCGCTCGATTGCGGATCAGGCGCGCACCATTCGGATTCCGGTGCACATCTTTGAGTCGCTCAACCGGCTGCTGCGCATTCAGCGCGAGCTGATCCAAAAATTGGGACGTGAGCCCACCGCTGAAGACATTGCCCTGGAAGCTGGCTATCTGGAACAGAAAGACCGGCAGGAGGTCCTGCGCTCCCTGGCCGAGTCCACGCCTCTGGATGCGGAGGTGCGGCGCCGGTGGAATCGTGCCGCTGGCAAGGTGAACCGCATCCTGCGCACCATGGAAGAGCCAATGTCGCTGGACAGCCCGGTGGGCACCGAGGATAGCAGCCAGCTGGCGGATTTCATTGAAGACGAAGAAGCCGTGGAGCCCATGGATGCTGCCGCAAGGGATATGCTGCGTGAAGCGATGAATAGCGCTCTGGCGGTGCTTTCCGAGCGTGAGCGGCAGGTGCTTGAGCTGCGCTTTGGTCTGATGGATGGCAAAGAGCATACGCTGGAAGAGGTGGGTCAGTATTTCAATGTAACTCGTGAGCGCATCCGCCAGATTGAATCGAAGGCATTGCGTAAGCTGCGCCACCCGACGCGCAGCCGCTTTTTGCGCGATTTCCTGCGTTGATGCACCTGTTTTGTGAAATTTGACACGGTTATTCTGTTATGATAAACTATTCAAGCTAGCCAGAAAATCCAGTCCGTCCAATCGGTTGCATATCCATATCTGATAAATCCACGAGGCTTGCATGTTGCTTGAATATCTACCGATTGTCATTCTTATAGTCCTGGCCACTGGTTTGGCAGGACTCGTTATTTTAATTGGCGTGTTTTTTGGCCCACGGCGCCCCACCTTGCGCAAATCGGTGCCTTATGAGTCCGGTATGCGACCCATTGGTCCAGGCACCCGGCGGATGCCAGTGCGTTTTTACCTGGTGGCGGTGTTGTTTATCCTCTTTGATATCGAAGTGGTTTTCTTCCTGCCCTGGGCTGTTGTCTATAAGAAGCTGGGTTGGTTTGGGTTGGTGGAGATGCTCGTCTTCATCTTAATCTTGTTGGTAGGATATATTTACGCGTGGAAGAAAGGAGCATTGGAATGGGAGTAGAACAAAAGCTTGGCAATATGGGGGTTGTGACTCTTAAGCTTGAGCAAGTGGTGAACTGGTCGCGCACCAACGCCATGTGGCCGATGCTGTTTGGTCTGGCGTGCTGTGCCATTGAGATGATGGCTGCCCAGGCGGCCAACTACGATATGAGTCGCTTTGGCATGGAGTTGATGCGCGCCAGCCCGCGGCAATCGGATTTAATGATCGTGGCCGGGCGTGTCTCGCGCAAGATGGCCCCGGTGCTGCGCCGCCTGTATGACCAGATGCCAGACCCGAAATGGGTGATCGCAATGGGCGATTGCGCCTCCTGTGGCGGTGTTTTCAACAACTATGCCATCGTCCAGGGAGTAGATGAGGTTGTCCCAGTGGATGTCTATGTGGCTGGCTGTCCGCCGAGGCCTGAAGCGTTGATCCATGGCATCATCACCCTGCATGAGAAGGTAAAGGGTGAGAAGCTCAAAGAGTGGGCTTAGGTGAGAAGCCTTCGTTGGGCTGTGTACCCGGAGCATGGGATACAAATTCTATTGAACCCGAACAATACAGAGCGATCAACATGAGCGAAATCCCCGATAGGCAGTTGAACCCGAACCTGCCGGCGATCGTCCAGGCTTTTCAGGAGCGCTTTGGCGCCAGCGTGTATGAATTCCGCGATGAAACCAGCCTGATCCTGGCTGCAGAGCACATTGTGCCTGCCTGCCGGGCCTTGCGTGACGAGTTCGGTTTTGAGCTGTTAACCGAAGAGACGGCAGTGGATTATTGGCCAGATTTAGCCCCGCGCTTTCACGTAGTTTACCGGCTGCGTTCGCTGAAACACAACCTGATCCTGGGTCTGCGCGTCCCTCTGGATGGCAACTTCCCTGTTATGCCCAGCCTGACAGACGTGTACGCCAACGCCAACTGGTTTGAGCGCGAGCTCTGGGATATGTTTGGCATACGCTTTGAAGGCCATCCCGATTTGCGCCGTGTGGTGATGCCGCAAGATTGGGTGGGCCACCCGTTGCGCAAGGATTACCCGCTGGGATACGAGGAAGTGCAGTTTACCTTCAACTTCGACGAGATCGACGTACGCAAGCCGTACGCACAGGAATAGCCTTCCGGTTGGTTGCACGCTCCCAGGGAGATCGAGCGCCTGGCTGAGCGGCGCAGGCATAGCAGGCAGCACGGAGAAGGATTATGGATCCAGAGACAGAGATGAATCTGACGCCGGTCTCGCTGGATGAGATCAAACACCTGGTATCAGATCGAGCCATCCAGGGCGAGACGGTTTTGCTCAACATGGGACCGCAGCACCCCAGCACCCACGGGGTATTGCGCCTTTTATTGGAATTAGATGGTGAAACGGTGGTGAACTGCATCCCGGATGTTGGTTTCTTGCATACCGGGATTGAAAAGAACATGGAGGCCAAGACCTATATCAAAGCCGAGGTGATGACCGATCGCCTGGATTATCTGAACAACATGGGCAACAACCTGACGTACTGCATGGCGATTGAAAAGCTCGCCGATCTGGACGTCCCTCCCCGTGCCCAGGCAATCCGGGTGATCTTGACTGAGCTGCAGCGCATCTCCTCGCATCTGGTCTGGCTGGGCACGCACGCCCTGGACATGGCGGCTATGTCGGTGTTCCTGTACTGCTTCCGCGAGCGCGAGATCATCCTGGACATTTTTGAGATGTGCAGCGGTCAGCGCATGATGACCACCTACTTCCGCCCAGGCGGTTTGTGGCGCGATGTGCCGGTTGAATTTGAAGATGCTGTGCGCAACTTTATCAAGATCTTCCCTGCGCGGGTGGATGAATATGAGCGCTTGCTGACTAAAAACCCGCTTTTCCTGCAGCGCACCAAGAATATCGGCATCCTCAAGCCGGAAGTGGCGTTGCAATATGGCGTCACAGGCCCAATGATGCGCGCCTCCGGCATTGGGCATGATCTGCGCAAGGTGCAGCCCTATTCGGGCTATGAGCAGTATGATTTTGATGTTCCCACCCACACCGATGGCGATACCTACGCCCGCTACCTGATGCGCGTTGAAGAGATGCGCCAATCTTTGCGCATTGTAGATCAGGCCCTGAAGAAGTTGCCGATTGGTCCGGTGCGCAGCAACAACCGCAAATATGTCCCACCGCCGCGCAGCGAAATTGGCACCAGCATGGAGGCCTTGATCCACCACTTCAAGCTGTGGACGGAGGGCTTCAACCCGCCCAAAGGCTCGGTGTATGTCGCCACCGAGTCGCCGCGCGGCGAGCTGGGCGTTTACCTGGAAAGCGACGGCAGTCCCAAGCCCTACCGGGTCCATTGGCGGACGCCTTCTTTCACCAATATGCAGATTTTGCCGATCCTGGCCAAGGGCCATCTGGTGGCCGACCTGGTGTTGATCATCGGAACTGTTGATATTGTCCTGGGCGACGTAGATCGTTGACGGCGAATGCTGCTTTAAGAGGACTTATGCACGCAGACAAACCTGTACACAGATTACCACCTGCAGAAGTTCAAGCCATCCTGGCTAAATACCCGCCGGACCAGCGCCGGTCGGCTGTTATGCCTCTGATCTATCTGGCTCAACGGGAGAAGATGTACGTGGGCCGGGAAGATATGGCGGAAATTGCAGAAATTGTGGGGCTCACATCAACGGAAGTGGCCTCCATTGTGGGCTTTTACAGCCTGTACTACGACGAGCCAAAGGGGAAGTATCATATCCAGGTCTGTAACGATCTGCCTTGCGCGTTGCGTGGCGCAGATCGTTTCCTGCAGGAATTGTGCGCCCGCCTGGGCATCCAACCTGGTGAGACCACCGCCGATGGTTTGATCACCATTGATGCGGTGATGTGCCTGGCGGCCTGCGACAAGGCCCCCATGTTCCAGCTCCAATCGGGCGCAGGGCTGAAGTACTTTGAAAATCAGACGGTGGAGACTGCCCTGGCGCTGATCGAGCAATTGCGCCAGGACGCAGCGATCAAGCGAGGGAGGAACGGGCATGGCTGAAAATCAACATCCCTACGTCTTGCTGCGCCATCGAGAAATCCCCGACTTGGACAATTTGGAGGTGTATCGCCAGAATGGCGGTTTCAAGGCTTTTGAGAAGGCTGTGGCTCAAATGCAGCCGGCCCAGGTTGTGGAGGTCGTTAAGGCTTCTGGCTTACGCGGCCGCGGCGGAGCGGGTTTCCCGACTGGTTTGAAGTGGTCTTTCATCGATAACAAAAACTGGCCGCATTACGTCGTCGCCAATGCAGATGAATCCGAGCCGGGCACCTTCAAGGATCGCGAGATTATGGAAGGCAACCCGTATCAGTTTCTGGAAGGGCTGGCCATCTGCGCATTTGCCGTCCAGGCCAAGGTAGCCTATGTTTACCTGCGCGGCGAGTTTTGGGAGCTGGCCGGCCACCTGGACCAGCACATTGCAGCCATGCACGCGGCTGGCCTGTTGGGCGAGAAGCTGTTTGGCACCGATTACACCCTGAATATCTACACCCACCTGGGCGCCGGGGCGTACATTTGTGGCGAGGAGACTGCGCTGCTCGAATCGCTGGAAGGCAAATTGGGCCAACCGCGCCTGAGACCGCCGTTTCCGCCGTCGTTTGGCCTGTATGGCAAGCCGACAATTGTCAACAACGTTGAGACACTGGCCAACGTTCCCCTGATCATCGAGCGCGGCGCGGACTGGTACCGCACAATGGGCACCGAAAAAAGCCCGGGGGTCAAGATCTTCTCGCTCTCTGGTTGCGTGAACCGGCCTGGCAACTATGAGCTCCCGCTGGGCACGACCTTTCGGGAGTTGATCTTTGAGCATGGCGGCGGCGTCCCCGAGGGGCGGCAGGTCAAAGCCATCATGGCTGCAGGCGCAAGCTCCTCATTGATCGTTGCCAATGAGCAAGCCCTGGATACCCCGATGGACTATGAAAGCGTCCCCAGCGTGGGCGCCCAATTGGGCAGCGCCTCGGTGATCATTATCGACGATTCGGTGAGCATTCCCTGGCTGATCGATAAAACTGTCCACTTTTTCCGCCATGAATCTTGCGGCAAGTGCACGCCATGCCGGGAAGGCACTTTTTGGATGTCTCATCTGACGAAGCGGATCGCTCACAACGGCGCAACGCCTGAGGACGTGGATTTGCTCTACGATGTAGCCAGTCAGATGCGCGGCAAATGCCTGTGCGCCCTGGGCGAATTTTCTATTGAAGCGGTTGCCTCTGGGATCGAACGATTTCGCAGCGATTTCGATCAGCTTGTACGTGAAGCCGCTTAGCGGCCGGCAACAAGCGACGAGGGACGAAAATGGCAAAGATGGTTACATTGACGATTGATGGAATAAAGGTAGAGGTTCCAGAGGGGACGTTGGTGGTGGATGCGGCCAAAAAAGCCGGCGTGGATGTACCGGTTTTTTGCTATCACCCAAAGATGGAACCGGTGGGAATGTGCCGTATGTGCCTGGTAGAAATTGGCCGCCCGGTGATCGACCGTGCAACCGGGCAGCCCGTCTTGGAAGAAGACGGCGCGCCCAAGGTGCAATTTGGGCCAAAGCTGGAAACCGCCTGCACCACCCCGGTTTCATCGGATATGGTGGTTTTGGGCGCAACCGACAAAGTTAAAGCCGGGCGCAAGGATATCCTGGAATTTCTGCTCACTTCGCACCCCCTGGATTGTCCGATCTGCGACAAGGGCGGCGAGTGCCCATTGCAAAACTTGACCATGGGTTTTGGCCCTGGGGAAAGCCGCTATCTTCTTGACGAGAAGAAACACATGGCAAAGCACGTTCCGTTGGGAGAGCTGATCTACCTGGATCGTGAGCGCTGCATCCAGTGCGCCCGCTGCGTCCGGTTTCAAGAGTTGATCGCGGATGATCCGGTGATTGGTTTCTTCCAGCGCGGCCGCTCGCTGGAGATCGTCACCTTTTCCGAGCCGGGGTTTGACTCGTACTGGTCTGGCAACACCACCGATATTTGCCCCGTTGGCGCGCTGACCACGGCAGACTTTCGCTTTCGGGCGCGACCCTGGGAGCTGCGCGCCGCGGCCTCAATTTGCAATCACTGCCCGGTGGGCTGCAACTTAACATTGAATGTGCGCCGAGAAGCGGTTTCAGGCGGCAACTGGGTGGTTAAGCGGGTCATGCCGCGCCAAAACGAAGCGGTGAACGAGATCTGGATTTGCGATAAGGGACGCTTTGGCTACCCCTTTGCTTCTCAGAACTCTGAGCGGCTGGAGAAGCCTCTGGTGCGCAAAAATGGCGAGCTGCAGCCAGCTTCCTGGGATGAGGCCCTGGAACTGGTTGCCGGGCGCTTCAAGGAAGCTGCGCAGGGGCTGACGACCCTGGCCGGTGGGCGTCTTGCTAATGAGGATTTGTTCAATCTGGGCAAGCTGACCCAATCTCTGGGCGGCAAAACAGCCCTGTACACTCACATGGCCGGCGGCGACCTGACCAGGCAGATCGGCTTTGCTCCGGGCACAAATTTTGCCGAGATGTCCACGGATACGGCTATCCTGGTGATTGGCTGCGACCTGGAAGAGGAAGCGCCGCTCTGGTGGCTGCGAGTCCGCCAGGCGGCAAAGCGCGGCGCAATCCTGATTGTCCTCAACATGCGCGAGACCAAGCTTGACCGTGCAGCCGCCTATTCTCTGCGCTATCCCTTTGGCCTGGCCCCTGCCGCAGCCCTGGCGCTGATCAATGCCATCTCCCAAAAGCGACCGGATTTGCCCGAGGGAATCCAGGACCTGGCGCGCAGCGCCGATCTCAAAGCGGCGGCAAAAGCCTTTGCCGAAGCCCCAAACGCGGTTGTTTTGTATGGAAGCGATGGCATGGGGCTGGTCGAAACCCAGGCGCTGGCCCAGGCCTGCGCAAATTTGCTGCTTGCGACCAACCACGTCGGCAGGCCCAACAACGGCTTGTTGGGCGTCTGGCCCCGCGCCAATGACCAGGGCGCCTGGGAGCTGGGCTGGAAACCGAGCTCGAGGCTGCCAGCCGATATGGCAGAAGCGCAGGCGCTTTACATCGTTGCTGCTGACCCGGTCAGTGATGATCCGGCTTTCCAATCGGCCTTTGGCGGTCAGAAATTTGTGGTTGTTCAGGATCTGTATCTCACGCAAACCGCTCGCCTGGCCGACGTGGTGTTGCCAGCTCAATCCTGGTTGGAGAGGGAGGGCAGCTACACTTCTGGCGAGCGGCGCGTGCAGCGGTTTTATCCGGTGCTGCAGCCCACCCTGGCTGTGCCGCAGAAAGTGGAGAGTCCCAGCCCGCGGCGCGCCCAGGTGCTCTCTGCTTTGCGGCCTGCGCTGGAGGGCCCCCAGGCCGATTTTGCCATTCCATCTCTGATCGCTGAGAAGCTGGGGATCTCGGGGCTGACGCATGCGGGCGCGGCGGTTGTGTTCAACCAGATGGCCGCCCAAGTCAGCGCATTTTCGGGCCTGAGCTACCAAAAACTGGCCGAGGTCCACGAGCAATGGCCGATCATTGGGCGCGCTGACCTCTACTATGGCGGGACCACTTATGAAAATACCCAGGGCCTGGGGGCGCAGTTGCAGCTAGCGCAGGCTGGCAGCCCGTTGCTCTCCTGGCCGCAGGTGATGGATTTCAAGCTGCCCAAGCTGGGCGCAATTGCCTTCCCTATCGCCCGCCTGTACGACTGCGGTTCAACCCTGCGCGCGGCGCAGGTGCTTGAGCAGCGAATCGGTGAACCTTTCCTGGTAATCAGCGCACAAGAAGCTGCGCGGCTCCGGGTAACGGACGGCGGCATGATCCGGGTGACCTTCAGTGACACCGGCCAGAGCGCCGTGGTTCAGGCGCGGCCGGATGAGCGTTTGCCAGAGCGGGTGGTGCTGGCGCCGCGCAGCTTTGGCCTGCCCATCAGCGGTCCGGCGTCTGTTGAGCTCAAGCCAGCCAGTTGAGACTGACCAGGCCGAATATCCAAGATGAGGTGCTTATGGACCTAGCCCTGTGGATCGAATGGATTGTCAAAGCCATCCTCCTGATTGTTGTCCTGTTGACTGGCTTTGCCTACACCACTTATATGGAGCGCAAGCTCCTGGCCCGTTTCCAGAACCGCTACGGCCCCAATCGCGCCGGTCCAAAGGGGTTGCTGCAGCCAGTAGCGGATGGGGTCAAGTTGATCTTCAAGGAAGAATTGATCCCGGCCCAGGCAGACAAACTGGTCTTTATCTTGGCGCCGATCATCACCACTATCCCGGCCTGGATCATCCTGGCGGTTGTGCCCCTGGGTTTTGTGCAACTCTTTGGCCAGACGATTGATCTGTCGATTGCCGGAAATCTCAATGTGGGTGTTCTGTACATCACCGCAATCACTTCCATCTCGGTTTATGGGATTGTGTTGGCGGGTTGGTCTTCGAACAACAAGTATGCCATGCTGGGTGGCATCCGTTCTTCGGCGCAGATGATCAGCTACGAATTGGCATTGGGCCTTTCGTTCATTGGCCCGGTCATGTTGGCCGCCTCATTGAGCCTGGGGGAGATTGTTAATGTGCAGAAGGAAATCGGTTGGTTTGTAATCTATCAGCCGATTGGCTTTGTCATCTTCCTGATCGCTGCCCTGGCAGAGATCAACCGCTCACCCTTCGATATGCCGGAGGCTGAGCAAGAGTTGACTGCCGGCTATCATGTGGAATATTCGGGCATGAAGTTTGCCATGTTCATGCTGACCGAATATACCAAAATGATTGTGGTCAGCGTCATTGCCGCCACGCTCTTCCTGGGCGGCTACCATATTCCTTTTGTCACCGACCAGCCCTGGGGCGCCTGGTTGGGTCCGCTGGGCCTGTTTGTCAAGGTTTTCTTTTTGCTTTATGGAATCATCTGGGTGCGCGCCACGTTGCCACGCGTGCGCTACGACCAGTTGATGGCAATTGGTTGGAAGATCTTATTACCCATTGCCCTGTTCAATGTGTTTCTGACGGCGGTGATGATCCTGGCTTTTCCAGGTTGGTTCAAGTAATGGTGTTTTATCCGTATAGCAAGATGGATTGGAAGTAGTGATGGAGGCATAGAATGGCATCTGTTAAAGAAGCTTTGGATGGCATAAAAGCGGTAGCCACCGGCATGTCAACCACATTTCGTGAAATGTGGCAAAAACCGGTAACCTACCAGTATCCCGAAGAAAAGCGCCAGGTAAGAACGCGCTTCAAAGGACGGCATGTGCTCAAGCGCTATGAGAATGGTCTGGAAAAATGCATTGGCTGTTCCCTTTGCTCGGCGGCCTGCCCGGCGGACGCGATCTTTGTTGAGTCGGCCGAGAACACCGATGATGAGCGCTATTCCCCGGGTGAGCGCTACGCCCGGGTGTATGAGATCAACATGCTGCGTTGTATCTTCTGCGGATATTGCGAAGATGCCTGTCCCACCGAAGCCATTGTACTGGGAGATAACTATGAGATTTCTTTCCTGGACCGGCGCAGCTCCATCTATCCCAAAGAGATGCTGCTCGAACCGGTTGCGCCGGGTGGCAAGACCACGCCGCAGAAGGTTGAGCCGGGCATTTACACTCGCTCGGTACCAGAGATGAAAGACCCGGTCGATTAGGAGAATGGAGACGGGATATGCTGGCTGATTGGATCCTGTTCATTGGACTGGCCCTGGTGGCGGTGGCTTCGGCGTTGGGCTTGCTGCTCAGCAAGAACGCGGTTTATGCCGCGCTCAACCTGATCATCAACTTCATCACGGTGGCGATATTCTACCTGACCCTGGGTGCGCCGTTTATTGCATTGTCGCAGGTCACCGTCTATGCCGGGGCGATCATGGTGTTATTCTTGTTCGTCATCATGCTGTTGGGCGCCGAGCGCCTGGGGAGCGGCGCCACGCTGCCCTGGCAGCGACCGCTGGCCTTTGTCCTGGGCGGGATCTTGCTCTTTGAAGCTGCTTTTGCCGTTCTCACTCGGGTGACCGGCATGGGGCCCCCGGAGCAGGTCCCTCCCACCTATGGCTCACCGGCTGCCATCGGTGAAGTGCTCTTCAGTGTTTACCTGCTGCCCTTTGAAGTGATTTCGGTCCTTTTGCTGGCCGCCATGGTTGGCGCAATTGTCCTGGCCCGCAAGCCTGGCCGCTCGGGATGACCGCTGAAGCCGCCGGCTGGGAAACATTGAATTAAGAAAATGACGGAGGAGAATGTATGGTGCCCATCCAATACTACACAGCGCTGGCGATCGTTTTATTTATCCTGGGTGCCTTGGGGGTTCTCGTCCGGCGCAATGCGATTATTATCTTTATGTCCATTGAGCTGATGCTGAATTCCGCCAACCTGGCCTTTGTTGCGTTTGCACGGGCGCGGCAGGCGTTGGATGGCCAGGTTTTTGTCTTCTTTCTCATGGCGGTGGCTGCAGCGGAAGTGGCGGTTGGCCTGGCGCTGATCGTGGCAATTTTCCGCTCCAAGCATAACATTGATATCGACCAGATGAACAGCCTGCAGGGATAAGCGAGGGTGGCTTATGTTACTTGAAGAAGCAGTATCGAGTGGACCGGTGTTTTTCAGCCTGGCGCCCTGGATCGTTTTCTTCCCGGTGATTGGCTTGCTGATCAACATCTTCTTTGGGGGGATGATCCTGGAGCGCAGCAAGGCGGGTGAAAAGATCGTCGGCGGTCTTGCCAGCGTTGCCTCTGGGTTGGCCTTTGTGGTGGCCGTGCTCCTGGCAATCTCATTGATGGGGCACCCGGAGGGCCAGGTGGTTCCGCTGGCAGACTGGATCACCATCGGCGAACTGAGCATCCCCTGGGCTTTCCAGGTGGACACCCTCTCTGTGGTGATGATGCTGGTCGTTTCTGGGGTGGGCACGCTGATCCACATCTATGCCATCGGTTACATGCATGAGGACGTTCGTCACAATGGCGACCCTGGCCGCTTCCGCCGCTTTTTTGTTTTTATGAATCTGTTCATTGCGGCGATGATGATTCTGGTCAGCGGCAATAACTACCTGATGCTCTTTGTCGGCTGGGAAGGTGTGGGCCTGTGTTCGTTCCTGCTGATCGGTTTCTGGTACGAAAAGGGCAAGGATGGAATCGGGAATGCGATGGCAGCCAAAAAAGCGATGGTCACCAATCGCATCGGCGACTTTGGCTTCTTACTGGCTGCTTTTGTCATTTTCTGGACCTTTGGCACTTTCGATTTTCACCCCATCTTTGAAAAAGCGCCCGAGATTGCGGCCGTAAATCCGAACGCATTGCTCTTCATCACCCTGGCGATGCTGGTCGGGGTGACGGGCAAATCCGCTCAGATCCCGCTTTACGTCTGGCTTCCGGACGCAATGGCCGGCCCTACGCCAGTCTCGGCCTTGATCCACGCTGCAACGATGGTCACTGCGGGTGTGTACTTGATTGCGCGCTCAGCCGAACTGTATGTATTGGTCCCAACGGCCCAAACCACGGTCACGCTTGTGGGAGCCGCCACGGCTTTGTTTGCCGCCACGATCGCGGTCGGCCAGTTCGATATCAAGAAAGTGCTGGCCTATTCCACAATCAGCCAACTGGGCTTCATGGTCGCGGCTGTGGGCATGGGCGCTTTTGTCGCCGGAATGTTCCACCTGGTGACGCACGCCTTCTTTAAGGCGCTGCTCTTTCTTTCCTCTGGTGCAGTGATCCAGGGCCTGGAGCGCGGTCACCACCATGTGGCGCATGACCCGAAACTTAAAAAGCTAATCAAAGGGCAGGCGCACGATTTTGACCCGCAAGATATGCGGAACATGGGCGGGTTGAAAGATAAAATCAAAATTACCTTCTGGGTTTACCTGATTGGCGCCATTGCCTTGACTGGCATCCCGCCGCTGGCCGGCTTCTGGTCCAAAGATGAAATCCTGGCCGAAGCCAACCATCTGAACCTGACGGCTTACATTTTGCTCACCCTGGCGGCTGTCTTTACCGCCTTCTACATGGCCCGCCAGATCCTGATGGTATTCTTCGGCAAGCCGCGCAGCCTGGCGGCCGAGCACGCCGATGAAAGTCCGCCGGTCATGACCGTACCCTTGATGATCCTGGCAGCTCTCTCGTTACTGGGCGGCTTGATCAACCTGCCCATGGATGGTTTCCATCATTTGGGCCATTTCTTGGAGCACACCCTGGGAGAACTGGCTCATGCGGGGGAGTTTGTTCTGTTTGTTGCAGTGCTCAGCACCGCCCTGACGCTGGTCGCATTTGGGGTGGCCTGGTGGCTCTATAACCCGCGGCGCTATCAGGAGTTCTGGAGCGAGCCCGCTGCCCGCCGCCCGGATGATCCGCTGCGCGCCTACATCGGCCCGGTCTTCGAAACGCTGAAGAATAAGTATTGGGTGGATGAGCTGTACTGGACGGTGATTCTGAATCCTTATATTTCCCTATCGCGCTTTTTGGCTGATGTGATCGATTGGCGCTTCTGGCACGACTGGTTCCATGACAAGGTCCTTGTGAGCGGCTACAACGTGCTCACCCGCTTGCTGGCGGTGCGCTTCGACTTGGGCGGCATCGATGCCTTTTTCAACGGCATGGCAGCCCTTGTCCAGCGGTTTTCCGTCCTGTTGCGCCAGGTGCAGACCGGTTATGTGCGCAATTATGCCTTAATGATCTTTGTTGGCGTTGTTGTTATTCTGGGGTACTTGTTGCTGCGATAGCATCCTTATTCAGCGGCAAAAGCCGCCGGAGGACGATCCATGAGCTCTCTGATGAACACCCTTTTCCAACCTCTCACCCTGGTAACCTTCTTCCCATTGGTTGGCGTACTGGTGCTTCTGTTCCTGCGCCAGGAGCAGAAGGATCTGTTGCGTTGGGTTGCGCTGGTTACCTCGCTGATCACTTTTGGCATTTCGCTGGTGGTGCTGGCCTACTTCAATCCTGCCTATCCCGGATTGCAGGAAGTAGTTGATATCCCCTGGATCCCCATCGCTGGTTGGGAGATTCATTTCTTCCTGGGTGTGGACGGCCTGAGCATTCTGCTGGTGCTTCTCACCACGCTGCTGACCCCACTCTCGATCCTCTCCACCTGGACGGCGGTTGAAGACCGCGTGAAAGACTTCATGCTGTTCTTCCTGCTGCTGGAAGTGGGTATGGTGGGGGTGTTCCTGGCGCAGGATCTTTTTCTGTTCTACGTTTTCTGGGAGTTCACCCTGGTGCCGATGTACTTCCTGATCGGCGTATGGGGCGGCCCGCGGCGGATGTATGCGGCGGTCAAGTTTTTCCTCTATACAATGGCCGGATCAATCCTGATGTTGCTGGCCATCTTGTGGCTGGGCATCTATCAGGGCAGTTTCCAGATGCCGGACCTGATCGCTAAGGATGGTATCCCGGCAGACATCCAGTTCTGGCTGTTCCTGGCCTTTGCAGCAGCCTTTGCCATTAAGGTGCCCATGTGGCCGTTGCATTCCTGGTTGCCAGACGCTCACGTCGAAGCCCCGACAGCAGGATCGGTGATCCTGGCGGGTGTGTTGCTGAAGATGGGCACCTATGGTTTTCTGCGGTTCAACCTGCAGCTGTTCCCACAAGCCGCGGTGCAACTGGCGCCATGGATGGCCGGCCTGGCGGTGATTGGCATCCTGTACGGCGCGGCCGTTTCTTACGCCCAGAAAGATGTGAAGAAGCTGGTTGCCTATTCCTCGGTGAGCCACCTGGGTTTTGTCATGCTGGGGTTGTTTGCCCTCAATTCTCAGGGTATCCAGGGCGGCATCCTGCAGATGGTCAACCACGGCTTGAGCACGGGCGCCTTGTTCTTGATCGTCGGCATGATCTACGAGCGCCGGCACACCCGTGATATGGATGCCTTTGGCGGCCTGTGGAAAATTATGCCGGTTTACGGGGCGTTGACCCTGATTGTGGCGCTCTCATCGATGGGTTTGCCAGGCCTGAACGGCTTTGTAGGCGAGTTCACCATCCTGCTTGGAGCCTGGGGTGCCGGGCAGCCTGGCGGCTCCCTGGGCACGCCCTGGTTTGCCGGCCTGGCTGCGGTTGGCGTCATCCTGGCCGCGGTTTATATCCTGCTGATGTTCCAAAAACTCTTCCTTGGCTCGGTCTCTCGAGAGGAAAACCGCAATTTAAAGGATTTGAACTGGCGTGAAATTGTGGTGCTGGTTCCTTTGATTGTGCTGATTTTCTGGATCGGTTTGTATCCCAAGCCTTTCTTCACCCTGATGGCCCCTGCAGTGGATCAGCTGGTGGCTGCCATCCAGGCGGCGGCGGTGGCAAATATTCCTTAAAGTGATAGGCTGTGTCATGAGGTTTGCGCTGGACTGGCTGATACGCCAACGTAAAGAGCATGATGACCCAGGAGCAATGTTATGACGACCGATGTGAACATCGCCAGTGACCTGTGGGCTTCCCTGGATGCAACCCTGCCTGTGATCTTCCTCGCTGTATGGGCGAGTGTCCTGTTATTGATTGATCTTGTGTATGGCAGGAAACGGAAAGGGCTGACCGCAGCCCTGACTGCGCTGGGATTGGTGATCGCCCTGATCCTGGTTGTTGCCGGGCTTGGCCAGACAACCGCTGCATTCGGCGGCCTGGTGGTTGTGGACGATTTTTCCAATTTCCTGAGTATTCTGCTCCTGCTCAGCGGCCTGGCTGGCGTGACCCTGGCCTATGATTACATTGACCGGACTGGCATTGAGCATGGTGAATACTATGTGCTGCTCCTGTTCTCGATCACGGGGATGATCCTGATGGGCATGTCAGCGGATTTGGTCATGATCTTCCTGGCGCTGGAGCTGTTATCGATCCCACTGTATGTCCTGGCGGGCATTGCCGTGCCGAGGCTTAACTCAGAGGAGGCGGCGATCAAGTACTTCCTGCTGGGCGCTTTTTCTTCTGGTTTCTTCATCTTTGGCGCTGCCCTGGTTTACGGGGCAACCGGTTCAACAGCGCTCAAGCAGATTGTTGCAGCCATCGAAGCCGGCGGCTATGACCTGACTCTGTTGCTGGCCGGCGCGGGGCTGGTGCTGGTGGGTTTGGGTTTCAAGGTGGCCATTGTGCCGTTTCACATGTGGACCCCAGATGTGTACCACGGCGCGCCATCCGCGGTCACGGCCTTCATGGCGGTGGGGGCCAAGGCGGCCGGTTTCGCGGCCTTATTGCGCATTTTCATCCTGGCGATGCCGTCCATCTCGGTGGATATCACACCGGTCTTGTGGGCGCTGGCTGCCCTGACCATGATCCTGGGGAATGTGGTGGCGATTGCTCAGAAGAACATCAAGCGCCTGCTGGCGTATTCGAGCATTGCTCATGCAGGATACATCTTAATGGCGCTGGTGCCGTACGGCAACCCGGAAGTTTCTGCCGAGTCGGCGGCATCGGCGCTGTTTTACCTGGTGGCCTACGCTTTCACCAATTTTGCCGCCTGGGCGGTGGTGATTGCCCTGGAGCAGGCTGGGGAGAAAGGCCTGGAGCTGAGCGATTACGCCGGGTTGGGACGCAAGCATCCCGGCATGGCCGCAGTCATGACTGTGGCGATGCTCTCTTTTACGGGCGTGCCTCCAACCCTGGGGTTTGTGGGCAAGTTTTACCTTTTCCGCACCGTGATCGAGGGCGGGTTTATCGGCCTGGCTTTGATCGGCGTGATCACCTCGCTGGTCTCGGCATACTACTATCTGCGGGTGGTGGTGATCATGTACATGCAAGAAGGTGAGCCTGCAGTCCGGCGGGAGAGCTGGCTGTACGCGACAGCAATTGTATCGGCTGTGGCGGTGGTCTTTCTGAGCATCTTCTCTGCCCCATTGATTTCTCTGGCAGCGCAAGCGGTCCTAGAGCTGTTGTAAAGCTCATCCGTGGGTATGGGGAGCCTCATCATCTCCCATACCCACAATTTTTTAACTTCCCTTGCGATTGTGTTTGAATAGTGGCATAATAGGATTTCTGTGACTGGGCCAGGTGGCC
>CAZDAU010000055.1:0-22989 GCA_964503625.1 uncultured Anaerolinea sp.
CTCTTTCGAGGCTTCATCGCTCATTTTTGTCCGAACTTATGTCCGAACCTCAGCACAGGAGTGTTGAAAAAAATCAATCTCCAGGCTATAATCACCGGATGACGAGAACGAACTGCGTGAGACGTGAGTTCACGTTTCACGCTTTATATTGTGATAACAGGAAATGCGCCTGGATGTTACACCAATAAAGCGAGGAATGAAAGAATGATTGATGTCAATGATCTAAGGAAAGGGGTTACCTTCGAATATGATGGCAACCTGTATAAAGTTCTGGATTACCACCACCACAAGCCGGGTCGCGGCAACGCTACGATCCGGGTGAAAATTGTCAACCTGCGCTCGGGCACGATTGTTGAGCAGACCTTCACCTCCGGCGTTCGCGTCCAGGATGTGCGCCTGGACTTCCACAATGTGCAGTATCTCTACAACGATGGCGATTTTTACCATTTCATGGATCTGGATACCTATGAACAACCGGCCCTGTCGAAAGAAATTGTTGGCGAATCGGCTGGTTACCTCAAGGAGGGTTTGGAGTGCAAGCTGACCTTTTATCAGGGCCAGGCGCTGGACATTGAGCTGCCGCTGACGGTGGACATGGAAGTAGTGGAGGCCGACATGGCGGTGAGGGGCGACACCGCCACCGGGGTGACCAAAAAAGTGGTCACCGAGACCGGCCTTCAAGTTCAGGTGCCTGGTTTTGTTGAAGTTGGGGATACCATCCGCATCAATACCAGCACGGGTAGCTACGTCACGCGGGTTTGAGAGCGCATCCTCCTGCTGGATATTGCTGGCAGGAGGCGCCAGACCCCTTCAATCGCGTTATGAAAACACCTGCCGGGAAAGAATGCCAGTATTTCTATGGCGATTATTATCGCGGGCGCAATAATGAGGAGTGTCGCCTGCTGCAGGGTGCATCGCCGCCTTTGCCCTGGCGGCCAGAGCTGTGTGCCTCCTGCCCGGTGCCGGGTATTTTGCTTGCCAACGCCTGCACGCATATGGTCCTGACCCCCAGGCTGGAGCGGCCTTTTCCGTTTATCAAGCAGCAGGTCAAAGTACAAACCTATTGCGATCGCTCGCGTCGCAACGGTTTTGATCCCCATGTTGGCTGCGGCCAATGCCATCCACTGCCCCCAGAGTTCAACAGTGACTTTTCCTGACCCTGTCCTCCGCTGTCCGGCGGGATGTTACCTCAGCCGAAGAACCTGAATGGAGCCTTTCCTTGAGCCTGACCTTGCTGTTTGACCTGGATAACACCCTCCTGAAAAACGATATTGACGCATTTTTGCCTCATTATCTAAAGGCCTTTGCCCGCCAGGTTGCTGATCATGTTGATCCGGACCGCTTTGTGCAGGCCCTGCTGGCTGGGACGCAGGCCATGCTCATGAACCGTCGCCCGGATCGCACCTTGCTTGAAACCTTTGAATCGGTGTTCTATCCCATGCTGGGCCTGGCGCCTTCCGTTTTCCGGCCTCTTGCGGAGAATTTCTATAGCCAGGTCTTCCCCCGGCTGAGCGATCTGACCCAGCCCGATCCAGATGCGGTTGCGCTGGTCCAGGCCTGCGCGGCGCGCGGCTACCGGATGGCGGTCGCCACCAATCCGGCCTTCCCTCAAACTGCTGTGCTCCAGCGGCTGGCCTGGGCAAATCTTCCGGCGGATGTTTATCCGTTTGATATCGTGGCCTCGAATGAAACCTTCCATTTTGCCAAGCCGGAGCCGGCCTTCTATGCCGAGCTCCTGGCCCGCCTTGGCTGGCCGGCCGGGCCCGTGATCCTTGTTGGCGATGACCTGGAGCGGGATGTGGCGGCTGGGCGACGGGCGGGTTTGCCGGTATTTTGGATCGCCAGGGATGGCGTGCCTGCGCCGCAGGGGCCTCTTGGGCCGTCTGCCAGCGGGGAGCTTGGCGATATCCTCCCCTGGATCGATGCCGCCCCAGCCGATGCGTTGCGACATGACCTGGGCCAGCCAGAGGCGATGCTGGCAAATCTGTATTCCACCCCGGCTGCGCTGGATGGCATGTGCCGTGATCTACCTGAATCTGCCTGGTCTGCCCAACCCTTGCCTGGTGAATGGGGCCTGGTTGAAATTGCCTGTCATCTTCGGGATGTGGAGCAGGAGGTCAACCTGCCGCGCCTTCGCCGCCTGCTGAACGAAAGCAATCCCTTTCTCTCTGGCGAAGATACCGATCCCTGGGCGCAAAAGCGCGGTTACCGGAATCAGGACGGGCCTCTGGCTTTGAGCCAGTTCATTGCCGCTCGCATGGAGTTCATTGCCTTGCTCGAAAGCATGCCCCCGGATTGCTGGCAGGCTCCAGCGCGGCATGCGATTTTTGGACCCACCACCCTGAAGGAAATTGTGAGCATCCTGGCTGCTCACGACCGGCTGCACATCCAGCAAGTCCACCAGGTCTTCAAAGCCGCCAACCTGCCAGCCTGATGGCGCTGCTTCAGTCTTTGCATCGCAAAAATCAAACGTTGCCGGCGCTTCTTGCCAGGCAATTCAGACTAATGCGCCACGAATCGGCCGCATTTGTGTTATAACCCTAAACCGGCATCCTGGTTTGCTGAGGCTGGTTTGGCTTGAGAAATCCGTTGGAAAAGCGAGCATGTGAATGCATTGGTTTGCAAGTAACCTAAACGATTAAGCTTGAGGAGGTGACCCATGCGCAAGCGGGTTGTGGTGACGGGTCTTGGCGCAATCAGCCCTTTGGGCATTGATGTGGACAGCACATGGCAGGGCATTGTGGCTGGTAAATCGGGTGTGGATTACATCACTCATTATGATACCAGCGATCATAAAACCAAATTCGCTGCCCAGGTCCAGGGTTTTGATGGCGCGGCCATGTTCGGCGCCCGGGAGGCGCGCCGGATGGATCGCTTTGCTCAATTTGCCCTGGCTGCAGCCATCCAGGCGGTTCAAAATGCAAACCTGCCCATAAACGATGACAACCGGGACCGCATCGGCTGTGTGATTGGCTCAGGCGTGGGCGGTATCAGCACCCTTTTTGAACAGGTCCAGGTTTACAACACCCGAGGGCCTTCGCGCGTCAGCCCATTTCTGGTGCCGATGATGATCCCAGATACCGCTGGAGGCATGGTGGCCATTCACCTGGGTGTGCGTGGCCCAAACCTGGCTGTTGTCACGGCCTGTGCAACGGGCACTAACGCAATTGGTGAGGCGGCAGAAATCATCCGCCGCGGTCAGGCAGATGTGATCCTGGCTGGCGGCAGCGAAGCCGGAGTGATCCCAATTGCCATGGCTGGATTGAGCGCCATGACGGCCCTATCCACCCGCAACGATGATCCGCGGGGCGCCTCCCGTCCCTTTGACCTGCATCGGGATGGCTTTGTCATGGGCGAAGGCGCCGGGGTGCTTGTGCTGGAGGCTCTGGAACACGCCCAGGCCCGCGGCGCTCCCATCCTGGCAGAGTTCCTGGGCTATGGCTCGACCAATGATGCTTACCATGTGTCCGCGCCTGCTGAAAATGGCGCCGGCGCCGCCCGCTGCATGCGCATGGCGATTGAAGATGCCGGCCTGCGCCTTGAAGACATTGACTATATCAATGCCCATGGCACCAGCACCCCTCTGAATGACCGCAGTGAGACTGCCGCCGTTAAGACCGTCTTTGGCGAACTGGCATACCGCATTCCGATTTCATCCACCAAGTCGATGACTGGACACCTGCTGGGAGCCTCTGGCGCTATTGAGGCTCTGTTCTGTGTCAAGGTGCTGCAAGATGGCATCCTGCCCCCGACGATTAATTACACCACGCCTGATCCAGAGTGTGACCTGGACTATGTGCCCAACCAGGCTCGGTCCGTTGCGGTTGAGAAGGTCATGTCCAATTCTTTTGGTTTTGGCGGGCACAATGCGGTCATCATTCTGGGTAAGTTTGAGTCTGCCTTGAAGGGTGGCCAGGCTCGCCAGGGGGTAGGCGTATGAGCCCCTTTGCCCACATCACTGGCTGGGGGATGGCAGTGCCGCAAAAAATTGTCACTAACGATGATATTGCAAGGCGTGTTGACACCACCGATGAATGGATTCAATCCCATACTGGCATTCGTGAGCGTCGGGTGGTCGTGGATGAGCAATCCACCGCCACGCTGGCGGTGGAAGCTTCTTTGCGCGCCCTGGATATGGCCCGCCTGAACCCAGCCGACCTTGACCTGATCATCGTCTCTACCTGCTCCCCTGAGTATATCTTCCCGGCTACTGCCTGTCTGGTTCAGGATCACCTCGGTGCCAGCAAAGCCGGGGCTTTCGATCTGCTTGCCGCCTGTTCAGGGTTCATATTTGCCCTGAACATGGCCACCCAGGCCATCCGCAGCGGCTCGATCAAGAACGCCGTGGTCATCGGTGCGGAAACGCTTTCTCGCATTGTGGATTGGAACGATCGCAACACCTGCATCTTGTTTGGCGATGGAGCGGGCGCCTTCGTCCTGCAAGCCTCGCCGGAGCGCGGTGGGGTGATATCCGCGGTGATGCGCTCGGATGGCTCTGGGGGTGATATGCTGATCTTACCCGGCGGCGGCAGCCGTGTCCCAGCCAGCCACACATCCGTCCAGGCCGGCCAGCACTATGTCAAGATGAATGGCCGGGAAGTGTTTCGCTTTGCCACCCGCGTTCTGGGTCAGGTGACCGAAGAAGCAATTGAAAAGGCTCAGCTCACCCTGGATGACATTCAGCTGGTCATCCCCCACCAGGCCAACCAGCGCATCATCGAAGCGGCACTGAAGCGCCTGAATATCCCTATGGAGCGGTGTGTGATTAACCTGGACCGCTACGGAAACACCTCGACGGCATCGATCCCAATCGCCACCTGCGAGGCGGTGCAACAGGGGCGGTTAAAACCGGGCGACAAGGTGGTTTTTGTTGGCTTTGGCGGTGGGCTTACCTGGGGCGCTGCCGTTGCAATCTGGAATGCGCCCATGCCGGTGGGCCGCCGGGTTATGCCCAGGCGTTACCGGCTGTATGCACGCCTGCGTTCCTTACTCAAACGTCTGATGAGACGCCTGGACTACATCGTCTGGGGGCGGCGCAACCCATATCTGTAGGAAGACCATTAAACTGCCGATCTCACAAGGGTTTTGGGTCAAGCAGCGTCCCAAAACCCTTGTGAATGTTAGAACGTTGTTAGAAATCACTTTTTTCTACGTACATTTTCCACCAGGCTGGGGCTTAATTGGTATAATTCCAACGATTACCAAGAGGTTCTAATTTTTTTGGAGGTACTGTGAACCCAACTCGCAACCGATCCTCGATCATATACCTGCTGTTGTTTGTCGCCATCATCGCGATGGTGGTTTACAACTTCACGCAGGGACCTTCCGTTCAGCCAGCGCTGACGATCAACGAGGTGGCGGCGATGATTCAAGCAGGGGACGTCAAGACCATCACGGAGAGTGATAACAGCCTTACCGTTGTGGATAGTGATGGAAATTCGCTGAAATCTCATAAGGAAAGCAGCTCTACCCTGGTCGATCAGCTCAAGGCGCTGGGCGTGACGACAGAGCAGCTCCAACCAGAAAAGATCAAAATTGAGATCAAGCCCCCGAGCGCCTGGATCAACATTGCCACTGTGATTGGATACATCTTGCCATTTGTTATTTTGGCGGGTGTATTCTGGTTTGTCTTCCGCCAGGCGCAAGGCAGCAACAATGCTGCCATGTCCTTTGGTAAATCCCGCGCCCGCATGTTCACCGGAGACCAGCCCTCGGTCACCTTTGTCGACGTGGCGGGTGTGGAGGAAGCCAAGGAAGAGCTCAAAGAAGTGGTGGAGTTCTTGCGCGAGCCGGAGAAGTTCATCTCCCTGGGAGCGCGCATTCCGAAGGGCGTACTCCTGGTAGGCCCCCCCGGCACAGGTAAGACCTTGCTGGCGAAAGCTGTGTCTGGCGAAGCGGGGGTGCCATTCTTCTCTATCTCGGGCTCGGAATTTGTAGAGATGTTTGTTGGCGTTGGCGCCAGCCGTGTGCGCGACCTGTTTGACCAGGCCAAGCGCCATTCGCCCTGCATTGTCTTTGTCGATGAAATCGACGCTGTCGGCCGCCAGCGCGGCGCTGGGCTTGGCGGCAGCCACGACGAGCGTGAGCAGACCCTCAACCAGATGCTGGTTGAGATGGACGGTTTTGACACCGATACCAATGTGATCATCATGGCGGCCACCAACCGCCCGGATATTCTTGATCCGGCGCTGCTGCGCCCCGGGCGCTTTGACCGCCGGGTGGTTCTCGACCGTCCCGACATGCGCGGCCGCGAGATGATCCTGAAAGTCCACACCAAAGGTAAGCCGCTCTCACCGGATGTTGACCTGGCCGTGCTGGCGCGCTCAACACCGGGCTTTGTTGGCGCAGACCTTGAAAATCTGGTCAACGAAGCGGCCATCCTGGCAGCCCGGCGCAACAAAAAGGTGATTGGCCAAAGTGAGCTTGAGGAAGCCATCGAGCGCGTCATCGCCGGCCCGGAGCGCAAGAGCCGCCTGATCAGCGAAGATGAAAAACGCATTGTCGCTTATCACGAAGCGGGTCATGCTGTGGTGATGAACGCCCTGCCCGAAGCCGACCCAGTACGCAAAGTCTCGATCATTGCTCGCGGCATGGCTGGCGGTTACACCCTGGCCCTTCCCGAGGAAGATCGCACCCTGATGGCGCGCAAGAAGCTGTTAGCCGATATGGTTGGCCTGCTCGGTGGGCGCGCCGCTGAAGAGCTGGTCTTTGATGACATCACCTCGGGCGCTTCCAATGACCTGGAGCGCGTCACCCGCCTGGCACGGGCCATGGTCACTCGCCTGGGCATGAGCCACCAACTTGGGCCGATGGTGTACGGCCAAAAAGAAGAGCTCATCTTCCTGGGCCGGGAGATCTCTGAGCAGCGGGATTACTCCGATGCGGTGGCTGAAGAAATTGACTCGGAAGTGCGCCGGCTTGTGGCCGAAGCCTACAACCGGGCGCGCAACCTGTTGGTTGAATATCGTGACAAACTGGACGCGGTGGCCAAGCGTCTGTTGGAGGTTGAAACGATCTCGCAGGAAGAGTTTGAATCCATCTTCCCGCCGCCTTATCCAAAGAAGACCGGCACGCCGATGCCGACCGCAATCTAACGTTGCATGCAATCGATGAGGTGCGGCGCACTCAGGCGAACTGAACTCGCCCAAAGTGCGTCGCACCTCTCTATGAGCAAGGTCCTCGCTGCTGTAACCCTGTG
Organism: uncultured Anaerolinea sp.; assembly: GCA_964503625.1. Lineage (GTDB taxonomy): Bacteria > Chloroflexota > Anaerolineae > Anaerolineales > UBA4823 > RBG-16-57-11. Next base: position 7,199 of record CAZDAU010000055.1, read on the forward strand.
GTTGCTTAATTCTGCTGGGGAATTATTTCAAAATGACTGCTCACCAAAATCCATACCAGGCCGCCATTCAGGCTGTTGCCTGCTTTGTCATCCCTTTGGGCGGATTTTTGCGTGTCGGGGGAAAGGATCGCCTGGATTTCCTGCAGCGCCAGACCACCAACGATTTGCGCCAGGTGCAGGATGGGCGCGCAGTCTTGAGCGTGCTCACCACGCCCGCTGCCCGCATCCTGGATGTGCTTTACGTGCTGCCAGGGCCGGATGAGCTGGACCTGATCACTTTGCCGGGGCGCGGTGAAAGCACGGCGCGCTATTTCAAGAGCCGGATTTTCTTCATGGACCAGGTCAGCCTGGCCGATGCCAGCGCCGAGATGGTCCAGGTGGACCTGGTGGGACCGGATGTGCCCAATATCCTGGTCCGCCTGGGGGTGGATCCTGCCTTGCAGCCAGGGCGGCTTGCCGGGGGCGCGTTTGGCGGGCGCTCTCTGCAGGCGCTTGCCCTGGAGCCAACCTTTGGCCTGGGTGTTCGCCTGCTCCTCCCTGTAAGTGACCTCGACGCATTCACTGCCTTCTTGACCCAGGCTGGCGTGGCGCGGCTGCAAGACGAAGACTACTCCCTGTTGCGCCTGGAAGCCGGATTGCCTGCCCCTGGGGCTGAGCTGAGCGAAGAGTACACGCCGTTAGAGGCTGGCCTGGCCGCAGCGGTCTCTGGGGCAAAAGGCTGCTATACCGGCCAGGAAGTCATCGCTCGCCAGATCACCTACGACAAGGTGACCCAGCACCTGTGCGGGCTGCGCCTGGGGCAGCAGGCTCAACCGGGTGGGCGCGTCTGGGCCATCGATGGCAGCCCGGTGGGCAAGGTCACCTCGGCGAGGACCTCGCCCCGCTTTGGTGAAATCGCGCTGGCCGTGGTCAAGCGGCCGAATCATGAGCCCGGGTCGGCTGTGAAAGTTGGCGAGACGTTCCAGTCTGCTGTGCAGGCGCAGGTGGTTTCGCTGCCGTTTCGCTTGGATTGATCCGTGATGACCACCTGATGTATAAATTTGGGGTCTGTTGGGGTCTGGATGAGGAAAGCTCACCCAGGCCCTTTTCGTTTTAATTCCAACTTTTTAATCGCTCAAAGGTGATTTGAATATTTGAAAAAAGGTTGCGCAATAATTAAATTACACTTGACAAATACTAAAAAATTTTCTATAATAATATCAACTATTTTAAGTTAATATTGAAATACTTGAAGTCATGCAAAGGAGGCTGACATGAATGCACAACCAAACCACCCAGAAAGTGAAAAACTGCGCATCTTGCGCATGGTCGAAGAAGGAAAGATCAGCGCCAGCGAAGCCATCTCTTTATTGGAGGCCCTCGAGCGCGGACAGCGGCCGGTACGCGGCGGCCCAAGCCGCCCTGCTCTGATGGCAGGCGGCCCTGCTGGCGGTCCGCGCTGGCTGCGGGTGCGCGTCACCGACCTGGACACTGGACGCAGCAAAGCCACGGTCAATATCCCCTTTGGCTTGATGGACTGGGGCCTGCGCATTGGCGCACAGTTTGCCCCCGAGGTGGGTGACTATGATCTACAAGAGCTGAGCCGCATCCTGAGCGAAGATGGCGTGGACGGCAAGATCGTCGATGTTATCGACGATGAGGACGGCGAGCACGTCGAAATCTATGTGGATTAGCCTATCTTGAGTCCCGGCGCCCTGAGTGAAATCGAAAGGCGCCGGGTCGCCACTTACTCATAGGTCAGGCTCTGCCGCACATTAATCCGGGTCGCATGGTGCGCAGGGATCACCGAAGCCAGCACCGAGATAACCAGGACGATTCCCAGCCAAACCAAGACCGCCTGCCAGTTGAAGCGGAAATCCAGCTGGGATTGAAACATGGCCTGACCCATAGCATTTGCCATCAACGGCGTGACCACCCATGCAATTGGGATGGCGATCATCCAGCTCATCAAGCCCTGGATGACGCCCTCCAGCATGAACATCCCCATGATCTTTGACGAGACCGCTCCAATGGCGCGCAGGATGCCGATTTCCTTGGTGCGCTCGATCACGTTGATCCATAAGGCGCCCATCAGTCCAATGCCGCCCACCAGCGCGATGATGAACGCCAGCACCAACAGCATATAGACAACGATAAAAAAGCTAGAATCGGATGTCTTGCGCAAGGCAGGCATGGTCTCGATCTGGTAGATCTCGATGTGATGCTGGGCGAACAGGTCTTCCAGGGCGCTGGACACCTGGCGAACATCTTCCTCAGAATGGCGCATCGTGCGCACCAGTAAGGTGCTGCCCTTACCAGTTTTCTTTGTCGCTTCAAACACAGCCGGGCGGGGAGCATAAAGCGCATCCATATAATAGTCGCCGCCAAGCACCAATGAGACCTGATAAAGCCCGACGACTTGCCAGTCATCCGTCCCCCATTCCCCCATGTCGAGGGTAATTGTATCGCCGAGGCGGATGTTTTCGTCGTCAGCGGTTTCTTTGTTCATAACCACCACGTTGCCATCGCCGGGCTGCAGCCAGCGCCCCTGGACAATCATCGGGGTGTACATCGGATCATCCACCGGCACGCCCTGCACCTGCGAGCCCATCCCGGCATCCAGCGATCTCCGACCCTGGTGCAGGATGGTAACCGGTGCCACAATCCACATCTCGGCCTTCTCGACGCCGTTGACCGTCTCGGCCAGGGCAGTGGTGCGATCCACCCGGTGAAGCGCATCAAAGCTGATAATCACATCATGGGTGCGGCGGCCAAACTCGGCGTCCAGAGTGGCGGTGAGGGAGCTTGAAAGGCTCATCACCATCAGAAAAATCACCCCGGCGATGACCAGAACCAACTCGGTGAGCAGCAGGCGCCCTTTGCGGCGAAAAGTGTTGGCTAAAGCAATCGCCTGGTAGGGGGGCAAGATCTGTCGCCCGATGCGCTCAATCAGTTGGTCAAACCAGCTCGAGCCAAAATCCCCGCCCAGGCCGTAACTGGAAATCGCCTGGCGCACGGTAATTGTTGCGCCATTCAACACCGGTGCCAGCGCAGCAATCAGCGGAACTGCCAGGGCAGCAAAGACCTGGAGTGCAATTGTCTGGCGGGTGAGTGTGTACTGATCGTAACTGATGTTGAACAGTCCAAGAAAGGAGCGTGAGATTTGATAGGAGGAGATCACGCCCAGCGGAAGCGCAATGCCCAGCGCCAGCAATCCATAGATGAGCACCCCTGAAAGATAAACTTTGACAATCGTCCCGCCGCCGCCGCCGATAGCTTTCAACACGCCAATCTGGTTTGTCTGCTGGGTGATGATCGCCGTCAGCGTGTTGAGCACCAGCACGGCACTGAGCACCATCGAGATCACTGCCACCACTTGCATCACCACGTTCATCCCATCCAGGATCGACCGTCCCCAATGTTTGGCGGGGTCCTGATATTGGGTTGCCATGACCTGAATACCTTGCCGCGCCAGACGATCTTTGATCGCTGCGCCAACAACCCGGGCGTTATCTGGGGTGTAGTTCAGCAAACCCACTTTGATTTGAGTGAACTGTCCCTGTGGAATGCCATACAAATCCATCAGCTCGGCGCCGCCAAAGAACCACACCCAATCATACATGCTTGGCGGTGGGACGAAAGGGTGGCGGATTTTACTTGTGATTTGTAAGGTCTTTTCCTGGTCGCCCACCTCGATGATTACCGAGTCGCCAATATCGATACCATAGAATGGGCTGTGCATGCGTTCGATAGCAAGCGATAATCCGCTGGGCCATTCGCCTTCCTTGAGCTGTAAAAGATCATAGGTCTGCTGTTCATAATCGTCGCGCATCAGGATGCTGCCCTTGCGCCATGGATCTCCCGGGTTGATCTTATAACGGATGTCGATGGAGTTGAGCGGTTCGACGCTTTCCACCCCCGGGATTTTTGCCAGGTTCATAATTGCATCGCGATCAACCGGTTGTATTAGATAGATTGTGATTGGCGACGGATGCGTCTCCTGGTGGGCTGCGTCCATCGTGGGCACCATTTGCTCAACCATACCAAAGGTCGCCCCAACAGCAAACACGCCGACCGCGATGCTAAACACCACCAGCAGGGTGCGCAGCTTGTTATGCCACAGATCGAACCAGACTTTATGCCAGATGACGCCCATTGCAGTTTTCTAATGGTTAAAATACCATTGTCATCGCTTTATTCGAGAGAATGCATAAGCTCAAGACAATATTTTGACATACCGCTATCCGAAAGTCATGTGCTATTCGTAACCTTTCTACACTCCGTTTAGCATGTATAATCGAGGGCATGTCTGAGATGCTCCCCCTCGCAAATAAAATTGTGCTGGTCACCGGCTCGGGGCGCGGCATTGGCCGGGTAATCGCCCTGCATTTCGCCCGCCTGGGTGCCGACGTGGTGGTTAACTTTTTCCGCAACCGCGCCCCGGCCGATTCGACCGCAGCGGAGGTTCGCGCCCTGGGCCGGCGCGCCTGGCTGGTCAAGGCCGATGTCGGGAATATGGAGGATCTGGAGCGTCTATTTGTAGAGATTGAGCAGGGGGCAGGCGGCCTTGACTATTTGATCTGCAACGCTGCTTCGGGCTATAACCGGCCGGTGATGGAGCAGAAGCCCAAAGGCTGGGATTGGACCATGAACATAAACGCCCGGGCGGCGCTGTTTGCCGCCCAGCGCGCCGCTCCCCTGATGGAGCGGCGCGGCGGTGGAGCGATTGTCAACCTCTCCAGCCCCGGCGCGACTCGCGTGCTGCCGGATTACGTGGTCGTCGGCGCCAGCAAGGCCGCCCTGGAGGCAGTCACGCGCTACCTGGCGGTGGAGCTGGCCCCAAAGAACATCATCGTCAACGCTGTTTCGCCGGGTGTGGTTCTGACCGATGCGCTTAAGCATTTTGACGCCGTTCGCCGGGATGAGCAAATCATCGAAACCGCCGTGGGGCGCACGCCCGCCGGGCGGCTGGTTACGCCCCAGGACGTGGCTGAGGTTGTGGCCTTCCTGTGCACCCCGGCGGCTAGCATGATCCGCGGCCAGGTGATCCTGGTTGACGGCGGATATACCCTCCTGGGCTGAGTCACCGGCTGAAGTTGCCGGCGAGTCGATTACCGGCCATACGTTCCCATCAGCTGCCCTTGCGCCAGGATATGCCCCCGCATGGCCTTCTCCACATCGGCTTTGGTTGCGCCTGCTCCCAATGCAAGGGAGGTATCCAGGGCATAGAGCTTAAAGAAGTAACGATGGGGCTTGCCCCGCGGCGGGCAGGGACCGCCATATCCGGACCTGCGGAAATCGTTATTCCCCTGTAAACCGAGGCCTTCCACCATGGGTGTTTTGGCGATCCCCTCGGGGAGGCCGGCGAGCGAGGGGGGCAGGTTGAAGATGACCCAATGCACCCAGGTGCCAACCGGCGCGTCCGGGTCGTCAGCGATCAGCGCCAGGCTCTTGGCTTCGGCAGGCACGCCGCTCCAGTTGAGCGGTGGTGAAAGGTCTTCTGCATCACAGGTGTATTTCCTGGGGATCGGATTGCCTTCTGTGAAGGCCGGGCTGGTGATATGGATGGACATGGCTGTCTCTCCTTGTGAAGCGGGTGCTGGGGCCGATTGGCAACCCGCCACCATGGGTATCAGGACCAACAGCAAGGCGATCAGCAGTGCAGGGCGCATCGATGTTGCTAAACGCCGATCAGTATCGCCCGCGCCGGGGCCCCATCCGCGCCGGCGATCTTCAATGGCAGGCAATACAGGGCATAGCGTCCCTGGCTGACCTGTGAAAGGTTCAGCCCCTCGATCACCACCACCCCTGCCTGCAGCAAAATCTCATGGGTGCGCTGGGGTTCGCTAAATGGCGCCACCGATAGATAATCCACGCCAACCAGGCGGACGCCGTGATCGACGATGAACTGCGCCCCATCTGCGCTGAGCGCCACAAAGTCTTCCTGGAATCCCTTCACTGCGCCGTTCCACAAGGCCGAGTTGCGCGTCTTGAAGAGCAGCCGGCGCGTGCGCGGTGGAACGGCGGCGCGTTCCAGCACCTGCGCGGTGATCAAATCGACATCATCTGGGATGTGCATCACATAGGTGCGCCCGGTGAGCAGGTTGAGCGGGATCTGTTCCACCGTCTGCGCCTGCCCACCCAAGAAGTGATACGGCGCATCCACATGCGTACCGATATGAACGCAGGCGCTGATCTGAGTGACGTTGCAAGATGCGCCCTCCTCCATCTTCGAAAAACGATCCAGCGAGATCTTAGGATCGCCGGGCCAGGTGGGCAGGTCGGGGGAGATCGTGAGAGAGATGTCGTAAGTGCGCATAATCCTCCTGTGGTGATTAAAGTATATCAGCATTTATTCATTCTGTCTCTTGACTCTCCTCTTACGGGAGGATATATACTATGGGTGAAGATCTTCACCTGCCCCCAGCGCTGCCGCGGTTTTGGCGCCCAGGCGCTCAAGAGGCTATCCAAGGATGGCATCAAACGATGCTAAAGATTGGCGACTTCTCTAAGCTCAGCCGCGTCACAGTCAAGACGCTGCGCTTCTACGATGAGGTAGGCCTGCTCAAGCCAGTGCAGCTCGATCCATACACCGGCTACCGCTACTATTCGGTGGAGCAGCTGCCTCGCCTGAACCGCATCCTGGCTTACAAGGATTTGGGCTTCTCCCTGGAGCAGATCCGCGGGTTGCTGGACGAAGACCCGCCGCTCTCTCAGCTCCGAGCTTTGCTTGAGCTCAAGCGGGTCGAAATCCAGGCCCGCCTTGCCGAAGACCAGGCACGGCTGGCGCGTTTGGAAGTCCGCCTGAGACAAATTGAGTTCGCGGGTGATCATCCGCAGGAGGAATGGATGTCAAACTATGAAATTGTCCTAAAGAGAGTCGAACCGCTGCAGGTCGCCTCGGTTCGTGGTGTGATCCCCAGCTACGACGAATCGGAGTTGATTTTTGACCGGCTGTTTGACGAAGTATATGGATATGTTCGTAAGCAGGGGGTGCGCCAGGTGGGTTGCGGCATTGCCGTGTACCACACCGCCGAAGGCCAGGAGAATGATATTGAGGTCGAGGCGGTTGCCCCGATCTACGAGCCGCTGCGCGGCAGCCCACATGTGCAGGTTTATGAACTGCCCGCCGTCGAGCAAATGGCCTGCGTGGTCCACCACGGCCCCTTCGCCACCATTGGTCAGGCTTACCAGGCGGTGGTGTCCTGGATCGAGAACAACGGCTATCGCATCGCTGGCCCGTGCCGGGAGATCTATCTGCGCTACGAGCGCGGCGGCGACCAGAAGGAGTATGTCACGGAGGTCCAGTTCCCGGTCAGCAAAATTTAATCCATGCCGCGAGCCAACATCTATGGCAAGCTGAGCTTTGCCAGGGTGGCGCGCTCCAACGCCGCTGGGTCCAGGCTTACCCCCAGCCCTGGCCTATCGGGCACGTTGATCGTGCTGTCTGGGTTGAGGCTGAAACGCTCCTGGGTGATGTCCTCGAGGTAGTAGCGATCCGAAGCAGAGATATCTCCTGGCAAGGTGAAGCCTGGGAGCGAGGCCAGCGCCAGGTTGGATGCCCGTCCCACCCCTGTCTCGAGCATCCCGCCGCACCACACCGGTACGCCGCGCTGGTGGCACAGGTTGTGGATTGCCAGCCCCTCGCTCAGCCCGCCCACTCGCCCGGCCTTGATATTGATCACCCGGCAGGCGTTTATCTCCAGCGCCTGCCGGGCATGGCGGGCGGAGAGGATGCTCTCATCCAGGCAGATGGGCGTGCGCAGCCGCTTCTGCAGCTGGCTATGGTCCCACAGGTCGTCCTCTGCCAGGGGCTGCTCGATCAGCAGCAGGTTCAACTCGTCCAGGGGGTATAAAACGGTGGCGTTTTCCAGCCGGTAGGCTGAGTTGGCATCCACCTGGAGCATCAGATCAGGGAAAGCCTGCCGCACCGCCAGTGCATCGCCGGTATCCCGCCCTGGCTTGATCTTGATCTTAACTCGCCGGTAGCCTTGCGCCAGGTATCCGCCAACGGTTTCCACCAGCGCCTGCGGGGAAGCTTGCAGGCCAACCGAGACCCCAACCGCCACCTGGCTGTGCGCCCCGCCGAACATTTGGCGCAGCGAGCGGCCGTCGCGCTTGCCCATCAAATCCCACATCGCCATCTCCAGCCCGGCCTTGGCCATTGGGTGGCCGCGCACAAATCTCATTTTTTCTTGCAGATCGAATGGCGTTTCAATTTCTTGTCCCAGAATCGCTGGGGCGAGAAAATCCCGGATGATGTGCCAGGCGGTCTGCACCGTCTCGTATGAGTAACCCGGGTCGGCGTCTGCAACGCACTCCCCATACCCCACCAGATCTCCTGCAACCGATTCAATCAGGATGCAATCGCGGGTCTGGATCCTTCCAAAAGAGGTCTCAAAGGGCGTGCGCAGGGACATGCGCAGGTGGCGCAAAATTAACTGGCTGATTTTCATTTTCTGTTTCTCCGGATACGGATGTTCATTTCGAGTACATTCCTGTCGGTATGATTGCACGGTCAATTTCAAGCCGGTTTGGGCTGAAAAACACCGACCGCTAGACCCTGGCTTCCCCGTGACTCAGCACGTAAAAGCTGCGGGCGTGGGTCCCTGGCAGGTGCACAAAATCAGTCACAAGATAGCCGCGCTCAAACAACGCTTCGAACAAATCCCGGGTATGCAGCCGCCACTCCAGCGCCAACGCCGGACTGGCGGCCTTGAGCCCCAGGAAGTCGGCTGGGATCTCCACCAGAAGCAGCGGTTGCACTTCCTGGACGGCGTTGACGTTTTCAATTTCGCCCAACTGGAACGCCGACGGCGGGCGTGGCAGCCCATCGGCTCCCATTTGGGATGGGTTCAGGATGGTGGTCCCTGCGGCCAGGAAATGGGCCAGGTCAAGGGAGCGACGGGTGCGCTTGCTCAGCCGTTGGTTCACCCGCTGCGAGCGGATCCACCAATCCACTTGAAAGCGATCGGAGGGCAGGCCCACGTTTAGAACATCGCGCATCGCGCCATAAGCTTCGCGCAGATAGGTGTTGCACACAGCCCCCAGGCGGGCGATGTTCAGGTAAGCATTCCGGCTGAGCAGCGGGTCATAGGTCCAGGTGACTCGGTCCAGGCCTTGGTGGCGCACCATCTGCCACTGGGCGCGTTTGAGCTTGAAGCCGGTGCCCCGATCGCGGTGTTGGGGGTGGACGCCCAACATGTGCGAGCAATGCTTGGGGCGCGGGCCATCGGGGGTTTCGTACAGTCCTGGGAAGCCAAAGACAAAGCCTACCAGCAGCGCCCCGGGGGAGATGGCCCCCCATTCGGGCTTGGCCTCTTCTTCCAAATCTTCGCTCTCGCTGGTTTCATACGCCCCGATCACCAATCCCCCATTGTGAGCCGCCGCCAGCAGCAAGTGGCCTGGAACGATGTCAGCCTCATTTCCAGGCCAGACCTGGCGCTGCAATTCTTCAACCGCCTCCATTTCCTCTGGTGTTTCCAGGATGCGCAGCACCACTCTGCTCATACGCGCCGCTCCCGCAAAGACCGGAGCCACGACCTGCGCCAGTTCTGCTCGCGCAAGTAACCCAGGCGTTGTGACATGCGCGCCGGCATCAGATTAAACGACCGCGGCATGGTGTCCAGAGCGGTAGTGCGGTTGACCGCCATATAATCCAGCCAGTATACCGAAGTTGGCAGGTTCGAAAAAAACGATTCCAATAACACCGTCAACCAGCGCACATAGGGCGGCGGCACATGCAGGATGGTGCGCCTCAGGCCAGTCTCTTGCATGACCATTTGAACGATCTGTTCAAAGTAAAGATATTCTGGGCCGCCAATGTCAATCACCTTGTTCCGCGTCTCCGGATCTTCCAGCGACCAGGTCAGGCAAGTGACCAGGTCTTCTACCCAGAGTGGTTGCAGCACAAGGCGGCCGTTGCTCGGCATCAGGAAGAACAGCGGGGAGGCTGCCAGGATGCGCGCCAGCCCGCTTGTGAACCTGTCGTTGGGCCCATAAACGATTGCTGAGCGAAGAATAGTGTAATCCAGCTTGCTCCGGCGGATGAACTCTTCGGCAATGCCCTTGGCCTTCAGCACCGGGTAAGCCGAAGCCCGGTCCGAGCCCAGATGACTGACGTAGAAGATGCGCTCCACGCCGGCGTCCTCGGCAGCCTGGACCACCGCCCGCGTGCCCTGGATGTCGATATCCATCAAGTCAGCCCGTGGACCGCGCCACTCACCGCTGGCCAGGTGGTAGACCACGTCCACACCGACCATCGCCGCCCGCAGGCCGCGCTCGTCATTCAGGCTGCTCACTGCCACATCCACCGCCACGCTGCGCGGCAGCTTGGGCGAGCTTGGAGAAGGGCGGAGCAGGGTGCGCACCGGCTGCCCCAGATCCACCAGGTGGCGGATCAGCGCCCGACCGATGAAGCCGGTGCCTCCAGTGACCAGGATCATAGCCTTAAACTACATCGCACGGCGGATTTCATCCACCGATTCCGGATTAACCAGCGAAGTGATGTCGCCGGGGTCCTGTCTCAGGTAAGCCGCCCGGATTACCCGCCGCATCACCTTGGCGTTGCGCGTCTTGGGCAGGTCGCCCACAAAAAGGATCTCGCGCGGCGCCAGCGGTTTGCCCAGGTGTTTGGTCATCAGGTCCCGCAATTCCTGGCGCAGATCTTCGCACGCCTGGCAGTCGGCTGCCAAAACGCAAAAGGCGATCACTTCGTTGCCCTTGACTTCGTCTGGCACGCCGATCACCGCCGCTTCAATGACGTTGGGATGGCTGACCAGGATCGATTCGACCTCCGCTGGCCCCAGGCGCTTGCCCGCTACCTTGATCGTGTCATCCGAGCGCCCAAGGATGTACCACAGGCCGTCGGCATCCACCGCGGCGAAATCTCCGTGCACCCATACGCCTGGCCAGCGCGACCAGTAGGTCTCTTCATAGCGCTGTGGATCCTTCCAGAAACCGCGCGTCATCCCGATCCACGGTGCCCGGATCACCAGCTCCCCCACCTGCTCCCGCACCGGCTGGCCTTCCTCGTTGAAGACCTCCGCCGCAATTCCGGGGCAGGGTGCCGAAAAGGCGCATGGCTTGAGCGGCAGCAGCGGGTTGCCCATCACGATCCCGCCGGAAATCTCCGTTCCGCCGGAGTAATTGATGATCGGGCGCTTGCCCTGTCCAACCACCTCGAACAGCCAAATCCACGGGTCCGGGTTCCACGGCTCGCCGGTGGAGGCAAAAAAGCGCAGCGAAGACAGGTCGTGCTGGCGGGCAGGCGCTTCGCCGTGCAATGTCAGGGCGCGGATCAGGGTGGGCGAGACCCCCAGCGTGGCGATGCGGTGGCGCTCGACCAGCGCCCACAGCCGGTCTGGGCCTGGGTAATCCGGCGCGCCGTCGTACAGGAGCAGCGCCCCTCCTAGCAGAAGCGCCCCAAAGACCAGCCAGGGCCCCATCATCCAGCCCATGTCGGTCATCCAGTAGATCAACTCTCCGGGATGCAGGTCGGTCCCAAAAGCCATATCCTGGGCCGCCTTGATTGGAAAGCCGCAGTGCGTGTGCAACAGACCCTTTGGCCTGCCCGTGGTGCCGGATGTGTACAAGATCATCAGCGGGTCTTCGGCATCGGTGATTTCCAGCGGGCAAATTTCGGGCTGTGAAGCGACCAGCTCATGCCACCAATGATCGCGCCCCAGATGCATCTCGATCTCAATCCCAGGGCGCGGCGCTGGTTTGCTGCGGCATACGATCAGGTGTTTCAACCCCGGCAACTGAGCGGCGGCTTCGTCGGCCACCGGCTTCATCACCACTGGCTTACCCCGGCGGAAAGTCCCGTCGGCGGTGAACAGGGCTTTGGCCTCGGCGTCTGCCATGCGGGCGGCGACCGCCCCAGCGCCAAAGCCGGAGAATAGCGGCAGGGCGATCCCACCGATCTTGGCGATCGCCAGCAAGGCCACAACGATCTCGGGTACCATCGGCATGTACAGGCCGATCACATCGCCCTTGCCCAGCCCCAGCGAGCGCAAAGCGTTGGCAGCCTGGTTGACCTGGCGGTAGAGTTGCCCATAGCTGAGCGCCCGGATCTGGCCTTCTTCGTCTTCCCAGACCAGGGCAGTTTGTGCCTCGGTGGGTGTGCCAATGTATTTGTCCAGGCAATTGTGGACGATGTTCATCTCCCCGCCGACGCACCAGCGCGGCCAGGCGGCGCCGCGCGACAGATCCAGCACCTGGGTGTAAGGTTTTTGGAAGCGAATATCCAGGAATTTGAGCACAGCCTCGGTGAACCAGGCCACATCCTGGGTCGAGCGGCGCAGCAGCTCGTTGAAATCGGCTATCCCGTGCAGGCGCATGAAGCGGGTCAGGTTGGCGTGCTCGATGATCTCCGGCGTTGGCTGCCAGACAATTGGCCCACCAAAAGAAAACTGCTCACTCGCCTTGGGGTAGCTCACACTCGTGCTCCATCATTGTCTCAAGGCCAATCGCATCGATTTATCCAGTTGCTCCTGCATCGGGAAATCATTATAACATCCCATCCGAAGGCAGCAAAAGGTGAAAAGCCGCCCGATTGATAAAGTTCTCGGTTTTGTGTTACGATTCTGGCTCAAAGCGTGTCTTTGACCCAGGTCCGCTGTTTCTCCATCTCTTCTATCAAGAACAGGACTCTTATGGCGATCAAAATTAACGGCACAATCTATCCGCTCTCTGCTCTCAGAGCCATGGTGCTGCACACCCAGGGCCTCACTTCGCCCAATGGGGCGTCGCCTGCTCCGACCCCCGATGCAATCGTCAACCTGGTGACGGCGCTCGGCTATGTGCAGATTGATACGCTGCATGTGGTCAACCGCGCACATTATGTCACCCTGTGGGCCCGTTTTGGATCTTATGACATCGAAGATTTCCACAAACTCATCTACACCCCCGGTGAGCGCAGGCTCTATGAGGGCTGGGGACATGCTGCCAGTTTCATCTCGCTGGAACACTATCGCTACCACCGGTGGCGGATCAGCCGCGGCTACCGCGAATGGCTGGAAAAGGATGGCAACCGCCAGTTGGCTGATCAGACATTGGAGCGCATTCGCGCCGAAGGCGGGCTGCGGGTTGCAGATTTTGAGTACAGCGGTCCCCAGCGCGGCTCATGGTACGATTGGAAGCCCCCCAAGATGGCGCTGGAGGTGCTGTTCGCCTGTGGCGATTTGATGGTGGCCGACCGGGTGAACTTCCATCGGGTGTATGATGTCAGGGAGCGGGTGCTACCGGAGTGGGTCAATACCACGCCTGTCGATCTCGATGAAGCGCGCCGCTTCTGTCTGGAGCAAGCGGCAAAGGCGCTGGCTGTGTTTGAGCCGCCCCACCTCACCTGGTACGCTCACATGCTGGCGACGCCTGCCAGATCGATCCTCAGAGCGTTGATTGAGGAGGGTGTGCTGGTCCAGATCCAGGGTGAAACGATGGACGGCGTCAAAACCTGGATGGTGCATCGCGACAACCTGCCGCTGCTTCAGCGCGCCGCCGAGGGCGATCTCAAGCCGGAGCGCACCACCTTCCTGGCTCCTTTTGATTCGCTGTTCTGGGCGGGGGAAAGGGATCAAAAGCTGTGGGGCTTCAACCAGGTGTTGGAGTGCTACAAGCGCCCCGAGGATCGTATCTATGGGTACTTCTGCTTTCCAATCCTGCACAGGGACCGGCTGGTGGGTCGTTTCGACCCAAAGCTGGATCGCAAAATGGGCGTGCTGCATCTGAAAGCCCTTTATCTTGAGCCGGGCATTGAGCCAGATAACGAGCTTGTCGCTGGGGTCGCTGCTGCCATGCGCTGCTTCCTCTCATGGCACAGCGCGAAGAGCCTCAATATTTTGAGGAGCGCCCCGGCGGCGTTTGGCGAAAAACTGATGCGCTTCCTTTGAAGCCTTGTTGCCTGAGAAAAGTCAATCCACAGCCCATTCAGGGTGGCGAACGGTCTCTGTTCTGGCGTCTCTCTCAGCGCGGGGCGTATCTTGTACCGGGTAATCAGCGCTTTGGCCTGCCGTTGCAAGAAAGACCGGCCGGTTTTTGCCCGCCGCTTTCTGGGCGGGCCATCGATGGCTAGGGGATGCCTGCCAGCGCTGGCAATCCCCCCAAGATCACCGCTAACCCCAGGCCAAGGCTGGCAGCCACCCCTGGCCGACCCGGCAGCGCCTGCCCCAGCGCTGCCAGAAGCGCCGGGGTAAGCGACTGCAAGAAAAAGACTCCTGCCAGCAGCAAGAAAACACCTTTATTGGCGATCATCCCATGGATTACCAGTAGCGAACTCGCCAGCGCCAGAGCGACGATGATCCAGCGCCACCAGGAGAGCCGGTCTGCCAGCAGCCCACCCAGCGCTTTGCCCAGCCCGGCCGCCAGAGCGATCTGGAGGAGCAGGGTTGCCTGGCCCTCAGCCCGCAGCTCCAGGCCGGTCCAGACTGTTGACCGCAAGGCCAGGGCCAGGATAAGCGTCAGGATGAGCCATTCGTACCCCGCCTGCTCTTTGGGTTGAGCCAGTCTGGGTTGGCGGGCGGGGCAGACGAATGCCGCCAGCCCTCCTGCTGCTGCCAGCGCCAGAAGCAGCACCCAGATGGCGCTATCCCCCTGTGCGGCCAGCAGGCCGCCCAACGCCAAGCCGAGGACCCCCGGCGCAGCGAAGAGCCCGGGGCCGGTCGCCCGTCCCGGCGTGGCCTGGAATGCCAGCCCACCCCCTGCGGCGTGCAGCGCGGCCGAGCCCAGCCCAGCAAGCCCAATCGCCAGCGCCGGTTGAAACGTAAAAACCGGTAGCGCTGCCCCGCCCAGCGCCAGCCCCGCCAACACCATTTCACGGTAGCGCCGCGAACGATCTGCCAGCCACCCTGCAACAGGCTGCAATCCAAAGGCCAGGCCGTTGTAGGCCAATGCCAGCCAGGCTGCCTGCGGCAGGGATCCGGCCACCGCCAGACCCCCGATCAGGTAGCCCGCGAGGCAGTCTGAGACCCCGTGCGCCAGGCCCAGTGCGGCTGAAAGCAGGACTCCGGATTCAAGCCTCTGGCTGGCGGGCCGGATGGCGGTCAATTCGTCCTGCGCTGCGGTCATGAGGAGAGCAGGTAGGAGGGGACGATCAGCAACACATAGCTCGCCAGGTTGGCAACCAATGCAAGGATCAGGTTGCGCCGGTTCTCGCCACGGTTTAGGCGCATCAGCACCAGCCACTCAATCAGCACAGACAGCGCCCAGGCAATGAAAATCCCCAGGAAGCCCAACGCTGGCACCAGCCACAGGAATAGCAGCCCGGCTACCGTCGAAGCCAGGTTCATCCAAAAGGACGCTTTGGCTGAGCGCTTGAAATCCCCCCAGCGTAAAAGCTGCAGGACCACGGTTTCTATGAGAATGATCAACAGGAACAGGATGATGACGAACACCACCCCAAAGGCCAGCAGCCCCACCACCAGCCCTGGCCCGGCCACGTCAAAAACAGGTCCTGCCATAGCCCATCACCTCCCCGGACGCGCCATCTCCTCAAGAAACCCAATTGTCCTCAGAAACCACGTGTGCTGAGCAGAGCTGCGCTCTTTGTAAGTCAGTCGAAGCAGGCCGCTCGCAGCGGTCAATTGAGATAGGCTATTATAGCATCGGCCATCTCATCCGTGGTCAGCCATCCTCCCAGATCGCGGGTGAGCTTTCGGGCAGCGATGGCCTTTTCAACCGCCTTTTCGATCATTTCAGCCCCCACTTCGAGATGGAGCGAGTAGCGCAGCATCAACGCCGCGCTCAGGATGGCGCCCGTTGGGTTGGCGATGCCCTGCCCGGCGATATCCGGCGCAGAGCCGTGGATCGGCTCG
>CAZDAU010000056.1:0-20204 GCA_964503625.1 uncultured Anaerolinea sp.
AATGCGTGGAGTACGCCACCGGCAAGAAATTTGAGCGCAAACCAGCCCTTTAACCAAAGGGGTGGCAATTTGGCGACAACTATGGTATAAAATCTCCGCAAGTAAACAGCCTGCGGCGATCCAATTGACCATCACATCCATCGTCGCAATCGAGCGCCAACCCAACCATTGAAGGGAGTCATGGGAGAATGAGCAGCTACCCCGTATCCAACGCGCCGGATCGCAAGAACGCCGAAGATGCTGGTCGCTACTTCCGCTACATGGCGGAGTTTGTCGGCTTCAACCAGGACGATGCAGATGCCATCCGCCAATCGTCGTTGATCATCGAGAAATATTTGCCCGGCATCATCGGGCGGTTTTACACCAATCTGCTCCAGTACCCGCCGACGCGCAAATTCTTCCTCAAACCCGATGGCAGCATCGACCAGGCTTATCTTGAGCTGCGCATGTACCACCAGGCCAATTTCTGGCGGCGGGTGGGCTCCGGCGTGTACGATGACGATTTCGCCAATTTTGTCGATTATGTCGGGCGGGCGCACACCTCCCGCGGCGCCGATCCGAGAGTCTATATCGCCGAGCGCTATGTCATCGGCATGGTGGGTTTTGTCCAGCACGCGATCATTGATGCAATGATGAAAGAGCTTGAAGGCTTCGAAGATGACCTGCAGGCGCGAGCCGTTAAAGGCTGGAATAAGCTGTGCATGGTCATTTTGGAGCTTCTGGCGCGCGCTTACGGCCACGAACGGGAGGCGGAGACCTTTGAAGGCCTTCATCCGGTCGACGCCCAGGCCGTCCACGACCTGGCGGTGGACTCCTATGAAAAGAGCCTGGGCATCCGGCGGCAGATGGAACACCAGGAAATCCCGGTGGGCCGCGTGGACGAAATTCCCGAAGGTGAGCGCAAAATCATCGATGCCAATGGGCTGTCAATTGGCGTCTTCCACCACCAGGGCAACTGGTACGCAGTGCGCAACCAATGCCTGCACCACGGCGGCCCGGTGGCGACGGGCCGGCTGGAAGGCGATAACCTGATCTGCCCGTGGCACGGCTATACCTATAACGTGACCAATGGACAGTTATTGATCGATCCAGGGGCGCGGCTGGATATGTATCCGGTCGTGGTGCAAGATGGCTTTGTGTATTTGCGCGTGCCGCAATTCACCGGCCAGGAAGCCGCTGCCGGGCCAGCCCCAAAAGCCCAGGCCGGGCTGGCCGAGAATGAGTTCTATGTCCAAGACCTGCAGCCAGGCCAGATGAAGCTGCTGCGCCTGAATGGACAGCGGGTGCTGGCTTACAATGTTGATGGCCGGTTCTACGCCACCTCGGAGGAGTGCACCCACGTGGGCGGCCCGCTCAGCGAAGGTGAGCTCAAGGGCGATGAAGTCATCTGCCCCTGGCATTACTCCTGTTTCAGGGTCACCGATGGCGCGGCCACTTGCCCGCCCGCAGACGAGCCGCTGAAGACATTCCAGGTGGTCATTGAGGGCGATGTAGCCAGCGTAATAGGCTGATCCGGCTGCCGTTTTCCCCTCGCTGCAGCCTTCCAAGGGCGTCGTCTGCAATCTCAGGCGGCGCCCTTGTCAAATCCTCGTTCATACGACCGGATGGCCAAACCGGCCGCCACGCTGCTGAAAGTGCTGGTCTCCACAATTCGCTCTGCGCCAAAGATCCGCTCCAGCATGGCGGTGAAAGCCGGGATCGAAGAAGAGCCGCCAGTCTTCACAACCGCGTCGATCTTCTCCAAAGCCAGGCCGGAGGCCTCCACCGTGTCCATCAGGGCTTGCTCGATGAACACCTGTTGATCCCAGATATCCTGCTCAAACTGGGCGCGGGTGTACAGCTCCCACAGGTCGATGCCCTTCTCTTGCAGAGCGATCACCGTCGCCCCCTGACTGGAGAGGGCGATCTTCCCCGCTTCGACTGTGTTGTAGAAGGAGAAAGCCAGGTTGTTGAAGATCAGCCCCAGCAGGGTCTTGAGCCGCACGGGAGCAATGCCCCGCCGGATGGCCTCTTCCAGCGTGTTGCGGATCAATGGCGTGCTCAGCTCTGGAAGAGCCGCCCAATCGGGCACCGACCGCACCAGCTCGAGCAATTCCGGCGAATGGCCCACCTGCTCCAGGCCAAAGTGTGAAAGCAGGCGCTGGCGGATGATGGCCTGGTCAAAATCGCTCCCGGCAATGCCAATCCCGCCGCTGGCGTAAACCACCCGGCGGCGCGGGTCGCCCAGGCGCAGGATCGCAATATCCAATGTGCCGCCGCCAAAGTCAAAGATCAGCGCGTTTTGCGGCCTGTCCAGCAAGCGCTCGTAATCCAGCGCCGCCGCCACCGGTTCCAGCTCAAAATCCACCCTCGCAAAACCGGCGGCATGGGCAGCCTCCCGCAAAGTCTCCTCGGCCTGGCGGTCCGCATCCGGATCGTCGGCAAACCGGACCGGCCTGCCCAGGGTGACGCCATGCACGGCCTCGCCCAGCAAAGCCTCCGCCCGCCGCTTCAGCTCGGCCAGGTAGACCTGAACCAGATCCCCCGCCCGGTAATAATGCTCAAAAACCTGTGTGCCAGCGTACCCGCCCGGACCGCTGCTTTTGCGCAGGGCCGTCTTCAGATACTGGATCAAGCGCCCGGGCTGCAGCTCGTCCACCTGGACAAAAACGTCCCGCACATAGTACAGGCCATCCGAGCCGTGGTAGTCAATCTCCCCGGCCCATTTTTGCACAAACCGCCGCTGGCGGTTGATGTTTTCCCGGTAATAGAGTTCGATGGCTTCCTGGCCGATGAAATGGCGATTGTCACGGGTGATATACAGGATCGTCTTGACCACTTCGGGGAGCAGGCTGCCCCGCTCGATTGGCAGCAGGCGCACGGTTTCCCCATCGCTGATCGCCACCCCGGAGTTCGACGTGCCAAAATCCAGCCCAACCCTGAGCGCCATCCGCTACACCGCAAAAGTGGCGAATGCCAGAAGCTCGCCTTGAGCGGGCAGCGTGCCGCGCCCAAGCAGGCTGCTCACCGCGTGCAGGCTGACCCGCCCATCGGCGTGCAGGGCGATGGCCCAGTCGGCATCCTCCACCGCTGCTGCGCCCACCACGCGCACGCCGCTTGCCCGTCTCTGGCCGGAAAAAATCGCCTGGCCCTTCAGCTTGAACGATGGCGCCGTCGGCAGGTCATCGCCATCCAGCGCCACCAGCTTGCCAATCTGCGTCATCACCAGCAGCGTCTTCCCCGCTGGCAGGGGCGCGGCTGTCACCAGGTGGTCGGTGGGCTCCAGGCGCATCGCTTCTTCAATTGAGAAGGGCAGTTGCCCGGCCTCCAGGCACAGCAGGCGGCCCTCGTGGCTGACCAGCGCGATCCGGCTGTCCTTGGCGCCCAGCAGCATCGCAAAGATTTTGTCCACCGGCAGCACCGTCCCCGCGCCGATGTACTGCTGGCTCAGGATCGACGCAGCCATCGAAGCGAGGACCTTCTTCACATACCCTCTGCGGCTGAACTGGATCAAGAACTCGGCCAGCGCCAGCCGGGCCACGGGGGTCAGGCAGGCAAGCGCCTCCCGGCTGCGCCGCGCTTCCGGCACCGGCGCCTGCTCCCACTCCCAGGAACCACCCGGTGGGACTTGGGCCAGCTCTTCGACTGAAATGGCTGCCACCCGGCCATAGGTGAACACAAAGAATAATTCCTCACTGCTGGGCACAGCCAACAACCGGGGCGGTTCGTCTTCCCGTCCAAGATCACCCTGCAAATATCCCAGGACTGCGCCGTCTTCCAGCGCGGATGGATCGAGGACGATTCGCAGCACCCGGCCCAGGTGGTCAAACACCAGCAGGCTGATCGTCGCGGCCGGGGCAGGCTGGCCGGTGGTTGCCTGGCCGGCCTGCAGAGCCTCACCACCGAGCTGGCGCTTGAGCAAGTCGAGCTGGTATTCCAGGTGCGCAATGCGCTGCTCATACTCCTCCACCCGGTTGCCGCTGGCCAGGGCAATGTTCTCCGACCGCAGGGCCTCGTTCCAGGCTGCCAGGTCGCGCAGCCGGTTGCCAATGAACTGGATGATCAGCGGGGCAGATTCGGGCCGCTGCTCCACTTCACGCAGCCATTCTTCGATCTTTTCGGAGGTGACCATTATTTCCTGAAGAAATTTGAGACAAAGAACCACACGTTCGCCGGGCGCTCGGCCAGCCGCCGCATGAAGTAGGGATACCACTCGGTGCCATAGGGCACATAGACGCGCACCGGGTAGCCTTCCTGAGCAATCTGTTCCTGCAAATCCCGGCGAATGCCGTGAAGCATCTGGAACTCGATGGCATCCTTGGCCAAACCAATTTTCTGGGCGTATGCCTTGGCAAAGGCAATCCGCCTGGGATCATGCGTGGCAAAGGCCGGCGGCGGCGGGATGCGCCCATCGGGGCTGCACCGCAGCGCCCCCCTGGCAAGCGAAGCATCCATCATGATCTCAGCCAGCCGGTCGTAGTTGGCGTCCACATCCGACTTCTTGGGATAGGCCACGCTGGACGGTTCTTTATAGGCGCCTTTGCACAGGCGGATGCGCGTGCCCTGGGCAACCAGGCCGCGCACATCCTGCTCCGAGCGATACAGGTAAGATTGGATCACCAGGCCGCTGTTATCCAGGCAGCAATCCAGCATCCGCCGGTACAGGTCGAGGGTCAAATCCACCCAGGGCGAGTCTTCCATGTCTATGCGCACAAAAAGGCCTTTGGATTTGGCGTACTCCAAAATCGTGCGCAGATTTTCGGCGCACAACTCTTCCCCCAGACGCAATCCGATCTGGGTGAGCTTGATCGACACGTTGGCCCTCACGCCAGACTCTTGAATTGCGTCAATGGCGCGCAGGATATCCTGCACCGCCCGCCGCGAATCTTCGGGAGTGCTGGTGTGCTCACCCAGGTGATCCAGGGTGGCGTTGATGCCGCGCGCGTTCAGCGCCTGGATCGCCCGGATGGCGTCTTCCAGCTTTTCGCCGGCGATGAAGCGCGACGCCGCCCGCCAGGCAAACTGCCAGTTCATGACCAGGCTGCGCGCCCAGGCAGCCTTGGAAAGATAGATGAGCAGTGATCGGAGCATGTGGGTTTCCCTTTTTTGTCGGATGAGTTGGCCGGGTTGCACCTATTTAATTGTAGCACCGCTGCCCTGCAAACTCACCTCGCAAAAATCACTTCTCCAGGCTGACAAAAAGCACTTTACAGCCTGGCACAATTCTTGCAACCTGCTATAATTGCATCTTAATTCCCCGGAGTTCCAATGCTCTTACAGTCCCAGAAGCCATCCCTCCGCCCGCTGACCACCGCCCACCTGGCTCAGACCATGACACTGCTCGAGCTGACCGGTGGGGAATTGATACAAAAAATTGACAACGCCCTGGCCTCGAACCCCGCCCTGGAGCTGGTGGAAGAAACTCGCTGCCCCAACTGCCATCGACTGATGCCGCCGCGGGGCGCTTGCCCCACCTGCAGCTCGCCGGCGCGCACGACCGGCGACCAGCCAATCGTGTTTGTTTCGCCTCGCCGCGATTTCTACCAGAGCCGCGATCGCCTGCAGGGTGACGCCGATGAGGTCAACCGCGAAGAGTGGACAGCCGCCGTGGAAGACCTGCCCACCTTTGTGCTGCGCCAGATCGCCCCCGAGCTGCCCGCCGAGGATCGCTCTCTGGCCGCCCACCTGCTGACCAGCCTGGATGAGGACGGCCTGCTGACCGTCACACCGCTCGAAGTGGCGCGTTACCACCATGTTCCCCTTGGGCGCGTTGAGCGCGTCCAGCGGCTGATCCAGCACGCCGAGCCGCTGGGAGTGGGCTCCGCCTCGCCGCAAGAGGCGCTTTTGGTCCAGCTCGAAGTCCTGGCGGAAACCCGCCCGGCGCCGCCGCACGCAGCCGAGGCGATTCAGCAAGGCCTGGACCTGCTCAGCCGACGCGCCTACGGCGAGCTGGGCCGCCGGTTGGGCATCTCGACCCGCCAGGCGGAACAGATTGCCTCCTTCATCAGCGACAACCTGAACCCCTTCCCAGGCCGGGCCCACTGGGGGGATATCCACCAGGGAGCGGAGGCGCGCCCGGTCTACCAGGAGCCGGATATTGTCATCAGCCGCCTGCACTCGGGGCCCAACACCCCGCTGATTGTCGAGGTTGTCTCGCCGTATGCCGGCGCGTTGCGGGTCAGCCCGCTCTTCCGCCAGGCCTTGACCCAGGCGCCGCGGGAAAAAAGCGAGAGCTGGAAATCCGATCTGGACGAGGCGGTGCTGCTGGTCAAATGCCTGCAGCAGAGAGATAACACCCTGGTCCGGCTGATGGAGCGCCTTGTGGTCCATCAGCGGCGCTACATCCTGGAAGGGGACCATGCCATGCGCCCCCTGACCCGGGCGCAGCTCGCCCTTGAGCTGGAAGTCCACGAGTCAACCATTTCGCGCGCAGTTGCCGGGAAAGCGGTACAATTGCCCAATAAGAAAATCGTCCCGCTGGCCAAATGGTTTGACCGCAGCCTGAACGTGCGCACGGCGCTCCTGCAAATCATCGCCCAGGAACGCCAACCACTCAGCGATACCGAGATTGTTGACCTGCTGGCCGACCAGGGCTTTGCGGTTGCCCGGCGCACAGTGGCCAAATACCGCTCCATGGAGGGCATCTTGCCCGCCCGGCTTCGACACAATGCAGCCTTACCCATCCTGAATGAGTGAAAACACCGGCTTTCCCATGTTGGGCCTGGGCGGCACCCGGCCGCTCAGAAACGAAGAACTAGAATCCTTAATCGAACAGCTCCCCCACGCGGCGATGGTGGTTGACCCGCAAAGCTGGCGCCTGCTGGCGACCAACAAGCGCTTCGCTGAGCTGAGCGCTTATACGCGCAGCGAGCTGAGCGGGCTGGAACTTCGCACCCTGCTCCCCGAGTGGCAGCCCAGCCTGGCAATTTCATCCGACCCAGACGAGCGCCCAGCCATCTCTGCCCAGCCGATCACCCAGCCGCTCCTGCGCCGCAACCGCACCCGGATCCCCATCCAGCTCATGGCCGTGCCTGCTGGCCCGCGCCAAAGATACCTGCTGATGATCGCCGAGTCCGCCGACCCGGCCCGCTGGCCGTTTGAGCAACAGCGGCTCAGCAAGCTGTGGATGGGCGTGAATGAAGTGGTTGGCGCTTTGCAGCAGGACGAATTCATCCCGGCGCTGAATGCGATCCTGCAAGCTGGCAGCTCCCTGACCCAGGCCAAATCCCTGGGGGTTTACCGCTTGCAAGAGAGCAAGCCCTTGCTGCAGCGCTGCGCCTGCCTGGGCCCGGAGGGTGTTTTTCCGGAGCAGCTTCTGGCGCAAGACCTGGCTCACTTGAGCCAGCCGAAGGTCTGGGAAGCGGGCAAACGCCCCACCAGCATGCTGCAACAATCGGCCCGCGCCGCCGGGCTGGCCTTCCTGGCCAGCGCCCCGATCGGCCAGGACAATGCAATCGTGGGCGTGATTGCGTTTGGCGATGAGCAGCCTGCCGCGGCGGATTTCATGGGACAGGCCGCTCGCCTGCTGGCCGCCACGGCAACGGTCATCTTCCAGCGGTATGCCTGGAAAGCGACCCTGCAAGAGCAGCTGGCAGAACAGAGCGCGCAGGCGCGCCTGGCCGCCTCAATCGAAGAGCGGGCTCGAGAGGGCATCTTGACCCTTGGCCCAGACCTGCAAATTCTGCGAATGAACCCGGCGGTTGAGATAATGATGGGCTATGCCGAGACCGAGGTCATCGGACAGCCGGTGGAAAAGGTGCTCATCGGTCCCGAGGGGCTGTTGCCGGCGCTGATCGCTGCCCAACAGTGCAATCCCACCTATAACCTTGGCAGCGCGCACCTTTACCGCCGCTATGGCGAAGCCTTCCTGGCCCTGGTGCGGATTTTCCCCGTCATTCACGAGGGCAAGACGGAGCAGATCATTGTCTTCATTGAAGACCTGAGCGAACAGGAGCAAATCCGCCTGCACACCCAGCAACTCGAGCACCGGGCGCTGCTGGGCGAGGTGACGGCTATTTTTGCTCACGAAGTCCGCAACCCCATCAACAACATCAGCACCGGCTTGCAATTGATGGCCATCAACCTCCCGCCCGAAGATCCAGGCCAGGAAAACATCACCCGCATGATGCAGGACTGCGACCGGCTGGCGGAGCTGATCAAATCGGTGCTGGCGTTTTCCCGGCCAACGGACTACGAGATGGAATCCGTTGACCTGCCGATGATGATGCAGCGCCTGCTCGAGCGGTTGCGGCCGCGCATCACCCGCCTGAATGTCAAATATGAGCTGCGCGTCGAGCCTGAATGCCCGCCCATCCGCGGCAATTTGAGAGCCTTGGAGCAGGTTTTCAGCAACCTGATCACCAACGCGCTGCAAGCCATGGGCGAAGACGGCGGAAATCTTTTCATCAAGGTGCAGCCGGTGCAGCAAGACGGTCACATTTACCTGGAAGCGAGCGTTGCAGACACCGGTCCGGGAATTCCAAAAGAGCTGCAGGAACGCGTTTTTCAACCTTTCTTCACCACCGAACGAGGCGGCACCGGCCTGGGGCTGGCAATCGCCAAGCGAATTATCACCGCCCACAAAGGCACCATTCGCGTGACCAGCTTCCCGGGCGGCACCATCTTTCAAGTGCAGCTCCCCCAGGACGATTCCTAAAATGAGCGCAACAATCCTGATCGTCGATGACGAAGACAACGCCCGGCAGAATATTGGCGCATTTCTCAGCGGGCGCGGCTACGAAACCATTGGCGTGGCCACCCTGGCCCAAGCCCGCGAGCATCTGCGCCAGGGCGACGCCGATATTATCCTGCTCGATGTCCAGCTCCCAGATGGCTATGGCCCCAGCCTGTTGGACGAGACCGCCACTTTGCCCGTGCGCCCGCCCATTATCCTGATCACCGCCTTCGGTGATATCGAGATGGCCGTTGATGCGATGAAAAACGGCGCGCACGATTTCTTGCAAAAGCCCATCACCCTGGCCCAGCTGGAAAAATCGGTCAACCGCGCCGTGGAAATCGTCGCCATGCGCCGAGAGCTGGCCCATCTTCGCCAGACTCGCCAGGGCGAGCTGGATTTCATCGTCGGATCATCCCCCCAGATGCGCGCTTTGCTGGACCACGCCCGGCGCGCTTCGGAGGCCTCGGTCTCTGTGTTGATCACCGGCGAGACCGGCACCGGCAAGGAGGTGCTGGCCAGCTTCATCCACCACATTGGACCGCGGGCCAACAAACCCTTCATCGCCATCAATTGCGCCGCGATCCAGAGCACCGTGCTAGAATCGGAGCTTTTCGGCTACGAGGCGGGGGCGTTCACCGGCGCAGAGAAACGCAAACCGGGTCTAATGGAAGTGGCCGATGGGGGCATCCTGTTCCTGGATGAGATCTCTTCCATGCCCACCGATATGCAGGCAAAGCTGCTGCGCGCCCTGGAAGAGCGCGCCTTCCGGCGCGTGGGCGGCACCAACCTGATCCGCATCGATGTGCAGCTCCTGGCGGCTTCCAACCGGCGGTTGACCACCCTGATGGAAGAGGGCAAATTCCGCGAAGACCTGTACTACCGGCTCAAAGTGGTGGATCTGCACATCCCGCCCCTGCGCGACCGCAAGCAGGATATCCCCGAGCTGGTGGGGCTGTTCATTCGCCGCAACAACCAGCGCATGGGCATGAACATTCAGGATGTGACCCCCCGCGCCATGCAGGTGCTCATGGCCCACTCCTGGCCTGGGAACATCCGCGAGCTGCGCAATGTGATTGAAAGGGCGATGCTTTTCTGCGATGAAGCCAGCCTGGATCTCCCCCATTTGCCGGCCGAATTATCCAGCTAAGGAATATCCCACAGCACAAAGCTGTCTTCTTTGCAGGTTTCCTGATCGGGCGGCAAAGGCAGGCAGATCTGATACTGGATTAGAGCCCCGCTTGGCCCCTGGATCGGCGCCAGGCGCATGCTGGAACGCCCCTCGGCGTCCGTCGCCGGCATGGGGACGGCCATCTCGTTGCCGTCCAACAGGGTGAGCACCAGGGTCGGTTGAACTCCCGCCAGCGGCTGATTGCCCTGCATCACACTGACCCCAACCTCCTGCTCCTCCCCCGGTGAGACATACGGTTCGCGCTCCCACACATTGACCTGAACATCCTTGGGGGCTTGCACCTGCCCTTCCAGCTCGCCGGGCGGGCGATACAGGGTCTTGTAGGATTGGCCAATCGGCTGCGGCCGGACTCTGCCCGAGGGAGGCGCATTTTGCTCATACATCAGGCACAGGTTTTCAAAGCATTGGTGCAGCACCGTCCCGTCCAGCGGTGAGAGGTGGGTCACCGGCGGGCCGCTCAGCGTCAGCCCGCCGTGCGTCTGCAGATAATCCCAGAAGTACTCTGGGATTGCATAGCCGCGATGGTCCTCCACCTCATAGAAAGGCTCGCCCTCTTGATCGCCCTTCAGCCGCGGCGGGTCCGGCGGGATATTTAGCCGCCGGGCGAGCGGGCGCAAGTTCACGCTGGTGGTATCGTTGGGCGAGTTGGCCTGCAGGACCATATTTTCAAATATCTGCTCCCAGTTCCCCTCGCTGTTCACATAGGGCTGGGATATCGCAAACCCGGTAAAGTCGGCCCCCCATTGGTCAACAAACTGGCTGAAGGTGGGATCGATGGGCCGGATCTGGTCAATGGTCGCGTCGGATGGAAAAGAAGCGCATTCATCACCGCATCCCCACACGCCATAGTCCAACAAAAGCACCTGTTCGCCGCCCTCCAGGCGGTAGAAGCCCACGCTCTCAAAGAATTGCTCGTGCCGGCGGCGGATTGGATTATAGCGGATTTCAGTCAGGGGCTTTCCCACCAGGTAAGCGCCGATCGTCTCATACAAGGGCAAAAATTCCGGCCCAACCACATGCCCGCCATCATACACAAAGCCCGGCTGCTCGGGCGGCAGGACCGGAGGCTCGGTCACCCCCATTTCAAGGCCCAACGGCGACAAGGTGAAGCGCTGGCGGGCGGAGCGCGAAGTGTCAAAGACCATCTTGGCTTTTTGGACATACTGGATCCGAGCCGCGCCCTCGTCAAACGCCGGGCTGATCGGAACTCCCAGCACCGCCTCGCCCCCCAGGTGGCGGTAGAACTCGCGGAAAACCGGGTCGATTGTCAGGGCAGTCAGCGCCGTTGGGGTCGGTTGGCTGGAGCCCGCAGAAGCGCAAGAGGTGCTCACAAGCAAAATCAGCACCAACAACCAGTGTGCGTCCACGCACAATGCACCCTGGGATATTCGATATCGTGGTCCGTACATGGTCAGATTCAGCCTGTTGGGAATTGACACTTAGTTTTCATCCCGGTATTAAACCAGCCAGCCACACCTTTTGATGTCAAACAATCAGGTTTAATCCACGGATAATCAAGGGAAAGCAACCACCCAATTGCCTTCAAATCGTGTCAAACGATAACATTATATATCATAATCTATTTTTAATCAATACTTTTTGCGCCGATTCTTAAAAATTGGTTGTTAATTGTGTTAAAGAGTTGTCCATGCAATATTCTTTGCTTTTGATCCAGCTTAAGAAATTGCAATCTGGTCAAAAAATGGATTCTATGTTATTCTTTTCTCACTAATCCTTAACAACCGATCCCAGTTCGATTGCGGCGCCCTACCCCCGGATGGGAGGGCTCAATGGCGAAGCCGGTCAGAGTCCGGCGCTGTCGCGCAACTGTATTCCGCACCCGCTGCGGAGAGCCAGGTCGACCACCGCAATTTCGATTTCCACAGGCCTCGCGGCAAGGAGGTGGAACCAAACTGATTAACCCAATTTTGACCTCCCTGTCCTTGCGACAGGGATTTTTGTTTGAATCCGCTCAACCAAAAATTTTTCGAAAGGATCTTTGGATAGAAATGTTCTCCCCTCGAATAAAAATATCCCTGCTCTTGCTGGCAGTCTTGCTTCTCAGCGCCTGCGCCCAGGCCGCTCCAGTTTCCCCTGCCGTCACGACCGCGCCGGAGCCATCGCCCACCCCAGGCACGATCACGCTGACCGACAGCTTTAACAAGACCATCACCCTGGCCGGTCCAGCTCAGCGGATTGTTTCACTCTCTCCCGCCACCACCGAATCCCTGTTTGCCCTGGGGGCAGGAGATCAAATCGTCGGCCGGGACACCTTTTCGGACTACCCGGAACAGGCCAAGAGCATCCCCGATGTCGGCGGCGGCTTTGGCGAGCTGAATGTCGAGGCCATCCTGGCCCAGAAACCCGACCTGGTTTTGACCAGCGCCCTAACCCCGCCCGAACAGATCAAAGCCCTGGAAGACGCCGGGCTGACGGTTTACGCCGTGGGCAATCCGAAAGACTTTGCCGGCCTGTACGTCATCCTGCAAAACCTGGCCCGGCTCAGCGGCCACGAAAAGGAAGCCGCTATCCTGGTGGATGAGATTAAGCAGCGTGTCGCAGCCGTGGAAGAAAAACTGGCTGGCGTCAGCCAGCGCCCGCTGGTCTTTTATGAGATCGACGGCACAGACCCCAACGCCGTCTGGACCACCGGGCCGGGCACTTTCATCGATACCCTCATCCGCATGGCCGGCGGCGAGAACCTGGGGGCCGATCTTCAAGGCGAGTGGGTGCAAATCAGCCTCGAAGAGTTGATCGCCCGCGATCCAGACCTGATCCTGTTGGGAGATGCCATCTGGGGCGGCGTGACGGTCGAATCGGTTCAGGCCCGTGCCGGCTGGAGCGCCCTCAAAGCCGTGCAGGACGGCAAAATCTTCCCCTTCGACGATAACCTGGTCAGCCGGCCCGGCCCCCGCCTGGTGGAAGGCCTCGAAGCGCTGGCTCGCCAGTTTCACCCCGACCTGTTCGAGTGATCGCCAGGCAACCATGAAACCCCAGATTTCCGCGCCAGCCCCAGGCATTGCTGCCCCGGTCCCAATCACACCCATGCGGTTTATCCGGCTGCGGCCGTATTGGACTAACCTGGGCGCGCTGTTTTTTGCGCTGGTGCTGAGCATTGCGGCTGGACCGGTGTTTATCCCCCCGGCTACCCTGCTCCACATCCTGGTTGATCCATTGCCCGGGGTGAGCCTGGCCGCAAGCTGGCCGGAGACATTTGCCACCATTGTCTATCAGGTGCGCCTGCCCCATGCCGCCCTGGTCCTGATCACCGGGGCGGCGTTGGGCGGCAGCGGCGCGGCCTACCAGGGGCTGTTCCGCAACCCCCTGGCCGATCCCTACCTGATTGGGGTGGCGACGGGTGCTGGGCTGGGCGCGGTCCTTGCGATGACCGTTGACTGGCCGCAGGACCTGTTCGGCCTGTACACCGTCCCGCTGGCGGCCTTCGTCGGCGCTGCGCTCACCCTGCTGGTGGTGTACAGCCTGGCGCGGGTGGGCAACACCCTGCCCACCACCACCCTGATCCTGGCAGGCGTGGCTGTGAGCGCCTTTGCCACTTCGCTGACCTCCCTGCTCATGCTCCGCTCGCACGACGAGCTGCGCCGGGCCCTGGGCTGGCTGATGGGCGGCACAATCATGGGCGGCTGGGAACCGGTCCTTGCCGCTTTGCCTTATATCCTGATCGGGTTGACCATCCTGGTGGCGTCCAGCCACGCCCTGAACGTGCTCCAATTCGGCGAGGAGCAGGCGCAGCAGCTTGGGCTGCCCGCCGAGCGGGTGAAGGCGGTGTTGATCCTGGCGGCCTCGCTCACCACCGCTGCGGCGGTGGCCTTCTCCGGCATCATCGGCTTCATCGGCCTGATCGTGCCCCATGTGGCGCGCATGCTCTGGGGGCACGATTATCGCCGCCTGCTGCCCCTCTCCATCATTGGGGGGGCAACCGCCCTCTTGCTGGCGGATCTGGCGGCGCGCACCCTCCTGGCGCCCCAGGTGATGCCGGTTGGCATCGTCACCGCCCTGGTTGGCGCACCGTTCTTTCTGTGGGTGCTGCGCCGCGCCCGCAACCAGGCTTACTGGTAAACGAGGTGTGACCTATGCTTGAGATCGAGAATATCCGTGTAGCTTATGGACGCCACCTGGCGTTGGATGGGGTATCGCTCACCGTGCAGCCCGGCGAGATTGTGGTCTTGATCGGCCCCAATGGCGCCGGCAAATCCACCCTCATCCGCTCGGTGAGCGGGGTCTTGCCCATCCAAAGCGGTTCAGTGCGCATTTTGGGCCAGGATCTGCTCAGCCTGCCGGTGCGCCAGCGCGCCCGCGCCCTGGCCGTGGTGCCGCAGGCGCGCAGCCTGCCGCCCGCCTTCACCGTTTACGAGTCCACCTTGCTGGGCCGCACGCCGCACCTGGGCTGGCTGGGCCAGGCGGGCAGGTCCGATCATGCTCTCGCCCGCCAGGCCCTGGAGCGCACCCAATTGCTGGATTTTTCCAGCCGCAGGGTGGGCGAGCTCTCCGGCGGTGAGCAGCAGCGCGTCCTGCTGGCTCGCGCCCTGGCGCAAGACACGCCTGTCCTGCTCCTGGACGAGCCCACCACCCACCTGGACTTGCAGCACCAATCCAGCCTGCTCAATCTGATCCGCAACCTGGCCAACGAGCGCCAACTGGCGGTGCTGATGGCCCTCCACGATTTGAACCTGGCGGGATTATACGCCGATCGGGTGGCGCTGCTGGTCTCCGGTCGCCTGGAGGCCTGCGGCTCGCCTCACCAGGTGCTCACCGAGCAAAACCTGGCCTCGGTTTATCACATCCCCGTCCACGTCATGACCCACCCAGAATATGGCAGCCCGCTTGTCCTGCCCGATGGCCGCGAAGGAGCTGGAGAATGAAAAAAGGCCTGGTCATCGTTAACACGGGCAACGGCAAGGGTAAGACGACCGCCGCCCTGGGCTTGCTCCTGCGCGCCTGGGGACGAGACCTGCGCCTGTGCGTGATCCAGTTTATAAAGGCTGAGACGGGCGCCTGGGGTGAATTTAAAGCAGCCCGCAAATTGGGCATTGAGTGGCACAAACTGGGCGATGGATTCACCTGGCTCTCCAAAGACATGGATGAAACGATCGCCAAGGCCCGCCACGGCTGGCAGATCGCTCAGGAGAAAATCGCCAGCGGCGCTTATGACCTGATTGTGCTGGACGAATTTACCTATCCGCTGCACTATGGCTGGCTCGACACAGACCAGGTGATCTCCTGGCTTCAAGCCCATCGCCCAGCGGACTTGCACCTGGTCATCACCGGGCGCTATGCCCCGCCGGCCCTGCTGGAGTATGCCGATCTGGCGACAGAAATGAATGTGATCAAGCACCCTTACGATCAGGGCATCCCGGCTCAGCCCGGCATTGAATTCTAAATTCTCACCATGGCACGGCTCAATAAAAAAAATGACACTGAATGAAATCATCGCCAAAATCAAACCGTTAGACGACGCTGCAATGCAAGCAGCGCGCCTGCGCCAGGACAGGCTCACCAAGCCGCAAGGCAGCCTGGGCAGGCTGGAAGAGCTTTCGATCCAGGTCGCCGGGATCACCGCCAATCCCATCCCAAAGCTGGCCCACAAGGTTGTCACCGTGATGGCCGGCGATCACGGGGTGGTCGCCGAGGGTGTGAGCGCCTATCCGCAGGATGTCACCCCGCAGATGGTGCTCAATTTCCTGCGCGGCGGCGCGGCGATCAACGCTCTGGCGCGCCACGTTGGGGCGCGGGTTGTGGTGGTGGATATGGGCGTGGCCGCCGAACTGCCCGCTCATCCCGGCCTGATCGTGCGCAAAGTGGCCCATGGAACCGGCAACATCGCCCGCGGCCCAGCGATGACCCGCCAGCAGGCGGTGCAGGCCGTGGAAGCCGGCGCCGAGGTGATCGAAGGACTGATCGCCAGCGGCCTGGATATCCTGGCAACGGGCGATATGGGCATCGGCAACACCACCCCATCCGCTGCCATCGCCGCGGTGCTCAGCGGGCTGCCCGTTGAACAGATCGCCGGGCGCGGCACTGGCGTGGATGACGAAGGGCTGCGCCGCAAGATCGCTGCCATTCACAGCGCCTTGCAAGTGAACCATCCCGACCCGCAAGACGGGCTGGACGTGCTGGCCAAGTTGGGCGGATTCGAGATCGGCGGCCTCGCCGGGGCAATCCTGGCGGCTGCGGCCAACCGCCGGCCCGTGGTGGTGGACGGGTTCATATCCACCGCCGCAGCCATGATCGCCGTCCGCCTGGCTCCCAACGCCCGCCATTACCTGATCGCCGCCCACACCTCTCAGGAGCAGGGCCACCATGCCATGATGAGCTGGTTGGGCCTGGCGCCGTTGCTGGACTTGAAGATGCGCCTGGGCGAAGGCACCGGCGCCGCCCTGGCGATGTCGCTGGTGGAAGCGGCCTGCAAAACGCTGGCCGAAATGGCGACCTTTGACGAAGCCGGCGTCTCGGAGAAAGGCGGCCCGTGAGCAAAACCGGGCGTGCATCGCCGCTGGCGGCCTTCCTGGCCGCGGTGCAGTTTTTGCTGATCTCTCCGGCTTTCATCCGCCGCCCCTTTACGCCCGCGGAATTGGGCGCGGCCGTGGGATTCTACCCCCTGGTGGGCCTGCTGCTCGGCGGGCTGCTCCTCGGCGCAGATTGGCTCTTGGGCTGGCTGTTCCCGCCCCTCCTGCGGGCGGCCCTGGTGCTGGCGTTGTGGGTCCTGCTCACCGGCGCCCTGCACCTGGATGGCTTCCTGGATTCCTGCGATGGCCTGCTGGGCGGGTTCACACCCGAAAAGCGGCTGGAAATCATGCGAGACGAGCGCGTGGGAGCCTATGCCCTGGCTGGGGGAATTTTGCTGCTGCTGATCCAGTTCAGCGGCCTGAGCGCCCTGGCCGGGGCGCGCCCGGCGGCGTTGTTGTTGGCGCCTGTGCTGGGGCGCTGGGGGATTGCCCTGGCGCTGGTTGCCTGCCCATACGCTCGACCAAGCGGCCTGGGGCGGGAAATCAAAGATAACGCCCGCTTGCCCCAGGCGGTGCTGGCGACGGCCTTCGCCCTGGCTGCGATTTTGGCCGCAGCCTGGCTGTATGATCTCTGGGCCGCCGTGGCTGCCCTGTCTGCCGCTCTGCTCGTCTGGTTCGGCCTGGTGCGCTTCGCCTTGAAGCGCATTCCTGGCCTGACCGGCGATCTTTACGGCGCGACCAACCTGCTCATTGAGACCGCCGTAATTCTGGCTTTCGTCGCGCTCCAAACCCCTAGATAGCATGGACCCTGGCAAGATTGTGCTGCTGCTATCGATAGCCATCGACGTGCTTGTGGGCGAACCGGCAAACCGCTTCCATCCGGTTGCCTGGATGGGCAGTTTCATCAGCCGCTGGCAGCGGCTGTCGGATCGCTATGCGCAAAGGGCCACAGCAGCAGGCTCCCGCCCCGCCTGGGATTTGCTCTCTGGGGCCGGCCTGGCGCTGGGAGGCGGGTTGGCCATCGTGCGAGACTGCGCTTCCTTCGGGCTGCCAGGCCATGTGCGCATTGCCGCCCGCCTGCCTGAAGAAAACGCTCGGCTGCTGGCCGCATTGGACGAGGTGCTGTGATGGGCACAACGCTGCGGATCGTGCGCCACGGACAAACCGACTGGAACACAGACGGCCGTTTTCAAGGGCAGACCGACATCCCCTTGAATGCGGCGGGCCTGGCGCAGGCGCAGGCGCTCTCCCGGCGGCTTTCCGCCGAACCTCCCGCCGCGATCTACGCCAGCGATTTGCGCCGCGCCTGGCAAACCGCCGAAATCATCCACCAGGCCCTGCCCGAGGAGGGCCGCTGCCCATTGATCCCCGAGCCGCGACTGCGTGAGATGCGCTTTGGTGGATGGGAAGGCCTGACCTACGCCCAGATCCAGTCCAGCCAGGCGCAGCTCCTGCAACGTTGGGAGCGGGACCTGGAGCACGTTGCGCCCCCCGGCGGCGAGACCCTGCTGGAATTGGCAGACCGGGTGCAGGCCGTTTTTCAATCCATCACCCAGGCCCACCCCGATTCAACAGTGCTGCTGGTCGCCCACGGCGGGCCTTTGCAAGTGCTGATCGCCTCGGCGCTGGGCATACCGCCGGGGCGTTTCTGGCAAATCCACCTGTCCAATGGCTCGCTTTCTGAGTTAAGCGTGTATCCCGAAGGAGCGATTCTGAACCTGCTCAACTGCACCGATCACCTGGAGAAAACCCCATGGGAAAGCTAACCCTGATCCTGGGCGGGGCGCGCAGCGGCAAATCCACCTTTGCCGAAAAGCTGGCGGCGCGCCATGGCGGCCGGGTGGTCTACATTGCCACCGCCCAGCCCCTGGACGAAGAAATGCAGACCCGCATTGCGGCCCACCGCCAGAAACGGCCCGATTCCTGGCAAACCCTCGAAATTCCCGCCCAGGTGGGCCAGGCCCTGGCAGAGCGCCCGCCCCAGGCGGAGGTAGTTTTGTTGGATTGCCTGACCTTGCTGGTGGCCAATCGCCTGCTGGAGGCCTCTCCGGATGTGGATCAGCCGGACGAACAGGCTGCTGCAATCCGGGTTCAACAGGAGATCGATCGGCTCCTTGCCGCCATCCAGGCCAGCCCAGCGCATTGGATTGTGGTTTCCAACGAGGTGGGCCTGGGGCTGGTGCCTCCCTATCCTTTGGGGCGCATCTACCGGGACCTGTTGGGCTGGGCAAATCAGCAGCTGGCCCGCCAGGCAGAACAGGTCGTGTTCATGATCGCCGGAATGCCGATGAAATTAACCCCCCAAGAAATCTAAAAATGATCTATTGACGCGCAGCGTCAAAACGCCTTATAATCCAACCATGATATACCCCCAGCAGAATGCTCCAACCATTGGCCTGGCGCTGGGCGGCGGCGGCGCCCGCGGGATTGCTCACATCGGCGTTCTCCGCGTCCTCGAGCGTGAGCAGGTCCCGGTGCATTTCATTGCCGGCACCAGCATGGGCGGCATTATCGGCGCATCCTACGCGGCTGGCGTGTCGCTGGATGCGATCACCGGCGTGGCGTTGCAGATCCGCAAACGAACCCAGCAGCTTCGTTTGTTGGATATCAAGCTCACCGGTCGCGGGCTGATCAAGGGCACACGCCTGTACCGCCAGCTTGCCGGCCTGATGGGTGAGGAGCTCACATTTGCGGAGCTGAAAATCCCCACCGTTCTCATGGCCGTAGACCTGTTCACCGGGCGAGAGGTTGCCCTGTCTGAGGGCAAGGTGGTGGACGCAATCCGGGCGACCATGTCGGTGCCAGGCGTGTTCGAGCCGGTGCCCTGCGGCGAGCTCCTGCTGGTGGATGGGGGCATTCTGAACAACGTGCCGGTGGATGTTGTGGCTCAGGCCGGGATGCAGTTGACCATCGCCGTGGATGTGATGCCGGATTTCCCCCGCAACCAGCCCGGGCAGGCGCCGATTGTCACCGCCCCTAAGACCGCCTTCCTGCCTCCGGCGATGCAGGACGTGATGAGCTCTTTTCTGATTATGATTTCAGAGATGACCGAATACCGCTTGCGCCTGCACCGGCCCGACCTGGTATTGCGCCCGCAGATCTCCAATCAGGTGAGTTTGCTCACCGGCTTTGAGCTGGCCGAGGAAGTCATTGCTGCTGGAGAAGCAGCCGCGCAGGCGGCGCTGCCAGAGATCAGGCGGCTGATCGAGCAAAAGCAGGGAAAAAGGAGTCAGGAAATCCCAATCTAAGGGCAGGTTATTGGGAACCTTCAGGCACAGCCACAACATAGACCCGCGCCGGGAAGGGCCAGATGTTGGCGCCCCCGCAGGTGACCAGGGTCAGGCGCTCGCTCTGCACCGGGCCCAGGAATTTGAGATGCTTCTCCAGCTCTTTGGGGGACTGTGAGCGCCAGGGAACCTGCTTCACTTGCTGGACAAGGTAGGTGTATTCACGCCCATCTTCGCCCCGGATCAGGATGCGGTCGCCCACCTGCAGAGATTTGATATGGACAAACACACCTTCCCAGCCGTAATCCACCTGGTTGTAATTATGCCCGATCAGGATCACATTGCCTCCCTGCCCCGGGTAAGCGGAGCCCACCAGGTGCCCCACCAGGTCGGGGCGGTTGTTGGTGGCGAAGATGGCGTCAGTGTCCCAGGACATGCCGCCTCGGTTGTCTGGGCGCATGCCGATGGGCACCACCGCGCGCTTGACTTTCAGGCTTGGAATCTGGATGAACACGACTGGATTGGAGGGCGACAACCCGGTATCAGCAACGGGCGGGGTGGGCGATGCCTGGCCAATGGAGGGCTGCGGCGTGGACGCCGGGTTGGCGGTCGGCGCAGGTGTGGCCAGCTCTGACCCAGGCGCCGCCTGTTCTTCAGGCGCCGCCTGT
>CAZDAU010000056.1:20304-22559 GCA_964503625.1 uncultured Anaerolinea sp.
GCGCCGCCTGTTCTTCGGGCGGCACCGGGGTTGGCGAGGGCAAGCCGGAAACGAGAACGGCGTGTTTCTCCAGCTCGGGCAGGGGCAATGCCATTGGAACGCTTGCCACCAGGTAGCGGCGGTTAGCCGCCTCCTGTGCAGCCAGGGCGCTGCGGGTCCAGATCAGACCCGCGCCAAGCAGCAGCAGCATGCCGGCAGAGAGCAGCAGATTGCTCAAGCAAGCTCGCCAAACCCCGGTTTTTTTTGCCATAACGTGGTCGGAATCGATCGCTTACGCAGCAGCGTTTTTGCGGCGCAGCACCAAACCAGCGCCCACCAGCAGCAGGCCCACCGCAGCCACCCCGCCAATGATCAACGGCAGGGGCAGGTCGGGACCGGTGTTGGGAGGATAACCCGGATATTCTCCATCCGTGACAACCTGGCAGCCGTTGGGCGAGTAGTTGACATAGTGGATCACATAGTAGCCGGTGAAGATCTGGTACAGCGTGCCGCCACCCAACCGGCAGATGGTGTCGGTCACCGAGGTCAGTTGGGCTTCGGTGCTGCATGCCCACGGATCATAGTAGGTGCCGCTGCCGCCCGAAGTGCGGGTGGCGCTGCAGTAATACCATGGCCCGGTCTGCGCCTGGACACTCATCAGCGGCATCACCGCCAGCGCCAGGGCAATCAAGGCAAAGAAAATATATCTTGCTTTCATGTGTAACGTCCTCCTCATCTCAACAAATGTTCGATTGGCTATCGGGATCGGGTGTCCCATCTAAAAACAAGGTTGGTCACTCGCAGGAATGCTCAACGCGCCGGCATTACGGAGCGGAGAGCGGTTGTTCACCTCCTTCCACACCGGCGCTCAGCGGCAGGCTGTTTGGGGTGAGAACCTGGTAAATCCTGAACAGGTTCTCCTGCGCCAGGTTCAGCACAGCCGCATCCTGGGCGAGAATCAACGCCTGCTCAAATTCCTGGGCAGCCTTTTCAGGCCGGTCGATGGCCTGCAAGGCCAGGCCCAGGTACAGGCGGATCAGGGGATCGCCGGGGTCGGCCTGGCGGGCGGATTGCAGATGCTGAGCCGCGGCCGCTGGCCGGCCTTCGCGCAGGGCGATTAATCCCAGGCCCATCTGGGCCTGGGCGTCAAGCGGTTGTGCATGGATCACTTCCAACCAGGCCTGGCGGGCAGCCTCCAGCTCCCCTGCCTGCAATGCCAGGGAGGCCCAGCGGCTGCGCGCCGTCTGCTGCGAAGGGTCAAGGTTAATGGCGCGCTGGTAAGCCTGCATGGCCGAATCCAGATCGCCGCTCGCCTGGTAGGCATTGCCCAGGTTGATCTGCAGAGTGGGATCGCCGGGGTCAAGCTGGCTGGCCGCTGCCAGGTGCTGAACGGCCTGCTCCGGATGGCCGCGAGCCAACAGGGTGACTCCCAGGTTGTTAAGCGCCGAAGCCAGCTCAGGGTTCAGGCGCAAGGCGCGCTCAAACTCAGCTTGAGCGACCTCCAGGCGGCCCTGGCGGAAGAGCAGGTAGCCGTAGGTGTCGTGCAGGGCGGCAGATTCAGGCTGCACGGCCAGCGCCAGGCTCAGGACCAGGCCGGCTTCAGCGGGTCGCTGGGCGTCCAGGGCTTTCAGGGCCAGCCAGCCGCCGCCTGCAGTCGCCAGTTGCGGGCCGGCAACGAGTAACACCAGGATCATGACGGCAAGCGCCAACATCATCCAGCTCCAGCGCGACCTGCGCGGTGAGGCGTCCCTGGGGGTCGCCGGCTGGAGTGAAGATGCCTCCGCCACACCAGAGGGCTGAGGCGGCGCGATGGGGATCACAGGATCGGAATGGGTCTCGGGGATTGGAGCCGATGCAGGCTGGCGCAGCGCAACCCAGTCGGCGTGGGACAGAGTCCACAGAACGGTGGGGGCCAGGGTACGAGCCGAGAACGCGCTGGGCACGCCGTAACGCAGCATGGCCTCGCCAAAGCTGCCGCCCGCGCTGACGGAGCGAAGGCCGCCATCCGCCCTCTCCAGGCAGACCAGGCCGCTCTCCACCAGGCAAAAGCCAGCGCCCCTGACGCCGGCCCGGACAATCTCCTGGTCGGCTTCCACCTCACGGCGCACCAGGCAAGATTGAAGGCGCTGAAGCGCTTCAGCCGGCAGGCTGGCAAAAAAGGGCAGGCAACTCAGGTCAGGTGCAGCGGTTTGCGGCATAGGTGCAAGCAGTTTCCATGGCTACTGAGTAGTTCGTCAACTTGATTTCGATGGGCTGTAGTGACGACTTTAGTCGTT
>CAZDAU010000057.1:0-20854 GCA_964503625.1 uncultured Anaerolinea sp.
TGGAGATCTCGTGCCGATCAACTGTTCTGTTGTTAAAGTGTCAGGTCGCTAGAAATCAGCTAAATGTCTTATTTCAAATCTAACTATTCCCGGGTAAAATGCATACATAGAAAATCACGCATATTCACCCAGTTTCAAACAAGAGGATAAAACGATGTACGTTCGCACAAACATTCAGGCAGGCCAAAGCGGCACAGTGGATATGAACAAGCTCGCTGCTCTGGTCCAGGAACTCGATTGCCAGGTACCACCGATGGAAATGCTTGGCCTGGCGCAGAAGTATTGCAAAAACATCACCGTTGACAAGATTGCGGCAATTATGCAGGCAGCCGGCGCAAGCGGCGGTCCGGCAGGATTGCTGTCGATTTTTGGCGGCTGAGCCTTTTATTTTTGCAATTCCTCCAGAATAATCCTTCAGGGTGAACTATCTCGGGAGGATTATTTTTTTTGATTCAAGCCCAACCGAATCATCCACAATCTGGCGATCCATAATCGCCAGCGCAACCTGCCCCAGGTGTGGCGTGCTTCTTCCACTGTTTCAGCGTCAGGATGATGCGGGCTATAAATTGCCCGGGAGTAGTATCTTGCCAGCAGGCGGGCTTCTTCACCTGCTGGCGAAAGCCTTGCACACCACTTCTCTGGCCACGCCAGTTGGATCAACCGATTTCCTACTGAAACTGCAACTTCTTCCGGTGTCAGGCCCGGCCAGTCCGGCGTGCCCAATCGCCGCCCAGAGCGCCTTAGCTGGGCATAGATCGCTCCAATCGCTGCCGCATTGGATTGCCGCCGGTCAAGCCAGATCCTCCACCCCCAGATTGCAAAAGCCAAAACCGACAGTCCAGCCAATGCCAGGCCCAGAAAATGACCCACGCTCGGCCAATCAGGTCCTGGCTGCATGGGTGGAGAAACCATTTCAGAAGGCAAATCTGAACCACCAGGCAGCGCGGCCGGCGGGCGGCCTCCAGTCGGCTCAAAAGCCACCCAGCCCACACCCGAGAAGTAAATCTCGGGCCAGGAATGCGCTTCTGCTTCGGTGATCACAAACTGCCCAGAGGTCGACTCAAAGCGGCCTGGAGCGTAACCAATGACCAGGCGCGCTGGCAATCCAACTGCCCGCGCCAGCACGACCATGGCCGTGGCAGCGTAATCGCAATAACCCCGGCGAAGATCAAACAAGTAATAATCGACGACGTCGCGATCAGCCGGCGGCACGGGCACTTCCAGCGTGTATGGGATAGCGCGCAGGTAGGCCTCAATGGCGCGCGCCCGGGCATATGGCGTGGTTTTCCCAGCGGTAATCTCACGCGCCAGCTCCGTGACCCGCTGGGGCAGGTAAGCAGGCAGCTCCAGATAGCGGGCAGCGATCCACAGGGGATAGTCGAAGCCCGCTGCAGCCAGCTCCGCCTCGCTGGGGGCAGGAAGCCAGGATAAAGCCCGATAATCCCCGCCAGCAGGGTCACTCTGCAGGCGAGCGTCAAAAACATCCAATTCACCCGCTGGCGCAGCACGGAGATCCAAAGCGTATGGCTGATCCAGGCGCGCCAACTCGCCCGCTCGCACCGCCTGCAAACCGCTTGCGCCGACAGCCCGAATCTCCTGCTCAATCCAACGGTAGGCAATAGTACCAACAGGCAACGGCGGGCCCAACTGGGCCGGGTAATCGGCCGCGGTGGTGGGGCTGGTCCTCCACCCCCTGCCGTTATAGACATCATAGGCGGCGGCGCGCCAGTACAAACCGCCATCCTCAGCGGGATTCAATGCATCCGAAGGGTTCAGCACTCGCACCAGATAAACAACCCGCTGGCCCAGCTCCGGCCCGCTGCCCAGCAGGTGTTGCCGCGGCAGCACGCCTCCCGCCGTCGCCTGCTCAGCATCTCCACTGCCTGGGGCAAGTCCAAGCGATTGGCCTAAATCCTCGGCTGTCTGGCTGCGCGGCACCAGCCAGGCTCGGGCAAAGCGCAATGCCTGGTGGGGCGAGGGGGTTGCAGTCAACATCGCCAGACCGCTCACCACAACCACAATTGCCCCAGCCCACAATGTCAGATCAAAAGGAATATCCGCGGCGGAATCTATCCCTTGTTGCAGCCAGGCTTCTGCCCGGCTGGAATACTGGCTCCAGGCAAGCAGCCCAAGAACAACCACAAAGGAGGGCACCAAATATTGCAATTGTCCCCGGGCAAAGGCCAGGCTGGTAGCCAGGATAGCCACAGCTGGAAGCACAGCCAACACAGGTTTGTTCCGCCGCCGTACCCACCATGCCGACCAAACCGCCACGCTCCAGAGCAGCAAACCCCAAAACAGCCCTGCCGCAAGCGAGTCAAAACCGGGAGCGCCGCGAACGAGGTTGCCAATCCAGGTCACCGCCTGATCCATCAACATGGTTGCACGCAGCGAGAGATCCTGCGCCAGCAAGAGCGTGAGCATGCGGTCCGGTACAGGCTCTCCGGGTTGCCAGGTACGAACGGCAAGGCTGAGCGAAAATGCAGCCCGCGATAGCGCTAACATAGGTCTGAGCAAACCCCCGGCAAGAGTTGCAACGGTAAACAGTCCCGCCAGCCCTGCCCAAAAAGCAGCCAGCCATCCAGGCGATCGTGATCGCGCCAACAACCAGCCCAGAGCGAGCGCCATCAAAGTGGTAGCGCCCAACGTTGGGCTTGCAGCGCGCCCAGCATGCTGATTCAGCCACCATACCAGGCTGGAAAGCAGGACAACCAACATACCAAAGCCAATCAGCGTCCCCAAGCCAATCCTGCGCACGGACCAGCCCGCCACGCGACCCAGGTTCTCAGCCATGTTTGCCCGAATCCATTACAGGCTTCTCCATGGCGCAGTCAGGCTTGGCTCATCTGCGATTGCTCTGCCGGTTGGCGTAACCCGCCAGCGCCAGACACCCTCCTTGCCTGGGCGCGCTTCTGGCCGGTCGAGCAAGTTTGGAGTGATAATCTGGTGCGAGATGCCCTGCCGGGCCAGCTCCACGGCCAGGCGGCGGGCTGCCCCAGCCTGTTCACCGGATGGCGACGCTGAGAATGTGTGGGGGGCCAGAACAAGAATGGTTGGTGCCAGCCCACGCCAGACGAATGGCAGCAACGCCTCGAGCCATTCTCCACTGACATCCGGGGTGATCAACACCAGGCTGGCGGCGTGAACCAGCGATGGCTTGAGCCCAGCAAGGAAATCGGCCAGGGAGCGCTGACCAGGCTCCAGTATCGCCAGCGCCCTGAGGATTGCCCAACGCTGCCCGTCACCCTGGCGCGGTGGCAGCCATGTGAAGGGCTCAGCGCCTGCAATCAACCCCACCGCCCGCCCCAGGCGCAGACCGCGATCTGCCAGCGAAGCCGCCAGGATAACGCCGTGCTCGGCGGTGGAGCGCGCTCCCTCCCCCACCTGGACAGCCTGGAAGGTATCCAACACCAGCCACCAATCCCCCAGGGGAGTGTTATCGAAGGTGCGCACGTGGAGTTGCTGACGGCGGGCAGTGGTCCGCCAATGAATCAGGCGCAGAGCGTCGCCAGGGAAAAACTCGCGCACGCCGGAAGCGCTGACGGTGCGCTCTGGCGCATTGGGCCGGGGACGGCCCTCGCCAGCCATGCCGCCTGGGGCCACTTGAATCCTGGGCAATGGCACCACCGGCGGTGTGACCATGAGCTGAACTGAGCGAGAATCGTGCAATTCAATGCTGTACAGGCCCAGCGGATCGCTGGTCATCAGGCTGGTGGGCCCCAGCGTATACAGGCCGCGGCGGTTGCATTGCCCGGCAAAGCGCCATGTAGTGGTGGAAGATCCATCCGCAGCCCGCACCTGATCGATGGAATAGCCGGGAAGATTGGAGTGATCCTGGATCTGAACCCAGACTGCCGGCAGAGGAGAGCCATTGGTCAGGGTCAGCCGCTCCTCCAGGCGGTCGCCCACCTGCGCCCAGCCAAAACGCATCTCACGCCTAAGGCACAGGTTTCGAGCCAGGCTGTGCGCCCAGAATCGGCTCAGCGCCCAGGCGCCAGCCAACCCAAACAGCAGGAAACGCCAGCCGGCGTATTCATCAATGATGCTCAGCACCAACAAGACCAAAACAAGGCAAGTGAGCTGAAAGCGGTGACGAGCAATGATCCGGGCAGTGGGCATGAGAATATTTTACTGGGAGTTGTTACGCGCTGCCTGGATCGTCGCCTTGATCTGCTCAATATGTCCATCCAGGTGTGTGTTCTCCTCAGTATAATTGTAGGCAAGCTGCCAATAGCTGCCTTTTCGCTCAACGAAGCTTTGCGGCAGGCGCGCAAGCAACCCGGCAGTTTCAGCATAGGCGCGTTTCAGCTCAGTTAACAACTCTGCTACCGTGGGGTACGCAGCTACTGTGGCCTGAACCTGAATATCCGGATTGCCGCCCCAATCATCCGCCCAGCGCTCAAAGCCGGTCAGCCTGTCAATGATATCAATTTGATTGTAACGCTCACCCTGGATCAGATGGGCCAGGATTTCTTTCGCACTCCACTCGCCACCCTCAGGGTGGAAATCCGCCTCCGCCTCATTCACGCCAGCGAAGACCTCCTCGAGCAAAGTAAAGCATCGAGCGTTTTGTTGTTCCACCATCTTGGCCAGCGCTTCGGCCGTGGGCGGGATCTGCGGCAACGGGCGCCGAGATAGCTCCATTTGGACAACTTTCAACTCAGGGCCACGGTAGAACTCCACCTGCACCATTTCACCCGCCCGTCTGCCCGCCATAATGGATGGAATCGAAAAGAAGTTTACTGTCTCCTGCCCGCTGATTCGCACGATGACATCATTCGGTTGCAAACCAGCCGCATGCGCTCCCATGCCCTCCACTACACTGTCGATTCGCAAACCTTGCTTGACCGGCACACCCAGCTTCTGGGCTTGTTCAACAGTAAAATCACTGAGCGTGATCCCCAACATCGGTCGATTGATAAAACGCAAATCTTTTCCTGATTCAAGCACACAGGCCAGGTTTTCAAGGCTATCACGCCAGCCTTTATCAACCTGGGCGATTACCTTTTCCCACTCACCGCCATCATCCGGCAAGCTATGCTCCAGGAACAGGCGTGTGCCGCTCTCCTGCGGCTCGAAAGTGACGCTCACCTGGCTGCGGCCAGGATCATTGCGCCCGCACCAGATGAAAGCAGCAGACTTGCCTGCCTCCAGCGCTGTGTACTCCCCGCTGGAATAATAGCCGGAGTTCCAGTAAAGGTACAGCCGCCCGCCAGGTTTCGGATCGACCGTCGCCAGGTC
The DNA here is from genome assembly GCA_964503625.1 of uncultured Anaerolinea sp. GTDB lineage: Bacteria > Chloroflexota > Anaerolineae > Anaerolineales > UBA4823 > RBG-16-57-11. Next base: position 5,242 of record CAZDAU010000057.1, read on the forward strand.
GCACAGCCACTCGCGCAGGGCGCTGGCGTTGGTGAAGGCATAATACACCTGCGCCGGGATGGCGGGGATGTAGGTTTCGAAGGTGATGGTTTTGGGGGACATAAGGGTTGCCTCCTGTAGGGATATTGTACCTGGAAGCGCGGGTTGTGCAAGTTAAATAGGTTACGCCGGAATGGGTAGAATCGTTCAACGATTGTCCGTTTGTGAATCATGAGATCGTCGAGGCGGAAGCGGCGCGCTTGCAGCAAATGAAACGCATAAAAAAGAGCGGCGCCAGGATAGGGAGCCATACCAGCGGAGTGCCGAGGATGGCCAGGATTTTGGTGAGAAGATCTTTCTTTTGGGAGACCTCTACCCGATCGGCCAGCTCCTGCTGGGTCAGTATGCCAGCAGCTCGCCCACCTTGGCCTGGATGCGCTCCACCGATGGCAGCACCGCCTCCATCATCCCCAGGTTGTAGGGGATGAGCAGGTCCGGCGTTGCCAGGCGCTCGGGCGGGGCGTCCAGGTCGGTGAAAGCCTGGCTGGCGATGACGGCAATGATCTCGCCAGCGAACCCGGCAGTCTGGGTGTCTTCATGGACCACCAACACCTTGCCGGTCTGGCTCACGCTCTCCAACACGGCGTCTCGATCCCAGGGGACAATGGTGCGCAGGTCGAGCAGGGTGATCTGACCGGGAAAGGCTTTGGCAGCCTCCAGGCAGCGCCAGACCATCCCCCCCCAGGTCACCACCGTTAACCCATCGCCGTCCAGCAGGCGGGCGGCCTGGCCGAAAGGCAGGCAGAAATCGTCGCCGGGATAGGGGCGGCGGCCTTCAGGGGTGTCCAGCAGGGCGCGGTGCTCAAAGAAAAAGGTTGGGTCGTCGCCGCGCAGCGCGGTGCGCAGCAGCCCCACCGCATCTTCTGCGTTAGAGGGATAGGCGATGCGCCAGCCCAGTGTGTGGGCAAAGACCGCCTCGGCGCTGACGCTGTGCCAGGGGTCGCCGGTCTTCTTGCCAAAGCCGGCCGGGATGCGCACCACCACCGGCGCAGCAAAGCGGTTGGCAGTCCGCCAGCGCAGCGTGCCCAGGTCGCTGATCTGCTCGTGGGCCGGGTCGGCGTATTTGCGGAACTGGATCTCGGGCACGGGCAGCAAGCCGGCCAGCGCCATTCCCACCGCCCGACCGATGATGCCCTCCTCGGAGAGCGAGGTATCGAAGACCCGCTCAATGCCAAAGTGCTTCTGCATGTCCAGCGTTGCTCCGTGCACACCGCCCTTTACGCCCACATCCTCACCAAAGACTAAGAGCCGTGGGTTAAGACGCATCTCAACCTCCAGCGTGCGGCGCACGGCATCGATGAAGTTGATCCGCGGGCCGGAGGGCTGCGGGATGGGGCTGCCCAGGGAGGGCAAAGCGCCTTCGGGACGCAGGCCGCCCTGCTGTGGGGTAACGCTCTCAAAGAATAAGTGGCGCGTCGCTTGCGAAGAGTCCGGCTGGGGCAGCATTTCAGCTTCTTCCAGCGCTGCTCGCAGCTCGGCCTGGACTTTATCTTCAAGCGCGTCCCAGTCCAGGTGCATCGCAGCCGATGATTCGCGCAGCCGCTTCAGCGGATCGCGCTCCGCCTCCGCCGCCCGTTCCTCAGCGCTTTTGTAGGATTGGTCGTCGATGAAAGTATGGCCAGTCAGGCGCACCACGCGCAGGTGCAGCAGGCAGGGGCCATGGCCGCCCCTAACGTGCGCCACAGCCCGTTGAATTACCTCCCAGGCTTCAGCCGGGTCGGTGCCGTCGCCATCCAGGGTCATCAGCCCGCCAAAGGAAGCCAGGTTAAGACGGATGTCGCCGCCTGGGGTCTGATAAACCGAGGGCACAGAGATGCCATAGTTGTTGTTCTCGATAAAGAAGAGCAGCGGCAGGCGTTGCGTCGTAGCGATGTTGAGCGCCGCCCAAAAGCCGTTGGCCGCCACGCTGCCATCTCCGCCCAGCGCTACGGCGATGGCGCCGCTCCAATCCATTTCGCCCAACACGCGCTGGCGGTAGGTGATCGCCTGCGCCCAGCCAACCGCTGGGGTGTACTGCGCGCCGATATCGCCGGAAGCGGGTAGAATGGTGGGGCCATTCCGGCGGGGCAGGTTGAACACCACCCCCACATCCCGCCCATCGCTCAGACCATTCGAGCGCGCCATGCCAGCCGCCAGCGCCTCGGTCGGGGTCAGCCCGCAAGCCAGCAGCAAAGGCCGCGAACGATAGTAAACCGCAGCAGCGTCGTGGGGATGATCCAGCGCTTGAGCCAGCAGGATTTGCGAAAGCTCGTGCCCGGAGGCAGAGAACTGGTACTTGATCTTACCTTGCGGGGTGAGCTGGTTGATCTCCAGCTCGTCCAGTCGGCGGGAGAGCAGCACCAGGCGGGCAATGGTGTGCCAATGGAGGGATTTGGGCATAAAAAGGAATCTCCTGAAACCGGTAAGATAGAAGGTAATTATAACCCTGCTAAAAACCTTAGAGCACATTTGTAGAGGAGCGCGGTAAAATAACCGGCATCAGCCCATCCCACTCTCCTGACGAGGCGCCTGTGAGCCCACCCAACCCCGCCGCCGTTATCCTCAATCCCTACTCTAATCGCTGGAAAGCCAAGGAGCGCTGGCCCGAGGCCGAGGCTGCCCTGCGCCGCGCCGGCGTGGATTTTGAGATGTTTGAGATGCAAGGACCAGGCGCCGGCATCCGCCTGGCGGAGCAGGTCGCTCGCCAGGGATATTCGCCGATCATCTCTGCCGGCGGGGATGGTGGCACTGGCGAGGTGATCAACGGGCTGTACCGGGTGAACCCGGATGGGGTGCTGGGGCCGCTGGGCGTGCTGCCCCTGGGCACCGCCAACGACCTGGCCCACAACATCGGCCTGCCCCTGGAGCTGGAGGCCGCCGCCCAAGCCATCGCCGCCGGGAGGACGCGCCGCTTTGACCTGGGCCAGGCCAACGAATGGGTCTTCCACAACAACTCAGCGGTGGGGCTGGAGCCAGTGGTGACCCAATGGAACGCCCGGATGGTGCGCTGGAAAGGCGTGCTGCGCTACCTTGCAGCGGCCCTGCGCGCCATTGCCTCCGGGCCGCGCTGGGAAGCGAAATTGGAGTGGGATGATGGCGAGTACGCCGGCCCGCTCAGCCTGGCCTCGATCGGCAACTGCCCGGTCACCGGCGGGCTGTTCCGCATGGCGCCTGCTGCCGACCCCCAGGACGGCAAACTGACCTTTGTGTACGCCTTTGCACCATCCCGGCTGAAGATGCTCAGCCTGCTGCCCCGCGCCATCGATGGCAGCTACGTGAACGACCCGGCTGCCCACCAGCATCACACCACCCGCCTGACCATCGAGCTCACTCCCAGCTCACCGATCCAGGTGGATGGCGAGCTGCGTTCCGAAAACCTGACTCGGGTCGAATACCGGGTCTTGCCGGGGCGGTTGGACATCCTGGGCGCCTGGGATTGACGGGGAGATCAGTATACGGACGCCAGCAACGACTGCATCATCAGGTGATCTGTAAATCGGGCGAAACTGCCTATTGACTAATCTGACCCAAGATGGTATAGTAAAGCTCGTAAGGATACCAGGCAGTTTTACGTTGGAACTGAAAACGAAGGCGGCTCAGGGTTCAATCCATGAGCCGTTTTTGTTGCCAGGCGCAGCGTGAAACCCACTCGGTATCGGTAACCAATTTTCTGTTTTATGCAACAAGGAGTATAAACAATGTCTGAACGTATCATCGGCACGGTAAAGTGGTTTAATGGCAGCAAGGGCTACGGCTTCATTGAGCGCCAGGGCGGCGAAGATGTCTTCGTCCACTATTCTGCTATCCAGTCGGACGGCTACCGCAATCTGACGGAAGGCCAGCGGGTCGAGTTCTCGATTGAGCGCGGTCCGAAGGGTCTGCAGGCCAGCAACGTAGTCATCGCCAGCTAATCCACAACCGGGTGATGAAACAAAGTCCCGTAGCAGCAGCTACGGGACTTTTGATTCTCACAAGAATAGCCTTCACAATGGTAAAATAAAGTGGGTATCTAAAGGGATCGTCCGCTGAACCAGACGCGAACCCCATTTCATCTAAATCAGGAGGAGATGGATGCACGCTCTGAACCCTGACGATGTCCGCTTTTTCAGCGGACGTTCGCATCCAAAACTGGCGGCCGGGATCGCTTCTTACCTTTCGACACCGCTCGACCAAACTTATGTTTCCCGCTTCAGCAACGATAACCTGTACATTCAATTAGGCGCCAGCGTTCGTGGCCGGAATTGTTACATTGTGCAATCCCTGATCCCTCCAGTATCTGACCACCTGCTTGAATTGCTAATGATGCTGGACATTGCCCACGGGGCCGGCGCAGCCGAGGTACACGCCATCATCCCCTATTTCTCCTATGCGCGGTCCGATAAAAAAGACGCGCCCCGAATCTCGATCACTGCCCGGCTGATCGCCGACCTGTTGGAAACTGCAGGCGCCACCCATATTATGACCATGACCTTGCATTCCCCACAGGTACATGGTTTCTTTCGACTACCCACAGACCCATTGACCGCCCGTCACCTTTTTATCCGCCATTTTGCGGCCAAGGGTTACCATCCTCAGGACACAATTGTTGTTGCGCCGGATCTTGGACGAGCCAAGCCCGCCGCGCGTTTTGGCGCCATTCTGGGCCTGCCTTCTGCCTCGGCGAACAAGGAGCGCGTCTCGGATCATGAAGTGACCATCGACAGCGGTATTGAACGCTTGGTGCGGGGTTTCCGGCGGGCCTTGGTCTATGATGATGAGATTGCCACCGGCACCACAGTCCTGGCGCTTTCAAATTATCTGGTAGAATGCGGCATCGAAGAAATTTCTCTGGTCTGCACCCACGGCGTTTTTGCCGGCGATACCCTGGCCCGCCTGAACAGCCTGCCGCAAATTGTTGAGATCGTCACCACCGACACGGTGCCCATCCCACCAGAAAAAATGTGCCCCAAACTGACGGTCCTTTCTGTCGCCCCGGTGTTTGGTGAAGCGATCTGGCGAAACGCCAATCGCAAAACCATTGGCGATCTGTTTACCTTTTCAGATAACCCTGACAATCCATCCAGTATCGACGAATAAATCGATAACAAAAGCATTTTTTGGAGAAACCTTTTATGGAAGAGCTCAGTTTGAAAGACATCCTTGCCGAGCCACGCAGCATTGAAGATTTGCACATTCCCCAAAATCTCGTCATTGATCTGATCTTTCGCCTGCTCTACAATGAAGGTAACGTTGCCCTGGTCCGATTTACTGAAGTGCTCAAGATACCTAAAACAATCATTGATGATATCCTGATGTGGATGCAGAAAGAACATCTGGTCGAGGTATCCAAAGCCACCATGGAGTTAGGCCGGCTCGGCAATGTGTACACATTGACACAGGCAGGCGAAGACCGCGCCACCTCTGCAATGGAACGTAGCCAGTATGTGGGGCCGGTGCCTGTTTCAATCCCCTACTACAATCGGGCAATTGAGCTGCAAACCCGTTCCCATGGGAAAGTGTCTGTTGATTCGGTCAAGAAAGCCTTGAGCAATCTGATCCTGCCGGACGATTTCCACCGCCAGATCGGACCGGCGGTGAATGCAGGTCGTTCGCTGTTCCTTTATGGCCCGCCAGGAAACGGTAAGACCACCATTGCTTTGGCAATTGCCCGCCTGCTGGCCGGGACGGACCCCATCTGGGTGCCATATGCCATCACTGCCGGTGGGCAGATTATCCAGATCCATGACCGGCTGGTCCATAAACAGGTGCCAATGCCTGATAAAACCAGGACGACCGAGTTTGGCCGCCTGGACCAGCGCTGGGCCTTGATCGAACGCCCTGCGGTGACTGTAGGCGGTGAGCTCAAAATGGAAGCCCTTGATTTGCGCTTTGATCCTATTTCAAAATTCTATGAAGCTTCGTTGCAACTAAAGGCAAATGGTGGAATGTTCCTGATTGATGACTTTGGTCGCCAGCAGGTCAGCACAACCGACCTGCTCAACCGCTGGATTGTGCCGCTTGAAAGCAACATCGATTTCCTGCGCTTGCTCAGCGGGCAGACCATTGTCGTCCCCTTCCGCCAGCTCACCGTGTTCAGCACCAACCTGGACCCAAACGATCTGGTGGACGATGCTTTCCTGAGGCGCATCCAGATGAAGGTATGTGTAACATCACCGGATGAAAAACTCTACTTCCAGATCTTCGTCCGTATGGCAAAAGAGCTGAACATCCCGTTCAATAAAGATGCCTTCGTCCATCTGCTCCAAAAATGGTACCGTCAGACCGGTCGCCGGATGCAGGCGGTCCAGCCACGCGACCTTCTAAAAATAATCTCCGTTATTTGTGATTATGATGGGACCCCGCCGCGGATGACCCCAGAGCTGATCGATGAAGCCTGCCGGAGCTATTTTGTGGATTAAGAGAAAACCATGGCTCACGAGATCTTTGTCACCACCACCCGCGGATTGCAGCGTTCTTCCCCGCCTATGCGCCTGTTTGAAAAGGCCAAGCGCCTGGGGATCTGGAACCCAAGCGATCTGGACCTGAGCCAGGATCGGCGCGACTGGCAGAACTTCTCCGATCAAGAGCGTACCGTGCTGCTTCACCTGACCAGCATGTTCCAGGCGGGAGAAGAGGCTGTCACCCTGGATCTCTTACCGCTGATCCAGGTTATTGCCCAGGAGGGTCGCCTGGAAGAAGAGATGTTCCTCACTACTTTCTTGTTTGAGGAAGCCAAGCACGTGGATTTTTTCCGTCGTTTTCTGGATGAGGTGGCTTTCGAGCAAAGCGACCTCACTCACTTCAGCGGCAATAATTACCGCTCCATCGTCTATGCTGCACTGCCTGCCGCCCTGCAACGTCTGCGCACCGATCCATCCCCGCTGGCACAGGTTGAAGCCGCCGTGACTTACAACATGATTGTTGAAGGCGTTTTGGCCGAGACTGGCTACAATGCCTATTTTACAATCCTCGAGCGCAATCAATGGATGCCCGGGGTTCGCAAAGGCATCAGCCTGCTCAAATTGGATGAATCTCGGCACATTGCTTATGGGGTTTACCTGCTCTCCCGCCTGGTCGCGGAGCATCCAGATCTTTGGTCTGCCTTGGAAGACAAGATGAATGAGTTGCTCATACCTGCGGTAGGAGTTATCGGGGATATCTTTGCGGCTTATGATCCGATGCCCTTTGGGCTGGTTGCCGATGACTTTGTCAACTTTGCCATGGACCAGTTCAGCAAGCGAATTGCCCGATTAGAAAAGGCTCGCGATGCCAGCCTGGAAGAGATCAACCGGACTGCCCTGCGCACAATCGAAGAGGATGATGGCTGAGCACTGGCTTTTTTCGTTTGGATCAAGAAAAGTGTGGCGGTTCGATGAACCGCCACGCGCTTTCAACTGGAGACTGGTATGCAAACTGTCTTGGAATTGAATGATTTGCATCTCCCCGTACAGGCCAACAGCTACGAGCGCCTGGATCACGGCATTCTGCTGCGCGGCGCGTCCGTGGCCCTGTTGCATCCCTTTGGCGAAACACTGTACTATCGCCATGGCTGGCATTCCTGGAGCCTGTCATCATGGCTGCCCCTGTCCAAAACACTGGCTACTCCCCTGCGCAAGGACATCTGGCCACAGATCGACCACCCGGCTTTGCTGGCCGATTATCCTTTTACCAGCAGCGGCCTGACCGCCCTGCAATCTCAAGATGGGCGCGTCTTATTGCTGGGGGCTCTGGCATTGGACGCCCAACTCAAAGCCGATGCTGAAACACTGCGCGGAAAGATTAGCAGGGATGTATCGGTGGACCCGGAGTGGTTCCTTGCATTTGGACCGGAGCAATCCGTGTTTGAAAGTTACACAAAGCTCCTTGCAAATCGTTTTGGTGCTCTCGGCTCTGGCCATCCCAGGCGGGTTTGGTGCTCATGGTATAGCTTATTCACGGATATCAGCGAAGAATCGTTGGCGGGCATCCTGCCTGGTTTGGCTGGCCTGCCCTTCGATGTCTTCCAGGTGGATGACGGTTGGCAGGCCAGCCTGGGCGATTGGGAACCGAACAATAAGTTTCCCTCCGGCATGGCTGCACTGGCAGGTAAAATCCGCGCCGCCGGTTATTCCGCCGGACTTTGGCTTGCGCCTTTTGCCGTACAACCTCGATCACGCCTGTTCCAGGAACATCCCGATTGGTTGCTACGCGATGAACATGGCGAGCTGGTGATTGCCGGGCACAACTGGGGCGACAATTTTTTCGGTCTGGATGTCACCCATCCGGGAGCGCAAAAATGGCTGAACAATCTCATCATGCAGGTGTGCAATTGGGGATTCGATTATCTCAAGCTGGATTTCTTATACGCCTCAGCCCTGGCAGGAAATCGTTACCAGAAGCTCTCTGGGGAAATGGCCTTCCGCAAAGGATTGGAGATCATCCGCCATACTGCCGGCGATGAGGTGTACGTCCTGGCCTGCGGCGCGCCTGTTCTGGCATCGTTGGGATTGGCCAATGGCTTGCGGATTGGACCAGACGTGGCGCCCTTCTGGGACAATGTTGACCGCAGCCATTTCTTGCACGATCTCAGTGGTCCAGGGACTCTGAATGCCATTCGCACAACTCTGCATCGTCTTTGGCTTCGTCCGCTCATCCATGTGGATCCAGATGTAGCCTTCTTCCGGACCCAATATAACCTTCTCAATCCGGCACAGAAAGCACTGCTGCTGGACCTGGTGCAAATCACCGGCTTTCGGGCCACCTCCGACCTGCCCGCCTGGCTGACAGCCGAAGAGCGCCAGGCGCTCCTGGCCTTCCTGCAGGCCAGCCCAAGCGCCCGCCAGGTGGGTCGTTATCGCTTCCAGTTGCAGGGTCGGGAGGTGGATTTCAGCGCAGTGCCGGGCTTATTGCCAGATTAAAGCCAATGCGCTCACACCGTACACCACCGGTTTGAGCCACTCCCAAAAAAGATAAATTCACTCAGACTCAAAGTTTACAGGGCATTTTAGATCAAGCCCCGTAATCTCCAGGTCTTTGCGATCACAAACAAACGGAGGATCAATGAACTTCAATCACTATTTTAATAACGAAGAAATCGAAACATTGCTGAAGGATTGGGCCGACCACCACTCCGAAATTGCCAGCCTGAGCGCAATAGGCGAGAGTTTTGAGAAACGCCCCATCTGGCTGCTGACCTTGACAAACCACGCCACCGGCCCGGACCAAGAAAAACCAGCCGTGTGGGTGGACGCAAACATCCACGCCACCGAGGTAACCGGAGCAACCACTGCCCTGCACCTGGCTCACACCCTGCTGGAAGGATACGGCCAGGACAAGCAAATCACCCGACTGCTTGACCAGTGCGTTTATTACATTGTGCCGCGGGTCAACCCGGATGGCGCCGCACTTGCCCTGGCAGACCGGCCCCGTTATATTCGTTCAGGTGTGCGCCCCTATCCCTGGCAAGAGAAGGAGGACGGCCTGCATGAGCAGGATGTGGATAGCGACGGGCGGATTCTTCAGATGCGCCTGGTTGATCCCAATGGCGATTGGAAAGTGAGTGAGCTTGATCCGCGCCTGATGCAGAAACGTGAGCCGCATGAGCATGGCGGGACGTATTACCGGCTGTTGACGGAAGGTATGATCGAAGATTTTGACGGCTTCATCATCAAGGAAGCCCGCCAACCAGAGGGCCTTGATTTCAATCGCAATTTCCCCTTTGAATGGCGCACTGAAGGCCAGCAGCATGGCGCTGGACCTTACCCAGCCTCCGAGCCCGAGATTCGCGCTCTGGTGGATTTCATCGCGAAACATCCCAATATCAACATTGCCCTTACCTTCCACACCTTTAGCCGAGTGATCTTGCGCAGCTACAGTACCAAGGCCGATGACGAAATGGAAACCCAGGACCTTTGGGTTTACAAGAAAATTGGTGAGATTGGCAGTAAGATAACCGGATACCGCTGCGTGTCCACTTTCCACGATTTTAAGTATCATCCAAAGGAGATTACCACCGGCGCTTTTGATGACTGGATGTTCGACCATCTGGGAGCCTTTGCCTTTACAATCGAGCTTTGGGACCTGGCGGATGAGGCCGGGATCAAGGACCGCAAATTTATTGAATGGCACCGCGACCATCCCCATGAACATGACCTGCAAATATTGAGATGGGCTGATGAAAACGGCGGCCCAGGCGCCTATGTAGATTGGTACGCCTTCGATCACCCCCAGTTGGGAAAAGTGGAGCTGGGCGGCTGGAACCGGATGTACACCTGGAGTAATCCGCCTGAAGCCTTCGTAGCCGCCGAAGCCAAGCGCGTCACACCCTTCGCTCTGGCCCTGGCAGACCTTTTGCCACGCCTGGCGCTCCATTTCCTCCAGATCAAGTCGCTTGGCGGCGAATCTTATCACCTGAACCTTGTGGTTGAGAACGCCGGTTTCCTGCCCACCTTCACCAGCATCCAGGGTAAGAATCGCAAGGCAGTGCGCCCAGTTAGGGCAGAGCTGGAATTGCCCGAGGGTGTTATCCTGGTAGATGGTCGCAGGCGGGTGGAACTGGGACATCTGGAAGGGCGCAGCAATAAACTGGATGTTTCTTCAATCTGGAGCGAAGGCAGCACGGATCACCGCGCCCGCGCCGAGTGGACGCTGCAAGGCCAGCCTGGCTCGATTGTGACCGTGCACGTGCTCAGCGAGCGCGCCGGCTCGTTCCACCGCCAGGTGACTTTGCCTTAAGATGCCCTGCTGGAACTTTACATTAAATATTGTAAATAAATAGCTTTAAAAAAATTAAACTGCTTTAACCACAAAGACACAGTGTTCACAGAGTTTTTGAATTAGAATCAAAACTCGGTGATTTCTGTGTCTCTGTTGTTTAATGGGTTTCTCAGGGGAAACAGGAGGACATCTTGACCATTTCAAACATTCGATTGGGGTTCCACAGGCTGGTTCCCATTTTCGTGTTTGCAGCACTGTTGGTATCAGTGATTAACCCAGGGGTATCGGTTCAAGGACAAAGCGGAGCCGTTCGGCGGGTAAACGCGCCTTTCTTCAGCGGAACAATGGATTTCAATCAGGCGGCGGTGTTCTGGTTTGGGCGGGTCACTTCAATGGAAAATTACACCGATGTTAGGGTTGGCTATACTTCAGTGAACCTGTATGTCCGCCTGGATGTCTTTGACCGCTTCCTGTTTTTTGACACTTCCCCTTCAGCAGCCGACCTGGTGAATTGGGACGCAGCCACGCTATATATCAGCAAAGATGGCAACACCGGCAGCGTACCCTCATTAAATGCTTATCGACTGGTGGCCCAACTCAATCAGATCGGCGACAGCCCCCCCCACCGCGCCGCCTACCGAGGCGATGGCACCAACTGGGTGACCGATCCCCTGTCATTTTCCGCGGTTGCCACCTGGCAGGGAAATGCCCTCAACGATGCAGTGGACGATCGCGGCTGGGGAGTGATCTTTCGCATCCCTTTCTCCAGCCTGGGACTTTCTGGCCCGCCTGGCGCAGGCACAGTTTGGGGCCTGGCCTTACAACTCCACGACCGGGATGACGCTGCCGGCGCACCGATCCCCATCAAGTTCTGGCCAGAAACAATGACCAGCAGCCAGCCCGCCACCTGGGGGCAGATCCATTTTGGTCTGCCTGGATACACCCCTCCGCCTGCCTTGCCCGGCGGGACAGTGACGATCCGCCACGGTCTGAATGGGGCGGTGGTGCCCGATGCTGGCGTGGGCGGCACAATCGGCAACCTTTGCCCTGGATCGGCCAGCTTTATTTGGAATCAGTGGGGCAATGCAAACTTTGCTGGCGATCCCGGGGTCAACGTGCAAAACCAGGGCAACATCGCGGACTGGCCTTGTTTCTCCAAGTATTACCTGACCTTCCCCCTCAACGCGTTGCCTCCCGGCAAGAGCATCCAGTCAGCCACCCTGACCCTGCATCAATGGGGCGGCAGCGATCCCAGCGCAGCACGGCCCTCACTGCTCCAGGCGCTGACTGTATCGGGCGGTTGGGTTGAAAACACCCTCACCTGGAATAATGCTCCCATGGCGCTGGAAAATGTCGCCCAGACCTGGGCAGATGTGGTAGATGACTGCGGCGTCCCGGGCGGCACGTCCTGGCCGTGTGTGGCCCGCCAGTTTGATGTGAGTCGGGCTGTGGCGCAAGCCTACGCAGACGGGATCCCTCTACACCTGGCAATTTACGAGGCCGATCTAGCGTTGCACAGCGGCAAATTCTTCACGACATCCGATGAAGCCGATTGGAATGCTGCCGGTCGGCCTGCATTGACCGTGGTGTGGAGTGAGACTTTCCCGCCCATTTCAAAGCGCGCCCGGCCAGCAGGGGTAGATTCGGGCGACAGTGTGACTTTTACGCTGCAATGGATTGGCGATGGGACAGCTCTATCTCTGACAGACAGCTTGCCCCCGGGTCTGGGCGCGCCTGCCGGGTTAAGCGTGAACGTTGGCTCCGCACAGTACAACCCGGCCACCCGCCAGATCACCTGGAGCGGAACGCCGGCCGCAGGTCAGGCAGTCACGCTGACCTACACGGTGGCGGTGGTGACCAGCGGACCATTGGCACTGACAAATACAGCCCGTCTGAGCGGCGCGGCCGGCTCGAGCAGCGCCTCAGCGACGGTTATTGTGGATGGGTTTGAGAACTTTTTGCCCATGGTCAGGAGATGATCAGGGATAATGTCTGGCATGCTGATGTTCTTCGCTCTTTCCCCGTCTTGTTTGTGATTCGGTTTACCAGATTCCGCTGCTAACAATGGTCATGTGGGTATAATGGGACAAACTGGTTTATCAAGGAGAAGCACTCATGGCGAATTTGGTGCAAGAAAAAGTCAGCCAGGCGGCAGGCATCCTGGAAGAATTGGGAATCGACGCCTGGCTGACCCTGGTGCGGGAGACCCCAGCGGGCGGCGATCCGGTACTGCCGCTGATCTATGGCCACCACTTTACCTGGCAATCGGCGCTGATCCATACCCGCCAGGGGGAAAGCATCGCAATCCTGGGCAGTTTGGAGCAGGAAACCGCCCTGCGCACCGGCGCTTATCAATCCATCGTACCGTATGACCAGGCCTTTCGCCCAGCATTGCTGCAAACCCTGGAGCGGCTAGCCCCGACCCAAATTGCAATCAACTATTCCAAAGCGGATGTGCTAGCCGATGGACTGGACCACGGGCTGTATCTGCTGCTTCTTGACTATCTAGAAGGCACACCCTGGAAAGAGCGGCTGGTATCTGCAGAAAAGATTATCGCTGCGCTGCGCGGCCGCAAGACAGCCGGCGAAGTTTCCCGCATTCAGGCCGCCGTTGAGACGACCGGCCGAATCTTTGACAAAACCTTTGCCTATGCGAAGCCCGGAATGAGCGAAAAGCTGATTGCTAACTTTATGCATGATCAGATGGAAGCCTTTGGGGTCGAAGCAGCCTGGGAATATCAAAACTGCCCCACCGTCAACGCCGGTCCAGAATCGCCTATTGGGCATGTCGGCCCCAGTGAGATCACGCTGCAACCTGGCCACCTGCTGCACATTGATTTTGGTGTCAAGCAAGATGAGTATTGCTCAGACATTCAGCGCATGGCTTATTATCTGGCCCCTGGCGAAACCCAAGCTCCGAAAATTGTCCAACACGGCTTCAACACGATCGTTACCGCCATCCAGGCAGCAGTAGCCGCCATGCGACCCGGCGTGCGTGGCGTTGAGATCGATGCCATCGCTCGCGGTGTGGTCACCAATGCAGGTTATCCAGAGTACCTGTACGGCACTGGCCACCACCTGGGCCGCCTGGCCCACGACGGCGCTGGGATCCTCGGACCGCTGTGGGAGAAGTATGGAGACACGCCCAACTACCCGCTGGAGGCCGGTCAAGTGTACACCGTAGAGCCGGGGCTGGCAGTGCCAGGATATGGCTATGTTGGCCTGGAAGAAGATGTGCTGGTCACCGAGACTGGGGCTGAGTTCCTTGGGACGCCGCAAACAGAGCTGATTGTTCGGTAGGGGACGACCGGACAGCGCCTTCGCTGCTCCGCTGGCATCCGTAAAGATGGGATCGGCGGGGCAACTCTTGTTCAGTGGCCTGCTGGTGATCACCCGGCAGACTGGAACGTCCATCACCGGGTATCAAGTGAAAATGTCTCATCCACTCCAGTTTTGTGCTAAAATGCGATCCATCCAAAACCCAATGCTGGTCGCCTGTCACGACAGCCGGCCAACCACAGCGGATAGCTGAAAGCTGATTGCTGCCGATGAAAACTACAATCCAATCTGTTAAAGGCACGCGCGATTATTATCCTGAGGAGATGGCTCTTCGCAATTTCCTCTACGCCACTGCCCGCAAAGTCTCCGAATCCTTTGGCTACCAGGAATGGGATGCCCCGTTCCTGGAGACCATTGATCTGTACGCCGCCAAGTCTGGGGAAGAGTTGGTCAAAGAACAATCTTTTGTCTTTCCCGATCGGGGCGGCGACCTGATTACCCTGCGCCCAGAGCTGACGCCCAGCCTGGCGCGGCTGGTGGCGCAACGCCAAAAGCAGCTGGTTTACCCCCTGCGTTGGTGGACCTGGGGGCCATGTTGGCGCTATGAGCGCCCGCAAAAGGGCCGTACGCGCGAATTCTTTCAGTGGAACGTCGACCTGATCGGCGTGGATACGCCCGAGGCCGATGCTGAGGTGGTTGCAATTGCCGCTACCTTCTTGCGTGAAGCTGGCCTTTTGCCCGATCAGGTTGGCATCCTGGTCAATAACCGCGCCCTGTTCAATGAGGAGCTTTCTGCATTGGGCGTCTCCTCGGAGCTGCGCAAGGATGTCTTTCACTTGATCGACCGACGAGACAAGATGTCTGCCCCGGATTGGGATGCCTACGCGATCGAAATTGGGCTGAACCCGGCCCAGCTCTCAGGGCTGAAGACCATTCTGGCAGATGATCAGCTCTGGCGCAAAGCCCCTGGTATGCAGCGGTTCTTTGCTCTGACTGACGCGCTTGGATTGAGTGCTTACGTGCGCTATGCACCTCAAATCGTGCGTGGTTTAGATTACTACACCGGCACGGTCTTTGAAGCCTGGGACCGGGCTGGCGAATTTCGCGCCATCCTGGGCGGCGGGCGCTACGATAATCTGGTCGCCGATGTGGGCGGCGATCCGCTGCCTGCCACCGGCTTTGCCATGGGCGATCTGGTGGTCAGCCTGGTGTTGAAAAAATTTGGCTGTCTGCCGCCAGAGTTAGGCGCCTCCCCCGCCAGGGTCCTGGTCACCCTTTTTGACCAGGCCTCCACTGGCGCTTCCTTTGAGCTGGCTGCCGCGTTGCGACAGGCGGGGATCAATACGGCCATCTATCCCGAGGCGGCCAGGCTAACCCGGCAGTTCAAGTACGGAGATCGCATGGGGATGCGCTTTGCTGTGGTCCTCGGCCCAGACGAACAGGCCCAAGGAACAGCCGCTCTCAAAGACCTGCGCAGCGGCGACCAGCGAATCATCCCTCAGGCCGAGTTGGTGGAAACGCTGCGCCGCGCGCTTGCCTAGCCCTACCCATCCCGCCGGGGTTATGATAGAATTCTCCCCGCATCACGGTGGGCATAGCTCAATGGCAGAGCACCTGACTGTGGATCAGGTGGTTGTGGGTT
>CAZDAU010000058.1:0-20688 GCA_964503625.1 uncultured Anaerolinea sp.
GTTAGTCTGGACCAATATAAGTGCCCGGGTGCAGCACCGTGCTCTTGGGGATGACCACGATGCCATCCTGAACCACCCAGCTGCCCATGTCCATCTCGGTTCCGGGTGGGAAGGGTTTGATCACCACACCATCCCCGATGCGAACATTCTTATCCAGGATCGCGCCTTCGATGTGGGAGTTCATCCCGATCCCCAGGCGAATATTGCCCGGCAGAGTCGCCCCCGGTAAATCATAGTAATCTGCGCCCATCATGATTGTCCGCGACATGGTCACGCCGTCGGCAATTTGACTGCGCAGACCAACGATGGATTCATGGATTTCTGCCTTATGGATCTGGCAGCCCTCTGCCAGTAAGACATTGTTCATTGTTGCCCCATCGATCACCGATCCGGGTAAAAAGCGGGCATGGGTGTAGATCGGCCGCTCCGGATCGTAAAAATTAAAGGGCGCCTCTGGGCTGGTCAGTCGCAGATTGGTTTCATAGAATGAGCGAATTGTCCCGATGTCCTCCCAATAGCCTTCAAAGACATAGCCATAGACTTTGTGTGTCGCCAGCGCATTGGGGATGATCTGGCCGCCAAAGTCATCATAGGCAGCATATTCCAGCAGGCCGATTAAGACTTCGGTGTTGAAGAGGTAAATGCCCATTGATCCAAGGTAGGGCTTCTGTGGATCGTCCCGGCTGATGAACTGGGCCAAAACTTCGGGATCGCGCGGCTTTTCAACAAACGCCGGGATGCGACCATCCGGGTCGCATTTGAGCAGCCCAAAGCGCGACGCTTCTTGTGCAAGAACCGGCTGCACGGCTACGGTGATATCGGCCTGCTTCTCCCAATGAAAGTTGGCCATTTTGGCGTAATCCATACGGTAGAGGTGGTCGCCAGCCAGAATCAACACGTAACTCGCGTGGGTGGCTTTGATCTCGAAGAGCTGCTTGCGCACAGCGTCTGCAGTGCCCTGGTACCAATCGGAACTGCGCGGGGTTTGTTCGGCTGCCAGGATCTGAACCCAGCCGCGGTGAAAATCATCGAAGTTGTAGGTTTGGGTGATGTGGCGGTGCAACGAGACCGAATTGTACTGGGTCAATACTGCGATGTGGTGAATGCCAGAATTAATGCAGTTGCTTAATGGCACGTCGATCAGACGATACTTGCCAGCGATTGGAACCGCCGGCTTTGAACGTTGCTTGGTCAGCGGGTAGAGCCGTTTGCCGGCCCCACCGCCCAGGATGACCGCCAGGGTGTTTTCGAGCGAGGGCATCAGAACCTCCAAAGGGTGGTGTGTCATGGCAATTATAGTGAGCTTTTTGCAAGTTGCTGTGGCCAATGCACACAGGCTTAAAACTGCAAAGCGCCGAAACCATGCTCACGGATTTTCAGCGCTCAATCTTATTATCTCATGCCGAAGGTGGGAATCGAACCCACACTCCCGAGGGAACACGATTTTGAGTCGTGCGCGTCTGCCAGTTCCGCCACTTCGGCTTTGTGCGCGCATAGTATATCGAATGTTGGGGGGAAGGTCAAGGTTGTGAATATGCGTTGTTGGAGGTGATTAAATACCAAAATAATAGTTACAAATCACACTTCTTAATTGAATCTGGCTTCGTTATCATTTATTTATCGGTTATACATCGTGTGTATGTCGCCGGTGAAAACGCTTCTCTGGCGGCTTGTTGCGCGAGAGCGGTGTTTTAGCTGGTGGCATCGATTAAAATCCCTCAAAACTATTGGAAAGGAAGGAGAAAATGAACAAGAACAGTCCTGGGCATCTGGCTTTTGCACTGTTGCTTATCTTGTCGATGGTGCTTGCCAGCTGCACAACCGCTACCCCTCCAGCTACGGAAAAACCCGCTGAGGAGAAGCCAGCCGCTTGCAGCGACGAAGAGATCGCCGTAGTAGTCAAGATCACTGGCATCCCGTGGTTCAACCGCATGGAGGAGGGTGTCAAGAAATCTGCTGCGGAGCTGGGCGTTAACGCCTACCAGACCGGCCCGGCGGAAGCCGACCCAGCGCAGCAGGTGAAGGTCATTGAAGACCTGATTGCCAAGGGCGTCAAGTACATCGCTGTAGTGCCCAATGATGCCAAGTCCCTTGAACCGGTCTTCCAGAAAGCGAAGGAAAAAGGGGTTATCATCATCACCCACGAGTCTCCTGACCAAGTTGGCAAAGACTACGACCTGGAGCTGATCGACAACGTCAAGTTCGGCCAACACGCCTGGGACAAGATGGTGGAGTTTATGGGCGATTCTGGCGAGTACGTTGTGTATGTCGGCTCGCTGACCGTACCGCTCCACAACCTGTGGGCAGATGAAGGCATCAAATACGCTGCTGAGAAATACCCCAACCTGAAGCAGGTCACTGACCGCCAGCCCGTCGGCGAGGATCAGGAGCTGGCCCGCCAGCGCACGCTCGAGCTGCTCAAGGCCTATCCGAACCTGAAGGGCATCATCGGCTTTGGCAGCCTGGGGCCTCCCGGAGCTGCTCAGGCCGTGAAGGAACTGGGCCTGGAAGACAAGGTCTTTGTTGGCGGCACCGTGCTGCCTGGACCGGCTGCTCCGTACCTCAAGGATGGCTCAATGAAGTGGGGCATCCTGTGGGATCCGGCAGATGCTGGCTACGGCATGGTCTGGCTGGCTAACTATCTGTGCGGCGGCGGCGAAGTCACCGACGGCATGGAAATCCCCGGCATGGGCAAGATCAAGCTGGAAGGAGACGTGATCAAAGTCGATGGCATGGTCGACATCACGCCTGAGAACGCCGAAGGTTTCGGCTTCTAAATCTCGTTTCTAAAAGCAGGCCTCCGTCCCGATGGATGGAGGCCTGCCCTTATCCTGCTGCACCTCTCCCCAGGGTAATGCAGGCTTTTCGGGCAAGCTGTCCCTGGTTCAGTGGACAGAGCGCCAATAATTCCGGAGAAATTTGCGTTTTCATTCTATCTTCTCATGACCGACATTTATCTGTCAATGCGAAATATTAACAAGCGCTATGCAGGGGTGAAGGCGCTGGATTCGGTGGATTTTGAAATTTACCAGGGGGAGATTCACTGCCTGGTGGGCGAAAATGGCTCGGGCAAATCCACTCTGATCAAGATCATCTCCGGGGCGGTCCAGCCGGACGACGGGGCGGAGATTGAGATCAATGGTAAACCCCTGCACGGCTACCAGGCCATCGATGCCATCCGCATGGGTGTTGAGGTGATCTATCAGGATCTGTCTCTGTTCCCTAACCTGACGATATGTGAAAATATTGCCCTGGGTGAATGGATCAGCGCTGGCAAGCAGTGGGTCGATTGGAGGGAAATGCGCGGCATCGCCCGCAACGCCATGGAGCGCATTGGGATCAATCTACCCCTGGATGATCTGGTTGGGGATATCTCGATTGCTGATCAGCAACTGGTCGCCATCTGCCGCGCCTTGACGCGCGACGTGCGCCTGTTGATTATGGATGAACCGACTGCCTCGCTGACGCGTAAAGAGGTAGATGCATTGTTCGCGGTGGTTAAAGACTTGCAGTCCAAGGGTATTGCAACGCTGTTTGTCAGTCACAAGCTGGACGAAGTTCTGCAGATCGCCGAGCGGGTGACAGTTTTACGTGACGGTAAAAAAGTGGTCACCTCTTCTGGCAAAGACCTGGACGACCAGAAGCTGACCATGTTGATGGTGGGCCGTAAAATCGAGTATACCCCCTATGTTCCGGCGCTGAGCGACAGCCGGCCGTTGCTGGAGGTGCGCGGCCTGGGCAGGCGAGGGAATTTCAAAGATATCAGCTTCCAGGTCAGGCCAGGAGAGATTGTAGGAATTATTGGGCTGCTTGGCTCTGGACGCACTGAGTTGGCCATGGCGCTGTTCGGTGTGGAGCCAGCTGACCAGGGTGAGATTTATTTTGACGGCCAACCCGTAAAAATCCGTTCAATACAGGATGCCCTGCGCCTGGGTATTGGCTGCGTGCCCGAAAACCGTCTGCTGCAGGGGTTAATCATGCCCCAAGGTGTGGATCGGAACATTGTCATCACGATCATAGACCGGCTGCGGGGCCGGCTGGGCCTGGTCAATGAGCGAGATATTCGGAAGAGCGCCAGTGAATGGATCAACTCCCTGGCGATCAAAGTCCCGGCAATCGATGCCCCGGTGATGACGCTTTCGGGCGGCAACCAGCAACGGGTGGTCTTCTCCAAGTGGATTGCAACCCGCCCGCGTTTGCTCATTTTGGATGGGCCGACGATCGGTGTCGATGTGGCTGCCAAGCTGTCCATCCACCAAATTGTGCGTGATCTGGCATCCCAGGGTTTAGGGATTATCCTGATCTCTGATGAAGTGCTAGAAGTTTTCAACAATTCAAACCGAGTGATCGTCATGCATCGCGGCCGACAGGTGGCTGAGTTCGATACGGCCAGGGCTACCCCCGATGAAATCACCCAGTGTATCCAGGCGAGTGCATAGCGTATGAAAAGGTTACTGGCGCGTCAAGAAACATACCTGATCTTGGTGATTGTTGTATTTTCGTTGATCATCACGGCTTTTAATCCCAGTTTTCTTACCCTGCAAAACGGCCTGGAGCTGTTAAAAAGCTACTCAATGATGGGCATTTTTGCCGTGGGGATGCTCTTTGTCTTAATATCCGGGGGGATTGATATCTCTTTTACCGCTATTGCCACCGTCGCCCTCTACACAACGGTGGTTTTTGCCAAGAGCTTTGGCGGCAATATCTGGCTGGCCTTCCTGATGGCCGGGGCGATTGGCGTCTTGCTCGGTCTGGTCAACGCAGCCATTATCTATTTCTTCAATATCCCGCCAATCGTCACAACGATTGCCACCTTGAATATTTATTATGGGCTTCTGACCGTTTGGTCTGGCGGCAAGTGGATTTATAACATCCCGGAATGGTTCCGCAGTTTTGCGGACATCCGCGTCTTCCGCTTCACCAACCCAGATGGCATCCGCTATGGACTTTCAATTATCACCCTGGTCTGGGTGGCAGTGATCATCCTCGCTGGAGTGATCCTGCGTAAGACGACTCTGGGGCGCGGCATCTACGCCATGGGCGGCAGCCCCGCCTCCGCCCGCCGCATTGGCTTCAACGTGTTGTTCCTGACCTTCTTCGTTTACGGTTTCATGGGGCTGATGGCCGGCATCGGCGGCATTGTCCAACTCCTGCTGGTGCAGACCGTCCAGCCAAATGCCATGGTGGGCAAGGAATTGGATGTCATCGCCGCTGTGGTTCTGGGCGGCGCCAGCCTGTCTGGCGGGGTGGGCACCCTGACGGGCACCCTGCTGGGTGTGACGTTGATTGCCATCCTGAGCAATGGCTTGACCATTATGCGCGTCCCAGCGGTGTGGTACAACGTGTTCATTGGCCTGGTCATCCTGATCAGCGTGGCTGCCAGTGCCCAGCGCAGCCGCCGGAAGCGCAGGCGAGCCATCCTGGTGGAAGCCGAGTGAGACAGGAGACCCGCGAATGAGCCGCAAATACTCCGAAACAATCGTCCTGGCTTTGGTAATGTTGGGCAGCATCTTGTTCATGTGGGGCTTGAATGGGATGATTTTCCTGCAACCGGATAATTTCCAGTCGATGGCCTTTCAGCTTCCCGAACTGGGCGTGCTGTCCCTGGCGATGATGATCACGATGCTCACCGCCGGGATTAACCTCTCGATCATCTCCACGGCCAACCTTACCGGCATTGTCATCGCCATGATCCTGACCTCGGGCCAGAGCGCCGACGCGGCCGGAAACCCAACCACGGGGGTGATTGTCCTGGCGTTGCTGGCCGGCCTGGCTACGGCAGCGCTGATCGGGCTGCTCAATGGATATCTGATTGCTGCGCTGGAAGTTTCGCCCATCCTGGCCACGCTGGGAACCATGATTCTGCTCAATGGCCTGGCAATTGTGCTCACCCGCGGCTATGTGCTCTCCGGTTTCCCAGAATCCATCCGTTTCATTGGCAATGGGATGGTAGCGGGTGTACCCATGCCGCTGATCATCTTCCTGCTCCTGGCTGGATTGATGGCATTGATCCTTAACCGCACGCCGCTGGGCACCAAAATCTACCTGATTGGCTCGAACCCGGTGGCGACCTTCTTTTCCGGGGTGAACAACCGGCAGGTGTTGATGCGCACCTACCTGATATCCGGTTTGTACGCGGGCATGGCGGGGATCATCATGATTTCGCGCTTCAATTCGGCCAAGGCCGATTACGGAAAGTCCTATCTGCTGATGACCGTGCTGGCCTCGGTGTTGGGCGGAGTGAGCGCGGCGGGCGGCTTTGGCAAGGTGTCTGGTTTGGTGATTGCTTTGATCATCCTGCAGGTTGTCTCCAGTGGCTTCAATCTGATGGGGATGAACCCCTTCCTTACCGTAGCTTTGTGGGGCACGATCCTGATCCTGGTGATGGTGGTCAAGTTTCTCCTTGAGCAGCGGGCGCAGAAGCGTGCGTAAAGGCGGAGGCACGATGAACACACTGATTGGCATCGACCTGGGCACCACTGGCCTGAAAGTATCCTTGTGGGAAGAAAACGGACATCTGCTGGGCGCAGAGTATTGTGAATATCCAATCCTGGCTCCGCAGCCCGGTTTTGCCGAGCAGGACCCGCAGGCATGGTGGAGTGGTTTCATCACGGCCTGCCAGACCCTGGTGAAGCGCTTTCCTGAAGAAATTGAGCGTGTTGCCGGGATTGGCATCTGTGGGCAAATGCACACCCAGGTCTACCTGGATGAACACGACCAGGTGCTGCGCCCCGCCATCACCTGGATGGACCAGCGCTCCAGCGCGATCGTCGAGAGCATTAACGCTGATCCAGCTACCAGGGCGCTGGTGGTGGCAGAAACTCACAACCTGGCCACCACCACCTACACTGCCCCGCAGGTCCTGTGGGTCCAGGAGAACCAGCCGGAAGTGTGGCGGCGCACCCGCCACCTGCTGGTGGCCAAGGATTACATCAAGTATTGCCTGACCGGCCGGGCGGTGACCGATTATGCTGAAGCGACCGGCACCCTGCTCTTCGACGTGGTCAAGCGCCGCTGGTCGGACGAAATGTTTCGCCTGTTTGGTATCCCAGCGGATTACTTGCCTGAAGCGCTGCCCTCCGATGAGATCATCGGCCAAGTCACGCCGTGGGCCGCCCAATTGACCGGTTTGAAAGCCGGTACGCCGGTGGCCAATGGCAGCGCTGATTGCTCTGCTGCCGCGCTGGGAGCCGGAATGGTGCGCCCTGGCCAGGTGACCCTGATCATCGGCACAGCGGGCGTGGTGGCGGTCTGCTCCGACCGCCCATTGGAAGATCAGCAGCACCGAACCCTGTGCTGGCATTATGCGCTGCGCGATCACTGGATTTTGCTTGGCATCACCCAGACTGCCGGGGAATCGTTGCACTGGTTCAAGAACGCTTTTGAGGCTGGTGAGCAGGCTGCTCCATCCGGCGATGTCTTTGCCCAGTACAGCCAGGAAGCTGAAAAGGTTCCAGATGGCGCCGGCGGTTTAATTTTCCTGCCTTATCTCAATGGCGAGCGCACCCCCTACTGGGATCCTAATGCGCGCGGCGTGTTCTACGGGATTAACCTGGCTACGGAAAAAGCGCATTTTATCAAGGCGATCATGGAGGGCGTGTCTTTCGCCCTGCGCAACAATATCGAGACCATTGAGTCTTTGGGCCTGCACATTGACGAAATCCGCGCCGTGGGCGGCGGGCTGAAAAGCACAGCCTGGCTGCAGGCGTTGGGCAAGATCATCCGAAAGCCGGTAGCGACCATCAGCGTGCCCGATACCGCCAACCTGGGCAACATCCTGGTTTGCGGCAAGGCGCTTGGCCTGTATCCAGATTACCATCAGGCGGTGGAGCGCATGGTCACCATCGACCGGCGAGTCAATTACGATGCCCCCACTCCGGTCTATGAGAAGCAATACGAAATTTTCCTCGAGCTTTATGATCAGATCAAGGGGTTGTACCGTAAAAGCGCACAGCTATCGCAGGCCGTTTCGTCCACAAGCGGAGCCGCCATTTTAGAAGAACAATAACTAATTCTTGGGCAACCTGCGATAATAGATCCAATCCAGGTATTCGTCTACCATCTTCTCGGTTGGCCAGTTGGGCTCGCCGCGCCCGGCAGAGATGGCAATGTACATGATCTTGGCGATCTCCTCCGATAGCTCGGTGCGGTTATAAGCATCGCAAATGTCTTTTCCCAGCGTCAATAGACCATGATTCTCCAGCACCATCACGCTGTGCTCCGTCACGTATGGCTTGATCGATTCGGCCAGCAGCGGCGAGGTGGGGATGGTGTAGGGCACGATGGGCACCTGCTTGCCCAGCAAGAAGGGCGCTTCTGACCCGATCGGCCGGATGGCAATGCGCAGCAGCGACAGGGCAATCACGTGCGGCGGATGGCTGTGGATCACTGCGTTGGCGTCTGGGCGTAGCAGATAGACATTGCGGTGCATCAATGTCTCTGAAGATGGTTTAAGTTGGCCTGGGTAAGGCTGGGCTGTGTCCAGGTTGACCTGAACCCAGGCAGCCTCGCCCACTTCGTCCAGGCAGAAGCCGGATGGCGAGATCAGCATATCACCGCCGATGCGGTAACTCATATTGCCGCCGGTGGCCGAGGTGAGACTTCGATTTTTCAGCCGGGTGGCATATTCGGTCAGTTGGCGCCGCAGGGTGGTCTCATCGATCGCTTCTTGAGAAGCGGCCGAGATTGTCGGGTCTTCATAGCTCATTGGATTGCCTCAAGTAGGATTGGTTTCTGATCATTATATCATGCGCACCGTGGATGTTCTTTGGCTGAGCATAAGCCCGGCCTAGGATCGTAAATCGAACCTGAATTTGATAAATTCGCTTATTCGGGTATAATTACTGAGTTGAGGCTTCCCGTAGCCGGGAAGCCTCAGATGTTGAATCATCGATATGGAAATATAGAAGAATGCGCCTGGGAATCATTGGCTTACCCCAATCTGGAAAAACAACCATCTTCAATGCCCTGACTCGCGGCAACCAACCTACCACCGTCAGCGGCGGGCGGTTTGAAGTTCGCACCGCCGTGGTGGATGTGCCCGATCCACGTGTGGAGCGCCTGTCGGAGATGTTTCGCCCGCAAAAAACCACTTTTGCCAAGGTCACCTATGCCGATATTGCTGGGCTGGAGGGCAAAACTGGGTCGAATGGTGCCGACGGCGGCGGCGTTAAGAGTGGCCTCTCTGGGCCTCTGCTCAACCAGCTCAGCCAGATGGATGGCTTTGTTCATGTTGTACGCTGTTTTGAAAACGCCAGCGTCCCACACCCAGCGGGAAGTGTCGACCCTCAGCGCGACATTGGAGATCTGGATAGCGAACTGCTGCTCAACGATCTGATTGCCGTCGAGCGCAAGCAGGAACGCCTGGCGGAAGAGCGCAAGAAGGGCGGCGGGAGGGATAAAGCCCAGATTGAGCGCGAGCTCGCCTTGTTTGACCGCCTGCACGAAACCCTCTCGGCAGACATCGCCTTGCGGGATGTGGAGATCTCTGCAGAAGAAGAGAAGACTCTTTCCGGTTTTGGCCTGCTCACCCGCAAGCCGGTTCTAATTGTTCTCAACCTCTCCGATGGCCAGACGCCGCCACTGGTGACGTATGCATCCAGCCGAGCCATGGTTGTTCCGCTTCAAGGCAGGCTGGAGATGGAACTGGCCCAGTTGCCGCCCGATGAAGCTCAGATGTTCATGGAAGAATTTGGCATTCGCGAGCTGGGTTTTAAGCGGGCCATCAGCGCTTCTTACGACCTGCTGGGCCTGCAATCCTTCTTCACCGTCGGTGAAGATGAAGTCCGCGCCTGGACGGTGCGCCGTGGGGCCTCTGCTGTGGAGGCCGCCGGGGCAATCCACTCCGACCTGCAGAAGGGCTTTATCCGCGCCGAAGTGGTTAGCTATGATGATCTGGTTACCCTGGGTGGCCTGGCCGAGGCCCGCGCCCGGGGTCGCCTGCGCCTGGAGGGCAAGGAGTACCCCGTTCAGGACGGCGAGATCGTCCACATCCGGTTTAACTTATAGTTCATGAGGCAGATACAGATGACCCAGACCTATACCCAATCCCGTTGGAGCCTGGCTGACCTGTTCAGCGCTCAGGATAGCCCTGAAATGCAGGCGGCCTTCGCCGACTTGGAAGCTGGTGTGGCCGCCTTTGAGGCGCGCCGCGCTGAGCTGACTCCCACTATCTCGGTTGAACAATTCCTGGATCTGGTTTGCCACCTGGAAAAAGTCAGCCTGCTCGCTTACCGCATCTACAACTTTGCCGCCCTGAGTTTTGCCGCCGATACCCAGGACCAAACCGCCCAGGCTTTCCTGGCCCGCGTCCAGCAGGAAATCGCGTTGATGGAGAACCGCACCCTGTTCTTCAGCCTGTGGTGGAAAGACCTGGACGACGCCAATGCTCAGCGCCTGATGGCAGCCTCTGGTGATTATCGTTACTACCTGGAGGAGATGCGCCACTTCAAGGCGCACACCCTCTCCGAACCGGAGGAAAAGGTCGTCAACTTGAAGAACACCACGGGGGTCAATGCGCTGCACAACATTTATGATGCCATCACCAACCGTTACGTTTTTCGCCTGACTGTGGATGGTGATGAGAAGGAGCTCACCCGTGGCGAGATCATGGTCTATGCCCGTGGTCACGACCCGGACCTGCGCGCCAGGGCATATCAGGAAATCTACCGAGTATATGCCCAGGATGGACCGGTGCTGGGACTGATCTATCAGACCCTGGTGCGCGACTGGCGCAATGAGCAGGTGGAATTACGCCATTTCGCCGATCCAATCTCGGCCCGCAATCTGGCCAACGATATCCCCGATGATGTGGTGGATACACTTTTACAGGTCTGCGAGCGCAACGCGCCGCTCTTCCAGCGCTATTTTCGCTTAAAGGCCCGCTTGCTAGGTCTGCCGCGCTTGCGCCGCTATGATGTGTATGCCCCGATCACCCAATCGGACAAACGCTATGATTTCAGCACCGGCGCCGAGGTTGTTCTGGATGCATTCCATCAGTTTGATCCGCAAATTGCCCAGCTGGCGCGCCGGGTCTTCGACGACCAACATCTGGATAGCGAAGTGCGCAAGGGAAAGCGCAGCGGTGCCTTCTGCGCTACCGTCACTCCAGACCTGTCACCCTGGGTGTTGCTGAACTACCAGGGCCGTCCAGACGACGTGGCTACCATGGCGCACGAACTGGGCCACGCCATCCATTCCCTGCTGGCTGCGCATCACACCCTGTTCACCCAACACGCCAGCCTGCCGCTGGCGGAGACTGCCTCCACTTTTGGTGAGATGATGCTGATCGACCGTCTGCTTCAACAAGAAAGCGACGAGGGTGTCCGTCGCGACTTGCTCTTTCGCCAGGTTGACGACGCTTACGCCACTATCCTGCGGCAGGCCTTCTTTGCCCTGTTTGAGCGCCAGGCTCATGAGATGATCCGGCAAGGCGCTTCGGTGGATGAACTTGCCGCTGCCTACTTGAAGAACCTGAAAAGCCAATTTGGAGAGGCGGTGGAGGTCAGCGCCGAGTTTCGCTGGGAATGGGTCTCTATCCCGCACATTTACCAGGTGCCTTTCTATGTGTATGCCTACACTTTTGGCCAGCTCCTGGTCCTTTCCCTGTACCAGCAATACAAGGCTGAAGGCGAAGCCTTTAAGCCGCGCTACCTCAAGATCCTTGCAGCCGGCGGTTCCGAAGCGCCGGTCAAAGTCCTTTCTGAGGCTGGCATCGATGTGCACAGCGCCGATTTCTGGCAGGGCGGCTTTGACGTTATCCGGGGGATGGTTGAGCAGCTAGAAGCGCTGCCGGCTGCCTGAGTGCAGGTGAAATCGATGCAGAAATCCCTTTCTCGGGACCTGGCTTCACTCTTCCAGGTGGTGGGCGATGTGTTGCGCCAGAACCGCCAGTATTTTAACGAGGCCGACCCGATCAATGGCAATCACGGCGACCATATGGTGGAAGTTTTTGAGATCGCCACCCACGCCGCTGAAGAGCTACCTGACGCGGCGGTAGCAGATGCAATGGAACACGCCGCCCGGTTGTTGTCGGCGCGGGTGGATAACGGCTCGGCCCAGGTGTACGCCCATGGGCTGGAACAACTGGCGCGCCAGCTTCGTCGCTACAATGTGTCATTGGACAATTTATTGGTCTATGTTCAAGGCGCGCTGACAGAAGCGAAGGGGCCCTCTGCGACCGACCAACCTGCAACTGGCTTACCAGAGGAGGGCGCATCCTCGGGAGATGTGCTCAAAGCCTTAATGAACGGCCTGGCTGGCTGGGCGCAAATTGAAAACGGGCAAAGCCAGTCGGAGAGACCACTCGACATGGGCGCGCTGTTCGAATTTGGGATGGCGTATATGCAAGCCAAGCAACGGGGCGGAGAGCGGGTTGAAATCCTGGCAGACGCCGCCGCCTCGGTCAGCCCCTTGAGCAAGGTGCCTCACCGCTATTTATCCGGTAAGCTGGCTATCCAGGCCTTGCTATCCGCCATGCAACAGATTTCATCCGGTCCGCCCGATTAGCGCTTTGTCTGGGCTCAAAGGAACAATCGATATCAGGCGCACAATGGCCTGGACAAAGCATAGAGTGCTCCACCTACCAGGCCGCCAAAGGTTGGTGTGCGGGTGGGCAGAACACCAGGGTGGACCGGATTACTCAAAAGGGAACTCGTCCTCTTCAGGCGGCGGTGGCACTGGCTCTTCTTCTTCAGGCTTGCGGTCCAACATCTGCATGCTTGAGGCAACAACCTTGGTGATGTAGCGCTTTTCACCATCTTTTTCATACTGGTCGGTTTGCAGCCGGCCTTCAATATACACCAGGCGTCCCTTGCCCAGGTATTCCTGGCAGATTTCGCCCAGCCGTCCCCAGGCTTCGACGTTAAACCAGTCTGTGCGCTCCTTTGTTTCGCCCTCTGCGCTGCGCCATTTCCGGTCCACGGCGACGCTGAACTGGCATATTTTGCTGCCTTTGGGGGTAAAACGTGTCTCAGGATCTCTGCCAAGACGCCCAATCAGTTGTACGCGATTCAGGTTTGCCATTGCTTGCTCCTTTACTCAGGGGATTGCCTGTGAGTCCTGTCCAACCGTGCAATAACAGTTTAGCGCGAGATTGCCCTTTGTCAAGGATGGAAATTTTCTGTTCCGCCCACCTTGATTAAAACCGGCGTTCATTCAAGTAAGGATGCCAGAGCAAGCGCACTGCCACAGCCCGGTAAGGCCGCCAGGCCTCTGCCAGTTGCTCTAACGCCAACTTCGGAAAACACAAGGCGTGGGATTGAGCCCATTTTTCTGCAGGTAAGCTTTATCGAAAAAAAACCGTTGCATTCTCGACCAATCGCTGGTATCCTTGTGTCGCCAAGCGAGAAAAGGCGAAAACAATATAAAATGCAATAATAATATAATATACAATAATACATGAGATCAGGGATGTACATTGCAATTGAAGGCGTCATTGGAGTTGGAAAAACCACCCTGGCCCGGTTGTTGCAACCGGCATTTCAGGCGGGTCTGATGCTGGAGGTCTTCGAGGAGAACCCATTCCTTTCAGACTTTTACGCCGATCGACAGCGTTATGCATTTCAAACGCAGATCTTTTTCTTGCTCAGCCGCTATCAACAGCAACGGCGCACGGTTGCGGAGTTGATTGGCCAGTATGATAACCTGATCGCCGACTACACCTTTGAGAAGGATGCCTTATTTGCTCGGATCAACCTGAAGGGCGATGAATTGGAGATGTACTACCGCGTCCATGAAGCGCTGGCAGAGAAGATTGTCATCCCAGATTTAATTGTATATCTGCGGGCGGACACCGATGTCTTGATGCAGCGCATCGCTTTGCGAGACCGCCCTTACGAGCGCAACATGGAGCGCGCTTACATTGAGGAATTGAACCAGGCTTATGAAAACTTTTTTACGGATCATCAGGGGCGGCGCTCGCCGGTGTTAGTGATCGATACTGACCAGCTTGATTATGTGCACCGGCGGGAAGACCTGGAATGGGTGGAAAATCGTATCCGCCAGGTATTAAAAATGTCCCCTTACCAGCCGGAACTGCCACTGAAGCTGTCTGGCTAGGTCAAGAGGGTCATTGCTCGCCAGAGACTGATGGAGTGTTGACCGAACAATGCGTATCACGCGAGAAATGATGCTCAAAGCGGCCAGTGATGCTGTAGCGCGCCAGGCACGCGCCTCACGCAGCCTGTTGGCGGCTTATCTGTGCGGTTCTTTGCTGGAAGATGAATACCTGCTGGGTGGGGCAGGGGATATTGACCTGGTGTATGTGCAGACCGAGCCAGTAACCGTTGCGCGTGAGATTATTCGGCTGACCGATGAGATCCATCTGGATGTGGCCTATCACTACCAGAAGGATTACCGCGATACCCGCTCCCTTCGCGAGCATCCCTGGCTGGGCCCAGCGCTCAATTCTTGCCGAATTTTATACGACCCCCAGCATTTCATGGATTTCACCCAGGCCAGTGTGCGCGGGCAGTTTGATCGCTCTGACCATGTCTTTAAACGGGCTCGCCAGCAGTTGGACCAGGCGCGCAGCATCTGGCTGATCTACCAGATGTCTCCGGTGCATCCCCAGCCCAAAGACATCCAGGCTTATCTGCAGGCGTTGGGCTACGCGGTCAACACGATTGCCGGGATCAGTGGGCCGCCGCTGACCGACCGGCGTTTGCTGCTTCAATTTTATGACCGGGTACAGGCTGTGGGTAAACCGGGCCTGCACGCCGGTCTGCTGGGCCTGCTTGGCGCGCCGAACCTGCCAGAGAAGGGCATTGACGAATGGCTGCCTCATTGGCGGGCTGCCTATCGAACGGCATCAGCCGGTCAGGCGCCTGTGCGCCTGCACGCGGATCGACTGGCATATTATGCCAATGCAATCGCCGCCGCCGGCGCAGGGCCAAATCCAGAGGCGGCTTTGTGGCTTCTTTTGTGCACCTGGACGATGGCGGCAGGTCTGTGCCCGGCCGATTCGCCTGAGCGGCGAGAGTGGCACAAGGCCTGTGATCAACTGGAGCTTGTTGGCCCGGCGTTTGCAGAGCGAATTCAGGCCCTGGATGCTTACCTGGATTTGATCGAAGAGACCCTGGAGGTCTGGGGGCGAAACAACGGCGTTTGGGAAAGCTGAGCTGATGTTTCACGTGAAACATATCCGAAGTCCTCTCGAGCATCTTCAGCGGCTGGGAGGGTGTTCGGCAGGCCGGTTGAGAAGGGTGTAGCAAAATCGCCGCCCTAGGGTGACCGGCGGCGATTCTGCCTTAATCTGCGCTCAAGCGGTCACAGGCTGAGCGGGTGACTCGATATTGGCGGCTGGCGGTTTGCGTTTCCAGAATAGCCAGCCAACCAACAGGAGCATTGGAATCCAACCCACCAGGCTGGTCAGCGTCCCGCCGAGCGCCATATTCACCCCGGGCATGAAGATTAGGGGCAGGCCCGCCACAGCGTTCAGAGAGCCGTGTCCGAGCGCCGGCGCCCAGGGGCTGCCCGTGCGCAGGTAGAGCCAACTCAGAAAAGCCCCAAATAACACGCAGAAACCAATCATCAGGAACATGCCCAGGACAGGCTGCCCCGGGTAATTGTGACCCTGCAGGATCGCTGGCCAGTGCCAGATGCCCCAGATCACACCGCTGAGCAAAATTGCGCGCCCCTGCCCCATTGGAATCAGCCTGGGCAGCAAGTAACCGCGCCAGCCCAACTCTTCGCCCAGCGCAAACAGCATGTTGAACAGGGGAGCAACGGTCAGGGCAATCAGGCTTTGTATGCCAACAATCATCGTCGGTGGCAAGGCTGGGCCAGATGCCTGGGCCATTGCCTGGCGGATTGCGGTGAATTCCAGATCAAGCTGGCCAACGCCTAACAGCGCGGTCAGGATGCCCGCCGCAATCACCAGCGCCGGCGGGACCAGCCAGGCCCACAGGTAGGTCCGCTTATCACCCAGGCGTCCCAGATGCAGCTTGCTTATGGGCTCTCGATCAACCAGCCGGGTGGTCAGGATGGCTGCCAGGCCCGGCGCCCACATTGCCGCGGACCAGCAAGCCAGGGTAATGTACTGCTGGGTGAGCTGTTGCGCTCCGCTGAAGGCCAGGGGCAACACGAACAGAATCCAGGCAATTGAGAAAGCGATCAACAGAAACACGGTAATACTTTTACGTTGAGACATGACATTTCCTCCGCGGTCATTCTCGGCTAGATGCGGATGGGTTTTTATCTTCCCGCACTGGCGCGGCATGCGCCAATGCCGTCGTCCCGACCAACCCACCCAGGTTCATTGTATCGACGGCGCTGCTCGGGACGATGACCAGAGCGCCCTTTTCTTTCAGCCCCTCGAAGAGCATGTTCATTGCCCGCAGGTGCAGCGCCGTTGGATTGTCCTGATAAGCCATCGAAGCTTCGGAGAAGGACGCGGCAATCTGCTTCTCCGACTCGCCCAAGATAACCCGCGCCTGGCGCTCGCGCTCGGCCTGCGCCTGGCGGCTCATCGCATCTTCGAGGTCTTGAGGGATAATAATGTCGCGGATCTCCACCGACTGCACCGAGACGCCCCACGGCGTGGTGCGCTCGTCGATGATTTGCTGCAGGTCGGCGTCCATCTTGGAACGCCCGACCAGGATATCCGCCAACGGCATCTGGCCAATGATCTCGCGCAATGCCGTCTGGGCTGCCCAAACGATGGCAGCGCGATAATCTGCCACTTCCAGCGCAGCTTTCTCGGCGTCCCACACCATCCAGAACAGCACTGCATCTACATCTACAGGTACGGTGTCCTTGGTCAGCGTCTTTTCTGCATTGAAGGGCGTGACCATCACCCGATGGTCGATCCAGGTCGGGGTGGTGTCGATGATCGGGACGATCCAGAACATGCCCGGACCTTTCAAACTTTTGAATTTGCCGAGGCGCAGCACAACGGCTTTCTCCCATTGTTGCGCCACCTTCAAAGCGAAGAGAATATACCCAGCAGCCAGAAAAGCCAGCCCGAAGACTGCGGCTATCCAGGCGTCGGGCACACCGGCTTTATCCAAAAGGATAGCAATCAATAAACCAAACGCCATCAGGACAATGGAAAGCGTCAGCGCGATGCTGCTGATGCGCAAATTGTCACTCTTATTGGGTGCCTGCTTTGGAGCAGGTTGTTCAGTTGAGGTTTTCTTCATGTTTCACGTTCTCTTTCAATGTCACGATTTGTTGGATGACAGCCTGTTGAATTTCAACCGTAGAATAGCCCAGGCGTGTGGCTTCCCAAACGTATTGCCTGGTGAGTTCCTCGAGCCCATGCCTGCGCAGTCGTTGCAGAGATTCTTCCGATGGGGTCTCCCAAACATAAGTCCCGCGGCCGTGCTGAGTAGAGATCAACCCGGCGTCATCCAGGATGCGGTAGGCCCGCGCAACAGTGTTAAAATTGACTCGCAGGTCGGCAGCAAGCTGACGCACCGTAGGTAGTTGATCGCCTGGCTTTAGCTCACCTTGAGCTACCATCTGGCGGATTTGCTCCACGATCTGCAGGTAGATGGGTTGGCTCGAGCGGAAATCAATCTGGACGTTCATCTTCAGTGGTTATAATTTCATCTGATCTCATACTGTATCTTTGTACGATTGTTTGATTGTATTATTGTATAATTGTATTCAAGATAACCGATTTGTCAAGAGGATTGTGCTCCGATGATCATCAGCGCCAGTCGCCGGACGGATATCCCGGCGTTTTACGCCCGCTGGTTTATTAAGCGGGTTCGAGCCGGATATTGCGAGGTGCCCAATCCTTTTAACCGCCAGCAGGTGGCGCGCATTTCTTTGCTGCCCGAGGACGTTGAAGCGATCGTCTTCTGGACGCGCAACCCACGCCCTCTGTTCCCCTACCTAAAAGAATTGGATGAGCGCGGCTATCGCTACTATTTTCAGTACACCTTTCTGGGTTACCCGCCCCAGATCGACTCCCATAATCCCCCCCTGCAGGCATCGCTGAAAACTTTCCGCGAGCTGGCGCAACGCATTGGACCGGATCGAGTGATCTGGCGCTACGATCCAATCGTGCTCAGCGAAATTACGCCGCCAGCGTATCATCGGGCTGCCTATGCCCGCCTGGCGCAGGCATTGGACGGCTGTACCAACCGTTCGGTGGTCAGCCTGATGGATGACTATCCCAAGTTGCGTGGGCGCCTCCAAGAGATGGCGCGCCAGGGCGCGCAACTGTTGCCTGTGAAGAAGGATGCATCAGAGGCGCAAGGGGATTTGCCCGATTGGCTCGGCGATTTGCTGTGCGATCTGGCAGCAATTGCTCGAGCGCACTGCATGGAGATTGTAAGCTGCGCCGAAGAGCGGAATCTGCAGCCCCTTGGCATTCGACCTGGAAAGTGCGTGGATGACGAATACATCCAGCGGGTGTTCGGGTTGGAGGTCTCACGCACCAAAGACCCGGGGCAGCGCAGCGCCTGTGGCTGTGTGGTCAGCAAGGATATCGGCATGTACGATACCTGCTTGTTTGGCTGCCGCTACTGCTATGCCACCACCAGCTTTGGTCGCGCCCGGGCCAACTACCTGCGCCACGACCCGGATGCCCCGTCTTTGTATTCCTGAGACGGATATCAACCAACTTCACCTGGTGTGGCTGCCTGAATCCTTGCGAACCGGAACAGGCGCTTCTGCAGGCTACTTCTCTGTCAACAGCTTGAAGGCGGTCCGCCGCCCATAGCCCTGGCCCAGCGCCAGCGCAAACCACACCCGCGTCATTCCGTCCAGCGCCGCAGCCTGATCGATACCGCCGATATAGACCGGCCGCAGACCAATCTCCGCAATCAGTTGTTCGGCAGCCGGGCGCGCCGCCGGGTCTCCGCAGAAGAACAGATCGATCTGCTCGCCGCCGATCTGCGGGTCGGCAAAGTTCTCCCACCCCAGCGTGTTGAAGGCGCGCACCAGTCGCGCGCCGGGAACCTTCTCCGCCAGGAAAGCCAGCTGGTTCATTGGCGCCTGGCGCACGTTGTTGGTGGTGTCAATGATGATCTTTCCTGCCAGGGCCTCGGCGTATGTCGAGACGAAGTCCTCCACCGCCGCGCCGGGCAGCGCCAGCACCACCACCTCGCCAAAAGCAGCCGCCTCGCCGACTCCGGTCACTTCGCCGCTGGCCTGTAACGCTTCGAATTTGGAATCGGCGGGATGGCGGACCCCGAAAGCCACCCGATGACCCGCGGCAGCCCATTTGCGGCCCAGCGTGCCGCCGATGTTGCCTGCTCCGATGATGCTGATTTTCATTTCGGTTCTCCTTGTCTTCTAGCAGTGTACAAGGCCACCAGCCGGGCCATGACGATGGTGATATAGAGCACGCCAATGATCATCTCGATGTTCGCTAACGAGCGTGCCCACCAAGAAACCGGTAGCACATCGCCGTAACCGGCGGTGGTCAGGGTGGTGTAGCTGAAATAGATCAATTGTTGCCATTGAACTGCCGCCTCGGGCGTGCTGCCGTCGCGCAGCGCGCCCGGCGCCAACGTCTCGATTGTGCCGTAAAGGGGCACGAAGATCGCCCCAAGCAGCAAGTAGATTGCCATCGCTGCGTAGAGCACATCCCGGGTGATCACTCTGGCAATTGAGAGAAAACGCGCCAGGATCCAGACCAGCAAAGTGAGATAGGGAATCAGGGCGATATAGGTTAAGAATATGGCCCAGGTGGCGTCAGGATTAAAGGCGTAGAACATACTGGCAGCAAAGAACGTGAACCCTGTAACAGACAGAAAGATCATGTGATGGCGCGAATCGCGACCGAGGATAATCCCCACCACGATCATCGAGGCGTACAGGGTTTCGTAAGCGATCAGCGCTCCTGTTCCATAAGCCGTGATCGGGTAGCCAAACTGCACCAGGGCAATCAGCGCTAGCAGGAAGATCACCCGGCCTTCGACTGCGTGTTCCAGGGCTTGATCTTTTGATTTCAAAATTTGTGTGCCCATGTTACCCAGATGATACTATGGAAAGGCTGTGGCTGCTACCTAACTGAACTTCTAGTTCATTGCTTTGATTTCGGGTTTCTTTCCGCTGCTCACATCCTGGTGCGGCTCCTATTGAAAGGGTAATGAAATTAGAACAAATGTTTGACAAAATTGACCTTTTTGGTTAGAATATCGGGGCGTATCATGATTTTCTGGTGGCTGTGTTCATCTGGGCCATCATCGGGATTTGAACGCACATCTTTTGGAACCTCGGAAAGGAGCAATGCCATGAGCGGAGTACGAGTCTTGGTTGGCACGCGCAAGGGAGCGTTTATTCTGACGTCAGACGCCAAACGCGCAAAATGGGAGGTCAGCGGCCCACACTTCCCCGGTTGGGAGGTCTATCACCTCAAAGGGTCGCCCGTTGACCCGGACCGGATCTACGCCTCGCAGTCCAGCGGCTGGTTCGGGCAGGTGATCCAGCGCTCGAGCGACGGCGGCAAGACCTGGGAAACGCCTGGCGGCGGACCGGAAACAGCGCCCGACGGTATGCCGCGGGGCGAAAGCAACAAATTTGTTTACCGGGGCGAGGTCGGCACGCACCAGTTTTACGATGGCACGCAGCACCCCTGGGAATTCACGCGCGTCTGGCACCTCGAGCCCTCCTTGACCGATCCGGATACGGTCTATGCCGGGGTGGAGGATGCCGCCCTGTTCCGCTCGAGCGACGGCGGGGCGACCTGGCAGGAGCTTGACGGGCTGCGGCGAGCCAAAGGACATCTGT
>CAZDAU010000059.1:0-12053 GCA_964503625.1 uncultured Anaerolinea sp.
TGGCATCCTGATGATCTTTGACTGTGTCAGCAGGGTAATCACTATTGGCCAGGTTATTCTCCAGCGCATCTATGACGCCATCACCATCCGTATTGGTGGGCGATGCTGGGTTGCCTGCTTCCGTTCCATCATCAATGAAGTCGCAATCGCTGTCCACATTATTAGGGTCAGTGCCAATCATGATTTCCACTGAATCGTCCAGCCCATCTCCATCAGGGTCGGCCAATGGGGCCAGCAAATTATCCGATGAAAACGCTCTAGCAACTGGAGCTGGCGTGAATATCCCCACAAGAGCAGCAATCATCACCAAGAACATTACATAGAAAAAAACACGAAACAAGTATTTCATCACAAGCTCCTTTCCTGGCAGTCTCGGTTAATGATGTTTTTAGATCTGGTTTGAAAGTTTCGATTTCAAATATCCCCTTACCATTAAAGTTTAAGTCCCTTCAAGTGCTGCTTTCATACCAATCTTGTCGAACTCATAGCTTTATTAATATTTACTCATATTATATAAAGGTCAGGATCAACTTCGTTAACGGTTATGCAAAGCGTTCCTTGTAATTATGTTAGGTGACACGCATAAGTCGGTAAAGGACTCCAAGAACTGAAGAACAGGCTCCAGGTGTCGTTGAAGACAATCCGCCTGCCAGCAGATTTTGCTTAACCGCGCCAAATTCATTCGATGCGGCCAGCAGCGCGTTTTCGGTTAAAATAAAGCCTCCAACCCCTCTCTAACGCAGGCGCCTATGTTCCGACCCGTCTCATCCAAACTCAACCCCGTTGCCCTCGAAGAGCAGATGCTCAACTTCTGGAAACTGCACCGCACCTTCACCAAGTCCAGCGAAGCCAGAAAGGGCGGCGCCGAGTTCGTCTTTTACGAAGGTCCACCCACCGCCAACGGCAGACCCGGCGTGCACCATGCCCTGTCGCGCGCCTTCAAGGACGTCTTTCCGCGCTACAAGCTGATGCGCGGCTACCACGTCGTCCGCCGCGGCGGCTGGGACACCCATGGCCTGCCGGTAGAGATCGGCGTGGAGAAGAAGTTGGGCTTCACCAACAAGGGGCAGATCGAGGCCTATGGAATTGACCGCTTCAACGCCCTGTGCCGCCAGTCGGCCTTCGAGTATATCCAGGAGTGGGAGCGCTTCAGCGATCGCCTGGCCTTTTGGGTGGACATGAGCGAGGCTTATGTCACGTATACAAACGATTACATCGAGTCGGTCTGGTGGATCCTGAAGACCTTTTGGGAGCGCGGCCTGCTCTACCAGGGTTACAAAGTTGTGCCCTACTGCCCGCGCTGCGGCACGCCGCTCTCCGATCACGAAGTGGCGTTGGGTTACAGCGAAGCTACTGACCCATCGGTGTACGTGCGCCTGCCGCTGGTGGATGAGCCAAAGACCTCCCTGCTCGTCTGGACAACCACGCCCTGGACTCTGCCGGGAAACGTGGCAGTGGCAGCAAACCCGGAGGTTGAATATGTCACTGTGGAGCGCGGCTTGCTCGAGGGCGGGCGCGAGCGGCTGATCCTGGCCCGCCCGCTGCTGGAGAAGGTCTTTGGCGATGAGCACGTGCGGGTGGTCGACTCGTTCAAAGGGAAAAAACTCAAAGGCCGACGCTACCAGCCCCTGTTCACCTTCCTGACTCCCGACAGGCCGGCTCACCGGGTGGTGCTACAGGATTATGTGACGGTCGAAGATGGCACAGGCCTGGTGCACACTGCCCCGGCCTTCGGCGCGGAGGATATGCAAGCAGCCCTCGAATTTGACCTTCCAATTCTAATGACCGTGGCTGAAGATGGCACGTTCATCCCAGAAGTGCGCCCGTGGAGCGGGATATTCGTCAAAGACGCCGATCCGTTGATCATCCAGGACCTGGAAGCGCGCGGCCTGCTCTTCCGGGCCGGCACCTACACGCACACTTATCCTTTCTGCTGGCGCTGCGACACACCGCTGCTCTATTACGCCCGCAGCACCTGGTACATCCGCACCAGCCAGTTCAAGGAGCGCCTGGTGCGGCTCAACCAGCAGATTAACTGGGTCCCCGCCCACATAAAAAATGGGCGCTTCGGCAACTGGTTGGAGAACAATGTCGATTGGGCGCTGGGGCGCGAGCGCTACTGGGGCACGCCGCTGCCCATTTGGGAGTGCCAGAGCTGCCGCCACCAGTTAGCGGTTGGCTCCCTGGCAGAGCTTTCCCAACTGGCCGGGCACGACCTCTCCACCCTGGACCTGCATCGCCCGTTCGTCGATCAGGTCAACATCCCCTGCCCACAGTGCAAAGGCGCCATGCAGCGCGTCTCCGAGCTGATCGACGTCTGGTTTGACTCCGGCTCGATGCCTGTGGCCCAGTG
Organism: uncultured Anaerolinea sp.; assembly: GCA_964503625.1. Taxonomy (GTDB): domain Bacteria; phylum Chloroflexota; class Anaerolineae; order Anaerolineales; family UBA4823; genus RBG-16-57-11. The sequence continues at coordinate 2,354 of CAZDAU010000059.1, forward strand.
GCATTTCCCTTTCGAAAACCGGGAGCTGTTTCGCGCTCAATTTCCTGCCGATTTCATCTGCGAGGCGGTGGACCAGACCCGCGGCTGGTTCTATTCACTGCATGCCATCGCTGCGCTGCTTTTTGACAGCGTGGCTTTCAAAAATGTGATTTGCCTGGGGTTGATCCTGGATGGCGAGGGCCAGAAAATGTCCAAGTCGCGTGGCAACATCATCGATCCCTGGGCTGTGTTCAGCGCTCACGGCGCAGACGCCTTCCGCTGGTACCTGTACACCGCCTCACCGCCAGGGCAAGAACGACGGTTCTCGCTGGAACTGGTCGGCGAAGTGGTGCGCAACTTCACCTTGACCCTATGGAATGTTTACGCATTTTTCGTCACCTACGCCAATCTGGATAAATGGACGCCAACGCCTTCCCCCGCCGATGGAAATAAGGACCATCCTCTTCATTTGGGAGAGGGGCCAGGTGAACAGCCTTCACCCAGCGCCAACCTGCTCGACCGCTGGCTGATCTCCGAGCTCAACGCTCTGGTGCGCCAGGTTACCGAGGCGCTGGACAATTACGACGTCACCGGCGCCACTCGCCCGATCCAGGCCTTCGTGGATGACCTGTCAAAATGGTATCTGCGCCGCTCGCGGCGGCGATTCTGGAAAAACGTCGCCGATGAAGACAAAGAATCGGCCTACCGCACCCTGTACCAGGCGCTGACCACGCTCCGGCTGTTGCTGGCGCCAACCATGCCCTTCCTGGCTGAGGCCCTGCACCAGAACCTGGTGCGCACAGTGGACGATGGCGCGCCCGAATCCGTCCACCAGGCTGACTGGCCTGGCTACGATCCTGAGCAAATCGATGAAGCCCTGAACGAAGACATGCGCCTGGTGATGCGGCTGGCTTCCCTGGGCCACGCAGCCCGCAACCAGGCCGGGATCAAAGTGCGCCAGCCGCTGGCGGAGGCAGCCTTTGCTGTGGCTCGCCCAGATGAGGCCCAGGCCCTGGAGCGACACGCCGAGCTGCTGGCAGACGAGCTCAATGTGAAACGCGTCCAAATCCTGCGCTCAGCAGACGAGGCAATTTCATACAGTCTGAAGCCGCTGCCCAAACAATTGGGACAAAAATACAAGGGGCTGTTCCCCAGGGTTGCCCAGGCGATCCAGGAGCTGGATGTCGCCCCGGCTGCCCGCCTGCTGCTGGCCGGTCAGGGCGTGCAGGTGCAGGTCGAAGGCCAGTCTTTCGAGATCCAGCCCGATGAAGTGGAAGTGCGCGTCGAAGCCCACCCCGGCCTGGCAATTGCCGCTGATGGGGCCTATGTTGTTGCTCTGCATACTGAGCTGACTCCAGAGCTGGTGCGCGAGGGGCTGGCTCGTGAGTTTATCCGCCGCGCCCAGGAGCTGCGCAAGCAGGCCGACCTGGATGTGGCCGATCGCATCCGACTCTTTGTGGAGGCAACGCCCGACCTGGCCGGGGCAATCCGCGCCCACCGTGAATATATCATGGGCGAGACGCTGGCGCTGGAGCTAAACGCCGCTGAACCGCCCGAAGGCGCTGCAGTCGTTGAGGCCTGGTTCGATGGCCAATGGATGAAAGCCGGCCTGCTGCGAGCAGAATGAATCGATGCCATCCGCGAGGTGCTGGGAGAAACCGGGGCGCAGATTTGCCCAGAGCGCTTGCTCGGTATCTCCTCCCAGGTGCAGCCCTGGGTCTATCCAGGCAGCGGCCAAACCCAGGCGGTGGTGAAATGCCTGGATGAAGGCGTTTTTGTGCTCTCTTGAACTAAAACTCCAGGCATGGCTGGCCCGGTCCCAAGATTGCCGGTTGGTAGATCCCCCCAACATAGGTGGAGAGCAAATCGATCAGATCGGCGCTGGCGCGCTCCACATCGTGGCGAGCATCCAGGTGATGCGCCTCAACCGTGATGAGGGCTGTGGTGGTATCCAAGCGGGTGGTGCTTTGCAGGCTTTGCTTCCAGCACCAGCGGCGGGCAAAGATCAACCCGCTGTCATCGACAAAGATCACCTCGCCAGGCTCGGGGTGCCCGGCCTCGGGCTCGTCGTGGGCGGTGAACCACTCCGTGCCGTCTGCAAAGCGGATAGTGAGCGAGCCGTTAAGCTGGGCCAGGTCAAAGGCCGCCATCGGCAAGGCGTAACGGATACTGACCAGGTTATAGGCATCCACAAGCGCGTTGATGCTGGGGATGTTGCTCTTCTTGGTCAGGCGGCGCAGCAATGCTTCGGCAGCGCTGCGATACCTGGTCGGTTCAACGCCAAAGCCGCGAAAAGCGCTCCGCCAGGCAGCCAGGGCGGGGATCTCACTCAGTGACCCCTGGCCCAATCGCGCCAGCACATCCCGTTGTTCGGACTGAAAAGCGTCCAAGAGCTCCGGGGGCGTGGGCCGGTTGCGCATCTCACGTGCCAGGATGATCCCTGCGCACAGGTTGGGGTAACAGCTCAACAGATCGGGATGATAGCAGATTTTTGGCATACCGCCCGTCTAAGAAGCCAGCCGGGCGCGGGCGTCCAGGGCCACTGCTCCCTGGCCGACGCTAAGAACGCGCAGCGGGTTGATCTCAATCTCGGCAAGCTCCGGGTAGTCGGCGGCCAGTTGCGCCAGACGGCGCAAAACATCCAGCACACCGGGACGGTCAGCCGGAGCCAGGCTGCGAAACCCTTTGAGCTTGCGCCCGGCCCAGGTGCTCTCCAGCAAAAACTCGCACTCTTCATCCGTCATGGGCGCCAGAGCAAAACTGATGTCGCGCAGCCCCTCCACCTCCGTCCCCCCCGAGCCGAACATCACCAGCGGCCCGAATTGTTGATCCTGGATAGCGCCAATGATCACGTCCTGGCCGGCGGCGATCATCTTCTGAACGCACACGCCGTCAATGTGCGCCTGCGGGCGGGCAGCGCGGGAACTTTCCACAACCTGGTGATAGCCGTGGATGACCTCCGCCGGATTGTGCAGGTTGAGCAGCACCCCGTTCACATCGGACTTGTGCGGGATATCCGGTGAGGCGATTTTCAACGCCACCGGAAAACCGATCCGGCGCGCCATCTCGGCGGCCTGTTCCGGCGATTTGGCGACCAGGCAAGATGGCGTCTGGATGCCATAGGCTAACAAGATTTTTTCCAGCAAATCGCCTGGGATGAAATCTCCAGGCTGTGGGTCGGCTTCGAGGTAAGCCCGGAGCAGCGGTCCGGCCCGCTCCCTGGCGCCGGAACAACAAATCCTGGGCGGCTGGGCGGCTCGGGCCAGGTATTCAGCGCGTTGCGCCAGAACCGCCAGGGCAGAAGCCGCCCGCTCTGGGAAACGGTACTCTGGGATGTGCGCCGCCCGCAGATGTTCCACCGCCTCCTGGATCAGCCGCTCTCCCATCAGCGCAAAGACCACCGGTTTTTCGGCGCTGTGAATCACCGGGATCACCGCTTTGGCCACTGCGCCGGCGGTGTACATCGGAGGCGGAGGCAAGATCACCAGGACCGCATGAACGCCGGGGTCATCAAGCAGGATGCGCAGGCATTGAGCGTATTGCTCGGGCGAGGCCGAAGCCAGCATATCCACCGGGTTGTTCAGGCTGGCTGCAGGGGGCAGAGATTCCCGCAAGGCGCTGAGGGTATTCTCACTCAGCTCCGCCAGGCGCATCCCGTTAGCCTCCAGCGCATCGGATGCGGTTACCCCCGGGCCACCGGCGTTGGTCAGCACCGCAACATTGCGGCCGCGCGGCGGCGGGCACCAGGCCAGGGCGCGCGCCCAATCAAACATTTCTTCGCTGGTCTCGGCCCGGATCACGCCAGCGCGGCGAAAGGCAGCGTTAAAGGCGCTCTCCTGCCCGGCCAATGCGCCGGTGTGTGAGGCCACTGCCCGCTGCCCGCTGGCAAAGCGCCCAACCTTGAGAGCAATGATCGGTTTTTGGTGCGTGATCCGGCTTGCTTCATCCACAAAGCGCCGGCCATCCCGCACGCCTTCCAGATAGAGAGTCAGCACCCGGGTGAATGGATCGGCGGCGACCGGCGAAAGCACGTCGGTCTCGTTCACATCGGCCTGGTTGCCCAGGCTGACCAAGCGCGACAGGCCAAAGCTTTGGCCGCGCGCCCAGTCAATCACCGCGGCGCAGATCGCCCCGGAGTGGGATATAAAAGCCACATCTCCCGGCAATGGGCCCGGCGGCGGCAGAAAAGTGGCGTCTATCGGGAGATGGGTGTCCAGCAGGCCAATGCAATTCGGTCCAATCAGGCGCATGTCAAAGGAGCGCGCAATGTGCAGGCACTCCTCTTCCAACTGGGCCCCTTCCGGGCCGGTCTCGCGGAAACCACCCGAGCCAATGATGGCGGCTTTCAGGCCGCGCCGGCCACAATCGATCAGGGCTTGCGGGATAGCAGGCGCAGGGATGAGCACAATTGCCAGATCCACGGGATCTGGAGCATCCAGAACCGAAGGGATCATCGGCCTGCCCAACAATCGACCCCCTTTGGGGTTGATAAAATGCACCGTGCCCTGGTAATTGCTCTGCACCAGGTTGCGCGCCAGTCCATAACCCAGCTTGGTCGGATCCTGTGAAGCGCCAATGACGGCAATGCCTTGGGGCGCAAAGAAGGGGATGAGCGAAGGCAGTATCTGCATTGCTGGATGCGATTATAACGAATAAAACATCCTGGCGGGAGAACTGACATGGCCAGGATGCAGATGCCAGGTTGCGTGATCTTCCCAGGGCTAGGAAGCGGGCAAGACGATGGTGAATGTGCTCCCCACGCCTAGCTGGCTCTCCACACCGATTCGTCCACCGTGCTGGCGGATAATTCGGTGGCTGACCGACAGGCCCAAACCTGTGCCGCGGCCGGCAGCTTTGGTGGTGTAAAACGGCTCAAAGATGCGCGTCAGGCGATCAGAAGGGATTCCCTTGCCGTTATCGGCCACCTGTACGTGGATTTCGTTGCCAATCCGCTGTGTGGTGATGCGGATCTCCGCAGGGGTCTTGTCCAGCGAATCGATCGCGTTAAGCAGTAAGTTCAGCCAGACGCTCTGCAAATGATCCTGGCTGGCCAGGATAGGCGCAAGGTTAGGATCCGGGTTGAACTCCAGGCGAATGCCGCGGGCCAGGATTTCATGCTGCACCAGCTCCAGAGCGCGCTCCAGGGTCTCGTTGAGATCGGTAACGCCCAGGTGGTATTCTTCCTTGCGGGCAAAATCTAGCAGATTGCGCACCACCTGAGTGGCGCGCGCTCCGGCGCGGGCGATCAAATCGACTGACTCCTGCAAGTCCGAATTAGCAGGCAGCTCGCGATGCAGGATTTGGGCGTTAGCAATGATCGCCGTCAGCGGATTGTTGATTTCATGCGCCACGCCAGCGGCAAGCTGGCCGATAGCTGCCAGCTTCTCGGATTGGGTCAGGATCGCCTCCAGGCGCCGGCGCTCGGTCACATCCTGTTCAATCAGCACGGCCTGGACGATTCCATCGCTGTCATCCCGGATTGGGTAGGTGCTGATCTCCCATTCAAAAACATCATCTCCCACGTAACGGCGCTCGCTGCGCTGGGTGGGCTGACCGGCCTGCAAGGTCTCGAGTACCCGGCAATCCGGGCAAGGATCACTGCGATTGAACAGGGCCTGATAACAGAGCTGGCCCACCAGGGCGCGCGGCAACTGGCCAAGACGCTGCGTGCGGGAGCGGTTGATTGCCGCCAGGCGATAATCCGCATCGATGGTGTAAAGCGCAGCCGGCAAATGGTCGAACAAGGCGCGCAGGGTGTTGCGCGAGCCAAGCAGCTCCCATCGCCCGGCTACCAGATCCGCATTGGCCACCTTGAGCTGTTGGATCAGCCGGGTTCCAGAAATAGCCAGGGCAGCGTGGGCCGCAATCACTTCCAGCAAATCCTGGTCTGCGGTTTCAAAATCCCCCTGGCGTTTATTGATCATCTTGATCGCGCCCAGTACCTGGCCTTCCAGGGCCATTGGGGCGCAAAGCAGGTTGCGCACCGTGAGATTGCCCAGCCCATCGCAAGCGGGATCATAGCGTGTGTCCTGGGCGGCAGAGTTCGCAACCATCAATCGATTGCTGCGCAGGCACTCTGCCAGCAATCCCTGGCTGTCCAATGGGCCAACCTGGTAAACCCAGCCCCCGTTCGCGGCATCTGCGCTCAGCGATTTTGATACAACCCAGCCATCCTGCGGCTCATTCAGCAGCACTAACGCTGCCGCATCGCAGTCCAACAGCATGGCGGCGCCCTGGATGACCCGCGTCTGTACACCCTCCGCATCGCCCTTGAAGCTTAACCGTGTCAGATCAAGTTGCAAACCAGCCAGCAATTCGCCGGTCCGCCGGCGCGATTGCGCTCCAGCATCTTGGGCCGCCAAAGGATCGTGGGCTGTTAAGGGCGAGGCTTCAGTCATCCAACCAACCTTCTAAACAGGCTGCGCGTCGGCACATGTCATTAAGCCAACCGTATAACCCCGGCCCGGGATTGTGCGGATGAAATCAGGAGCCCGCGGGTCATCCTCTATCCGCTCGCGCAAGGTCTTGATGTGGACACGCACCAGGTCCGGGCTGCCCTTGCCGGTTGGGAAGTCCCATACCTCATCCAGCAAACGAGCCGGTGAAAACGTTTCGTTTGGATGCGTCATCAGGTGGTAGAGCAGGTCATATTGCAGCGGAGTGAGGCGCACTTTCCCTCGCCTCGGCGTGTACAGCTCAAATGTGCGCGTGTCCAGCACAAAATTGCCAATGGACAGACAGTGAGACGAGACAACTGGCGCCGGCTCAACAGGAAGGCTGCGCGAACGAGGGCCTGGGTGAGCCATCGCTTGCGGCCGGGTGCGCCGCAAGATCGCCTGGACTCGCAAAATGAGCTCGTTGACGTTAAATGGCTTACACAGATAATCATCCGCGCCGGCGTTGAAACCAGCGATTTTATCCTGCGCTTTGACCCGGGCTGTCAAGAGCAAAATCGGGATGGAGGCCAGCATAGGGTCAGAGCGCATCGCTCGGCAGACCTGGTAGCCATCCATTTCGGGCATGATGATATCCAAAATGACCAGATCGGGAGGGTCTTGACGAGCCAGGTAAAGCCCCTTCTCACCACGGCTGGCAAGCTGGACGCGAAATTCCTCGCTGCGCAAGCTGCGTTCGATGGTGCGGGCAACGATGTAATCATCTTCAATGACCAGGATATTTGCCGGCTCCATGTGTCCTCCGTCAAGCCTCCGTCAATCCTAACTCCGCAGGCAAGGATACAAGAATGATTGTATCATGCTCAGCAGAGCTCTCGGCCGCGATCTGTCCACCATGCTGGCGGACGATCTCGCGGCAAATGCTCAGTTCCATCCCGGTGCCGCGCCCGCTGGTCGGCCCAACAAAATTGGGCTCAAAGACCGAGGCAAGATACTCACCAGGGATGGGACGCCCATTATCCCGGATTTCCACCTTCACTTCAGCAGGCGTCTCAGCCCGTGAGGTGACCCGGATCGTTGGCTTATCATCATGGATGGATTGAACAGCCACAGCATCTCGCGCCAGGAGCAGCAGATTCACCCACAGGCTTTCCAACTGTTGGGCATTTCCGCGCACCAGCGGGAGACCTTCACCGAGCTGGGCTTCAAGCACACCGCCGAGCGACTCGATACTGGCATGCACCAGGGAAAGCGCGCTTTGGATCGTATCGTTTACCGAAAGAATGCTGAGCGCCTCGGTGGCTGGTCTGGAGAATTCCAGCAGACGCTGAACAACTTTTTGCAAGCGCCAGCCGGCCTGCTCAATGGCTTCAGCCGAATCCCGGCCAGGCTGGTTGGCTGGCAGCTTACGCAGCAAGATCTGCGCGTCCGCAATGATGGTCGTTAGCGGATTGTAGATCTGGTGCGCAACGCCGGAGGCCACCTCACCAATTGTGGCCAGGCGCGCCGCGTTAATCAGATGAGATTGAGCTGCCTGAATTTGAGCTTCGAGGGCTTTGCGGTCGGTGATATCGCGCCCAACCGATTGGTACTCGAAGATCCGCCCGCGATCATCGAAGATCGCCCGGTCAGTGCGTTGCAGCCAGCGCAGGCCCTGGCCAGGCAGGTTGATCTGGTGCTCCAGAGTCCCCACCGGTTTGGTTGGGCTGAAACTGCCCAGGTGCTGGATCAGCTTTGGGCGCTCTTCTTCCGGAATGAAATAAAGAAAATTCATGCCAATAAGCTCATCCCGGCTTTTACCAAAATAACGGCAATAAACTTCGTTGGCGAATGTCAGCATACCATTTGGCCTGTACCGGCAAATCAATTCGGTCTGATAATCTTCGACAATCGCCCGGTACCGGGCTTCGCTTTCGCGCAATGCCTGCTCTGCCAGGATGCTGCGGGTGATATCATGAGAGACATCCATATACCCAAGCGGGCGTTCGGTTTTATCGCCATCATGCAAGGAGGTGACCCGCGAGCTGACCCACAGGGTTTTGCCATCCCGGTTTTTAAACTGGCGCACAACGTGGGCGCCGCCGGTTTCGCCCTCCTTGGGCATGGCAACTGGCGGCTGGAAGATGGACAAATAAAAATTTGCCACCGGCCGCCCCAGGCGCTCTTCTGCAGGACAACCAAACAAGGCCTCTGCGGCAGGGTTCCAATACGTGATCCTGCCTCCAAGGTCCCAAACAACGATTGCGTCACGCACGTTGTTGAGCAATGTCGCCTGGTAGCGAATTTGTTCCTCGGTGCGCTGGATTGAGAGTTTAAGCTGGTGCGCCTGGATTGTTTTGTGGATCAGGGCAGGCAGAGTGATCAGGTAATCGCCGCTCTTGAGCAAGTAATCTGCCGCGCCGTGCTGAATAGCCTGCACGGCAATGCGCTCATTCCCCTGGCCGGTCACCATCACCACAGGGATCTGGTGGCCGCGGCTGGTTAACTGTTCCAGCAGCTCCAGGCCGGTGCCATCTGGCAGCCGGTAGTCAAGCAAGATGATGTCGTATGGATGCTCGTTCAAACGCTGCCAGGCACCCTGCAGGTCAGCAGTGTGATCGACATGCTGGTAACCAGCGATGCCCAAGAACTCGCTCACCATTTCGGCTTGAGCCAGGTCGTCATCGATGATTAAGACTCGATAGGTATCAGTCATCCTGATCAAAAGGCGTCGATGGGTTTCACCCCAACTCAATGCGTGTCATTTCCCCTGTAAGCATATCCGCAGGCTCGGAAAAAATCCATAAATAACGCGTAAAGATTTTACGCGTAACGTAAAAGGGAAGCCAGGTGACCGGGGGGCATTAAGGGGTGGGCGTCATGGTCGCCGCCCAGATCTCAATAGAGTCGATCTGAGCCGGGTCGCTGCAGCCAACTTCAAGCGAGGGCGCAGCAAATCGGATATAACGATAAACCCCATCGACGTGGATCTGGATGCCCCAGCCATTGAACAGATCCCGGGGCGGTATAGCCACATTGGCCACTTCAGGCGGAAAGTAGGTGGGAGGGATGCTGCCATTATTCAGGCTGTTGGTATCGCCCCAGTAAAAGACGCGCGCTGGCCAGGGGGTAGGCCAGGGGTCCGGGTTGCTGCTGCTCAGATCAATGATCACCCAATCCAGACAGATGCCGCCACTGCAGCCCACCTCGTTGAAAAACTCATAAAAGATGAGGGTGCCAATCTGGGTGGGAGCCCCCAGATCCAGAACCAAAGCCGAATCGCACATAATATTGTAATAAATGCCATCAGGTGTACCGGTATTGACACCAAGCGGCAGCGGCGTCCA
>CAZDAU010000059.1:12153-20517 GCA_964503625.1 uncultured Anaerolinea sp.
GTGTTTGTACGGGTTGGCGTCGGTGTGTTTGTACGGGTTGGCGTGGGCGTGTTGGTGCTTGTGGCGGTCGCGGTAGGAGTGTTCGTGGCCGTGGGCGATTGCGTGTTGGTCGGGGTGATCGACGGGGTCACGGTGTTGGTCATGGTGGCTGTGTTCGTGGGCGTGCGAGTGATCGTCGGCGTGCGGGTGGCCGTGGGAGTGCGGGTAGGCCGAGGGTTACTCGGCGGCTGGGTGGCTGTGGGCGTGCGCGTATAGGTGGCCAGGATACGGGTAGCCGAAGGTACTGGCGTGGGCAAAGCGGCGCCCTGGGTGTTCGCCGGCCTGGGAGGGCTGGTTGGCGGCGGCGGGAGGGTAGCGGATGCTGTCGGCGCAGCGGTCGACGTTGAACTGGGCGTCAGGGTGGGAGCAAGCGGTAACTCGGAAGCTGGCCAGTAACTGCCGGCCACCACAATCTGGGTGGGCAGGTCTGGATTTTCGCTGATCAGCTCTTCAATCAACGACTGGTCCAGCGGTTTGAACGAGAGCGGCGGCCACAAACCATAATCTGCTTTAAGGCCAGAACGCATATCTCCGGCTTGAACATCAGACGGGTACATCAGAGCCAATTGGCCAATGCAAAACATGGTTACGATCACCAGAAGCGCGAGAATCAGCCATATTATCCACGAGCGATCTGGTCGCTCCTGCGCTGGGGTCACCCGATTCGGCTCGACCGGCAGAGTCTCGCCCGACATCCTGCACTCCTGATCAATAGATCAACCCGCACTCAACCATTCGGCCCCTGCGATAACGCCCTGGCTGGCAAACAGACGATGATCGTGCTGCCCCTGGGCCCCTGCCCGCCGATCCACAACTGGCCATCCAGACGGTTCAAGATCGATCGGGCCCGCATCAGCTCCAGACCCAGATTCCCAGGTGCCGAGCCGGTGTCGGTGGAAAGGCGCAGCATCGATTGGTTAAAAGCCTGCAACGGATTGGTATCTTCCGCGCGTGGGCCATCGTCGCTGATTTCAACCCACATCTGAGAATCCAAGACACGCGCGCTCACGCGCACCTCGCTGTTCGACGGGCTGCGTTTGATGGCCCGCCGCACCAGGATATTCAGCAACTGAGCGACCAACTCCGGATCAATCTGCACTGCAGGCAGTGGGTCAGACAGGCGCAGGGCCAAGCGCCCACCGCCTTGCTGAAAACGCCTGACCATTTCTTCTTCCGGCAAGGCCCCCAGCAGCTTATCCAGTTGGACAATCGCCGGGAGCGGACTGCGGCCCGAATCGACCTGGGCAACAGCCAGCAGCTCATCCCCCCAGGATTGGATTCGCTCCCACACCTTGGTCAGTCGAAAAATGTTGGAAGCAATCCGCTCGTCCTGCGGAACACGCAAATTCAGGTCCACCAGCGCATTCATTGCCTCGGCTAATAGAAGCCGGATCTTGCCAACCACTTCAGACATGGCCTGGGTCTTGAGCTTTTCTTGCTGCTTGATGACCGAGACATCCCGCAACGCCATCACCCATCCCGGCTGGCCGCTTTCGCTTTCAGGCAAAGGGGCAAGGCTCACCATCAGGGATGTGCCTTCGTTCCATTGCATTTCAAGAGAGGCCGGGTAGCGGCTGCCAATCACCTTCCAGTTTTCCACAATGGTGACCAGGCGAGGCGGCAGGACTTCCCCTGCCAGCCCGCCAACCAGGTCTTCGCGACCCAGCAACCGTGTCGCCGCGGGATTGGCGACGGTGATGACGCCCTGGTTTGACGCCGCCAGGATAGCTTCGCCTACGCTGTTCACCAGCGTCTTCAGGCGCTCACCTTCAGCCTGGATTTGAGCCTGGAGTGCAGCGCGCTCCATGACCAGCCTGCGGTGAGCAATGGCCCGTCCCACGACAACCGATAACTGCTGGATGGATTCCAATGGCTTGAGCAGGTAATCCCAGGCGTGTCCATCGCGCATCGCTGCAATTGCTGTTTCGATGCTGCCCGCAGCGGTGATCACAATGATCTCGATATAAGGGTCCATCTCCCGCGCCCGGCTCAACAGATCCATACCGCTCATCTTGGGCATCATCAGATCGGTGAGCAACACGCTGAAGGGCCCAGAAGTTTGCAAAGCCTGTATCCCCTGCAGACCATCCTGGGCAATTTCCACCTGGTATCCAGCCCGTTCCAGCGACTTGGATAGCAGGAAGAGAATATTTTCGTCGTCATCGACGATAAGCACACGGTCCTGTTCGCTGCTCACGGTTGTGTTTCCGCCAACTCCGGATGCCTCATGGGCAGGATAATGGTGAATGTGCTCCCCTGCCCGAGCTCGCTTTGCACATCGATTCTACCAGAATGGTTGGAAATGATCCCATAACTGACCGATAGTCCCAGGCCGGTACCTTCGCCTTCTGGCTTGGTGGTGAAGAAAGGATCAAAGATGCGGGTTAAGTGATCAGGTGAAATGCCGGTGCCGCTATCCTGGATGGCGATTGCAACAACGCCGTCCGATTGGCTCAAGTTGACCCGCAATGTTCCACCGCCCGGCATCGCCTGGACGGCATTGGAGATGATATTGACCAGCACTTGCTCAATTTGCTGGACATCATAAGTCATGGTAACGGCATGCTCAGGAAGGTCTTTGATCACCTGCACATGAGCTTTGCGGATCGGGTACGCCGTCAGGCGGAGGGCGGCTTCTATGGTTTCGCGAATATCTTGTTCACCCATCTCCGGCTTGGATTGGCGTGAAAACTTGAGCAGGTCAGAGACGATATTGTTGGCCTTCAGGGCGCTCTCCCGAATCAAAGATACTTCAGATTTGATCTCTGCATTCAATTGCTCCTCATAGAGAAGCAACTCCGCCACACCTTTGATCACCGTGAGCGGGTTTTTCACATCGTGGACAATGCCCGCTGTCAATTGTCCAATCGCAGCCAGCTTCTCAGATTGGATCAATTGAAGCTGAGTGGCGCGCAAACGCTCATTCGTCTCTGCCAGCTCCTGGTTGCGCTGAATGGCTTCTTCGTACAATCGGGCTGCCTCCAATGTTCGCTCCCGCAGCCTCAAAGTCATGATATCAAAGGCCTCTGCCAGTTCACCAATCTCGTCGCTGCGCTCCAGTCCACTGGTCTGTTCCAGGTCGCCAGCAGCCACCGCCTGGGTGAGGGAGCGCAACTTCAGGATCGGGTTGGCAATGCTCTGAGAGATCAGGTAGCCCACCACAATCATCGCCACCGTGCCAATGGCAAAAACCATCACATACAGGTCACGGCTGGTGGCTCCAGCCAGGACCACATAGCTGCTTGGCAAGATGATCCCCAGCCAGCCCAGCTTTTCCTGCCGCAACACCAGCTCGGTGAAGGTCATCTGGTAGTCTCGGTTGTACAGCTCAAGGGGATGAGGCTTGTCCAGGTCGGCCTGGGAAAACATCTGAACTTTACTGATCAGGGGTGCAAAGCCCTCATCAGGCTCAACCAACGTGGTGGCCAGGATGCTTTGCCGGTCTTCATCAAAAATAACCAGATCAGCCAGGGCTAATTCCCGGGCTTTGATCTCAGTGAGCAGCTTTTGCAGCTGTGTGCCAACCATGATGCCGCCAACAACCTCATCATTTGGACCGTACACCGGCGCGCCTGTGATGAGTGCAGGCCCATAGCTGGTGTTCAGCAGCCCGACATACTTGTCACCCTGTTCATCCGAGACGCCAGAAAGGATCTTCTGCACCATCTCCAGCGAAGAAAAATCAATTCCCTGCCCTCTCAAAAGCTGCAGGGTGTCAGGGTGCCTGCCCAGGGTGAGAAGCTCAACGCCCTTCTCGTCAATCACGCTGATCGAATCGGCATCCATCTTCACCGCAGCAACGGGGGTGAGCAATTCCTCCAACTGGTCGGTATCCTTGGCTATGATTGCTTCTGTGACGCCTTCGGTAAAAGCCGCCTGGCGCAGAATTTCCAGCTTGAGCCTTTCCTGACGGACAATGGCATCTGAGGCCACCCGGGTAGATTCAAACAACTGGTTGACAAATCGCTCTTGCAGGGAGGAGGTGACCAGGCGGGTGATCACAAAGAGGCCAATCCCCGCAATAAGCACGGTAAGCATGACATAGGGGACAATCAGCTTGAATTGCAGCCCCGACAGGCGCTTTTTCAGGCCTTCCAGGTTGAATCCCCGCCGGGGCGCCGCCTCATTGCTGTCTGTTTCAGAAACAGTCATTACCCAGTCCCGATTTTATATTAACTATAACCACAAACACTTTCATTTGTTTCATTAGTTTATCCTGTTCAGACAGGAAAGTCAATTTTGAAGACATTAAATCTTCTTGTTGCAGATGCAAGGTTTGCAATGATCCTATTGTAAAGTCTTTGGCCGGGGGGCTGTGTAGAACGTGAACGGGTCATCAAACGGGTAATAATGAAAAATGTTTCGATTGGGAAAATGGTCAGCCACCCGGGCGTCGGCGCTGGCGCCGCGAGAAATGACGAAGATATATGGGGTGTCCAGGAAAGGGGTTTGCAGCTCCAAAAGCGTACCGTATTCAATCCATTTGCTTTTTGTGTGAACAACAATCAACGCGGGGGTGAACTTCTCTGAGCCAGGGGCAAGAAAAGGCGCCAGATGAGAGCGTTGGACGCCATACAGGCCGTGCATCCCGGCCAGGCGCGCTGGCGTGTAGAAAAGCAGATTGGTTGCCAGCAATAAGGCAACGATCGCCGTGACACCCAGCGGGCGCACGCGACGCCAGCCGCGATGGTTGGGAAACGGGACTCCCGGCCGGGTGGGCCAACCAGCCAACAAGGCTATTCCGGCCGCGGTGAGCAGGGTCAGGCTGTATAGCGCTTCGTAGTAATACCGAGGCCCAAACAAGGATGATCCAATCCAGTAAGCCATGTAAAGCAGAAAAAGACTGGGTAAAACACTGATCGGCAACAATGCAGGCCAGTTTCGATCACGCACCAGGGCAACCAGGCCTACCGGCAGGAAAATCCAGGAATAGTTCAACCATCCAAACAAGTCATAGCGCCCAACATAAACGCTGAAGCGGGTGTTGACCCAGGCCTGGTACAGGGTGTGCCCCTCTTCCGAATGACCATGCCCAGGGCCAAAACCGATCTTGTCATACGGCCACCAAAGCGTATAAGGATTCAGCAACGGGTCGCCGGTAACGGCGTACTGCCACATAAAATGCAAGGCAGACATGAGCAGGACAATCCCACCCAGAGCCAGCAACCTGCGGCGGGTAGGCCCTTCGCCGCGCACCAGCAAGACCGCTCCATGCAGGGCAAACGGCAGAGCAATGCTCACCGCAGTCAACGGCCGTGAGAGCACCAGCAAACCTAGCGAACCGGCAGCCGCCAGGGTCGCCAGCCAGGGGCGTCTGGAGCCTGGATCACAAAATGCATCCAGCCATGCCAGGGCAAACATTGTGCTGAGCACCAACCCAAGCGGGTGAGAGAGAAGCGAGCCAGAGTTAAGCAAGAAAAAAGGCGAGGTCAGGGTGAGCAGGGCGGCCAACAGGCCAACCGTTTCGCCAAATAACCGCTTCCCCAAGAGGTAAGTCAGCCACACGGCAAACCCGGCCAACAATGGATTGACCAGGTAACGTCTCCCAAGATACTCTCCCAGGGCCAGCGTGGCCGGCCAGCCCAGCGGATATTTGCCAAAGCGCTGGCCCTGGTAATCGATGACAAAAGGCACCAAAAAACTTTTCGGTTCGGGAGGCGAAGGCAGGGTCAGCCGGCCGCCAGCAATCGCCTGGGCCTGCCAGACATAAGCCATCTCATCCTCAATATGAGCCATGCGCTCAAAGACGCGGTCATGCACCCAATAAGCTGCCAGGATGGCCAACAGGCTGAGCAAGACAGCGATACGGTCTGGGCGGGTCATGGGGCTGACCAGGTTTTGTGGTCCGATCTTTCTGTGCCAATGCGCTCAAGCGCCGATTTGACCCAGCGCTTTCAGGGCTGCGTCATGCAGCACGTGATTGGATGCCAATACACCGCGATTGTTGCGCAATGAACGACCAGTTGTAAAGTCAAGCGGACGGCCATCCAGGTCGGTGATCCGCCCACCGGCTTCCTCCAATACCCGCGCGCCAGCCGCCTGGTCCCAAATCTTCTCGCGGTAATTGGGCTGAGCGGGCGAAAGCAGGCGCAGCAGCAAATCGCCCTTTCCGGCCGCCAGGACGGCGTACTTCGCCTGGCTATCCATTAAGACCGGCTCTGCCTGAATGCCCAACGCCCGGGCAAAAACATCCATCTGGCTGACATTGGTATGTCCAGATTCAAAGGAACGGAGCAGCCGCGCCTGGGCGGGGTCAGCTTGCGCTGACACTTTCAATGGTTGAAAATCGCCCGGCGAAGCCAGCGAGGTCGTCCAGGCGCCCTGGCCGCGCACGCCAACGACCAATGAGCCAGGACCGTTCAGATCCGGATTTTGGGCATCCGTCAAATTGGGGCAACCGAGTACGCCAATTTCAACCTGGCCAGCCACCACCAGGGCCAGGGCAACGGCGTACTGATCGCCGCGCAAGAAGCCTTTTGTACCGTCAACGGGGTCCAGAGTCCAGAAGCGCTCGGCTGAATCGGCGCGCCGGTGGTCGATCCAGGCGCAAACCCTGTCCGGAGTCGCTCCGGGCAGGCTGCGGCGGACGAAATGGGTAACGCGCTCCAGCGTCCTGGCAGCATCTGGCGTGCGCAACGCAGAAGAGTCTTCCTCTGCAACCAGCCAATCATGCGGAAATTGTTCAGCCAGCAAACGGCCAACCAAAGCCTGGGCGGCGTAATCCGCAACTGTGACCGGCGAGCGATCTTCCTTCGTCAAAGCCGGTGTGACCAGCTCCGATTGCACCAGGCGCACCAGAAGAGATGCCCGCCGGGTTGCGTTGAGGGCAAACTGGATTTCCAGGCCGGCTTCGCCGGTGAGAAGATTTGGGTTGAACATGGCTCAATCTCCATAAGGATCAGGAACTTGCAGTTCAGTCAGCATGACGCGCCTGGTTTCTACGATCCCGCTCAGGTCATAGGTCATGGCGCCAGTGATCCGCACTGGCACCATTTCTCCAATGGGAAGCTCATCCTCAATCATGACCATTCCATCAATCTCGGGCGCGTCGCGATAGCTCCGCCCCAGCGTAAGACCATTTCCCTGGCCTTCCACAAGAATATCCAACGTTTTACCGACCAAACCCTGGTTTTTCTGCAGGGAGATGCCTGCCTGTAGTTCCATCAATTGATCGTAGCGCGCCTGTTTGACTTCCGCAGGGACTGGGTCGCCCAACGGCTCGCTTGCCGTGCCGGCCTCAAAGGAGAATTGAAAGGCGCCCACTCGATCAAAGCGAACTTCCTCGACAAAGTCCAGCAAAGCTTGAAATTCATGTTCGTCTTCCCCTGGATAGCCGACGATAAAGGTGGTGCGCAGGGCCAGGTCGGGCAAGGCGCGGCGCATCTTTTCCAGGGTCCGGTGCACCCAGTCGATGTTTGCCGGACGGCGCATCCGGCGCAGCGTGTCCGGATGCGCATGTTGGAGCGGCATATCCAGGTAAGGCACAATCTGGGGATGTTTCGCCATCACCTCAATCAATCGGTCGGTCACATAGCCCGGATAGGCATACAATATGCGGATCCAATCCAGCTGCGGTGAAGCCTGAACCAGTTGTTCCAACAGCGTTGCCAGGCCATCTTTCATTCCCAGGTCATGGCCATAATCGGTGGTATCCTGAGCGATCAAGTTTAACTCACGCACCCCCAAAGATTGCAGGGATCGCGCTTCCTCAAGGACCGCTTCCACCGGCCGGCTGACTGCTGTTCCTTTGATGAGCGGAATGGCGCAGAATGCGCAGGGCCGCCGGCAACCATCGGCAATTTTGAGATAAGCGCTGCCGCCCTGTTTGGCAGCTCGCTGAGCGCCGTGCTCATCGCCGCCCACGGTTGGCGTTTCAGGCAGGTGATAAAGCGGTTGGGGATGCCGGCTGGCGCGCAGCTTTTGCACCACTTCGACAATGTCCATCCAGCGCCGGGTGCCCAGAATGCCATCCAGCCCTGGCACCTGGCGGGCGACTTCCACACCATACCGTTGGGTCAGGCAACCTGCAGCAATCAAAAGCTGGCCTTTGCGTTTTTGAGCCGCAAGCTCCGCCAGAACCTGCAACGATTCCTGTTTGGCTGGGCCAATAAAACCGCAAGTGTTCACAATTAAGACCCCGGCCCGATCAGGGTTCTCGGTCAGGCGATAGCCAGCCTGGGATAGGAGCTGCGCCATGGAGCTGGAGTCAACCGTGTTCTTGGCGCAGCCAAGTGAAATCAGGTGGAAGGATTTTGGATTCACAGAGTACCTCTAGCCACCTGACAATTTCCACATGTTAGCGGAAGGAACAGAGTGAAGTTTGAA
>CAZDAU010000060.1:0-20363 GCA_964503625.1 uncultured Anaerolinea sp.
TTGACGCCTCAGAGCTGCCGCCGACCTATAACACGCCGCCCGAACTCTTTCAAGCCTTTATAGCGGGCGGCGATATTGCTCTGCGGCGTTCGGTAGAGGCGGCAGAAGATGACGCTGACGCAGGCCGCCAGACGATCCTGGATGCGGGCGTCGGCCGAGGTGATGTGCTGGTGGCTATCTCAGCGGGCGGCGGCGCTCCCTGGGTGGTGGCAGGCGCCCGGGAAGCCCGCCAGCGTGGCGCGCATGTGGTCGCCCTGGTTTGTGTTTCGGGCGGGTTGCTGCAGGACCTGGCCGAAATTACCATTGCGCCGGTCGTTGGACCGGAAGTCATTGCTGGCTCAACCCGCATGAAGGCTGGCAGCGCGCAAAAGATGGTCCTCAACATGCTTTCGACGGCTACAATGATCCGCCTGGGTAAGGTTTATGGCAACCTGATGGTGGACGTGCGCGCCACAAATCAGAAATTGCGCCTGCGAGCTGTGCGCATTGTGCAGGAAGTGACCGGAGTTGGCGAGGAGATCGCGACCCAATTGCTGGAACAGGCTGGATTTCAAGTCAAGCCTGTGCTGGTCATGCTGCTTGCGGGCGTGAGCCTGGATGAAGCGAACCAGCGCCTGGAGATGGCAAATGGATTTGTGCGGCGGGCAATCGAACTGATCTAACCTCAAATTAGCGCAACGAACGGTTGCCTTTCAGTGCGCTGCTCAAGGGGGATGCCAGGCGGGCATTAATCCTGCGTTAGAATGTCCCTTTGCGTCCTTTCGGACGTTTCCAGGTGATTGCAATGGAAACTTGCACATGGTAGAATCATTAATGAAAAAGCGAAAGATATGCTTTTTCATCCAGTACACATCTCGACGAAATTTGTCGGTACGGAGGTAATCAGATGAATCAACAAGTTGGAACATTTGCTGTAAAGAAGGGGTTGGCTCAGATGCTCAAGGGCGGCGTGATTATGGATGTGGTCACACCGGAACATGCCCAAATTGCCGAAGAAGCTGGTGCAGTTGCAGTGATGGCCCTGGAGCGTGTTCCGGCAGATATCCGCGCTCATGGCGGGGTGGCCCGGATGAGCGATCCTGAGCTCATCCTGAAGATTATGGACACCGTCTCCATACCCGTGATGGCCAAGTGCCGGATTGGGCATTTTGTCGAAGCGCAAATCCTGGAAGCGATTGGTGTGGATTATATTGACGAATCCGAAGTGCTAACTCCAGCCGATGAAGCTCATCATATCAATAAACACGCCTTCAAAGTGCCGTTTGTCTGCGGCTGCCGCAACCTGGGCGAGGCGCTGCGCCGGATTGGCGAAGGCGCGGCAATGATCCGCACCAAGGGCGAGGCGGGCACGGGCGATGTGGTTGAGGCTGTGCGCCATGCGCGCTCGGTTCTGGGAGAAATCCGCCGGCTTGAGAATATGCCAGAAGAAGAAGTGATGGCCTTTGCCAAGGAAATTGGCGCGCCTTATGAGCTGGTTATGGAAACGCGCAGCCTGGGCCGTTTGCCTGTGGTGAATTTTGCTGCCGGTGGGGTGGCCACCCCTGCCGACGCGGCGCTGATGATGCAACTGGGCGTGGATGGCGTTTTCGTTGGTTCAGGGATCTTCAAGTCTGGCGATCCGGCCCGGCGTGCAGCGGCAATTGTCAAAGCGGTCACACATTACAATGATCCATACATTCTGGCCGAGGTCAGTCGCAATCTGGGCGAACCAATGGTCGGGCGCCAGATTTCCGCCATCCCAGAGGCCGAGCTGATTGCTGGGCGCGGTTGGTAAGGAGCAGCATCCTGGCTCTGGTGGATGCCAACATTGCATACTAGGAGATGAGGGTTGCCAGCCAGGTGCTGGTAACCAGTTGGTAGCTATGACGACCATTGGAGTTCTTGCTCTGCAGGGCGACTTTGCAGAACACATCGCCATGCTTCAGCGCATGGGCGCCAAAACGGTGGAAGTGCGTCTGCCCAGGCACCTGGAAGGCCTGGATGGGCTGATTATCCCCGGAGGTGAATCGACCACCATCGGAAAGCTGGCTGTGGCTTATGACTTGATGGAACCTTTGCGCCGTTTTGGACACGAGCGGGCCATTTGGGGCACCTGTGCAGGAGCAATTTTCCTGTCCAGGGATGCGCTTCGCAACCAACCTCTGTTGGGCCTGATGGATATCACGGTAGAACGCAACGCCTTTGGCCGCCAGGTGAACAGCTTTGAGGTGGATCTGGATGTGCCTGCTTTGCAACAGGTGGATCCGGATCCGCGCCCTTACCATGCGGTGTTTATCCGCGCCCCATTGATCGCCACCGTGGCCGATCCTGCTGAAGCGCTGGCGCATCTGCCGGATGGCCGGGTTGTTGCTGCCCAGCAGGGACGTTGGTTGGCGACCTCGTTTCATCCTGAATTGACTCGAGATGATCGCTTTCACCGCTACTTTCTGACCCTGGCAAGATCTTGAGACAGGTGGCACTGGTCCATGAGCGTGCGTCATTTTGACTGGCGCGATTTCCTCGCCCTACACCGCTTCCGAAAGCAGAGCGTTTTTCTGGATAGCGCCCTGGTTTTAACTCGTGGGCCAATGATGGTGCCTGGCGCGCTGCTGTCCTCCTTCGCCTCCTCCATGGGCATTTTTACTTACGTGCTGAACGTTGATGGAAAAGACGGCCTGCCGGTCTTTGGCCAGTTCATCCACATGATGGGATCACCGTTCTCACACCTCACTTTTTTGGCGCCGAGTATCGCCCTGGACTCGGCGGAAGTGCTGGCCTTGCTGGAACACATGATGGCCGAATCGGGGGAGCGCGGCGCACTGCGCCTGTTGGCAGATGTCGATGAGAGCTCAGAGGCATTTGAAACCCTGCGCCAATGCAGCTTTGCAATCTATTCTCGCCAGCGCGTCTGGCAGCTCACTGGCTTCCCAGATAGCGATTCCCAACTGGCCACATGGCGTCCAGCGACCGCTCAGGATGAAATCCCAATCCGTTCTCTGTACAACAACCTGGTGCCGGCTCTGGTGCAACAGGCGGAACCGCTGGCGACCCAACATCCAAAGGGGATGGTGTATTATGAACATGGGGAATTGATCGCTTTTGTTGAGTTGAAGTATGGCCACCGGGGTATTTGGGCGCAGCCTTTTGTGCACCCGGATGCTCAGGATATCGCTCGCCACTTTTTGGAATTGCTGAGCAAAGTTCCCAATCGTCGCTCACGGCCGGTGTATATTTGTGTTCGTTCATACCAATCCTGGCTGGAGACGGCGATTGAAGATCTGGGCGCGGAGGCTGGTCCGCGCCAGGCGGTTATGGTCAAGCAGCTTGTGAGCCAACAGAAAGCCTTGCGCGCCTTTGCGATGCCGGCCCTGGAGGGCGGACAGCCTGAAATAACCGCTCCGGTTGCCCGATTGGAGAGTAAGTAAAATTTTATGCAACAACAAAAAATAACCGATGATTTGCACGCTCTGCTGGACGTGTTGCCTGCTGCCATTGCCAAAGCCGTGACTGAGGCCAACGATTTTGATAACCTGTTGGAAGTGATCTTGGATCTGGGGCGCCTGCCCACCGCACGTTTTGTCCTTCGAGAAGTTCTGCTCAGCCAAACCGAGGTCTCGCACCAGGATATCGATTATGTGGTCGAGCGCATCGGCGAATTTGATGCCGACAACCGGGCTGGCCTGGAGCGAACCCTGCATCGCATCTCTGCCATCCGTAACCGCCGAGGTTACATTGTTGGCCTCACCTGCCGGGTGGGCCGGGCCGTTTATGGGACGACCGATATCATTAAAGACCTGATCGAGAGTGGCAAGAGCCTGCTCATCTTGGGCCGGCCCGGTGTGGGAAAAACCACTATGCTGCGCGAGGCGGCGCGCATTTTGGCTGAGACCAAGCGAGTGGTGATCGTTGACACTTCCAATGAGATTGGCGGCGATGGCGATGTCCCTCACCCGGCGGTGGGCCGGGCTCGCCGCATGCAGGTGGCAACCCCCTCGTTGCAGCATGAAGTGATGATTGAGGCAGTGGAAAACCACAACCCAGAAGCAATTGTCATCGATGAGATTGGCCGCGAGCTGGAGGCTGCAGCCGCCCGTACCATTGCCGAGCGTGGCGTCCAGCTCATTGGAACGGCGCACGGCAATTCACTTGAGAATCTGCTGCTGAACCCCACCCTGGCCGATCTGGTTGGCGGCATTGAATCGGTGACGCTTTCAGACGAAGAAGCCCGCCGGCGCGGTACCCAGAAGACCGTCCTGGAACGCCGCTCGCCGCCCACCTTTGATGTACTGATTGAAATCCAGACACGCGACCGCCTGGCTGTGCACCCCGATGTGGCTGCCGCGGTGGATGGTCTGCTGCGCGGCTATCCGCTGCCGCCGGAGATCCGTTCCCGGCTGGATGGTGAGATCCGCATTGAGCGAGCGCCTGCTCCAACCCGCCCGGCGGCTTTTGGCCAACAGGGGTATCGGCGCCAGGCTGGGGAGACCCTCTTGGAACGTCCGGTGGCGCAGGCGGAACGGCCAGAATATTCCTCAGCTTCGCCGCGTTTTGAAAATGGCTCCACTGGGCGCGATCGCAGTTCCTTACAGCCTGTCCGAATTTATCCCTATGGCGTGGCGCGCAACCGCCTGACCCAGGCAGCACGCCGGTTGGGCGTGCCCGCTTTGATCGTCAATGATGCCGGGGAGGCGAATGTTTTGGTGACCTTGCGGGCATACTATCGCAAACGCCAGCGCACCATCACCGAGGCTGAGCAGCGCAATGTGCCCATTTATGTCCTGCGCTCAAATACGGTCAACCAGATGCAGCAATTTTTGGGCGACCTGTTCAATCTCTATGCAGATGAAGGCGGCGAATCGGGCATGGAAACCGCCTTGCAAGAGACTCGCGCGGCGATCAGCGCGGTGATGAATGGCGAGCGTTGGGTTGAGTTGCAACCGGCGGCATCATCCATCCGCCGCGTGCAGCACCAGATGGCGCGCGAAGCAAACCTGGTTTCGCATTCCTATGGTAAAGAACCCAACCGCCGGGTGCGAATTTACCGCGAGTCCTAGCGTTATGTTCATAACATTGGAAGGCCCGGAAGGCAGCGGTAAGACACGCCAGATTTCTCTACTGGCCGAGGCCTTGCGCCAGCAAGGCTACCCCGTCTTGCTGACTCGCGAACCAGGCGGCACGCCCATCGGCGACCAGATCCGCTCGGTGCTGTTTGATATGAAGAACACCGATATGCGACCGCGCACCGAAATTCTGTTGTTTCAGGCCTCTCGGGCGCAGTTGGTCGAGCAGGTCATTCGCCCTCGCCTGGCCAGTGGCGAGACTGTGCTGTGCGACCGGTATGCCGATTCGACCCTGGCTTACCAGGGGTATGGGCACCAGATCAACCTGGAGGAGTTGAAAACAATTGTCCAGTTTGCCACGGGCGGGCTGAAACCCAACCTGACCCTGTTGTTGGATGTAGATATTGAAGTGGGCTTGAGGCGCAAGCTGGATGCCAGCGAATGGAACCGGCTGGACGCCTATGACCTGGATTTTCACCGCCGGGTTCGCCAGGGATACCATGAGATGGCCCTGGCGGAGCCGAACCGTTGGATTGTGATCGATGCCGGGCAACCCCCCGATGTGGTCCAGGCCGCTCTCCAGGAAGTTGTCTTGGAACGGTTGAAGGTTGGGGTTTAGCTCACTCGTCGGCCCCGGCGAAGTCATTATCGCCGCCGCCCAGATCCGGCATGGCAGATTCGATCTCTTCGGGGCTTTGCCCGGCTTCCAGGCGGTCGATCACTTCATCGAATTCGGGACCTACTTCTTCGCCCATCTCCTGGCCCATCCGGCGCATCATTCGCCCAAGCTGGCGCGGGTCGTCTTCCAAACCATCAAAGTCGCTGAAATCGCTCATGCTATCCAGGCGGCTTTCTTCAGAATGGGCGATGCGCACACGGTTGATTCGCCGCTGCACATTCTGGCTTTGGCAATGCGGACAGGTCACTGGGCGCGTGCCATATTCGCTGTAGCTCATGAAGATTTCGAAGCGTTTCATGCAACTGAGACAACGGTAAGGATAAAACGGCATATCTTCCTCCGTATTCAGACTGTGAGATCAGCTTTTAAAATTATAATCAAGGCAAGCCAAACTGTCATAGGGTTGTTCTTCAACTTTGGGGCGGTTTCTAGATGAAAAACTTTGTTGTGCGAGGTGAGTGTGCTGAGTCAAGTGACTTTGAACCCTGAACTTAGTCAACCTTTGTTGATTGTGCTTTCTGGCCCATCCGGGGTTGGCAAGGACACCGTGATCCAACTGATGAAAGAGCGCGGCTTGCCATTCCACTTTGTGGTCACGGCAACCACGCGTCCGGCGCGCCCAGAAGAGCAGCATGGGGTGGATTATTTCTTCCTGACGAAGGACCAATTTGCGGAGATGATTGAGCAAAACGAACTGCTCGAATATGCCATTGTCTACAATGATTACAAAGGCATCCCCAAGCAACAGGTGCGAGAGGCCCTGGCCAGCGGAAAAGATGTGGTCATGCGCATTGATGTGCAGGGAGCCGCCACCATCCGCAAGCTTTGCCCGGATGCCTTGTTAATCTTCCTGACCACCCAGAGTGAAGAAGAGTTGGTCAGCCGCCTTATTGCCCGCAAAAGTGAGTCCCCTGAGGGGCTGAAGTTGCGCATTGCCACAGCTCGCCAGGAGCAAAAGCATCTGGATCAATTTGATTATGTTGTTGTCAATCCACAAGCCCATTTAGATGAAACGGTGGACACGATTGAAGCCATCATCCATGCCGAACATCATCGCGTCCAGCCAAGAAAGGTCAGCCTCTGATGTATCCCCCTCCTGATCGACCTGAGCCAGGCTATCCAGAAACTGCTTCGCCCCGCTACGTGACATTGCGCCTACCCCGCACAAAGCCAATGGTCACTTACATATTGCTGGGCATCACCGTAACAGTTTTTCTGATTCAACTGGCAACCCAGGCTGTATTTGGGCAAGACCTGGCTGCTGCGATGGGGCTGAAAATCAATGAGGCGATCATTGGCGGTGAGCTATGGCGCTTGTTCACGCCTGTATTCCTGCATGGCTCGATCCTTCACATTGGCTTCAATATGTACGCCTTGCTTGCATTGGGGCCATCTCTGGAAGGTTATTATGGGCACGGCCGCTTCCTGGCGCTTTATATGCTCTCCGGTTTTGCCGGAAATGTCATCTCTTTCCTTTTCTCTGCCAACCCATCCCTGGGAGCATCCACAGCGATCTTTGGCTTGATTGGAGCAGAAGCCATTTTCTTGTATCGCAACCGGAGCATCCTGGGTGGTATGGCACAGCGCGCCCTGGGCAATGTGATCTTTATCCTTGTCATTAATATGTTTTTGGGGCTTTCCCCAGGGATTGATTTCTGGGGACATATGGGTGGATTGCTTGGGGGCACCTTCTTTGCCTGGTTTGCTGGCCCTGTATATCGTTTAGAGGGGGGGTATCTGGATCCACATCTTGTGGATGAGAGCGATCAATCCAGAGCCCTGATCTTTGGTTTACTGGATTTTGTGATATTTGCAGCCCTGGCCGTCCTGAAGATCTGGCGCGGCTATTGAAACTGGCAGATCAGGAAAATTTTGCCGGGCGTTTTTCCAAGAAAGCGCGTACGCCCTCCTGGTGTTCCTGGCCGTGGCTGGCAATCTCCTGAAGGTGACCCTCGTAATCCAGCACCTGTTCCAGGTTTCCCAGGACGGCTTTGTTAAAGGCGCGCTTGGCCAGGCCCATCGCGCGAATGGGTCCTTGCGCCAGCAGGCGTGCCATTGTCATCGCCTCTTGGTTGAGGTCTTGGACGGGCACGACCCGGTTGACCATTCCCCATGCTAGGGCCTGCTCGGCGTTGATCGGGGCATTGCTAAAGGTGAACTCCGTTGCCCGCCCCAGGCCGATGATGGCTGGCAGCAGCAGCGACACCGCTGAGTCCGGCGAAAGCCCGATTCCAGCAAAGCCGACAACGAACCGGGCGCTCTCAGAAGCGATGCGCAGGTCGCAAGCCAAAGCGATCCCCAACGCCGCCCCAGACACTGCGCCGTTCAACGCGGCCAGGACCGGTTTCTCCAGTTTCCGAATCTGCAGGATCAATGGGTTGTAAGTTCGCTGCATGTGCTCACGATAAGAGACATCTTTCACTTGGAGAAAAACAGACACATCCTGGCCTGCGCTGAAGTGATCTCCTGCGCCGCGCAGCAGGACGCAGCGCACCTGGTCATCCCGCTCTGCTTGCTTTAGGGCAGCCTGCAAAGCAGCGATCAGTTCAAAGTTAATCGCGTTGACCTTGGGCCGGTTCAGCGTGATGGTGAAAACGCCGTTTTCCAGAAGGGTGGGCAGGATTTCGGAATCAACCATTGGCATTAAGGATTGTGCGGCAGGTGGCTGCCTGCCGCACAATGCAATCTAGTGGCTAAAGATCTGGCCCATCGCCTGGATCGTCGTACAGATCATCATCTTCATCGTCTGGGTCGGCGTCGAGCTCGGCGTCGTCGAATTCCTGGCGAACCCAAAGCAAAAGCATTTGCCCTTCATCAAGCTCCAGAGCGCGAGCAGCGAGGATCGGAGCATAGCTTTCCAGCCCATCCAGGCTGCGATACTCCAGGTTGATCGTGTTTTGGTGGCGCCAGGCTTTGTTGCACCGCTCGATCAGCGCAGGTCCGTTAAAGGTTCGCAGTCGAGTCAGGGCAATCTGATACAGATTTGGGCCTTCGTTTAACCCCAGCACCCAGCCGTCACCGACCGCTTCAAATGTTGGGGGAGGTCCTTCGATAATTGTGATTTTGTCGTCCATGTACCAGTACTCCAGTTGCGGAATCATACCATAAACTTTGAGAACCTGCGTGTATAATCAAATGAGGAGCTTGCAGAAATGTATAAACTGGTTATTTTAGTTGAATCGCTGCAGGACTGGGATCGTTTTGAGGCGCGTTGGCCAGAATTTTTACATCTGGTCGAATCCTTACCAGGTCTGCGCCGGGAGGCAACCAGCCGGGTGGATGTTTTCCTCTATGGCGAGAAGCCTTATGTCCATATGCATGAGCTGTTTTTCGATAACCGGGCGGAGGCCGAAACGGCGCTGTCCTCCCCGGATGGACAGGCTGCGGGCGCCCTCTTGCAGCAAATGAGCGGTGGTAAGATGATGCTTTTTTTTGCAGATCACCGCGAAGACGATCTCGCCAATATCCAAAAACACAGGCGGTCGGGCGGTGGAACGGGCTAAATCGCGTTCTTCCCACCCTGCCTGCTTATCCTGGCTTGGACTGGGGTTGATCCTGTTGGCAGGCATTGCAGTTGCAGGCGCTTTTGCTGGCTATCGTTACTATCGTTCGCATGTGTTCAGCCCAGTGCGCTTTGAGCGCTTGATGGCCTGGCTGCAGGACCCGGCAGGTCATGCAAATTGGATGATGCGAGCTGGTGAAGTTTGCGATTATGCCCCCTTCGAAATGCCCACCGATGGATATGTTGGCTTTTTATGGGGGGATTCATTTCGCATTGGCCACCATCATCAGGGGATTGATATTTTTGGTGGGGAGAAGGCAGGTGTTACCCCCGTTTACGCAGCCTATGCAGGTTTCTTAACTCGCCAGCAGGATTGGAAATCCACTGTGATTATCCGCATTCCGGATGATCCGCTCCAGCCAGGCCGCCAGATCTGGACTTATTACACGCACATGGCAAGCCCAAATGGCGAATCCTATGTGGCGCCGGATTTCCCACCCGGCACAATTGAGAAATATGTCCCTGCTGGCACGTTGTTGGGCTATCAGGGCAATTATTCCGGCACCCCCAACAACCCCGTCGGCGTGCATCTGCACTTTTCAATTGTTAAGGACGATGGTCAGGGCAACTATCTGAACGAGCTGGAAATTGGCAACACCCTGGATCCCTCGCCTTACCTTGGCTTGCCGCTCAACGCAGGCGAAAATGCGGACCGGATCCCGGTCTGCTTGCCCCCAGCTTCATCGGTTGAATAGCAGCCTGTTTCAGCCTTGCTGGAAGTGATTTGAAGTCTGATGGAAGATGAGTTCAAGGATAAGGTTGTTCTAATCACAGGCGCGGGCCGGGGACTGGGCAGGGCCGTTGCCGAAGCCTTTGCTGCGCGCCAGGCAGTTGTTGCTGCGAACGACCTGACGCCGATCAACCTGGATATCACCCTGGAGCGGATAGGCCTGGCTGGTGGGCGGGTAAAAGATTATGTTTTTGATGTGAGCAAAAAGATGGCCGTGCAAACCCTGGTTGACCTGGTGTTGACGGATTGGGGGCGGATCGATATTCTGGTCAATCATGCTGTTGTCCGGCCGCGCGCTGCTCTCTTGACCATGGATGAATGGGATTGGCAGCGCACGCTGGATGTCAACTTAACTGGCCCATTCCTGACCCTGCAACGGGTTGGGCAGGTGATGCGCTACCAGGGGAGCGGTTCGATGGTCAATATCGTCGAAGCTGTGGATGAAGAACAAGATTGGAGCGGACGGGCTGCTTTTATCGCCAGCCAGGCGGGCCTGATGGGGTTCACCCGCCAGGCGGCGAAGGAGCTTGCCGGTGATCACATACGGCTGAGCGCGGTGTGCGTGGAACGCACCCTGGAGGGATGGGCTGCAGCCGACTTGCAGCCGGTCGTCAATCAAATCCTGTCCTTGTGTAGCCATTCATCCGGGGATATTTGCGGGCAGGTGGTTCGAATCAAATAGAGGAGCATCCGTAAAAACGCATCGATACTGTTCTGAAGCAAAGGAGGCCAAGATGAGCGAATACACAGCAATATTGGTGGAGAGCCGCGAGCGGGTGGGCCTGGTGCAGCTCAACCGTCCACAATTCATGAACGCTTTGAACGCAGTTTTGCTGGCCGAGCTTATGGACGCACTGCAGGAGTTTGATGCGGATAAGGCCATTGGCGCCATGGTGATTACCGGCAATGAGCGCGTCTTTGCTGCCGGTGCTGATATCAAGGAAATGGCAGATGCTTCACCCGTTGAAATGTTGCTGCGCGATCCAGTTTCCCGATTTGACCGGATTCGCCAGGTGAAGAAACCTGTGATCGCTGCGGTGTCTGGCTGGTGTTTGGGTGGCGGCTGTGAGCTGGCCATGTCCTGCGACATGATTGTCGCCTCCGAGTCGGCTCGCTTTGGCCAGCCCGAGATCACCATTGGCACCATCCCGGGGGCGGGAGGCACACAACGGCTGACCCGTGCAGTGGGGAAAGCCATTGCCATGGAAATGGTGCTCAACAACCGAACCCTCACCGCCGAGGAAGCGTTGCAACATGGGCTTGTAAACCGGGTGGTGCCGGTGGAGCGTTGCATGGACGAGGCGCTGGCGTTGGCAAGAGAAGTTGCCGGGCGCGCCCCCCTGGCGGTCCGCCTGGGCAAAGAAGCGGTGAATCATGCCTTCGACTCGTTCCTGACCGAAGGCCTGGCCAGTGAACGCCGCGCATTCTATTACCTTTTCAGCACCCAGGATCAGAAGGAAGGAATGGCGGCTTTTATTGAGAAACGCAAGCCTGAGTGGAAAGGGGCATGATCGGTTTCTCTGATTTGGTAACCGCATTTCGTAAATTGGATATCCCATCTGGCGCCCCTTTGGTGGCGCATGCCTCGCTTTCGGCCTTTGGCCCGGTGGAGGGGGGGGCCCAGGTGGTGGTAAAAGCGCTCTTAACGGTGTTCCCTGTTCTGATGATGCCGGGCTTCACCTATAAAACGATGGTGGTGCCGGAAGAGGGGCCGCCCAATAACGGCCTGGCGTATGGAACCTACTCGGACGCGAACCGGCAGGCGCAGTTTTATCGCTCAGGCATGCCGGTGGACAGATTGATCGGAGCAATTCCGGAAACAATGCGCCAGCATCCAGGGGCTCGCCGTTCGCTCCACCCGATCCTCTCGTTTGTCGGCGTCCACGCAGACCGCTTCCTGGATAGCCAATCCATCGTTGAACCGCTTGCTCCTTTTCGTTTGCTGGTCGATGCAGATGCCTGGGTGCTCTTGATGGGCGTCGATCACACAGTCAACACGGCGATCCATTTTGCCGAACGCCTGGCTGGACGGAGGCAATTTTTGCGCTGGGCGCTCACACCCCGCGGGGTGGTGGAATGCCCCGGTTTTCCGGGCTGTTCGGATGGTTTCAACGCCATTGCGCCGCGACTCACCCATGCCATCCGGCAGTCATGGGCAGGGCAGGCGCAGTTGCAGGCCGTTCCAATGAAAGATTTGGTTGGGATCGCCCGGGCATGGTTGGAGGTTGATCCGCTGGCCTTGCTTTGCGATCATTCGTATTGCGAGCGCTGTCACGCGTTGCGAGCCGATTTCGCTGGACTGGCGCAGGAAAATTAGAATTCAGGCAACCAGGAAAGGTGTCTCATGAGCTCTTTGACTAACTTTCAGATCTATGATTTGATCAATCGCCCCAGGCCGCTCTGGTTGGTTAAAATCGACCTGAGCGATGCATCACTCTTCTGGGTGGACCTGAGTGAATGCAACCTGAGCATGGCAAACCTGAACAAAGCTGACTTGAACTGGGCCAGCCTGGCTGGCGCTGACTTGCGCAGGGCCGATCTGAGCATGGCCAATCTGTTTGAGGCGCATTTGCAACGGGCAAACCTGACTGAAGCCAACCTGAGCCACGCCAACCTGACCCGCGCCGACCTGGGCAAAACCGACATGCTCGAAGTGGTCATGGTTGAGGCCAACCTGAGCCGCGCCAGCCTGAGCAAAGCCATGATGATCCGCGCCAATTTGAATGGCAGCAACCTGACCCGCGCCGATCTGAGCAAGACTAACCTGGCCGGCGCTAACCTCAGCGGGGCCGACCTCTCGCTGGCCAATCTTTTTGACGCGAATCTTGTTGGGGCAAACCTGCGGGGCGCAAACCTGACCAGAGCAGACTTGACCGCAGCCAATCTGTCCAGGGCCGATTTGAGTGGCGCAAATTTGACCGGCGCAGAGGTCAACGAAGTCATCTTCGAAGGCGCTAACCTGACCGATGTAATTATGCCGGATGGCACGCGCTTTGTGAAGGAGTCTAACTGACGGTGGGTAGATCGGCCCAGAAAGTTGTGCCGTTGCCGATCTGGCTGCTCACTCCGATCTCACCGCCGTGGCTTTCCACGATCGATTTTGCGATGGCCAGCCCCAGGCCGCTGCCTCGCACCACGCCTGGCCGGGGTTGGGTGGTTTCGGCGCGGTAAAAGCGCTCAAACACGTGCGGCAGATGTTCCGGAGCGATGCCGGGGCCTGAATCCCGCACCAGCAGGCGGACCGTGTTGGGGTTTGGCCCCGGTCTCAGCAACATTTCTACCTGCCCGTTGCAGGGTGTGTATTTGATTGCGTTCTCAACCAGGTTGTAGAAAACCCTGCGCAACTGGCCTTCATTGCCCATCACCGGCTGCAGGCCGGGGTCTACATCCAGGTGCAGGTTGACTTCTGCCCGGGATGCCCGAATGCTGAAAGTCTCGTAAACCTCATGAGCGATGGCGCCAAGGTTGAGCAGGGTGCGCTTGCCGCTATCCAGTCCAGCCTCCATGCGCGAAAGGTCCAGCAGATCGTTTACCATTCGCACCAGGCGATCAATTTCGGTCTCGATCTCTGAAAGAAAACGCAAGGCTATCTCTGGCTCTTCCAGGGCGCCTTCTCGCAGAGCTTCGGCGCGCAACTTGACCACCGTCAGAGGGGTGCGCAGTTCGTGGCTGGCGTTGGCTACAAAGGCGCGCAACTGGACCAGGTTGGCTTGCAGCCGGTTTGCCATGCTGTTAAATGCTTCAGCCAGTTGCTGCATCTCCTGGGGGCCAGTGGGTTTGACCCGCACGCTGAGATCGCCGCTTTCCATGTTCTTAGCTGCCTGGGTCAGGATCTGGATGGGCCGGGCCAGATTGTTGGCCAGCACCATTCCCACCAAGCTCATGCCAGAGACGATCAGCAAAGTGACCCCCATCAAGATCAGGAAAGACTGGCGCGCAGCCTGTTGGGTTGGCGCCAGGGGTACGCTCAACCGCAGGATACCGGTCACTTCGATCTCGCGCTGGATCAGCGCCGCCACATGGATCATTTGTTCGCCCTTGCTGTTTGGGCGGATGCTTACCCCAGTGCCCAGCTCGCTTTCCAGAGCTTGAATGACCTCGGGCGCGTTCAGCCGGTTGGCGCGCGGTGGCAGGGTGGGGTTGCTGTCGGTTAACGGAAAACCGTCTGGCTGGTATACGGTGAACTGCATGCCCGGGATGTCGGCAAACATGCGAGCCAGCGTATCATGGATAAATTCTTTGTCCCTGGTGCCCTGGCTCAGCTCTTGGAGGGGCTGCTCCAGGGCGTTGCCGGCCGCAAAAGCCAGGCCTTGCAGGTTATGCTCAGTTTCGGCGGTTGCAGCTTGAAATATGAATCGACCGGCAAAGCTTGCCATCAGCGCAATGCTGCCCAATGAAACCGCCAGATGGGAAAGGACCAGGCGTGTATTAAGGGAACGGGCAAACTTCATTGGGCTAGGACAACTCCTCCTGACCAGCGAAGCGATAACCAAAGCCGCGCACAGTCTGGATAAATTGCGGACTGGCAGGATCTTCCTCTATTTTCAAACGCAACCATCGCACGTGAACATCCAGCGTGCGTGGATCTCCAACCCAATCATCGCCCCAAACAAGTTTGATCAATTCATCGCGGCTCATGGCTCGCCCGGCATTTTTCATCAAGATGGCCAGCAGATCGAATTCACGCGCCGAAAGCTGCACCTCCTGGTCGCCTTTATAAACGCGCCGCGCCACTGGATCCATGCTGAGCTGGCCCATGGAGACGTTCTGGGGCTGGGGTGTTTGCCGGTCGAGTTGCACCCGCCGCAGCATCGCCTGGATGCGCGCCAGCAGCTCTCGGAAAGAAAAAGGCTTCGCCAGGTAATCGTCTGCGCCAACCTCCAACCCCAGGACCCGGTCGATTTCCTCGCCGCGGGCAGTGAGCATGATCACCGGGATGGCAGTGAACGTGCGTAAGCGGCGGCAAACCTCAAACCCGCTGATATCGGGCAGCATCAGATCCAGCACAATCAGGTCGGGCTGAGTCTCTTCGACAGCCTGGATCGCCGATATCCCATCTGCAGCAATGTCAACATCGAACCCCTCTCGTTTTAAGCTGTAGGAGAGCGAGTCGGTGATCAGTTGTTCATCATCTACAAGCAGAATGCGTGCCACGGCGCACCTCCGATGTCGTCCATAGATTTGATAACCATCCTGCCCAGAATGCAGGGCGTGTCACATTTCAATTAAATCAGCGTCATAAAGTATAGCGAATTCTGTGCGCTTGCGCGTCAGATGAATAAGCTCTAATTTTATTAATTTTACCTCGGATTGACTTTTCGTTGACCCAGTTAGGGGCGGGTCATTATCCTTATTCCAGCCATTGGGCGGCGATTCGGGTTTCGCCGCTCGATGGCTGGGGTATTTGAGGATAAAATACATTCATGCCGCTGCTCTGGCTTTCATTGAGTTTTGTTTGCGGTATCCTCTTGGGCTGGTCGCTGGGGTGGTCCTGGACTGTCTGGCTGGCCCTGGCTGGTCTGGCGCTGGTTCTGTCCATGTTATCTCGAATAGTCAGGCGCCAGCCGTTCTTGCACCCCTCGGCGCCTGATAGCGAGCAGGATGCCCGGCCCTGGTGGGCGTCAACACTTCCCTATCCCATCTTGATTGCCTCGATGTGCCTGGGCGCAGCGCGCTATCAATCAACCCAGCATGTTCTGACGCCTGAGCAGCTTGCCTGGCACAATGATCAGGATGCCCGCCTGGTGATTGAGGGGATGGTTATTGCCCCACCGGAAGTGCGTGACCAGTACACACTCTTAACGGTGCAGGCAGACCAGCTGCGCCCGCTGGGAAGCCAGGCCTTTGCGCCGGTGAGCGGCAGGTTGCTGGCGCGAGCGCCGCGGGATGGGAATTGGCACTATGGCGACCATGTACGGTTGCAGGGCTGGTTAACCACGCCCTTCGAGAATGATGAATTCTCTTACCGGGCATACCTGGCCCACCAGGGAATATATTCCTATTTCACTTGCGGATATGATAGGGACGTTTGCGTGCAAGTTCTGGAGAGCAGCCAGGGCAATCCACTCTGGGCTGCCATCTATGCACTGCGCCAGCGCGTTGTGGAGACGATTTACCGCCTCTTTCCTGATCCGGAGGCCTCGCTTATGGCAGGCATCTTACTGGGCGTAGAGGGCGGCATTCCTGAGCCGGTGCGCCAGGCTTTCAATGACACCGGCACTTCGCATATCATTGCCATCAGCGGATTTAATTTCGCGATCATAGCCGGGCTGTTTGTCGGCTTCTTTGGCTGGCTGCTGGGGCGTTGGCGCGGCATGCTGGCGGCCTTCCTGGGCATTGCCCTGTACGCGATCCTGGCGGGGGCCAGCGCCGGGGTGGTGCGGGCGGCAATCATGGGCGGGCTGGGCGTGTTCGCCGCTCAGATTGGGCGGCGGCAGTTTGGGCTAAACAGCCTAGCCCTTGTGGCCGCGCTGATGGCCCTGGCCGATCCGCACGTGCTGTGGGATGTTGGCTTCCAGCTCTCCTTCATGGCCACCCTGGGGCTGATCCTGTACGCTGAGCCTCTTTCGCAATGGTTCACCGGGCTGGCCGCCCGCGGCCTGCCGCTCCCCACCGTTCAACGCCTGGCGGGGCCAGTGGGCGAATACTTCCTCTTTACCCTGGCAGCGCAACTCACCACCTTGGTTCTGATTCTGTACTACTTTCACCGCCTGTCACTGGTCTCTTTTCTGGCCAACCCGCTGGTGCTGCCGGCCCAGCCGGCAGTGATGATCCTGGGGGGGCTGGCGGCGCTGGCCGGGGTGTTCTTCCAACCTTTGGGGCAGATCATCGCATACCTGGCCTGGCCGTTCATCGCCTACACCATCCGCCTTGTGGAGATTTTCGCCCGCCTGCCTGGGGCGGCCTGGACGGTCCAGCCGTTTTCCCCCTGGGTGGTGCTGGCTTTCTACGCCCTGCTATTCGGCTGGACGGCATTTAGCCCGCGCCTGCGCGGCTGGATATCCTCAAGGCTGGGTGAGACCGGCCCGCGCCTGGCCTGGATCGCCCTGGCGGGACTGGCCCTGGCGACGGTGGTGGTGTGGCGGGTCGCTCTGGCCGCGCCAGATGGCCGCCTGCACCTGACGATGCTGGATGTGGGCGGCGGGGATGCCCTCTTGATCCAGACTCCCAGCGGGCGCAACCTGCTGGTCAACGGCGGCGCCAGTCCTAACCTGCTTTCGAATGCCCTGGGCCGCCGCCTGCCATTGGGAGCACGGCAGCTTGACTACCTGATCGTGGCTGCGGCGAGCGAGGAGCAACTGGCTGCCCTGCCGCCTCTGGTGGAGCGCTTCCCCCTGGGGCAAGTATTGTGGTCCGGACCGGTGGCGGGTGAGTACAGCGCCCGTCGATTGCGCCAGGCGCTGACCGATCTGCGGATTCCGATTGTTGATGCCCAGGCAGGGCAAATCCTGGATCTGGGCCGGGGGGCAAGTTTGCATGTGCTGACGGTGCAGCCACGTGGGGCTGTTTTGCTGCTGGAGTGGGGCAACTTCCGGGCATTGCTACCGGTAGGCCTGGACTTTGACAGTATGGAAGCGTTGGTGAAAGACCAAAACCTCACCACAATGACGGCGTTGCTGCTGGCGGACGGCGGTTACGCCCCGCTCAACCCGCCGGAGTGGATCGAGCGCTGGGGACCGCAGGTGTTCTTGCTCAGCGTGGCGGCGGGGGATGCGCAGGGGCGGCCCGACCCGCAGGTGTTGGAAGCGTTGCAGGCCCGCACATTGCTGCGCACGGACCGCAACGGGTGGATTGAGCTGAGCACGGATGGGGAGAAGTTGTGGGTAGAGGTGGAGAGGAGATAACGATTATCCTGGCTCCTCCTACGATTAAAAATAGCAGATTGACATTGCACGGTCAATCGTGTACACTTATCGTAGTGTATAATTTTATCCGGAGGTAAAATATGTTGAAGAATATTACCTTTAGCGCAGAGGAAGACCTCATCAGACGGGCGCGTGAGCGAGCAGCAGCCGAGAGAACAACATTGAATGATGAGTTTCGCAGGTGGTTGGAAAAATATGCCGATCGTCCTGAAACAGCCGAAGCATTTACTGAGCTGATGGATCTCTTCGAGTATGTCTGGCCCGGACGTTTATTCAAACGAGATGAAATGAATGAACGTTAAATATTTTATCGACACCAATATTTTTGTCTACTCCTTTGATAATCGCCAGCCGTCAAAGAAAGAACGTGCCATGGCGCTGATCCAGGAAGCGCTGAAAACTGGTGCGGGCATTATCAGCACCCAGGTGATCCAGGAATTCCTGAATGTGGCCACGCAGAAGTTTGCCATTCCCATGAAAATCGAGGGAGCAAAAACCTATTTAAGGCTGGTGCTGAATCCACTCTGCCAGATCTACCCGAGCCTGGCCCTCTACGAGAGCTGCCTAGAGATCCAGGCCGAAACCAAATACTCATTCTACGACTCATTGATCATCGCCGCAGCCGTGCAAGGCAGGTGTGATGTGCTGTATTCGGAAGATTTGCAGGATGGGCGGGAGGTGCGGGGTGTTAAATTCGTTAATCCTTACCAGTGAATAAAACCCCACCGGAGTGGATCGAGCTGAGCACGGATGGGGAGCGGTTGTGGGTGGAGCTGGAAATATCGGTTGGTAAATAAAGCGACCTCACAGCAATCCTAGAAACTCGTCGATGCTCAAGCCGGCCTGGCGAATAATCGCCCGAAGCGTTCCTCTGTCTAGAGTTTTGTGATCTGGTACGACAACTTGAGCGAATGGCACGTCTCTGCGTAGAATCATGTGGCTGCCCTGCTGGCGTTTCGCATAAAAGCCAGCTTTAGCCAGAGCCTTAGCGCAGTCCTTTCCAGATATTTGTGGCAAACCACTCATACCGCGACCAGAATTGCCTGGAAGCGCTCTTCGGGCACCTGGAGGCCATCTTCTTCGAGGGCAGCGATATAGCCCTGAATGGCCTCACGAATATTCAGGATGGCTTCCTCTTTGGTCTGGCCCTGGCTGACACAGCCGGGCAAGCTGGGGCACTCTGCCACCCAGAAGTCATCTTCACCGGGATAGAGAATAATTTGGCGCATTTCAACCTCACGATTTATCTCGATGCAAGTATATCATCATCTAACACATCATAGCCTTGGTGTGTTCTGATTGTAGCTTGAATGTTTGACGGCGGCTACGCCCCGCTCAACCCGCCGGAGTGGATCGAGCGCTGGCAGCCATAGGTGGTGCTGTTCAGCCTGGTGACGGGGGATGCGCAGGGGCGGCCCGGCCCGCAGGTGCTGCAATCCCTGGAAGGCCGCACGCTGCTGCGGACGGATCGGAATGGTTGGATCAAGCTGAGCACGGATGGGGAGCAAATGTGGGTTGAGGTTGAAAGACCGTGATCAGAGATGCCTGGTAAAAGATGGCGGGATGAGGATCAGCCGATGGATCCTTACCCGACGCGTGGCTGACAATGTCTGGACATGCACCGTTTCCCCGAATGGTGTTGATGAGTGTATAATTCCATTCTGGAGGCTGGTATGTCAGAGATTGTATTTATTGTCGAAGATGCGCCCGAAGGCGGTTATACGGCAAGGGCTTTGGGTTATTCAATCTATACCGAAGGGGATACCTGGGATGATCTCAAGTCGGCAATCCAGGATGCCCTGGCCTGCCACTTCGAAAGTGAGCAGAAACCCAGGATAGTCCGCTTGCATTATTTACGGGAAGAAGTGATGGCTGTATGAGGCTGCCCCGCGATATCAGCGGTTTCGATCTGGCGAAGAGACTGGAAATCTTTGGCTACCGGGTCACGCGACAGACCGGTAGCCATTTGCGTCTATCGACACAGGAGAAGGGGGAACACCATATTACTATTCCCAGCCATAAAGACTTACGCGTAGGCACGCTCCACGCCATATTGACCGATGTAGCTGATCACTTTGGTATGGAGCGTGACGAATTGGTGAGAGCACTGTTTAGCGATTGACTCATCTGCCAGGTTTTTGGAATGGAAAGACCGTCGTAGCCCAGGTTACCTACGATGACCCAGAAACTGGAGGCAATGACGGCGCTGCTGCTTGCGGACGGCGGCTACGCCCCGCTCAATCCAGAGGAGTGGATCGCGCGCTGGGGGCCGCGGTGGGTCCTGCTCAGCGTGACGGCTGGGGATGCACAGGGGAGGCCCGACCCACAGGTGCTGGAAGCTCTAAAGGGGTGCATGTTGCTGCGCACCGACCGGAACGGGTAGATCAAGCTGAGCACGGATGGGGTTCTGTTCTGTTGGTGGAAAGAAGCCTCTTTGCTGTAGGATGTTCAGGCCTCTGCCGAGTAAGCCCGGCCAGGGTGATTTCTT
>CAZDAU010000061.1:0-20343 GCA_964503625.1 uncultured Anaerolinea sp.
ACCTGATTGCCTGGATGAGCGATAAAAATGCCTTAATTGCTCCGATAATTACCAGCAGACCTCCAAATATTCCAACTACGACCAGCATCAATGAACGGAAGAGATTACCTTGATTAAAGGTATCCACATCACGTTGAGTTAATCGATAGCGTAAATCATGGATAAACTCATCACGAGGTTTTACCGGCGATAGAGCCTGCGAAATCAGGGTTTCGATTTCGCTTACATCATTTTTGGTGACCCGTTCGGGTAGAGATTTGTGGATGTTATTCATCGGTTTCTTCCAATAAATCTTCTTCGCAATTGGTAATTTGATGATCCAATATGTCGAGCATGCCTTCAGTAAACTCTCGCCTCATCGTTGCCAGCGTACGATGATATAAACTCTTAATGGCTCCTTCAGTTCGTCCCATAATCTCACCAATTTCGGCATTTGAGAGATGTTCCACAAATTTCAAGATAATCAGCTGTTGCCTCTCGGGCGGCAATCGTCGGATCGCCATAAGTAACCGTTCTTTTTCTTCTGCTCGCAACAACTCCTGTTCGGGATGATCATTGGAGCGAACAACCAGGAAACCATCATCAATTGGAATTTCTTTACGCCGATTGTTGTCACGATGCCAGTTAGCTACAAGGTTATGCGCAATTCGATACAACCAGGCTGAGAAAGGCAAACCACGATCATTATAGTTGCCAATATGACGCATTGCTCGCATGAATACGCGCTCGGTCAAGTCCTCCGCATCATAGGTATTCCCTGTACGATAATAGATATAGTTGTAGATACGCTCCACATACCGTTCATATAACTCGCCAAAAGCATCTTGATCACCTTGGGCTGCTTTTGCAACCAGGATCTCATCCTTTTGATTCATAATCAACTCACCTGGAATTTTGTGGGTTCCCAGCAGTTGAATTTACAATCAACAATAGAAACCCCAAATTAGCACATTCGTTGCAATGAGTATATCACGACACTACGACTGTAATTGGAGCTCATCTGGAGATGCTCTCTTCGAGAGGTGACTATACGTGGACAACTCCATTGAAAAGAGGAATCTCGTAATTATCTAAATATTTCACCGATGGTATAATTGTATACTACCGGGGATGAAAGGTCTCGACGGGAGAGGCTGGCCCCGAATTGCGAGCCGAGAGGCGCCGACCTCGTTAACTCAGCGCAAAAAACAAGTGCCAACCGCACTAACTACGCTGCTCTGCCCCTCGCTGCATAAGCGAGTGACTTAAGCAGCTGGCCCCCACAAGAGGGGCCACGTCCGCCCACCCCGCTCTCTGTCCGGTGGTGGGTCCGGGCGTGACAAAGACAGAGTGCCGCACACCCACACCGCTCAGTGTGCGAAAGAGAGGCTTTCGGGCCTCAGCGGTTTGTCTGAGGGCCGCCTTTGTCGGTTGAGACCCCTCAGGCGAAAACCCCAACCGACTACGCTCGTAGATATTCGAGGGACGATTCTTTCGGACTCGGGTTCGATTCCCGACATCTCCACTCACCTCCGCTCTCCACCA
This sequence comes from uncultured Anaerolinea sp., assembly GCA_964503625.1. Lineage (GTDB taxonomy): Bacteria > Chloroflexota > Anaerolineae > Anaerolineales > UBA4823 > RBG-16-57-11. The sequence goes on from CAZDAU010000061.1 coordinate 1,525, forward strand.
ACCTGGGCGGAGGCGTGCTTTGCCCCAAACAGGCGGTCTGAGCGCCAGAATATTTTGCGCATTCAAAGGCCGGCGATTTGTAGCAAACAAACAGAGATCTTAAGCGGTAAATCTTAGCCAACTGGAGATCAGCATGGTCGAAACAACACTGGATGAAACTGCGCGCCGGATTCTTGTATTTGTATGCCGCACACTCCCGGCAGAAGATCCCCCAGAACATTTTCAGAACCGCACCGACATCGCCGGAGAACTGCGCCTGTCCCTGGCTGAGTACGACGAAGCCTGTCGCCAACTCACCCGCCAGAACTTGATTGTCACAGACCCACCCTCAGCTCCAGATTGCGATTGGATTGCCCCTACCCCCAAAGGACGCCAGGTTGTCCAATCATAAGTAGAGCAGGGAAGATCATACAGTCCGGGTGGGCAGGTTTACCCCTGTATCACCCGCACAACAAATCCCTTCAAGTATGCCCCTTCGGGATAATTCAGCGCCACCGGGTGATCGGCGGCCTGGTGTAAATAATCAATGATCTGTGCCTGGACGCCAGCGTCCAGCGCTGCGCCCGCCACAATCTTCTGAAAAAGTTCTGCGCTGACTCCACCCGAACAGGAAAACGTGAATAACAAACCTCCGGGACGCAGCAGCTTGAACGCCAGCAGGTTGATGTCTTTGTATCCGCGGGCGGCTTGCTCGGCGTGGGCTGCGGTTGGGGCAAACTTGGGCGGGTCGAGCACTATCAAATCAAAGCTTCGTCCGCGGTCACGTAAACCACGCAGAAGTTGGAAGACATCGCCTTGCTGCCACTCGGCGCTCTCTGCCGGCAGGCTGTTCAGCGCCAGATTCTCTTTCGCCAACGCCAGCGCTTCGGCAGACGAATCGATCGCCAGAACAGACTTTGCTCCACCTGCCAACGCGTGAACGCTGAACCCGCCGGTATAGGTAAAACAATCCAGCACATCTTTCCCAGCGGCCATTTGCATCAGCCGCAGACGATTCTCGCGCTGATCAAGATAATGTCCGGTTTTGTGCCCGTGAACCACATCTACCCAAAAACTCAGCCCATTTTCGTGGATTTGCAGGCGCGGCAGGGGAGGGTCGCCGCGCAATGGGCCGCTGCGCTCCACCAACCCCTCCAGGCGGCGCACATCAACGTCGGAACGTTCATAAAGGCGCTGGGCGCCGGTTATCTCAAGCAGCAGGTCCGCCAGCGTCTCTTTCCAATGCTCCGCACCGCTGCTCAGAAACTGCACAACCAGGGTAGCAGCGTAACGATCCACCACCAAACCCGGCAGGCCGTCTGATTCGCCGTGCACCAGGCGCAGGGCATCACTTCGCCCCGCAGCGATCAGCTCAATGCGCCCGGCCACAGCCTGACCAATTCGCTGGCGGAAGAAGTCAGGGCCAATGTCATCCTGCTCCTGCCAGCTCCAAACCCGCAGTCGGATCTGCGAATGCAGGCTGTAAGCCGCCCAGGCCAGAAAGTTACCAGCCTGGCTCACCACTCGCACGGTATCGCCATCTTCCGGCGCGCCATCCATAGAATCAACTGCGCCGGCAAACACCCATGGGTGCCGGCGCAGGAGCGATTTTTCCCGCCCGGCTTTCAGCCGGACTGTGTACATAAGCTAGATAATCCCAATCTCTTTGCCAGATTCAGCAATTATGCTTATAGCATGAGCAATTTCCTCTGGCTCATGGGCCGCCGTGACCGTCGCCCGCAGGCGGGCCAAACCAGGCGGCACCGCAGGAGATACAACTGGCAAGACAAAGACATCCCGGTGTTGTGCATATTGGGTCATCCGATAAGCCACTTCATCCTCGCCGCACACCACCGGCACAATAGCCGTCTCGGTGTTGAGCGTGTCGAAGCCTGCCTGCTTCAACCCGGTGATGAATTGCTCTGCGTTGGTGCGCAGCTTCTCCACCCGCCAGGGCTCATCCAGAATGACTTCAAAGGCAGCTTTGGCTGCTGCGGTCTGCGCAGGGGGAAGAGCTGCAGAGAAAATGTACGCCCGCGTCGAGTGGCGCAAATAGTTGATCAGGTCTTTACGGCCGGCGATATAGCCGCCCACAGACGGGATGGTCTTGCTCAATGTACCCATCTTGATATCGATGCTGTCTGGCATGCCAAAATGCTCTTCAATGCCACGGCCAGTCTTGCCCAGAACGCCCACAGAATGCGCCTCGTCGATCATCAGCCAGGCATGGTACTTGCGGCATAGCGCCACCATCTTGGGAAAGTCAATCACATCGCCATCCATGCTGAAAACAGCATCGGCGACCACCAGCCTGGCAACCCCATCTGGAATCTGCTGCAAACGGGCCTCCAGGGCCTCCATATCATTGTGCCGGAAACGCAGGAATTTTGCCCCCGACATCAGGCAGCCATCCACAATGCTGGCGTGGTTGAGCTTATCGGAGATTACATAATCGCCTCGCCCAAGCAGAGTGGCGATCACAGAAAGGTTCGTGGCGTAGCCGGAGGTGAAAGTCAGCGCGGCTTCGGTGTGTTTGAAGGCGGCAATCGTCTCTTCCAGCGCATTATGAAGCGTGAGTGTGCCCGCCAGGGTCCGTACGCCGTGTGTGCCAGTGCCGTACTGATCCACAGCAGCCTTTGCCGCGGCATTGATGCGCGGATGGCCTACCAGCCCCAGGTAGCTATAGGAAGCATACATACCCATTTCACGCCCGTTCACCAACACACGGGCGCCGCCGCGCAATTCCGAGACAGGCTGGTTGTAAAAGTAAAGGTCAGCGTCTTTCAAGTCATTGACGCGTTTGTTCATCGCCTGGATGCGTTGAATGATCGTGTCATTTGCTATGGAATAATCCATTGGAATCTCCCGTGGATAGGATGGGATGAAATAGTTGAGGAATGTCTATATAACTAGGCTAGTTTAGCTTACAGATGTCGAACTGTCAATGGAAGCTGGCAACCAAACAAACTCCTGATTCCTGATTCACGGAATCAAAAGCAGGCCTTGAATTTATGCTATACTTCGCAAGATGAGTTCCCTCCGAGAAAAACGCTGGATTATTGTCCCCGATTTATCCGCCGAAGCCGACCAGGAGCTAAGCCGTTACCCCGTTCTGGCGGGGCGTCCCATCCTGCGCCGCATCCTTTACAACCGCGGTTACACAACTGCTGAAGAGGCCCAAAGGTTTGTCGAGGCGCAACCGCTGGCTGGCGCCACCCCAGAAAATCTGCTGGGGATCCCGCAAGCTGTGGACCGAATTCGCTTTGCAATCCAGAAACGTGAGCCCATCGCCATTTACGGCGACTATGACGCCGACGGTGTAACCGCCACTGCCCTGCTCACGCATGCGCTGGGCGGTTTGGGAGCTCAGGTGCGCGGCTATATTCCCAATCGTTTTGATGAAGGTTATGGGCTGAACACCGAAGCGCTGGACGGACTGCGGTCCGAAGGTATTGGCCTGGTGATCACCGTGGATTGCGGTATGCGCTCGCCGCGCGAGGTGGAACACGCCCGTAGCATCGGCCTGGATTTAATCATAACCGACCATCACTCACCTGGCAGCGAGCCGCTGGACGCCCTGGCGGTGATCAATCCCAAGCAGGCTGGTGACTTATACCCCGATAAACGCCTGGCTGGGGTTGGCCTGGCCTATAAGCTGGCTTGCGCCCTGCTGGAGCCAGACCAGTCGTCTTATGACCCCGATTCCCCCGCCGGACAATACCTGGACCTGGTAGCCCTGGGTACGATCACCGACCTTGCCCCATTGGTGGGCGAAAACCGCACACTGGTGCGCGCCGGGCTTGAACAGATCCGCCGCCCACACCGCCAGGGAGTTCAATCACTGATCGGCGCCGCCCAGATAAACCCTGCCCGAATTTCTTCTGAGCAGGTCAGTTATTCCCTGGGACCCAGGCTAAACGCTGCCGGGCGCCTGGAATCGGCTCTTGCAGCGCTCAACCTGCTGCTGGCCACAGAAATCGATGAGGCTGCCCGTTTGGCGCAGCAACTCGACAACCAAAATCGGGAACGCCAGCAGCTCACTCGCCAGATTCAAGCTCATGCCGAGCAAATTGCCCTGGCCGAAGATCCAGAAGCGCTCCTGCTCATCGCCGTGGATGAGAGCTACAACCCCGGCGTCATAGGGCTGGCGGCAGCCCGGCTGACTGAGCAATACTACCGCCCTGCAATTGTGGCTGCCCGCGGTGAAGAATTCACTCGCGCTTCCTGTCGCAGTATCCCTGAGTTTCACATCACCAATGCCCTGGACGAGTGCGCCGATCTGCTGGTCCATCACGGCGGCCATTCCGCCGCTGCCGGCTTCACCGTGCGCAACACCGACCTGCCCGAGCTGGTCAGGCGCATGCAAGCAATTGCCACTCGCCAGCTCGCCAGTCTGGACCTGCGCCACAGCCTGAAAGTTGACGCCCTGGTATCTCTCACTGACCTGCGCCCAGAGCTGCTGCATGACCTGAGTGCGCTGCAACCCACCGGCGTAGATAACCCACCGGCGGTCTTTGCCTCTCAGGGTCTGAGGGTGTTGCGCAGCAAGGCGGTTGGCAAAGACGAAGCCCATTTAAAGCTGACCGTCACAGATGGACGCATCACCTATGATGCCATTGCCTTCCGCCAGGGTCATTGGCAGGCATCCATTCCTCCTTATCTTGACCTGGTTTATACCTTCGAGACTAACGAGTATAACGGGCGAGAGTCCCTGCAGCTTAATGTGAAGGATATGCGCAAGGCATCCGGGTGAACCTGGCCGATTAAGATCAGCGTTTTTCGAAATCTGTGTCCAACCGCGGCCCAAATTAATCCACAAAGCGATACTTGACCAGCGTCCACACCGCCTCAAAGGCGTCTTTCAGCTTGATCTTTTTCCCTTCAGAGTAATCCCGCGGGTTAAAAGTGATCGGCACCTCAAAAATGCGCACCTTGCGTTTGAGCACTTTCGCCGTAAACTCTGGCTCAAAATCGAATCGCCTGGCATGGATCGTCATGTCCTTCACCACATCCCGGCAAAAGACCTTATAGCCTGTCTCCATATCGGTCAGGATGTTGTTATATAAGATATTCGTCATGAGGGTGAGAATCTTGTTCGCCACCATGTGCCAAAACATCGTCGGGCGGCGTGGGGCGCCTAAAAAGCGCGAGCCATACACCACATCAGCAACGCTCTCTTCAATCGGTTTCAGCAACGCCGGGTAATCGCGCGGGTCATACTCCAGGTCTGCATCCTGGATCAAGATCACCTCCCCGTTTGCAGCCCGAATCCCATCCATCACGGCTGCTCCTTTTCCCTGATTTTGCTCTCGCAAGATCACCCGCACCCTGCCCTGGCCATCCATTGCCTTCAAAACCTCCCGGGTGCCATCCTGTGAGCCATCATCCACGATGATAATTTCCTCCGGGATGCCGGTTGCCTGCACTCTGCGCACAATCTCACCAATCGTGTTAATTTCATTGTAAGCGGGAATAATAATACTGACCTTCATGAATCCTTATCCACCTTAAATGTGTCGGAATAAAATGCAGCGGAACGCCGCCATAAGTTGTATTTAGATTATAATCGAATAGATTTTCAGGCGAAGAATAGTTTTGCCACACATGGAGAAGATCAGCATGGATATTGCTCGCCCCCCTAAAGGAACTGGTTTACTGGGTGGAAAGGATTCGGCGCGCTCCCCCTTTGTGCCCCCGCCGATTTCTCATGTCGAAGATACAGGCCTCTCCAGCTTGTGGCTTCAGGATCTGGCCTTGAAAGTTTTATATTTTGAAGGTTACCTGAGCGGTTTTAAAATCGCCGACGCCATCTGCCTGCCTTTTCCCGGTGTTGTTGACCAGATCCTGGAAACCATGAAGCGGGAGAAACTGATTGAGGTAAAGTCTGCCCAACAGGTTGGCCTTGGCGAAGGCGCTTACATTTATGGCATTACTGGCCTGGGCATCAACCGGGCTCGCGAAGCGTTGGAGCGCAGTCAGTATGCCGGTCCTGCTCCTGTGCCTTTAGAGATGTACAATAAATCGATCCTGCGCCAGGCCCGCCAACGCATGACGATCAAAGACATTGACCTTCGGCGGGTGCTTGCTCACCTGGTGCTTTCCGATGCAGTATACCAGCGCGTCGGCCCGGCGGTAAACTCGGGCACTTCCATTTTCCTTTATGGCCCCCCAGGAAATGGCAAGACCAGCATCGCCCGGGCGATTGGAAGCCTGACTTTAAGTGAAAGCATGTATATACCGTACGCATTGTACATCGATGGCCTGGTGGTAAAACTTTACGACGAAGTCAATCACCAGATAATCCCGGATGAGCCGCCACCCAAGCCCGGCACCGGTGGTCTTCCACCTGGCACGGGTGGGTTGCCGCCCCAGCCACCGGAGGCCGCACCTGCCACTGGCGGCCTGCGCAATGCTCCGCGCCGCGACATGCGTTGGGTGCGCATCCATCGACCTTTCATCATGACTGGCGGCGAACTGACCCTGGCCGGCCTGGACCTGGTGTTCGATGACGTCCATAAGTATTACGAAGCGCCCTTCCAGGTCAAAGCCAATGGCGGCATCCTGCTGATTGATGATTTCGGTCGCCAACAGGTGCGGCCGCGCGACCTGCTCAACCGTTGGATTGTCCCCCTGGAAAATCGCATCGACTACCTGACATTGCACACAGGCCGCAAGGTGGAAGTGCCTTTTGATGTACTGGTGATCTTTTCGACCAACCTTCCACCCAAAGACCTGGTAGATGAGGCCTTCCTGCGTCGCCTGCGCCATAAAATTGAGATCACCGACCCAACCTACGAAGATTACCGCCTAATTTTCAAAGATGTAGCGGCTGCAAAAGGGGTAACATATAGCGATTCAGGCCTGGCTTACCTGCTGCAAGAATGGTATATTCGTCGCAGCCGCAAATTGCGCGCATCACACCCTCGTGACCTGTGTGATCAGATCCTGGACATTTCACGTTATCTCAATATCAGCCCGGAAATGACCAGCGACATGATCGATCGCGCTGCCACGGCCTATTTCGTTGAGCTATGAACCAGAGCCAATAGAACCGATCATGTTGTTTGACGACCTGCCCAGCCCAGCCATCATCGCCCATCGCGGGTCCAGCGCTTATGCGCCAGAGAACACCCTGGCAGCCTTCAAGCTGGCGCTTCAGCAAGGCGCAGATGGCATTGAGCTGGACGCCAAGCTCAGCGCTGACGGTCACGTTGTGGTGATCCACGATCCAGCGGTGGATCGCACTACCCCATTTCATGGAAAAGTAGCCGATCTCCGCCTGGCCGAACTGCGCAAAATGGATGCCGGCAGCCATTTCGATATCGCCTTCAAGGGTGAATCAATCCCCACTCTGGAAGAAGTTTTCAAGGCTGTCGGTCAGCTAACCTATATCAATGTTGAATTGACCAACTATGCATCACCCAGCGATACCCTGCCAGAAAAAGTGGCCGATCTGGTGCGCCAATACAAGCTGGCCCAGCGGGTGATTTTTTCGTCTTTCAATCCGATCGCCCTTGTGCGTATCCGTCGCCTGGTGCCAGAGGCGCCCATCGGCCTCCTGGCGTTTCCAGGCGCCAGAGGCTGGCTGGCCCGCAGTCATCTCGGTCGCCTGGTGAAATATCAGAGCCTGCACCCCGAACTTTCTGACGCCACAGCCGCGCTGATCAACCGTGTGCACAAGCATTCGGGAAGGGTCTTCGTCTATACCGTCAATCGCCAGGAAGATATGCAGCGCTTGTTTGCCCTTGGCGTTGATGGCATTTTCACAGATGACCCGCTTCTTGCCCAAAACGCGCTAAAAGAATTCCGGCGCCGGGCAGGCCATAGCACCAAAGAGATCAGTCGTTAGACCCTTATTACCTGCTTAAGACCCATGATTCCTGACGCCTGGCTTATCCAAGCCCAGAACCGCCTGTCATCTCACATACAACGCACACCGCTGTCCTATGATGATGGATTGGACATCTTTATAAAATGGGAGAATCGACAGATCACGGGTTCATTCAAAGCGCGCGGCGCAATCAATAAAGTGCTGTCTTTACAACCCTGGGAGCAGGCGCGGGGGCTTATTGCTGCCTCTGCTGGTAATCATGGCCAGGGAGTAGCGCTGGCGGGCAGACTGGTGGGCGCTCCCGTGGTTATCTTTGCCTCCAAGCATGCTGTACCCGCCAAAGTTGAGGCCATGCGCAACCTCGGCGCTGATGTGCGCCTGGTCGCCGGGGGCTACAGCGAAGCCGAGAGCAACGGATTGGCCTACGCCGCAGCGCAGCAGGCTGTGTGGATCTCGCCCTACAATGATGGGCAGGTGATTGCCGGGCAAGCTACCCTGGCATTGGAAATTCTGCAGGAATTGCCGGATGTGCCCGAGATCACCTGGGTGGTCCCCGTGGGCGGAGGTGGTCTGATCAGCGGCATCGCTGCGGCCCTGAAGGCCCACCTGAATGAAAGAGCCAAGAATAACCACCGGCTGATGGGTGTGCAATCTGAAGCATCGCCTTTCTTCCATGCCATCTATCACTCCGGCAGCCAATCTGGCGTGATTGAACTGCCGAGCCTGGCCGATGGCCTGTCCGGTCCGGTGGAAAACGGGTCACTCACAATCCCTTTGGTTCGCGCCGGAGTGGATGGTTTCCTGTTGGTTTCTGAGGCAGAAATCGTCCAGGCGATTGCCTTTGCCTGGGAGCGGTACCAGGAGCGCATTGAAGGCGCAGCCGCCGTTGCCCTGGCTGCTGTGATCACCGGCAAGATCACCCGCCGGCCTGCGTTGGTCGTCATCACCGGCGGCAACATTCAACCCGAGATACACACAGAGATCACCCATGGACATTACTCCAGATGAGATGATGGTATTCTGCATGGCGCGCCAGGTCAAGGATGGCGAGATCGTAGCCCAGGGCCTGGCAACACCACTGGTGACCGCGGCTTACCTGCTGGCACGGCGCACCCATGCCCCAAACCTGTATTTCACGTCTGCCATCGGCCAGGGGATCTGCCGCCAACCAGCTCCGCTTGGCCTCACCAGGGTAGAAAACCTGTGGTTAGCCCAATCCATGAACAACGTGGGCTTTGTGCGCGCTGCAGCCGATATCCTGCCACGCCTTCGACCCAAAGAGTTTTTCCGCCCGGCTCAGATCGATCCGGCAGGCAACTTCAACAACATTGCCTTTGGCAGCGACTACCGCCGTCCGCGGCTGCGCTTGCCTGGCAGCGGCGGCATTCCCGATGTGACCACTTTCATTGACGACATTCACCTTTATGTTCCGCGCCATTCCCGGCTCACCTTTGTGGCAAAACTTGACTTCGTCTCTGGCCTGGGGCATCATCCGGCGCGACGTTTGGGCTCTGGTCCCCGTTACCTGGTCACCGACCTGGGGCAGTTCGATTTCAAAGGCGGAACAGCCTCTCAACCGCGCCTGCGCTTGATCAGTTGCCACCCGGGGGTAGATGTTGAAAAGATCCAGGCGCACACTGGGTTTCCGCTGGATATAGCTCCGGAGGTCGAACAGACGCCTTTACCAGCCCCTGCTGAGCTGCGCCTGCTGCGAGAAGAGATCGACCCCCTGGGTATCCGCAAGTTGGAAGCACTCAGCGGCTCAGCGCGACGACAGCTTCTGCATGAAATTATTGCTCGCGAGATCCATTCCGGATCAATTGAGCGTGAATCCAGTCAGCGTGAAACTCTTGAGATAGGCTAAAATACAACTGTGCAGATGACCGTTTATCATGGGTTGGCTCGCGCCTTCTGGACTGTGATCATGCTGGCAGTGCTGGCTGGTCGCCCGTTTGATGTCCATCCGGCGCAGGCGCAAATCCCTTACAACATTGCCCGTGAACGGGCAGCATCCCAGTTAACGCGCCTCACCCCAGAAGAGCGCGTTGGACAGCTTTTTATCGTCGGCTTCCAGGGCCCCGAAGCCCCACCTGACTCTCCAATCAACTTTTTGATCACGAACTATCATGTCGGTGGCGTTATTTTGTTAACCAGAAACGATAACGTCATTGATAACCCCAATAACCCCGATGCTACCCTCCAGCAGGTCAGCGTCCTGATTCAGCAGCTCCAACAAAGCGAATGGGACTCTTCCCTCCGATCTCAGAAAAGCCCGAGCACAGGTGAAAGCTACGTGCCCAACTATGTGCCACTCCTGGTGGGCATCCCCCAAGAAGGAGATGGCTACCCTTATGATCAAATTCTGAGTGGTTTAACCACCCTGCCCAATCAAATGGCCATGGGCGCAACCTGGACGCCTAGCATGGCTAACCAGGCCGGTGCGGTGTTAGGCGCAGAGATCTCTAAACTTGGCTTTAACCTGCTCTTGGGGCCAGTGCTGGATGTGCTTGAACCACCTGAGCTTGAGGCTGCCAAAAGCCTGGGGACGCGGACCTTTGGCGGCGATCCCTTCTGGGTAGCCGAGATGGGACGGGAGTACATTCGGGGTGTCCACCAGGGCAGCAATGGTCAGGTAGCTGTTGTGGCCAAGCATTTTCCCGGGCATGGCAGCTCCGACAGACTGCCCGAGGAAGAAGTGGCCACAGTCCGCAAATCACTGGATGAGCTTTCCAGTTTTGACCTGGCCCCGTTCCTGGCAGTCACTGGCTATGCCGCTTCTGCGGATGAGACCACCGATGCGCTGCTCACTTCGCACATTCGCTATCAGGGCTTGCAAGGGAACATCCGGGCCACCACCCGGCCGGTCAGCCTGGACCCGCAAGCACTCGGCTTACTGTTTCAACTCCCGGCGCTCTCAACCTGGCGAGAGAACGGCGGCATTATGGTTAGCGATGATCTGGGCAACCCGGCAATCCGCCGCTTTTACGAATTGACCAGTCAAACCTTCGATGCCCGCCGGGTAGCACTGAACGCCTTTCTGGCCGGCAATGACCTGCTATATATTGGAGATTTTTCATCCGCCCAGGAACAGGACTCAACAACCGAGGCGATCCGCACCCTGGAATTTTTCACTCAAAAATATCGCGAAGATGCTGCTTTTGCCCAGCGCGTCGACGAGTCAGCGCTCCGCATTCTCACCCTGAAACATCGTCTCTACCCCAGTTTCCTGCTCAGTGATGTGCTTGTTTATCCTGGCGACGATGAAAGCTTTGGTGATTCCACCCAGGTCAGCTTCGATATTGGCCGCAAGGCGGCCACTCTGCTCAGCCCTTCACAGGCTGAGCTGGACACCACTATCCCAGACCCACCAAATCAGAATGACCGGATCGTATTTATTACCGACACTCGCACAGCGCAGCCTTGTAGCACCTGTCCAACGCGCCCACTCATAGAAGAACGCGCCCTGCAGGACGCTGTCTTGCGCCTGTATGGCCCTCAGACCGGCGGACAGGTAACGGTGAATAACCTGTCTTCCTTCTCGCTGGAAGAATTGCAACTCATGCTGAATGGTTCACCAGAAGCCGTGCAGTTGGAATTGAATCTCCGGCGGGCCGACTGGATCATCTTTTCGATGCTGCCAGAGCGTTCCGACATCCCCTCTTTTCAGGTGCTGCGCCGCTTCCTGACTGAACGACCCGATTTGTTTCAGCAAAAGCGCCTGATCGTGTACAATTTTTGTGCTCCATATTATCTTGACGCAACCAATATCTCTAAATTAACGGCCTATTATGCCTTGTACAGCAAGGCCCCTGGTTTTATCGACCTTGCTGCTTACTTGTTATTTGGCGAGCTACGCGCGACCGGGGCTTCGCCGGTGTCTGTCCCAGGCATTGCCTACGACCTCAACGAAGCGCTTTTTCCCGATCCGGCCCAGGTGATCCCGCTGGAATTTGACCTGGCGGCGCCTGAGCAGGTGATCACGAGCACCACCACACCTGAGCCTGTCCCACCACCCGATTTCCGAGTTGGGGACGTGATCCCGCTTCGCACGGGCGTGATCGTGGATCACAACCACAATCCGGTGCCAGATGGCACATTGGTAACCTTTACCTTTAACACCGGCGTTGAAGCTACAGCCACCCGCCAGATCGAAATCACTCGCGACGGCATCGCCCGAACAACCTATTCAATCAACAGTCCTGGCGTGTTGGAAATCCGCGCCGAGAGCGAAGCCGCCCAATCAGATATCTTGCGTCTTGACATTCCATCGCCCGGCGAAGAAAACATCACTTCAACTCCCACCGTTGAGCCTACGGTGACCCCTACAGCGATACCACCCACTGAAACCCCGCCTCCGCCTGTCGCCCCTGAGCCGGTTGAACCGGTTGAGCGGCCCGGACTCGGCGATTGGATCATGGCAGTTTTAACCGCCTCGATCATGGCGCTGGTCATCTATCGCTTGGGAGCATTGGTTGGCCACGTGCGATGGGGTGTGCGTGCTGCTTTTATGGTCCTGATTGGCGGGCTGACCGCCTATTCTTACCTGGTCTTCCGCATGCGTGAAGGCGAATTGATCGCAGGAACATCAATTTCTCTGAACGTCTTCCTGGCAACTTTCGCTGGAGGCCTGGTCGGGCTGGTCATTGCCTTGGCCTGGCGTTACATCGCTGATATCTCAAGAACACGCCAGGCGCCGGATGGGACCGACCGCACACCTTCAGCGCATTAAGGTTACTGCCAGGCTGGCCAGTAGCAGCCCACCCGCAATCCAGATCAACACACGCTCCGCCGGGGAAGAAACCAGATCAGCCAAGGTGGGTGTTGGCAGTGGGGCGCGGGGCCGGGTCACCGGATCCCATTCTCCCAATAAGGCTTGACGGAAGGCCTCCACATCTTGTGGCCGCTCATCCGGGTGGAGGTTCATTGCCCAAAGGATTGCTCGCTCGGTTCGTTGGCTGATATCGGGGTTATACTGACGCGGTGGTTGTAAAGCCTCCGGGTTGAGAAAGAGTTCGCGCGCTTCCACCGGTGGGTGATTGGTCAGCAGATGATAGAGCGTGGCCCCAAACGCGTAGATATCACTGCGCACATCGGTATGCCCACTATCCCCACCATATTGCTCCAAAGGCGTGTACAGCGCCGTTCCCCTGCCTTGCAGGATCGTGATTGTCACTTCATCTGAAGCCAGGATTTTCACCAGGCCAAAATCGACCAGTTTAAGCAAGCCATTGGGCGTCAACTTTAAGTTGCTTGGTTTTATATCCCGGTGTACAATCGGCGGATCCTGACTGTGCAGGTAAGCCAGGGCGTCCGCAAGCTGTCCTGCCCAGTTCAACACTTCCCGTTCTGGCAAAAATTCATTTCTTTGTCTGGCCTCGTGCATCAAAGTGCGCAGGTCTTTACCCGGCACAAAGTCCATCACCAGGTAATCGCGCCCTCCCACCGAGAAGAAATCCGACACCTTGGGCAGATTGGGATGGTCCAACCGGGCCAGGATGGTGGCTTCGCGCAGAAACTGTTCGCGAGCCTGTTTGAGCAGTTCAGTCGACAGACTGCGGTCATGTTCTACTTCCTTGAGAGCACACAGGCGGCCTTCAAGTCGCAAATCATCCGCCAGGTAAATGCTGCCCATGCCCCCTTGACCAATGATCCTGGCTATCTTATAACGACCACGCAAAATTTCGTTGGTTTTCAGCGGCGTCGGCATAGACTCTTCCATAAAATCTGTGATATTATACTCGCTGGAAGCCCTACGGAGGAGAGTAATGGAGAGGATCAGCGAAGAGGTTGGACTGCTCATCGCTCAAACTGGTCCGCTCAACGGTCAGCGTTGGCCGTTGAAGATGACCACGGTCATCGGGCGAGAGCCGGATTGCGATATTGTCATACCCGATCGCCAGGTTTCTCGTCATCACGCACGACTACGCCTCACCCCCGACGGCACCTATTTAGAGGACCTGGGTAGCAAGAACGGCACCCACCATAACGGCGTGCTGTTGACCGATAACGCCCTCCTCCAGGACGGCGACACAATCCAGATCGCCCTGGCGCAAAAATTCGTCTATCTCTCCTCCGACGCCACCGTACCTCTTGAAGGCCTGGAACTTGCGAGCCTGCTTCCTAATTTGGAAGCCCCTAAAGAGGACCAAAGCTTGCTTGAAATTCGCCGGTTGCGGTTGGATAAGCGCTCCAGGCGCATGTGGGTGCGCCCCAGCAGCGGCCCGCAAGCCGGCGAGGAAGTTGAAGTCCTGCCGCCGCTCTCTGTTTCCCAATTTCGCCTTTTGGAAGCGTTGTACGACATTCAAGGCCTGGTGGTCCCACGGCAAGATCTGGTGGCAGCAGTCTGGCGTGAAGCAGAGGCCTTCGAAGTCTCCGAACAAGCCCTGGATGCGCTGGTGCGTCGTTTGCGCGATCGCATCGCCAGTATTGACCCGCACCACAACTACATTGTCACGGTGCGAGGCCACGGTCTGCGCCTGGATAATCCCCCCCTAGATATCGATTGAGCAACCATTGGGTGGTTCTCTATCGGAGCAGCTTTGCATATCGGCTGCTCCGATAGAGAACCATCCCCTTATGAGCGCAGGTTGCGCTGCATATTGTAACGCAACGCCTGGCGGCTGGCTGCCGCCACGTGATTGGCAAGCTCCTTATCCTCCGCCGATTGCACCTGCATTGAAATATTGGCCAGCAAATCCATGAATTCAGGCGTGATCGCTTCATCATTGGCTTCCAGGAACACCTGCCGGGCCTGTTCATCTGGCGCATCCAGGTATTCCTCCACCAGGCCAAGCTCAGGCGGGGCGCTGGCCTGCTGCAAGACATCAATCATCTGCTTGAGCTTGCCTGATTTTTCGATATCACCCTGGTCACGCGCCTCTTCCAGCATCGATTGGATTTCCTGGATGAAAGTTTCATCCACAACACTGAGCGCCTGAGTCATGGCGGCGGTAACATCGCCCGATCCAAGAATCTGCTCAATGAGCTGGCGTGTCTGCTGGCGGTGCTGCTCGTTTTGGCGGTCGATCTCCTCCGTCATTTCGAGTAGCTTTGTCCGCAAATCTACCAACCGCTTGCGCCCATCTCCACGGGCGCGGTCGATCCGTTCGCTCAGCAATTGGAAAAATTGATAATCCATCCCCGGCCGAGTCAGGCTCACCAGAGCACTAAGCCGGGTCTCATTGGGGGCGTCAATCACCAACTCCAGCAGTTTCTCGCGAGTCAGACCCTTGCCAAGAGCCTGCAGATCCTTGATCGCCATCTCGACTTCCTTTGATTGCGCTTGAATCTCGCGGCCATAGCTGGTCAATGGTAACAGGCTCTTTTGCAGCTCAGAAAGCTGCTGAGCCGATTCGCGGTCCCCGCCCATCAAAGAGACCTCAATCAGGCGGTTGATCAAAGAAAAGAACTCGGCGTCAATCAGCGCCTCTTCCTGGCGCACAATCTCTGCCCGCACGCTCTCGTCAGTGGCGTTTGCCAGGCGTTGCAACAGGCTCATCCGCTGCTGTTGGGCCTGGATCATCTCACGCGTAATGCCATCGGCCTCCAAGACCCGCTCCACCAGCCCTTGCAAGGTCAGCGTGCTTTGAGGGTTAAGCAGATAACCCTTGCGTTTTTCCTGGGCCAGCTTGCTGATGACCTGGTTGATCATTCCGCCAATGAGTCTCTCTTGTTCATTGCGCGGCAAACCCATCTCTGGGGGAACATAAGTCAACAACAATTCTTTATCAGGGTCATGATACACGATCGGGGTTGCCAGGTTACCCTGGTATCCACAGAATGAGCACTGCACCAGATTATACGATCCCGAAAGCAGGCGCGCCTTGGCTGAAGGATCGGTGTTGACATCAAAAAGCTGATTGATTTCGGCGACTACCGGCTGCCGACAATTGGGACAACTGACTTGAGTTTTGGGCATGCAGAATTTCTCCAATGTATGTGTTAGAACCGAGCCATTATACCCGACGCGGCTTTTCGCGGGGCAATGAAAAACAAATCCGCGCCCCTTCGCCGGCCTTCGAATCCACCCAGATTCGCCCCCCATGTGCCTCCACAACCGCCCGGGCCAGGTACAAACCCAGGCCGGCGCCCTTGGTTGTCCGTGAGGCTTCGGTGGCGCGGTAGAAGCGGTCAAAGATGTACGGAATATCTCCGGCGGCAATTCCAGGCCCCTGGTCGCTGATGCAAATCACCACCTGCTGCGGGTGAACCTGTCCGCGAATATTGATTTCGCCGCCATTCGGGGAGTATTTGATGGCATTCGAAATCAGGTTTGAGAGCACCTGCGCCAGCCGGTCTTCATCGGCCAGGATGATCGGAAAATTTTCTGGCAATGCCACAGTGATGATATGCCGATTATCCTGGGCTTGAAAGCGATCGGCAATGCGGCGGGCAAGGACGCTTAAGTCAACATCCGATAAACTAATTGAAAGCGCGCCAGCTTGCAGGCGGCTGGCGTCCAGCAAATCCTCAATCAATGCTGTCAGATGATCGGCTTCTTCTTCGATCACCGCCAGGCTGTCCTGGATGATCTCGCGATCCCAGGATGCATCCTCGCGGCGCAGGGTGCTGACATAACCTTTGATCAAGGCCACCGGGGTTTTCAATTCGTGGCTGACCACCGAGACAAAGGTGCTCTTCAGTTCCTCGGCCTCCCGAAAACGGGTGATATCCCGCACGAGAGCAATGACATTGAGCAAAATGCCATCCGCCGAGACTAACGGGGCATACGTGATCCCGACCGGCAAGGCGGGTCCTGTTGTCCGCTCCAGGTCTCCCTCCACATACAGCGAGGCGTTTGGGGTCAGCGGCCAGCCGCCCATCTCTGCCTGCTCCAGGCTCATGCCATCCTTTTGCTTAGCCCAGCGGATCACCTGGTCATGTTTGCGGCCTCGAATTTCTTCAATCGATAAGCCCAGCATGCGCGCCAGCGCCGGGTTGCAATGCTCAATGGTGTGATCAGCAGTCAGGATCAACAGTCCATCGCCAACTGCATCCAGCAGCGCCGCAATGCGCCTCTCCTCGTAGCGCAATTGGGTGTAAAGCTGGGCATTGTGCACTGCGATGGCCGCCTGATCAGCAAAACTCTGTAAGAGAGCCTTATCATTGGCCGAAAAAACGCCCAGGTAGTTGCGAAAGATGAACAGCACACCCACCACCTGATTGCGCGCCAAGAGCGGCAAGGCAACGCCTGCTAACAGACCCAGGCTGGCGGCCCGGGTCAGACCTTGCAACAGGCGGTTGATCTCTGGCAGCTCAAAGCGCTCCGGCTCTTCATGCTCCGGCACAGTCGCCAGCAGTGGCTCGAGCTGGCGCAAGAACGCAGGAGAGAGGCCCTGGGAAACAGCCACCTGCCAGCCCCCCCGCGCTCGGAGTGCAATCAGTCCCGCCTGCCCTGCCAACATCTCAATCGAGATGTTCAGTATGCGCGCCAGCACCTTGTCCAGGTCCAATTCCTGGGTGATGGCGCGTGAGATCTCGAGCAGATAATCGCGCTGGCGAACGCGCAGGTCAGGCAGCAATGGTGTGTACCTCACTTTGGGAGCTGGGCAAAGGCTCTTCACCGCGTTCGCTGGCGGCTAGGGCGTCTTCAAAGATTTCCATTGCCTCGTCTATTTCAGCTTTGGTGACGCTCAAAGGCGGGGCAAAGCGGATTGTGCTGGTGCCGCATCCCAGCAAGAGCAGTCCGCGCAGGAACGCATTATCCACCGTATAATCCCGCAGCCTGGTGTCCGGCGTTTTGGTTGCCGGGTCTTTGACAAATTCAATCCCAATCATTAAGCCCTTGCCGCGTACATCACCAATGGAGGGATGTCGCGCCTGAATTTCACCTAAAACATTCATCAAGTAATCACCCATCTCGGCTGCATTCTGCATATAACCATTTTCAATCAGGTCAATCGTCGCCAAAGCCGCAGCGCAGGCAATCGGGTTGCCGCCATAGGTGTTGCCATGTGCCCCACGCGGCCATTTGACGATGTGCTCCTTGGCAAACATCACCCCCAGCGGCATGCCGGAGGCAATCCCCTTTGCAGCGCAAACGATGTCTGGCTCAACACCAAAATGCTCAATAGCCCACCATTTACCCGTGCGACCCATACCCGATTGCACCTCATCCACTATCAACAAAATATCATGTTTGTCACAGAGCTGGCGCAGAGCAGGGAAGAAACCCGGCGTGGGCATAACGTAGCCGCCCTCGCCCTGGATCGGCTCAACCAGGATGCCCGCCACATCCTCCGGGGGCAGCAGATGACCCAGGATTTGCTCTTCAATATATTCAACAACCTTCACCCCGTAATCCTCGCCCGGCTTGACCTCAAAAATCGGCCGGTAGGGATCGGGGAAAGGCACATGGGTGACCCCGTTCATCAGCGGATAAAAATCCCGGTGATAGACCGGCTTGCTGGCAGTGAAGGTCACTGCCCCCATCGTGCGCCCATGGAAGCCCCCCAAAAAACCAATAAATTGAGTCGCCCTGGAGTACTGTCGGGCAAGCTTAATGGCCGCCTCGACGCTCTCGGTGCCCGAGTTGGTCATAAACGAAACCGCGTTATCCATGAACGGGGCAATTTCGTTGATCTTTTCACCCAGCTCAATCCATTTGGCGTGGTAGAAATCGGAAGAAATGTGAATAAATTTTTCAGCCTGTTCCTGGATGGCTTTGACCACTACGGGATGGCTGTGCCCGGTTGAGACCACGGCGATGCCGGCGGCAAAGTCAAGGAAGCGGTTGCCGTCAACGTCCCACACTTCGGTGCCTTTGCCATGATCCATGACAAAGGGATAACCGCGCGGATAGGATGGCGAAATGACATCCTGGTCACGCTTGATCAAAGCGCGGGCCTTCGGTCCGGGTAAGTTCATGATCTGCATACAATTTTCTCCTGAATCGTGACTTGTGAATTCAACCCTGAAATTGGTTGTGATACATTTGCATATATATGAAAAAAGATCTAGCCACCTGACAATTTCCACATGTTAGCGGAAGGAACAGAGTGAAGTTTGAA
>CAZDAU010000062.1:0-19922 GCA_964503625.1 uncultured Anaerolinea sp.
ACCAACGGCTTGCCGCAAGAGAACTGCTACGTCAACGTGCTGCGCAGCGCCATGTCCGTCGATACGCTCGATTCGTGCGGGGTGTACTTCGGCACCACCGGCGGGCAGGTCTATGCCTCGGCCGATTCCGGCGATCATTGGTCGCCGATCGTCCGTGACCTTCCTCCCGTGCTCTCGGTCGAAGTCCAGACGCTGCCATGATCCGGGTTGTGCTCCCCACCCACCTGTGGAGGCTGGCGAACACCGGCCGTGAAATCGAGCTTCAGGTCGAAGAGCAGGCGACAATCGGCGCGGTGCTGGACGCGCTGGAAGCGATGTATCCCATGCTGCGCGGCACCATCCGCGACCATGTGACCAAAGAGCGCCGGCCTTTCATCCGTTTCTTCGCTTGCGGCGAGGATTTATCCCTGGAGTCGCCAGACAGCCCCTTGCCCGCCGAGGTGGCGGCGGGCAAAGAGCCCCTTCGCATTGTGGGCGCCATGGCTGGGGGTTAGACAGCAGCGGAAGCCATCCAGCCAGCAACCTTGCTCTCCTTTGTGAAAAGGAATGCCTGGATCGGCGCCGGCGGGGAAAGCTAGTGGTCTCTGCGGCCTGCCGCTTCACCTCGCGCCGCGGCTTAACCAAACCATCAGCCCTCCTCTTGCACAACCCTGCCCAGCGCCTCCCCAAACCGCTCGACCTCTTCCACCGTGTTGTAATGCACCGGCCCAGCGCGCACCATCCCGCCGCTCTCTTCTAACCCCAGCCGCTCGGTGACCGCCAGGGCGTAATAATTGCCATCCCAGACGTAAAAGCCTTCCCGCGCCAGCCGCTCGGCCAGCCGGCGCGGATGCCATCCTTTCAGGTTGAAGGAAAAGGTCGGCACGCGCTCTTCCAGTCGGCGCGGGTCGGTCAACCCGTAGATCTGCACCCCCGGCGTCTCCTCCAGCACGTCCAGCATGGCGCGGCTGATCTCGAACTCGTAGGCGCGGATGGCGGTCAGGGCCTGTTTCAGGCGCAGCCGGCGTCCCTGATAGCGTTCTGCGTCCATTTCCTGGTGCTGCGGTTCGGAGTGCGCCCCCACCCATTCCAGGTATTCCACCGCCCCCAGCACCCCGGCAATGCCCTCGTGGTTTTGCGTGCCGGTCTCGAACTTGCCTGGCGGATCGTTCGGCGCCGGGCGCACTTTATACGCCATCAGCTCATCCAGCAGCTCAAAGCGCCCGTACAAGATGCCAGCGTGCGGGCCGAAGAACTTGTAAGATGAGCATACCAGGAAATCGGGGGCCAGCTCCTGCACGTCGATCGGCCCGTGCGGGGCATACTGCACCGCGTCGATGTACACCAGCGCCCCCGCGGCGTGCGCCATCTTGACGATCTTCCCCACCGGGTTGATCGTGCCCAGCGCGTTGGAGGCATAGCCCACCGCCACCAGGCGCGGCTGGTTCTCCAGCACCCGGTGAAAATCCTCCAGGTCGAGCGTGCCGTCCTCCGGGTGAAAATCCACCCAGCGGACATTGACCCCGCGGTCCTGCGCTGCCAGCACCCAGGGGGTGATGTTGGCGTCGTGGTCCAGCCGGGTGACCACAATCTCATCGCTGGGATTCCAGGTTCGAGCGATCGAGCGGCTGACGTGCAGCGTCAGGCTGGTCATGTTGTTGCCGAAGACGATCTCCTCTGGCCGGGAGGCGTTGAGCAGGTCGGCCATTGCCCGGTGGGATTCCTCCAGCACCGCATCCGATTCAATGCTGGTAGCGAACGCGCCGCCGTGGTTGGCGTTGTGCAGCGTCAGGTAAGATGTCATCCGGTCGATGGATTTCTGGGTGATCTGCGTGCCACCGGGGTTATCGAAGAAAACTGCCGGGCGGCGCAGGGCAGGGAACTGCTCGCGGATGGTGAACAGGTCGAGGGTCATGGGAGATCTCCAGTATCAGCGGAAAGTATTGCACCCATTATAATAGCTTTCAGGAGTATCCAATCTGTCACAAATGCGCTGCCAGCGGTGTTTATCTTATGAACTGGAGGTGCAGCGCAGAAATTGGCGACATCGATGTCCTTATCCCGCAAATCGATCCCGGCAGACCGGGCCGCAGGCGAAAACGCTGCCTTTGAAGCGCTGTTCCAGCAGCATTGGGAACGGCTGTGCCGCCTGCTGTATTCGATCCTGGGCGACTGGGATGAGGCGGAAGATCTGGCGCTGGAAACCTTTGTCCGTCTTTACCGCCGCCCGCCCGCCGAGACCGAGCGCCTGGGCGGCTGGCTGTACCGGGTGGCTTCCAACCAGGCGCTCAATGCCCTGCGCGCCCGCAGGCGCCGCCAGCGCTACGAAGAGCAGGCGGGGTTCCAGGCGTTGAAGATTGACACGCCCGATGATCCCGCGGTGGTCGTTGAGCAAGCTCAAGAGCGGCAACGGGCGCGGGCAGCTCTGGGCATGATGAAACCCCGCTCGGCGCAGATGCTGATCCTGCGTCATTCCGGCATGTCTTATAGTGAAGTTGCCGGAGCCTTGGGCATATCTCCAGCCTCCGTAGGCACGATGCTGGCGCGGGCGGAGAAGGAATTTGAGCAGGCCTACCGCAAGGCCTCGGGATAAGCAACCGGAGAGGAGGCGCTGAAATGCATCTCAGTCCAGGAGAAATTCGGGCATACCACGACAGTCAACTGGAAGCCGCCGCGGTGCAGCGAGCGGAAGCACACCTGGCTGAATGCCAGGACTGCCAATCTGCCGCCCGCACGGCGCTGATGCAAACCCGGCAGGTTGAAAACCGTCTTAGCAGCCTGCAACTATCTACTGCGAAACCAATGTCAACACCAGAAGCCCGCGCCTGCTTAGAAGCGCGGCTGCAACAGGAAAAGGAGCCAAACACAATGTGGTCTAAACTCACGTCACGTATTTCTCGTCCGGCCTGGGTGGGCCTGGCGCTGGTCGCCGTACTGGCGGTCTCATTGGCCTTCCCGCCCGTCCAGGCGGTTGCCAACAGCTTTTTGAAACTGTTCCGAGTCGAACAGGTGCGTGTTGTGCCGGTTGATACGGAGCGGCTGGCTGGCCAAATGGAGCAATCCACCCGCCTCGAAGGGCTTTTCTCCGAGAGCGTCAAGATAGAAGAAGGAGGCGAGCCACAAGAAGTCTCCAGCGCCGAAGAAGCCAGCGCCCAATTGGGCCTGCAGGTGCGTTTACCCGCTGCATTGGAAGATAAACCGAAAATCATGGTCCAACCGGGCGGCAATGTTACTTTTACAATTGACCTGGAGCTGATGCGAGCGGTGATGCAGGAAATGAACCGCCCGGATATTCAGCTCCCTGATAGCCTGGACGGAGCGGTAGTCAAGCTGGAAATACCGGCAGGCGTGGTTGCCCTGTATGGCGATTGCCAGATGGAGGAGCGCCCGATGAATGACCCGGATGCGCCGTCGGAGGTGAATTTCCCCGACTGCACCTCCTTCTTCCAGATGCCCAGCCCGTCTGTCGATGCTCCGCCCGACCTGGACGTTGCCCAGATGGGTGAGATCTACCTCCAGGTGCTTGGCTTAACGCCCGAAGAAGCTGCCCGCTTCTCCAGCAACGTGGATTGGACCAGCACCTTCGTCATCCCCGTGCCTCGCTACAGCGCTGAATACAAAGAGGTGCAGGTAGATGGCGTCACCGGCACGCTCATCGAAACCGCCCGCTACGGCGGGCAGGATTTCCTGCTGCTGTGGGTGAAGGATGGCGTAATTTACGCCCTGGGCGGCGCTGGCGGGGCGGACGATGCCTTGCAAATTGCCGCATCGTTAAAGTAGACAAAGCGACCCGCTTCGGGTATAACCTGTACAGGCAGACCAAAAGTCTGCCTGTACACTTGTATCCTGGATGTGTGCCATGCTGTCCTCTTCATCCCCGGCAATAGAAACTCGCGGGCTGCGCAAAGTCTTTGGCGATAAAGTTGCAGTGGGCAACCTCACCTTGACTGTGGAACGCGGCGAAGTGTTCGGTTTTCTTGGCCCCAATGGTGCTGGCAAGACCACTTCAGTCAAGATGTTGCTCAACCTGGTTTTTCCCACCAGCGGCGAGGCCTTTCTGCTCGGCGGGTCTCTGAGTGACCCGCGGGTGCGCAGCAGGGTTGGTTTTTTGCCTGAACATTTCCGCTTTCACGATTGGCTCAAGGGCTACGAATTCCTGGCCTTGCATGCTGAGCTTTACAAGATGCCCTCCACACAGGCGCGCAGTCGGGTCGCCGATCTGCTCGACCTGGTTAACCTGACGCCGCATGCAGGCAAAAAGCTGCGCGAGTACTCTAAGGGCATGCTTCAGCGCATTGGCCTGGCGCAAGCCTTGCTCAACCACCCTGAGCTGGTCATCCTGGATGAGCCAACCTCCGGTTTGGATCCGGTGGGCCGGCGCCTGGTGCGAGACATCATCCGCGACTTGCGCCGCGAAGGCACAACCGTTTTTCTGAACTCGCACCTGTTAAGTGAGGTGGAGATCACCTGCGACCGGGTGGCGTTTATCAAGCATGGCGAGGTGATCCGCGTCAGCCCTCTGCAATCATTGGTTGAAGGCGAATTGAGCGTCCAGGTGCGTGCCCGCAATTTGCGCCCCGAGGTCGTCCAGGGTCTGGCCCGCTGGAGCCGCAATGTGCGGGCTGATGGCGAGTATCTGATGCTGACGCTGGAAGGCGAGGCAGACTTGCCCCAGGTCAACCGCTATCTGGTCGAACAGGGGGTGGAAGTTTATGCTTTGCGCCCGGAGCATGTTTCCCTGGAAGACCTGTTCATCCAGATTGTTGGGACGGATGGTGGTCTGTGAGCACACTGACGATTGCCCGGTTGAGTTTTCGCGAAGCCTCGCGGCGGAGAATCTTGCTGGCTGCCTTGTTGTTGGGCCTGCTTTTCCTGGCGGTTTATGGGCTTGGGTTTCACTTCATCATGGTCGAGGTGGAGAAAGAAATCGGTTCATTGCGGATTCTGGAGCTCAACCAAATTCGCAATTTCCTGTTAATGGCTGGGATGTACGTTGTCAACTTTCTAACGGTCATGATGACCGTCCTGACCTCGGTGGACACTTTGTCTGGCGAGATTGGATCGGGCACCATCCATACACTGGTGGCGAAGCCGGTGCGGCGCTGGGAAATTGTGCTGGGCAAGTGGTTGGGATTTGCAGGTATGATCAGCCTGTACTTGCTGCTGATGGGGGGCGGGGTGATGGGGCTGGTTTACGTGCGCTCAGGCTACACTGCCCCCCACCCGCTGAATGCAATGGCGCTGATGTGGTTGAATGCCCTGGTTTTGCTCAGCGTTTCACTTCTGGGCGGCGCTTACCTTTCTACTCTGGCAAACGGCGTCCTGGTTTTTGGACTTTACGGGGTGGCCTTCATCGGCGGCTGGATCGAACAGATCGGTTCCTTCTTCACCAACCCATCTGCCAGCCAGATTGCGATCAATATTGGGGTCATCACCAGCCTGATCATGCCCAGCGAAGCGCTGTGGAAGCGCGCCGCCCATGAGCTTCAATCACCGCTGGTTTCTGCCCTGGGCGTTTCGCCCTTCACCACGAATTCTTATCCCAGCGCGGCGATGGTGATTTACGCGGTCCTGTTCTCCATGGCTGCCTTTGCCCTGGCGGTGCGGCATTTCAGTCAGCGGGACTTGTAAGGCGTTTGCCTGATTTAAGAGCTTACAGATGGGGGAGCGATGGTGAAATCCAAAAGCAGTCGTTTATCGTATATTTATCATAATAATAACTCATTATGGTAGAATTTATCCGCGATGAACCTGGAATCGGCAGATCGTCAGTTTGTATTGCATAAACTTCATATAGAATGGGCGCTGGTAGCGGCCTTGAGCCTGTCTTTCCTGGCAGGCGGTTTTGTGCTCCTCAGCTTTGACTGGCAGCCCGACCTGGCTCTTCGCTGGCTGCTGCTGCCTGCTGTGGTGGCCCTGATGCAGCTGGGTGTGCTGTGGAAGAACTTGCCGGCGAACATGCGCGAAGGTGAGACAGCCTTGCTGCCAGACTTGGGCTGGGGAAACCGGCTGACATTGCTGCGCGGTTTGCTGGTGGCTGGTATGACAGGATTCCTGATGCTGCCGCGGCCAGAAGGCTGGTTGAGCTGGGCGCCAGGAATCCTTTACACGCTCTCTGATGCTGCCGATTTCTTTGACGGCTATGTGGCTCGCCGCACAGACCATGCCACCCGCCTGGGCAGAATTCTGGATATGAGCTTTGATGGCCTGGGTGTGCTGGTTGCCAGTACGCTGGTGGTGCTTTATGGCCAGGCGCCGGCCTGGTACTTGCTGGTTGGCCTGGCGCGCTACTTGTTCCTGGCTGGTGAATGGCTGCGCCGCTGCCTGGGCAAACCGGTCTATCCCATACCGCCGAGCCTAAACCGCCGGGTTTTTGCTGGTTTGCAGATGGGTTTTCTGGCGGTCGCGCTCTGGCCGGTTTTTGAGCCGCCTGGCATCCATATCGCTGCGGCTCTGTTTGGGCTGCCCTTGCTGTTTGGCTTTGGGCGAGATTGGCTCTACGCCAGCGGTGTGGTCAAAGATTACCCGGCGCAGCATGCCGGTCGTCCGACCTGGGTTGAGCGCTGGTTGCCAGTGGGCCTCCGAGTTGTGGTCCTGGTGCTGTATCTAAATGTCAGCCTGCCCTGGCAGACCGGCTCAACAGCGGTTGTTCTCGTTGGATTGCTCCATCTGTTGGCTGTGGCGATGCTTCTCCTGGGTGTTTTGCCTCGCATCGCTTCGATCCTGGGATTGTTAGCGCTGGGCTTTGCCCAGTTCCTGGCGCCGCTCACTGCCGGGCAGATTGCCCTGGGGATTGCCTACACATTGGTCCTGTATATTGGGAGTGGCGCGCTCTCGCTGTGGGCGCCGGAGGATTATCTATATCACAACTATGCGGGTGAACGGCGGGCGCTGGGCGCTGGACAGGTGCTATGAGACGCTGGCGGTCTTTGCAATGGTTGATCTGGCTGGCGCTTCTAGTGCTGCTGGTCTGGCTGGGGTATAACTTTCCGTTTGGCGATGTCTGGGCCGTGCTGGTTATGATTGACCCCCTTGCGCTGGTTGGTCTGATTGCTTTCAATGCATTGATCATGGTTGTGTTTAGCAGCCGGTGGTGGCTGGCATTGTGTGCCCAGGGCCACCGCCTGAATTACCTGGCGGTCTTCCGCTATCGCATGGCTGCTTTTGCCATCAGCTATTTCACCCCCGGCACGCAGTTTGGTGGAGAACCGCTCCAGGTCTTCACGGTCAGCAGCCGTCATGCCATCCCCCCTGGATCAGCGGTCGCCTCGGTAACGCTGGATAAGCTATTTGAGTTGCTGACAAATTACACTTTCCTGGTGGTCGGGATTGTGGTCATTTTACGCAGGCAGCTTTTTGTTGGCCTGTCATCCAACACGGGGACGCTGGGGGCAGCCGGTCTGCTTGCCTTGCCGCTGGCTTATCTGCTGCTCTTGTGGGCAGGGCTGTTTCCAATCTCGTGGCTGGTCGCAAAAATTTCCGCCCGATTGCCCGAAAAGTTGGCAGCCCGATTAAAAATTCGGACGATTGTTGAGGTGGTTAGCACAGCCGAAGCGCAAATCCACACCCTGTTCCATCAGAAACCCATTGCAATTTTCTGGGTTGTGGGGGCCTCGATGATAATCTGGCTCCTGTCATTGGCAGAATATTGGCTCTCACTGCGCGTTCTGGGCGCCCAACTGGACCTGGGACAGACGGTTGTCGCCCTGACCGTCTCGCGCCTGGCTTTCTTGACCCCTTTGCCGGGCGGATTGGGAGCGCTGGAGGCGGGCCAGATGCTGGCGCTGGAATCGATGGGGTTCAACCCGGCAATTGGTCTTGCGATCAGCCTGTGGATCCGAATCCGGGACACGGCTCTGGGTCTGATTGGTCTGTGGTGGGGAGCTGGCCTGATCCACAAGTCTAAGGCTGAAATGCATCAGCCGGTTCAGCCGCTCCCTTTGCAGGCGGGAGATTGACACTGTGTTTGAACAGAGGTCGTTGTGTATCGCTTAAGCCATCTGCAGGTTCCAAACCTGCAAGAGGTCCAGGCGCAACGTTTATAGGATTTCAGCATCTATTTAGGAGAAGGAGGATAACACGATGAAACCCATTCAAATCGCTATTGTGCTGCTCACGGTGGCAACTGCAGTAATCCATTTGGCATTGGGTATCCCCAATAACCTGACTATGTTCATCCTAAATGGCATTGGTTATCTGGTGCTGTTGGTGGCGCTTTACCTGCCACAGCTTCGCGCCTATCAGAATTACACCCGCTGGGTGCTGATTGCCTATACTGCAGTGACCATCCTGGCCTGGGCGGTGATTACCAGCTTTGACCTGACCGACCCCATTGCTGTGATCACCAAGTTAATTGAAGTTGCCCTGATTGTGTGTCTGTTTCTGGAAAGGCGCAAGTAAAACGACCTCCCGAGGTTGGAGAACCATAGGTTATGGAAACTTTGACTGTGCAAAGAATGGTCTCAGCGCGCATCCCCACCGATGAGGCTGAGTTCTCCCTTATTTTGTTCCACAACAATCATGATGACAAGGAACACCTGGCTATCGTATTGGGGGATGTAGCGGGCAAGCCGGATGTCCTGGTGCGCCTGCATTCGGAATGTTTCACCGGCGATGTTCTTGGCTCGCGACGCTGCGACTGCGGCGATCAGCTCCATTTTGCCATGCAGCAGATAGCTGCTCAAGGCCAAGGCGTGTTGATCTATTTGCGGCAAGAGGGGCGCGGGATAGGCTTGCTGGATAAACTGAGAGCTTACAACCTCCAGGATGAAGGTTATGATACTGTGGAAGCCAACTTGCTATTGGGGCATCAGGCCGATGAGCGCGATTACACGGTAGCCGCTCGCATCCTGGATGACCTGGGAGTGCAATCGGTTCGCCTGCTCACCAACAACCCGCAAAAAATTGACACGCTGCGCGACCTGGGCATTTCTGTGGTTGAGCGCGTCCCGGTTGAGCCCACCGTGTATGACGAAAACGTCAAGTACCTTTTCACCAAGGCCACCCGCATGAATCACCTGTTCAATCTGGGCTTAATGCCTGCAACTCCGCTGCGGGTTAAGAATGCCGCGATATGAAGATTGGCTTTCCCAGGCCGAGCAGCATCGGCAGGAGGCCGGCCGGCCGCTGGTTGGTTTGTGTTTTGCCCAGAGCCTGGATGGCTGCCTGACTGCTCATGCCGGTCAGCCGACCCAATTGAGCGGGGCTGAATCTAGCCTTCTGACCCACCAGTTGCGGGCGGCTCATGACGCTATCCTGGTGGGGGTGGGCACAGTGATTGCAGACGACCCTCAGCTCAATGTTCGACTAACGGCGGGGCAGAATCCACAACCGGTTATCCTGGACAGCCGCCTGCGAACACCACCAGAAGCTAAGCTATTGAAGCGGACCACTCAGCCGGTTTGGATTGCATCCACGCCTTCAGCGGACCCTGGAAAAATGGCTGCGCTGGAAAGCGCTGGGGCCCGGCTTTTGACTTTGCCCCCCGATGAGGAAGGGCGCGTATCCCTGGCGGCGCTGCTGGAGAAGCTTGCAGAAGCAGGAATAAGCAAATTGATGGTCGAGGGAGGAGCGCAGGTGATCACCAGTTTTTTAACCCAGGGTCTGGTGGATTGGATAGCAATCACGATTGCGCCGGTTTTTTGGGGCGGACTACCCGCAGTTGGGCCAGGGTTGCCAGGGATGACTCGACTTAAGGCGGTTTATGCAGAGCAGTTGGGTGATGATATCGTGATCTTTGGTCGTCTTCATTGAACAAAACGAAGGTCGTCCATTCACCCGACACTGTTCATTATTTTTGGATTATACTCCTGGTCGTGATCACTCGCCGCTCAGTCTATTTCACTGCTCCAGCCTCCGTTGAAGTCCATGAAGAGCATATCCGTGAGCCGGCATCCGGCGAGGCGCTGGTGTCCACCCTGATATCTGCCATCAGCCCAGGGACGGAAAACCTGATCTATCAGGGCCAGTTCCCCGAAGATCTGGCCCTGGATGAGAGCATCCCCGGCTTGCAGGGGCATTTTGGCTATCCGCTCAAATATGGCTATTCGGCTGTTGGAAGGGTGGTAGGCCTTGGGCTGGACATAGACCCCGCCTGGATGGGGCGGCTGGTTTTTGCCTTCAACCCTCATGAAAGTCATTTTATTGCCTCAGTTGCTGACCTGATCCCGCTGCCAGAAGGCATTGAACCGGAAACGGCAGTCTTCTTGCCCAATATGGAAACGGCGGTTAACTTTGTGATGGACGGCAAGCCCGCAATTGGCGAGCGGGTGGCTGTGCTGGGGCAGGGAATTGTCGGGCTGCTCACTACGGCCCTGCTGGCTCAGTTTCCGTTGGAGCGCCTGGTTACCCTGGATCGTTGCGCTCTGCGCCGCCAGGCGTCTTTGGACCTGGGGGTGGATGCAAGCCTGGACCCGGCTGATGTGGAAACTCAGGCTCAGCTCCGGGCCTTGCTGGCCCAAGGCGCCGACCTGTGCTACGAGCTGAGCGGAGCGCCGGCTGCCCTGGACCAGGCCATTGCCCTGACTGGCTTTGACGGGCGCGTGATCATTGGCTCCTGGTATGGTCAAAAGCGCGCCAGCTTGGATCTGGGCGGGCGCTTCCATCGCAGCCGCATCCGCCTGATCAGCAGCCAGGTCAGCAGCCTGGCACCGGAACTGACCGGACGGTGGAGCAAGGCGCGCCGGTTTGCCGTGGCCTGGGAAATGTTGCGCCGGGTGCAGCCAGCCCGCTGGATCACGCAACGCTATGACCTCCAGGATGCAGCCCAGGCTTATCAACTGCTTGCTCAGAATCCCGAACAGGCTATCCAGGTCCTGCTCACTTACCCATGACCCACTCGAAAGACCCCTGGATCGCTGATCCGGTCGCCGCCTATTACGACTCCAACACCCGGCGCTTCTTGCGATTTGGCGGCAGTGGGGTAACCGCCGCCATCCACCGCCAGGTCTGGGCGCCGGGGGTAGAAAATTCGGAACAAGCCTTTCTGTTTATGAATCAGCTTGTCGCCAGAGCGATTCAGCCGGCGCTCAAGCTCCAGACCCCGCCCCGCGTGCTGGATCTGGGATGCGGCGTGGGTGGGACTGCCACCTGGCTGGCCGAAAGATTGCAGGTCTCTGTGATGGGCGTCACCAACAGCGCCGAGCAGTGCCAGATTGCTGTCGACCGCGCCGACCGCCTGGGATTCGGAGCCAACTGCCAGTTTATGCTGGCTGATTTTATGAGGCTGCCGCCGGTTGGCGCCTTCAGCGCTGCTTACGCGATTGAGTCTTTCGTTCATGCCCCTGATGCCCAGCATTTCTTTCACCAGGTCAATGGTCGGCTTGTCACCAGGGGGAGGCTGGTCATCTGCGATGATTTCCTGGCGGAGCCAGGATGCACAACGGATGAAACTGCGTCGCCCTGGCTGACCCGTTTTCAGCGCGACTGGCATATTCACAACCTGGCGACCCAGGAGTCCGTCCAGCAAGCAGTTCAGAGGGCCGGTTTTTGCCTGGTGGAAGTCATTGACCTGAGCGCCTACCTGAGATCTTTTCCTCCGATTGTGCGGCGCGCCGTTGCCTGGCTGACCCAGCTGCCGCTGCGCTCTGCCTACTGGCAAAATCTCTCCGGCGGTACAGCTTTGCAAGAATGTGTTTTGCGAGGCTGGACGCGCTATCTGGCCTTGACATTTGAAAAGGAGGTCGAATGTACACCGTTGCAGTCAGGCGAAACTTTATTGCCCAACATTACCTGATTGGGGGGGATTGGGGGATCGAGAACAATCTGCATTCCCACCATTACCAGATTGAGCTGCAACTCCAGGGCGATAGCCTGGATCAACATGGCTACCTGGTCGACATCGTCGAAATCGAGCGCGTGTTGAATGCCTTGGTTGAGCGTTACCGGGACTGCACGTTAAATGACCAGGTGGAGTTTGCTGGCCTGAACCCAAGCATTGAGCACTTCAGCCGCATCCTGGGCCAGAAGCTCTCTGAACAGATCCAGGCGGCCAATGTGCGCGTTTTGCAGGTTAAGCTGTGGGAAAATGACATTGCCTGGGCGGCGTATCAGATAGAGCGATAAATTCGGACAACCAGCATCCCTATGCGCCTTGGACTGGTAATTTATGGCGGGCTGGAGACGGTCTCGGGCGGTTATCTGTATGACCGCAAGTTGGTGGAGCACCTGCAGCGCCAGGGAGATGAAGTGGAAGTGATCTCTTTGCCCTGGCGAAGCTATGCCCGGCACCTGATGGACAACTTCTCTGTTTCGCTCCGGCGGCGTTTGCAGGCGGCCCGCTTCGACATCTTGCTTCAAGATGAGCTGAATCACCCATCGCTGTTCTGGTTGAATGGAGTCATCCGCCATAGCCTGACGTACCCAGTTTTGGGGATTGTCCACCATCTGCGCAGCAGCGAGCTGCATCCAGCCTGGCAGAACCGCTTTTATCTTAAAGTTGAGCGCCGCTATTTGCGCAGTTTGGATGGTTTCATTTTTAACAGCCAGACCACGTTACGGGCGGTTGCCCAGGTTGGGATTGATCTGATTTCCCGGCCTCATCTGGTCGCCTGCCCGGCCGGCGACCAGTTTCAACCGTTGATCTCGGATTCTGATATCGTCCGCCGGGCCTGTGAGCCTGGTCCATTGCGCATTTTATTCCTGGGCAATCTGATCCCGCGCAAGGGCTTGCACACGCTTCTGGACGCGCTCCAACAATTGCCAGCCGATACCTGCACATTGAGCGTAGCCGGTAGCCAGCAGGTTGATCCCGGCTATGTGAAAACCATCCGCAACCAGATTGAGCGCAGCGGCCTGACCAGCCGTGTCCATTTGCTGGGATCACTACCCCCAGATGCCCTGGCCGAATGCCTGCGCAGGCACCAGGTGCTGGCGGTGCCTTCGACCTATGAAGGTTATGGCATCGTGTACCTGGAGGGGATGGGTTTTGGCCTGCCGGCCATAGCCACCACTGCCGGTGCTGCGGAAGAGATCATCACGTCTGGAGTGGATGGATATCTGGTCTCGCCGGGTGATCCCGCCGCCCTGGCCCAATGCCTGGGGCGCCTGGCGCATGATCGCTGGCGCCTTCAGGAGATCAGCCTGGCAGCCCGCAGACGTTACCTGTCGCAGCCCACCTGGGAGCAGACAGCTGGGCAGATCCGTGATTTTCTGCTTGCCCAGGCGCGTTAGGCACACGAAGAGGATGCGACAATATGTCGATTCCTGAATCATACAGTTTTCAACGTTATCTTTCGGCTAAAGTGAGCGTCGATGACCGCGCACTCAACCGCCCGGTTTGGCAGGCCCTGGACCAATCCCTGCTGCTTGCCACACCGCAGGCGCCGCTGCGTGTTCTGGAGGTTGGTGCAGGGAATGGCGCAATGTTTGAGCGCATGCTTGCCTGGGGTTTGCTGAAATTTGCTGAATACACCGCTCTGGATGCAGACAAAGAAAACATTGCCAGCGCCCGCCAACAGCTTCCGGTATGGGCAGACCAGCATGGCTATTACGTCCGAGTGACCACGGATGGCAGCCTGGTATTTACCACAAACGAGCGGCTGGTTTCGCTGAGGCTGGAAGTGGTGGACGTGTTCGATTTCATCCTCAGCCAGACGGGTGTTGGAACCTGGGACTTGCTTGTTGCTCACGCATTCCTGGACTTGATCGACATCCCATCTGCTCTGCCCAGGCTTTTTGCCCTGTGCAAACCGGGCGCGCTATTTTATTTCACGATCAATTTTGATGGCGCAACGCTGCTTGAGCCGGTTATCGATCCTGCCTTTGATGAGCTAATCCAAGACATCTACCACCGCACGATGGATGAGCGCACGATTGGCGGCAAGATTTCTGGAGACAGCCGCGCTGGCCGACATCTGTTTCACCAGATTAAGCGGGCCGGGGGTGAGATTCTCGCTGCCGGCGCATCCGATTGGGTTGTCATCCCGGGCCTGCAGGGCTATCCGCAAGATGAAGCATACTTTTTGCATCACATCATCCACACGATCCATCAGGCGCTGGCTGGTCACGCCGCGTTGGATATGCAGCGGTTTGAGCGCTGGGTGTCTGAGCGTCACGCTCAGATTGAGCGCGGCGAGTTGGTGTATATCGCCCACCAACTCGATTATGTCGGGCGGGTGACAGGCAAATAACGCCGTTCGCTATCGAACAGTTACCTGGGTGAACACCGGATATGCGTTTCCGTCCAGGTCTTCGACGATAAACCCAACGATGTATTCGCCTGCGGCTGCATCCAGGTCTTCCCAGGTGAACATCTGATCCCCAAAGGTCAGAGTCTCGCCGGCTTGAACCGCGGTGCGCACCACGTTCCCGTTTTGGTCCAGATCCATCCAGCGCTCCAGGATTGTGACGGTATCGCCGGTCTGCGGGATAATCTCGCGCGGCGCCCCGGTTTCGCCCTGGCCAGTGAAACCAAATACCTGGCGCAACTGCCGGTCGCGAAAATACAGGCGGGCGTTGATAGTCTCGCCGCTATTGGCAAAGGTGTAAAGCCCTTCGACGGTATAGGTGGCCTGCTCAGGGGAAAAGCCGTAGTCCTGGGGTGAGAAAAGCGCCACTGCGGATTCCTGTCCGTCGTTTACCGCAAACACGACAGGCTCCCATTCGAAGGAGAGGGTGAACTCGCCCTCTCCCCAGTCGGGATAATAGACCCCATCCACTTCGCGGGTCTCGGCGCTTTCCAGATAGTCGCTGTCGGCAATGAATATGGAATTGGATGCCTGGTCGTAAAACCCGACAAACAGCTTGATATACCCGATGTTCTCGCCCTGGATGTCTGCGCTCAAGGTCACCGGGCGGCCCGGGGCAGCGATTGGCGAGGAGAGCGATATCGGGGACACTTCGATCTGACCAGGAACCGGAGCGCGGACGCGATCACCGGGTACAGGAACCGCCGGTGCGGTTGTTTCGGCGTCGAAATCGCGGCCGGTGTAATGGAAAACCAGGAAATCATCCCACAGAGACTGGCTGGCAAACCGACTGGCCGCCACCGTGTAAGATTCAGGGCCGGCGGCGGGATTGCGGAAGAGCTGTGTGTTGGGGAAGTAAAGCGAAATCCCGCTGGCACCCGGCTTTCCCGGCCCATGTTTTTCAGCAATTACTGCCTGCCCCAGGGCGGCCAGCACCTGGTTGGACGCCTGGGACACGCCTGGATTATTGCCCATCTGCTTTAGGAACTGGACAAAGCTGCCTAGGTCAATGAAAGAAGGCGGCACATCGCTGCCAAAGATGCTGGTGAAGGACTGGGCGTAGCTCCGAGCCTGAGCAATCGGCTTTTGCTGGCTCTCTTGCAGCGCCAGCGCCAGGAGGTTAACGCTCTCGTTCACCGCGGCTATGGACTGCAGATCGATTGCAGTCAGAGTTATGTTTTGCTCCAGTTGGCGCCTCATTTGGCCAGCGGAGGGCATGCCAAACAGCCCGCCAAGCGGTGAGCCTTGCGCCAAAAAGTCCGCCCGGGCATCGTCGTCGATGATGCGCTGGTCATCCTGGATATAGCTTTCGACGATTGCAGCGCTCAGGTCGGCGCCGCTGATGTCTGGGTTAGCCAGAAGTTGCTCCAAAAAGCTGGTATATGCCCAGCCCAGCGAAGGCTCTGTTTCCTCAGAAACCACCGCGTACCGGCCGTGGGGCGCCAGCGCTGTGAGCACTTCCAGTTGGCCCATCAGGCAAGCATCCAGGCCGATGATTTCAAACTTGTCCAGCCCGGTCTGGGCGCGAATTTCTCCCAAAGCATCGTCCAGCTCCATCAGGTAGAGCTGGTCACCCAAAACGGTGGACAATGGGAAGTTCCGGATGCCCTGGCTGGAGGATGTGGGATCGCTCCAGCCGCCTGGCCAGCCCATGCCGTGGTCTGACAGGATCAGGATGTGCCGGTCGGCTGGATAGTTTTGAATCGCCCAGGTGGCAAAATCGACCAGCGTCTGGCCGTCGGCCATATTGGCTTCGCCCAGGTCCGCCACTTCCTGGGAGCGTACGCTCTCCAGGTCGTCATCTTGGGTGAGGTAAAAGCGACGGGTGTTCGACCAGTTCCCGTCCCCCGGGTAACCTGCCTTGTAGCGATCCATCTGGGTGACGATTTGCACCCGCTCGCTGGAGCCAGCCCGTTCAGCCTCATTTAAATCGATATAAATGTCTTGTTCCAGGATCTTATCGTCCGCGTCCTGGTAAAGCATGATCAACCAGGTCTGCCCGCTTTTTGCTCCTGGGGCAGCAGTCGCAGCAGGGGCAGGGCGGGTCTTGGTGGGCCTGGGCGGTTGAGTGGGCAATGGCGCTGCAGGTTGTGCCTGGGCCTGTTCTTCGTAGGTCGGCAAAGCCTGGCCAAAATCACCCCCATCATCTTGTCCGTTCTGCATCAACATCACCGGCGCGCCGCAGATCGCCAGCAGGATCACGATAATGATACTGATCAAAGACACCCGGGGTCGGCCGCCAGGCAAACCGCTGGAGGGAAAGCCAGGTATGCCCATACCACCGCCAGATGGCGGGCGCGGCCCTGCACCTTGCCCGGGTTGCCTGCGTTGAGGCGCCTCGGCTCGCTCACGATCCTCGGCTCCGCGTTCGCTGGTGCGTCGCCGGCGCTCAGCTTGAACGGTCCGTTTTTCGCCGTTGTTTTGACTCGAGTTCATCGAAAAACTTACTGGACGGGACGGATCCTCATACAGCCCTGGGTCAATCACCGGCGCCCAGCGATTCTCCGCAAAGCACACCCACTTCTCTAAGCTATGTTCACTCATGCCTCGCATGCTGCTTACTCCATGTGACAGATTGCAGGATGACCACCATTGATCTTATTTGGGCATTCTATTCCATTCACCGCAGATCAAAGGCGATGTTCACTGTTAACGTAATGAAAGCTCACCCAGCGCTGGCTCACAGGCAACTATCTTCTGGCGGATTGCTGCAATTGCCAGCGGGTCGTTTCCCCAGGCTCCCAGGTTAATCACTTCCACCCCCGCGGGGATGCCAACCTGGTGTACAGCTTCTGGTGTCTGAATATCACTGTGGATTGAATCAGCGCTGATAGAAGCCGAAAAAACCAGGATACGCTCCACGCCGTTGTCAAGCAGGCTGTGCACGCCGTCGGCTATGGAAGGGCGCTTGAATTCCATCCAGGCCAGGACGATGTTTTCGGGTTTGTAGCCATCCTGGATGAGCAGGTCGCGCACTGCATTGCGGAACAGGGTTTCCTGCTCGGTTTGGGTGGGATAGATACGATCCCAATCATCGGGTTGCCCATGACCGACCAACAGGATGCCGACTTTTGTTTTATCCGTGTTCTCCAGATTCTCCCCGGCGCGTTTCACGAACATCTGGCGCAAGTCGTTGCTATCCCAGAGCGGTTCAGCATAGCAAACCGACACTCCCAGCTTTTCAAGCTCAAGCGCCTGGATCATTTCGTGGCCTGCCTGGGTGTGGCTGGACTGAGTCAGGAAGACTGGCATGACCACCAGCTTGCTGGCGCCTTCGTTGACTGCCTGGATTGCCATTTCGTCTGGTCGTGGCGGGTTGTCCAGGAAGGCTAAGTAGAAGCGTGTCCCCAGATCCTTGGCTGCAGGCAAAGTCTTGATCAACTCATGAAACATAATCTGATGCACTTTGTTATGGGCGCTGCCGCCGTTTTCAAGGTACTCACGTCTCAGGTTGTAAAGGAAAAATGGCCGGAAGAACTTGGGAATGAAAGAGACTCCGTCGCGATCCAGCTCATGAAAGGTCTCAATCCAGGGCATTGCGCTATAGGCGGGCGGTTCACCATGGGTGAAATACAGCACCGCAGTATGTCCTTGGCCTGGATCACCGGCCTGGCGGGTAATTTCTGGTAACTGGCGGTGCTCTTCCTGGTTGAGGTAGAGCGTGTTTGCCAACAGGTAGCCCAGCCCGAGACACGCAACAGCCAGCGCCGTCCCACCCAGCCACTGCCATCCAGAGAAAGCGCGCAGCGCCACCACCAACCAAAGGAATGCTGTCACCAAAGCCAGAGCCAGGTACAGGCTCATTTCAATGGGCCTGGCAACCAGATATTGGAGCAAAAAGATCCCTCCAAGAAATGGTAATAGCGCAACCAAGATCCAATAAATAGCTTTTGTCATTTCAACCTCCCAATTGCACCCTTTATTGATAAGATAAGTGCAGAACAGTGATCTTGCAAGTGATAAAACTAATCAAAATTATAGCGATTCGACATGTACAGGTTTTCCCTGTTGCAGATAGACCCGCGCCACGCGCGGCAGCAGCGATGTGGTTACCTCGTAGTTGATCGTGCCCGCCAATGCAGCAATTTCCTCTGCACGGATGCGCTCGTTTCCTTGTTGGCCGATCAGCACAACTTCATCGTCTTGCTGAACGTCTGGGATGTTGCCGGCATCGACAACAAACTGATCCATGCAGACCCGCCCGATCAGCGGAGCGCGCCGGCCGCGGATCAGCACATGGCTTTTGTTAGAGAGGATGCGATGATATCCATCACCATAACCCACTGGCACCAAAGCTGCCAGGGTGGGTTGGGTCGTGATGTAAGTGCGGCTGTAGCTCACCCCTGCCCCGGCAGGAAGCCTGCGCACCCGGCTGACTTTGCTCTTCAAGGTCAGCGCCGGGCGGATCTCGAAAGCTGGAGGCCATTCGTTGGAGGGGTCCAGGCCATACAAGGCAATCCCCGGCCGGACGGCATTGAAATGCGCCTCGGGCAGCCTCATCGTGGCCGCGCTGTTTGCTGCATGAATAAGCGGAAAAGCAAAGCCAATCCTTTGGGCTGCCTGGAGTACCTGTTTGAAAGTTTCCAATTGTTGGTGGGTGTAGGATGGGTCAGCCCAATCTGCGGTGGCAAAATGGGTGAACAACCCCTCAAGCTTCAGGCCTGGAAGCAAAGATACACTTTGGATGAAATCAATCGCTTCGTCCGGCATCAGCCCATAGCGATTCATCCCGGTATCCACTTTAATGTGCACCGGAATTTGCCTTCCCAGGGCGCTGGCGCGGCCCGACAGCGCCTGAGCAAACTCGTAGGTCATCAAGCTGGGGGTCAATTGGTGGTCAACGATCAGCTCTGCACCGTCTGGGGGTGTATAACCCATCACCAGGAGTGGCGCTTGCAGGCCAGCCCGGCGCAACGCAGCGGCCTCGATGGTGCGATGAACAGCCAGCATCTCGGCCCCGGCGTCTTGCATCGCCTTTGCTACCGGGGTGGCGCCATGGCCATAGGCGTTGGCCTTGACCACAGCAATGATCTTGACCTGTGGACCGACATGGTTCCGAAAAGATTGCAGGTTAAAGGCGATTGCATCCAGGTCGACCTCAACCCAGGTGATGATTCCCTCAAGCAATAGATGCTCCTTCGTGGTTAGTCAACACAAGAAATCAAAACCAAAGTGACATACTACTTGGCCAAGATGTACTGAATCGCATGGTCCGAGTTTGAGGCAGATTCCCAAGCAGCTCTGAATCGATTCGGATGGCTGAAAGATGAACTGCACCAATTCTATGCTATTCAAAAGCATTTTACAATGCTTGACAAATTTATTCTTTGGGTGAATAATTAATGAACTACCCAGTAACAGGTTTTACTCAAACTGTAAGCAATTATCCAGAATTTAGATAAGGAGGTGAGCGAAGCGTAGATAATCTTAAGTACCATATTGTGTTCAAGAATATCCACTTATAGATTTATAGATGGGAATACAAGGAGAAGAAAGAGTGTATCGGAAAAGTCCGTTCTTTGCATTGCTTGCCGTCTTAATTGCAGCAGCCTTTGTTCTTTCGGCCTGCGCGCCGGCGGCAACACCACAAGCGACCACTGCCCCAGAGCAGCCTGCTGAACAACCCGCCCAACCATCCACTGAGCTTGCAGTAGGCATTGTGCTGCCGACGAAGGATGAGCCGCGCTGGATCCAGGATGAGGCGCGATTCAAGGAAGCTCTGGAAGCCGCCGGGTACGAAGTTGAGATTCTGTTCAG
>CAZDAU010000063.1:0-19043 GCA_964503625.1 uncultured Anaerolinea sp.
AGGCGCAGGACCTCCGCCAGCGCCCGGCCGCGGGCTTCTTCCAGGGTCCAGCCGGTCAGCATCTGGGCGATCGGGTTCAGGTACTCCACGCGGGCCTGGGCATCGGTGGTGATCACCGCGTCGCCGATCGAGTGCAGGGTGACCTGGGCGCGCTCCTTCTCGTCATACAGCGCCTGCTCCATCTGCTTGCGCTGGCTGATATCGCGAATTGCAGCCAGGAGGCGCGGCTGGCCATCCAGCTCCACGGCGCTGAAGGCCGCCTCGGCCCAGAAGCTCTCGCCGCGGCGGTTGAGGGCCAGCCACTCCAGGCGCTGCGGCCCGCTGCGGAGGGTGTCTTGCAGCCACTGCCGGGCGAACGGACCGGCATCCTGGGCGGGGCTGGCAGCCAGATGGGCGATGCCCAGGCGCAGGATTTCGCCGTAGGAGTGGCCGAACAAATCCAGGGCGGTCTGGTTGGCGTCCAGGATTTCCCCGCTTTGGGGGTCCAGGATCAGGATGGCGTCGCTGGAGGCGTTGAAGATCTGGCGGTAGTTGCGCTCGCTCCGGAGCAGGGCCGTCCGGGCCTGTTGGTAATCGGTCATGTCGCGCAGGACGCTTGCCAGGCGGTAGCCCTTGCCGGTGGGGATGATGAACTGGATGGATTGCAGGGCGCGCTGCACGCCATCGCGCCGCTGGATGGTCGACTCGATCAGCTTGCCCAGCCAGGGCGCCTGGCCGGTTTGCAGGGCTTCCTGGGCCAGCCGTTCGGCCAGGTCCGGTTCGGCCTGGGCGCGAAGCTCGGGAGATGCCAGCTCGAGCTGCACTTCCCAGACCGGCCGGCCAAGGGCTTGCTCGCGAGGCAGCCCGGTTGTGGCGCTGGCGCTGGGGTTCCACTCAATGATGGCGCCGGTCTCATCGGTGAGGATAATCATGTCATTGGTTTGTTCGATTATGTCGCGCAGCCGGCGCTCGCTTTCGCGCAGCGCCTGCTCGGCGTCCAGGCGCTCGGTGATGTCTTCAAGGGTCATAATCACGCCTTGCAGCTCGCCGGCGGCGGCAAAGAGCGGCGCAATGTTGACCGAAAGGTGCACCCGCGGCTGGCCGGGCCGCTGGACCGAGCCGCGCAGGCCGTAGAGCGGCTGGCGGGTGTGGGCCACCTGGCTGTGCGGCGGCTGCTCCGGGGCGGACCGTTTGCCATTCGGCCCGCTGACATCCCATTCGATGGCGGTGAACGGCTCGCCGAGCAATTGAGCGCTGCTCTTGCCCAGGATCAGCTCGGCCTGGTGGTTCACGTAGGTGATGATTCCCTGGGGGTTCAGCAGCATGATCCCCGCCGGGCTGGTCTGGGCGATGCTCTGCACCAGGTCGCGCTCCTGGCGCAGCTGCTCGGCAAAGTCCTTCAAGTCTTTCTCGGCCCTGCGGCGGAGCAAATCGTACACCGCCAGTCCATACAGGATCGGGATCAGGAGCTGGGTGTAGTCTTCAAAGGGATCCAGCGCCGCGCTGATGCCGGTCCATTGCACCCAGTTGCTCAGGCCGTTGAAAAGCACCAGCAGCACCGCCCCGGCCAGGATGAGCCGGAGGCTGGTTGAAGGAATGGATTTCCAGTTGCGCAGCAGGAGCGCAGCGGGAACCAGCGAGGCCAGCAAGGCCCCCAAGTCCACCAGCGCCACCGGGCTCACCGCTCACCTCGCTTCAGGCGAACGAGCTGGGCAATCCACACCGCCAGCAACGCCGCGCTGACCAGGTAGCTCAGGTGCTCCAGGAAGTTAAACCCTTGCTCCCAGGCCACACCTTCCAGCAGGGTGAAGGCCAGGGCGATCACATAGGCCAGGAAACTGCCCAACAGCCAGCGGTATCCATCGATCTGGCGGATGCGCGCCAGGTTTGCCAGAAAGAAAAGCAAAATCCCCAGGCTGAGCAGGAACGAAACGACCTCGTTTTCCGCAAATGTCATGGCCTCTCCAACGCGTTGGTCCGCTGGACGAGTGAACCCCGAAGATCCTGGACAATCTCCTCATTTCAAATTCTATCAAAAATTGCCCTGGAATAACAGTCGCTGTTTGAGCGCCTGACAGTTCTAATAGGATCGCCTGGGACCCAGATCGGTCATGAACTTCACTTGCCATCCGGCCCACTCGGGGCTATAATGGGTTCATTCCCCGGTCTTTATTGTCTAAAATATCATCAGAGCGGGAGACAGGGAATTTGGTTGCAGGCTGGAGGAAATCCCCGGATTGAAATGACTGAGTCGCCCGCCCACGAACTTGCGAAACTCCGCCAGGCCCTGGCCGGGCTGGAGGCGCAGCGCGGCATCCTGGGGGAGGTGGTTGAACCGGCGTTGGAGCTGCTGCGCAGCCAGATTGCCGCCCTGGAGAGCCAGGCGCCCCTCTCCGCCCAACCCCTGGCTCAGGCCTGGGGCGGGCAGAGCCAGGATGAGCGGCGCATTGTGACCATCCTGTTCACCGATATTGTCGGCTCGACCGCCCTTGCGGAGCGCCTGGACCCGGAGGACTGGCGGGGGATCGTGGCCAAAATCCACGCCATGGCGGGCGAGCTGGTGCAGAAACACCACGGCATGGTGGCACAGTACCTGGGCGATGGCTTGCTGGCGTTGTTTGGCGCTCAGGTCGCCAGCGAGGCCGACGCCGAGAACGCGGTCCGCGCCGCCCTTGAAATTCAGCGCGGGCTGGCTGGGCTGGCGCTTGACCCGCCGGTGCAGATGCGGGCTGGCGTCCACAGCGGGTTGGTGGTGGTGGGCGAGCTGGGCTCTCAGGCGCGGCGCGAGTTCACCGCCTCGGGCGATTCTATGAACCTGGCAGCGCGCCTGCAATCCGCCGCCCCGCCCGGCGGGGTGCTCATCTCCCACGAGGTTTATCGCCAGGCGCGGGGGGCCTTTGAGATGACCCCCCAGCCGCCGCTGAGCGTCAAGGGCAAGAGCGAGCCGGTGCAGACCTATCTGGTGCAGCGCGCCCGGGAGCGCCTGTTCCACGTCACCGCCCGCGGGGTGTGGGGGAGCGAGATCCGCACGGTGGGGCGCCAGGCAGAGCAGGCCCGCTTGCAGCAGGTTTACCTGGCGGCGCATCAGAGCGGCGGGGCTGCCTGGGCGCAGCTGAGCGGCGAAGCCGGGATTGGCAAGAGCCGCCTGCTGGAAGATATGAGCGAATGGCTGGACCTGCGCCCGGAGCGGCTGTGGGTCCTGCGCGGGCGGGCTTTTTCCGGCGACGTTGGCCAGCCTTTCTCCCTGGTGCGCCGGATGTGGTTCGACCGCTTCAAGATTGGCGAAGACGAGCCCCTGGCTTCTGCTGAAGACAAATGGGTGGGGGCTTTCCAGGAGCTGGTTCAGACCGGTGAGGTCGAGCCGGCCCATGCGCTGGGCCTGCTGGTGGGGCTGCCCTTCAGCGGCAGCCCCGATCTTCAGGGCATGCGCAGCGATCCGCTCCAGGTGAAAGGGCGGGCCATGGTGGTCAGCCGTGAGCTCATCCGCAGTGTCCGCCGCCGCCAGGCGGTGGTTTGCCTGCTTGAAGACCTGCACTGGGCGGATACCTCTTCATTGGATTACCTGATCCAGCTCATCTTCGATGACGGGCCGGAACACGATGCTGGCTGGCAGGGCCTGTTTGTGCTGGCCACCGCCCGCCCGGATTGGAAGCCGCCGGAATCCCTGGCCCGCCTGGGCCGCACGGCCCCGCCCAGGTATCTGGAGATCCCGCTGGCGCCGCTTTCGCCAACGGCCTGCCGGGAGCTGGCCCAGGAGCTGCTGGGCCGGGTGGAAGGCGTGACGGCGGAAGTGATGGATCCAATTGTGGAGCGCTCGGAGGGCGTGCCGTACTACACGGAGGAGCTGGTCAACCTGCTGATCGACACCGGGATCATTGCCCGGCGCGGCCAAAGCTGGGTCCTGGCTGGCAAAGGCCTGGATGCGGCGCAGCTTCCGCTGACCCTGCACCACCTGCTGCTCACCCGCCTGCTCTCGCTCCGGCCGGAAGAGCGCGCCTGCCTGCAGCATGGGGCGGTCTTTGGGCGCAATTTCTGGGAGGGCGGCCTGCAGGCGCTGGGCGTCCCTGAGCCGCACCAGCTCCTGGCGGCGCTGGAGCAGCGAGGCTTTGTGGCCCGGCCATCGGCCCCCGCTTTGGAAGGGGACGCTCAATGGAGTTTCCACCATGCCCTGCTGCGGGACGTGGCTTACGAGAGCGTGCTCAAACGCGAGCGACCGGCGCTGCACCGGGCTGCTGGCGCCTGGCTGGAAGCCCAGGCGCGCCAGGCGGACCGGCTGAGCGAGTACGCCGGGGTGCTGGGCGATCACGCCGAGCGCGCCGGGGATGGCCGCGCAGCCGCCGACTGGTATCTGCAGGCCGGTGAGCAGGCCAAGAACCTGGGGGCGACGCGCGAAGCCAGGAGTTATTTTGAGCGCAGCCTGGCCCTGCTTTCTGCGCAGGACCGCGAGCAGCGATGGCGGGCCTTGCTGGGCCGCAGCGATGCCCTGGGCATGCTGGGCGAGCTGGCGCTGCGCCGGGATAACCTGGCTGAGTTGCTGGCCCTGGCCCGGGAGCTGGATGACCTGCGGCTGGCGGAGGCGCTCTACCGCCAGGGCAACCTGCTGGAAAGCCAGGGCGATTACCCCGGGGCGTTTGAAGCCTACGATGCGGCTGTGGA
This sequence comes from uncultured Anaerolinea sp., assembly GCA_964503625.1. Lineage (GTDB taxonomy): Bacteria > Chloroflexota > Anaerolineae > Anaerolineales > UBA4823 > RBG-16-57-11. Next base: position 4,636 of record CAZDAU010000063.1, read on the forward strand.
GGCCGCCCGCCGGGCTGGGGATGCGCGGCTGGAGGCCCTGGTGCTGGCGATCAAGGGGATCGGCCAGAACCGGATGGGCCTGGGAGCAGGGGCGCGCGCCTCGGCGGAGGCCGCCCTGGCCCTGGCGCCGGGGCTGGATGAGCAATCCGCGATCCGGGTGACGAACAACGTGGCGGTGTATTTCATTGAATCTGGCGATTTGGCAGCAGCGGCCCGTCTGCATCAGGATGTGGTGGACAAAGCCCGCCGCCTGGGCGACCGCTCTGGGATGACCAACGCCCTGACCAACCTGGGTTACAGTTACGCCATGCTGGGAATGTTCGAGCAGGCCCGGGCAGCCCTGGAAGATGGCCTGCAGATTGCCTGGGCCATTGACATGCGCCGGGAAGGCAACTATGTCTTGTTGAACCTGGGGCTGGTCTTTTGGCGGTGCGGCCAGGCCGACCTGGCACGGGGGGCCCTTCTCCAGGCGGTTGCCGGTCTGGAGGCGGTTGGCGATCTGTTCGGCTGCGCGGCGGGCCTGGCCTACCTGGGGCTGGTATCTGAGCTGGACCTGGATTGGGAAACCGCCGGGCGCCTGCACCAGCAGGCCAGGGAGAAATTTGCCCGCCTGGGGGTGGATGGGTACACCGTTGACGCGCTGGCTGGGATCGCTCGCTGCGCCCTGGCGCAAGGAGATCACCAGACAGGCCGGCAAAGCGTGGAGCAGGTCTGGGGGTATTTGCAGGAGAAAGGCCCCCAGGGACTGGAGTTCCCCATCTGGGTCTTTCTCACCTGCGCCCAGGTCTTTGCAGCGCTGGGCGATGGCGAGAAAAGGCAGGCTGCGCTCCGGCAGGGAAACCGGGAGCTGCAGCAGCGCGCCGCCAAAATCAGCGACGCAGCCTGGAGACAATCATTTCTGGAGAACGTGGCAGAGCATCGCGCCATCCGGGAACACCTGGCGGATGGCGCAGCATCTGGCCCATCATTGTGATGGCGTTTCTGCACCCTGTGATGGAAGCCGCTTGCGGCGCAGGGAATTAGTCTATGGCCAAGGAGGATTTGCGAGATGAAGAATAAACAAGAAGAGGACCGCGAGTTGCTGGAGCCGGATAAGGAAAAGGATATCCCTGCCGATGGCAATCAGGTGACTTCCACCGTTAAGATTAAGGCCCCCCGTCAAAAAGACGGCAAGGACGTTCGGTTCAGCGTGCGAAGGAACGCCCTCGATGTTATGGAAGTGGAATCAACCGAGAGGTTCAGGCCAGGGCGGTTCGTTCTCAAGAACTTCCTCCTGCACAAGGAAACCGAGATCGACCCTCCGGTGGTGCTGAAAATTGAGATCCTGGACGAGGATGTCCGGCGCGCCCAGGGCCAATCGTTCAGGCTGGCCTATACCCAGGGGAATCGATGGGTTGTTTGGCCCGAGGAATTCCCCTGCCAGCCTGGTTTTGTCAGTGTCTCCCTGACCAAGCGGGAAGACCCGGCGATCGCAATCTCTCCATGATCCAGGACGAGCGTTTGAACGAAGAATTGATCAGCCGGGTGCCGCTTTTCTCTTCCTTGCCCCACCGTGAAGTGGAGCACCTGGCGCGGGTGCTGCGGCCGATTGATTGCCCGGCTGAGGCGGTGCTTTTCCATGAAGGCACCTACGGCAGCCAGTTCTACATCCTGCTGCAAGGCGAGCTGGAGATCATCAAAGGGCTGGGGACCGACGGCGAGCGGCTGATCGCGATCCGCGATGAGCCGTCGTTCATCGGCGAGATGAGCCTGTTCAGCAAGGACGGCCTGCGCACGGCCTCTGTCCGGGCGCGCACACCCTGCAAGCTGCTGCGGATGACCCGGGCCGAATTTGACAGCCTGCTGCACCGTTACCCTGCCCTGGCTTATGAAATGGTGCGCCTGCTCAGCCTGCGCCTGGGGGAAGCGGAAAACACCCTGGTGCGCGACCTGCGCGAGAAGAACATCCAGCTCCAGCAGGCCTATGATGATCTCAAAGCCTCCCAGATCCAATTGGTTGAAAAAGAGAAGATGGAGGCAGAGCTGAGCGTCGCCCGGCGCATCCAGCGCAACATCCTGCCCTACCACCCGCCCCACCTGGCGGGATTTGACATCGGCATGCTGATTGAGCCGGCCAGCAGCGTGGCGGGCGATTTTTTCGACTTCATCCAGCTTCCAGACGACCAGATCGCGCTGATCATCGGCGATGTGAGCGACCACGGGGTGCCGGCGGCGATCTTCATGGCTCTGACCTTCAGCCTGCTGCGCGGCGAGCTGGCCCGCACCAGCTCGCCGGGCGAGGCGCTGAACAATGTCAACTGCCATCTACTGGACATGAACGAAGCGGATATGTTCGTCACCCTGCTGTGCGGCATCCTGGATGTGAGCCGGGGCGAGTTCCGCTTTGCCCGCGCCGGGCACCTGCCGCCGCTGGTGCTGGATGGCCAGGGGCGGCAGGTGGAAGTGCCCCGCGCCATCGGCACCACGCTTGGGCTGTTCGACGATGTGACCCTGGATCAGCAGAGCGTCCCCCTGCTGCCGGGGAGCGTGCTGGTGTTGTACACCGATGGCGTGACCGAAGCTGCCAACCCGCAGGGGGAGCTGTTTGGTGTGCCGCGCCTGCTGGATGTGCTGCGATTTCAAAAAGGTCGGTCTGCCCAGCAAATCTGCCAGGCTGTGCTGGAGGCGGTCGGCCAGCACAGCGGGACGACCACCCCCCAGGATGATATCACCCTGGTGGTGGTGCAGGTGGAAGGAAAGGCGCCCTGAGCCTTGCGCAAGAGCGCCGCAGAAAGCGCAAAACCGCGGCAGACCCGGCGCAGACGAAAGATTTGCCTGGCGCCGCCCAGCGGTCGATTTTTTAAGCCCAAAGCCTTCATCTCGTGATATACTTTGGTTAGTTTATTACGCGCTGCGTCAAAATCCTTGACAGCAGTCGGTGTTTTTGGTATGCTTAAACTACCGACCGTTCGGTAGGGAGGCGCGATGACGCGTGAGGAAATCCTGGTGGCTGCGGCGCAGATCTTCAGCCAGAAGGGCTTTCATGCCACTTCGATGCAAGACATCGCCGAAGCCGTCCATTTGCAGAAAGCCAGTCTTTACCATCACGTTTCCTCCAAGCAGGAAATCCTGGTGGATGTGCTCGACCAGGCCCTGGACCTGCTGATTGAGCGTATGGAGGCCGTGATGGCCCAGCCCCTGGCGCCGGATGACATGCTGCGCCAGGCGGTGCAGGTGTACCTGGCGACCCTGTTGGAACACCGCGACCTGGCTGCCGTCCTTTTGCTGGAGCACCGCAACCTGGCTCCCGAGCTGCATGCCCGCCACATCCCTCGAAGAGATCGCTTTGAGCAGCTGTGGCGGGTTTTGATTCAGCGGGGTTTAGACGAGGGCGTGTTCTGCTGCGCCAACCCGGCCATGTCGGCCCGCGCCTTGCTGGGCGCGATGCACTGGACGATCACCTGGTACCGGCCTGGGGGCGGCTTCACCCCGGAAGAGATCGCCGCCCAGTTCAGCAGCCTGTTCCTGAGCGGCCTGCTAGACCGGCCGCGCGGCAAAAAAAGTGCGCCGCGCATTCAAACCCGTGGGGAACGGTGAAATTCGTGTGCAAAACTATTGCCGAACTGGAAGCCTGAGATTTTGAGAGTTTTGGAAGGAGAGTGGCTTATGTATTCTTTTGACCCGACTGAAGAGCAACAAATGTTGGTCGACGCCATCCAGCGCTACGCAGCCAATGACCTGCGCCCGAAGATGCGCGACGCCGAAGAAGCGAACGAGCTTCCACAAAAGCTGATCGAGAAGGGCTGGGAGCTGGGCTTCTTGCAGGCTTCCATCCCCGAGGAGTACGGCGGCTTTGGCGAGCGCACCGCGGTGACCGGCGTCCTGGCGGCGGAGGAGCTGGCCTACGGTGACCTGGCCGGGGCCCTGGCGGTGATGAACCCCGGGTTGTTCGCTTTGCCAATCGCCCTGGCAGGCAGCGAGGCGCAGAAGAAGAAATATCTGCCATCCATCGTCTCTGGTTCCTGGCCCTGCTACACCGCCGCCCTGATCGAACCGCGCTTCGACTTTGACCCCAACGACCTGCGCACCCTGGCGGTGGAAGACGGCAAAGGCTACCTGCTGACCGGGGAAAAGACTTACGTCCCCTACGCGGCCGAGGCGGAGGCCATCCTGGTTTACGCCCGCAAGACTGGGCAGACCGCCTCGCTGGATGGCATCACCCAGGGCTTTATCATTCCGAGGAACACGCCGGGGCTGGAGATTGGCGAGCGGCAGAAGACCCTGGGCATCCATGCGCTGCCGCTCTATTCGGTGCGCTTGAACGAGGTCCATCTGAGCAAGGAGGATCGGCTGGGCGGGCCGGAAGGGCATGAATTTGGCCCGCTGCTGGCTTCGATGCGCCTGGCGCTGAGCGCGCTGGCGGTGGGCGTCTCGCGCGCCGCCCTGGATTACGCCATGGATTACGCCAAAAACCGCGAAGTCTTTGGCGTGAAGGTGGCGCAGAAACAGGCCATCGCCTTCTTCCTGGCCGAAATGGCCACCGAGATCGAGGCGATCCGCCTGCTCACCTGGGAGGCCGCCTGGATGCTGGATACCCATCACCCGGAGGCCGAAAAGGAAGCCTACCTGGCGCTGACGGGCGCGATCGACATGGCCATGATGGTGACCGACCGCGCGGTGCAGGTGCTGGGCGGGCATGGCTATATCCGTGAATATCCGGTTGAATTGTGGATGCGCAATGGCCGCGGCATTGCCATGCTCAATGGACTGGCAATTGTATAGCTTAATGGAGGTGCCCAATGATTGAATTTGAAGCCCCGAAACCGATTCAGATGCTGAACACCGCCCTGGAAACCGTGGCGGTGAACATGATGCGCCCTAAATCGCGCTACTTTGACGAGCACGAGCACGAGATTCCGTGGGATTACATCAACTTCATGCACAGGGCCATGCGCCAGACCGGGGCCGGCTCGCTGGCCCCATCCGAGAAAAAGCCCAAGGAAGGGGAGCCGCCCAAGGAAAAGCGCCCGCCCATCGGCTACCAGCAGCTGGCCTACATGCTGGAGCGCCTGTCTTGGGGCGACTGCGGAATGTACCTGGTGACCCCGGGAGGCGGCCTGGGCGCCGCGGCCGTGGAAGCCGCCGGCACGCTGGAGCAGAAGGAGAAGTTCCTGGCCCGCTTCCGGGGTGAAAAACCCGTCTTTGGCGCCATGGCCATGACAGAGCCGCAGGCCGGCTCGGACACCTCCGCCATCCGCACCAGCGCTGTGCTGGACAAAGAGAAGAATGAGTGGATTCTCAACGGCGAAAAGATCTTTGTCACCGCCGGGCACAAATCCCTGTGCGAGAGCGATGGCTTTGTCGTCGTCTGGGCCACCATCGACCCCACGGCCGGCCGGGCGGGGATGCGCGCTTTTGTCGTCCCAGCCGGAACGCCGGGCGTCACCGTCACCAAGCTCGAGCACAAGCTGGGGATCCGCGCCAGCGATACCGCCTCCATCGTCCTGCAGGATGCCCGTGTGCCGTTCGAGAACCTGCTGGGCAGCGCTGAGGTGATCAAGGAGCCCACCACCAAGGGTTTCAAGGGCGCCATGGCCACCTTCGACGCCACCCGCCCGCTGGTCGCTGCCACCGCGGTGGGGGTGGCCCGGGCTGCCCTGGAGGAGCTGAAATCGATCCTGGAGAAGCAGGGCGTGACCATCCGCTACGGCGTTCCGCGCCAGAAGATGACCAACGTGGAGCGGGAGATCATCGACATGGAAGTCATGCTGCGCTCGGCCTGGCTGCTGGTTTTGAAAGCGGTCTGGATGGCCGACAATAAGCGCCCCAATTCCAAGGAAGCCTCCATGTCGAAGGTGCGCGCCGGCGATATTGTCACCAGGATCACCCAGCGCGCCGTGGAGATCCTGGGGCCGCTGGGCTACAGCCGGGAATACCTGCTGGAAAAGTGGTTCCGCGACGCCAAGATCAGCGATATTTACGAGGGCACCGGGCAGATTAACCGCCTGATTGTCGCCCGCAACATCCTGGGTTACACCGGGCGGGAGCTGCGCTGAGAACAGGCTCCCTCCCCCCGGCCCTTCTCCCCAGCGGCGAGGGGCTGGGGGTGGGGGGATGCTGGCTTAAGGATTGCACCTTAACAATGCCACGCGCTACATAATATTAGAAAAACAGTTCAGCGTGCAGGGCGCCGGGGACCGGGCACAGCCTGGCCCCTGGCTGCAAATTTGTGCTATTCCTTGACCGCAACTTAAAGGGACGTTAAACTATACCTATGGCGGCCCTATCGGTGGAAATTTTGATGATCGTGTTGCTCGTCCTGCTGAACGGGCTGCTTGCCCTGGCCGAATTTGCCCTGGTCTCGGCGCGCAAAACGCGTTTGCAACAGCTCGCCGATCAGGGCGATGCCAACGCTGCCACCGCCCTGGAGATCGCCCGTCAGCCGGGGGAATTCCTTTCCACCGTTCAGATCGGCATCACCCTGGTGGGGGTGCTGGCGGGCGCTTATGGCGGGGCGACCATCAGCCGCTGGCTGGCCGAGCGCCTGAGCCAGGTGCCCTTCCTGGCGCCGGTGAGCCAGGGTTTGGCCCTGGGACTGGTGGTGCTGACCATTACCCTGCTTTCCCTGGTGCTGGGCGAGCTGACCCCCAAGCGGCTGGCGCTGAGCCGCCCGGAGCGCTATGCCCTGGCTCTGGCCCGGCCCATGCGCTCGCTGTCCGTGCTGATGCGCCCGTTTGTGCGCTTTCTCAACGGGGTGACCGAGCTGGTGCTGCGCCTGCTGCGGGTGCCGCCCAGCGTGGACGCCTCGGTGACCGAGGATGAAATCCGGATCTTGATCGACCAGGCGACGGAAGCCGGCATCTTCCAGGAGGCCGAACAGGATATGCTTGCCGGCGTGCTGCGCCTGGGAGACCGCCGGGTGGGCAACCTGATCACCCCCCGCACCGAGATCGAATGGCTGGACCTGGAAGACCCGTTCCAGGAGAGCCTGCGCAAGGTGGTTGAGAGCGCTCACTCGCGCTTTCCGGTGGCCTGCGGCAGCCTGGATGACATTCGCGGCGTTGCCCAGGCTCGCACACTTCTTGCAGCGAAACTGGACGAGGCCCAAACCGGCGGCCAGGTGGACCTGAACGGGTTGCTGCTGCCCCCGGTTTTTGTCCCCGAGAACATGCCTGCCTTGCGGGCGTTGGAGCTGTTCCGCTCCACCCATGCCCCGCTGCTGCTGGTCATCGATGAGTTCGGCGGCTTTCAGGGGCTGGTGACGACCACCGACATCCTGGAATCGGTGGTGGGCGATCTGCCCCTCTCTGGCAAGCTTGCCGACCAGGAGGTGGTCCAGCGGGAAGACGGTTCTTTGCTGATCGACGGCATGTACCCGGTGGATGAGTTTTTGGAGCTGGTGGATTTGGACACGCTGCCGGATTACGATCGAGGGCTGTTTCAGTCGCTGGGCGGTTTTGTGATGAACCGCCTGGGACGCATCCCCGCCCCGGGAGATCACTTTGAGTGGAAGGATTTTCGCTTTGAAGTGGTGGACATGGACGGGTTGCGGGTGGATAAGGTTCTGGTGATGCGGCTGCCGCAGGGCGGGCCGCTCGAACCGGCGTAAAGACTGTAGCCGAGACGGCTGGTCTCCCATGGCGGGGACCGCTGCGCTCGCCTGACCGGGAATTTGGATCCCGGCTACCAATGAGATATAAGGAGAGGAAGCTATGCACGCTCGAACTGGCAAGACCGTCATTGTCCTGATCCTGGTGTTCGCCCTGATGCTGGCTGGATGCCAGAGCACGCCGCCGCAGCCCACGGCTGAAGCCCCGACCAGCACGGCGGAGGGCGCTGTCCCAGAAGAGGTGCTGGAATACACCCGGGCGGTGGAGACGATCAGCGCTCAGCTGACCCAGAACGCCGCTCCGGCCCAGCCGGAAATCTTGCCCAGCGCGACCGAGGAGCCCCTGCCGCCCACCAGCACGCCGCTGCCCACCGACACGCCCCTGCCCTCGGACACGCCCCCGCCCTCGGAGACGCCCCTGCCCACCAACACGCCGATCCCGCTCCAATCGCCAACGCCCACCACTGCGCCCGAGCCGGAGTGGCAGTTGGCCTTCAGCGATGATTTCACCAGCTCCCGCTTCTGGTCCACCGAGGATGGCGAGAAGTTCAGCCTGCGTTACACCGCCGGCGGCTATTCCATCACAAGCGAAGTGATCGACGACATCGTCTTCAGCGTGCGCACCGATCAGTACGGCGTCATGCGGGTCGAGACGAGCGCTGCCTTCCAGCGCGGCGCGATCGACAGCTACTTTGGCGTCATCTGCAATTTCTTCAATGGCGGCAACTACTACATCTTTGCCATCAGCCCAGATGGCTGGTACGGCATTGGCAAAAAGGTCACCTCCCAGTTGAGCTGGATCACCGAAGGCCGCGACACCGGCAGCGCCATTCGCGGCGGCGGCGCCCAGAACGTGATCCGCGGCGATTGCAATCAAGGTGTGCTCACCCTGTGGGTCAATGGGATTAAGCTGGCCACCGCCAAGGACAACACCTTCTTCGGCGGCGCGGCCGGGCTGGGAGTTGGCAACCGCAAAGGGCCGCTGGTCGAAGTGCTGTTCGACGACTTTTCTATTTACGTGCCGCCCAAATAGCCCGGCGCTGCCTGCCGGTGCATTCCGCCTGATCCTGTGCCTGGGTAGAGAGGCAAGCGCACGCCTCTCTACCCGTTCCCCTCGACGCGTGGCAATTGAACAACGGGTTGATCGATGACCCGGAGAGCGGGCTGCGGGTGAAACGCCTGCCGCTCGGCCCTGGGTTTTGCACGTCAAACCGCGGCCAGGACCAGCAATCCTGGCTGCGGGAAAGATCGGGAACAACGATCTCAGCAACAGCCGGATCGCTGGCTGCGCTAAGAACCAACAAAGGAGGTCCCATGAAATACCAGTTTCACAAAGCAGTGGTAATCGGCGCGGGCACGATGGGCGGCGGCATCGCCGCTCTGCTCGCCAACGCCGGTGTGCGGGTCACCCTGCTCGACATCGTGCCCAATCAGCTGACCCCCGAAGAGGAAAAGCAGGGCCTGACGCTTGCCGATGCGAGCGTGCGCAACCGCATTGTGCGCGAGGGGCTGGACCGGGCGTTGAAATCTCGCCCTGCCAGCTTTCTCACCCCAGATTTTGCGGCCCGGGTGAGCCTGGGAAACCTGGAGGATGACTTCGGCGTGATCGCCGAGGCCGATTGGGTCATTGAAGTGATCGTCGAAAACCTGAAGATCAAGCGCCAGCTCATGGAGCGGATCGATGCGGTGCGCCAGCCGCACACCCTCGTCAGCACCAACACCTCCGGCATCCCGGTGGCCTCCATTGCTGAGGGCTTTTCGGAGGGGCTGCGCCAGCACTTCCTGGGGACGCACTTTTTCAACCCGCCGCGCTATCTGAAGCTGCTGGAGATCATCCCCACCCAAGACACCTTGCCGGCGGTGGTGGAGGCGGTCACCCGCTTTGGCGAGATCCGCCTGGGCAAAGGCATTGTGCCGTGCAAGGATACGCCCAACTTCATCGCCAACCGCCTGGCCTTTGGCAGCGCAGCCTTTGCTCTGGATTACATCCTTGAAAACGGCTACACCGTGGAAGAAGTGGACGCCATCACCGGTCCGGCCATCGGCAACCCCAAGACGGCCACCTTCCGCCTGATCGATCTGGTGGGCATCGATGTTTGGGATCACGTGGGCAAGAACCTGGCCCCGGCCATCCCGCACGATGAGCACGCCCTGAAGTACCTCAAGTCCGAGCGGGTGAACCGCCTGGTTGAGACGCTGGTGGCCCGCGGCGCGCTGGGCAACAAGACAAAGGAAGGTTTCTACAAAGAAGTGCGCACACCCGAGGGCGGCAAAGAGTTCTGGGCGCTAAACCTGGAGACGCTGGAATACGAGGCCCCGCAGAAGGTGCGCTTCGAGTCGATTGGCAAGGTCAAGGACATGGAGAAGCTGGGCGCCAGGCTGAAGGTGTTGTTGGCCGCAGAGGACCGCGCCGGGCAGCTCGTGCGCGCCCTGACTTACCAGAGCCTGGCCTATGCCTCCGAGCGCATCCCAGAGGTGGCGGATTCGCCCAAGCCGATTGACGACGCCATGCGCTGGGGCTTTGGCCGGGAGGCCGGGCCTTTCGAGACCTGGGATATGCTCGGCGTGGCCGAGACCAGCCAGGCGATGCGCCAGGCGGGCTTCCCGCCAGCCCCCTGGGTGGAGGAGATGCTCGCCCAGGGCTGCGCCAGCTTCTATCAGTACAGCAACGGGTTCAAGGTGGGCGTTTACGAGCCAGCCAGGGGCGGTTATACCCCCATCCCGCGCCCGGCCGGGCTGGTCTTGCTGCCCGAGCTCAAGGCGGCCGGAAAGGTGATCAAGAAGAACCTGGGCGCCGACCTGGTGGACCTGGGCGACGGGGTGGCCTGCGTCGAATTTCACACCAAGTTGAACGTCCTGGATGTGGACATCTTCAACATGCTCCAGGAAGGCCTGGAGATCACGCTCAAAGATTTCGAGGGGCTGGTGATCGGCAACGAGGCGGAGCATTTCAGCGCCGGCGCCAACCTGTTCCTGGTGGTGATGAACGCCCAGAGCAAACAATGGGACCAGCTCGAGGCCCTGGTCAAGAGCATGCAGGATGTGCTGATGCGCATCCGCTACTTCCCCAAGCCGGTGGTGATAGCCCCGGCCGGGATGGCCCTGGGCGGCGGCGCGGAGGTGATCATGAGCGGCAGCCGGGTGGTGGCGTCTTCCGAGCTGTACGCCGGGCTGGTGGAGCTGGGCGCCGGGGTGATCCCGGCGGGCAGCGGCACCAAGGAGCTGATGCGCCGGGTGATCAACCCGCCCATGCGCACCCAGAACACCGAAGTGCTGCCCTTCATCCAGCGGGTCTTTGAGCAGATTGGCCTGGCAAAGGTGGGCGCCAGCGCCGAGGAGGCCCGCCAAATGGGCTTTTTGGGCGCCGCCGACCGGGTGGTGCTCAGCCGGGATTTGCTCCTGGCGGAGGCGAAGCGGGAGGTGCTCCACATGGCCGCCACCGGCTACAAGCCGCCCCTGCCCGAGAAGATCTACGCCGCCGGCCGGGATGCCCTGGCGGCCCTGAAGGTGGCGATTTACATGATGGCGCAGGGCTGCTACATCACCGAGTATGAATCGGTCATCGCCAACAAGCTGGCCAATGTGCTCACCGGCGGCAACCTGTCCAGCCCAGCCTGGGTGGACGAGCAGTACATCCTGGACCTGGAGCGGGAGGCCTTCCTGTCGCTGTGCGGCAACGAAAAGACCCAGCAGCGCATGTGGAACCTGCTCCAGACTGGCAAGCCATTGAGGAACTAGGGATATTCCGTACACGGATTGCCCGGATGATTCAGGGCAGGCTGTTCTGAAGACCATCCAGCTCGTGGATTTTACGATCCGTGCGATCCGGGCACCAAGAAGGAGACAACAGCTATGAATCAACTAGACCCTACCCGTGAACCCGTCATTGTGGCTGCGGCGCGGACGGCGGTTGGCAAGGCCAAAAAAGGCAGCCTGGCCACGGTGCGACCGGATGAAATGGCGGCCGTGGTGATCCAGGACTTGCTCAAGCGCGCCCCCGCCCTGGACCCGGCGGAGGTGGACGATGTGGTGCTCGGCTGCGCCTTCCCCGAAGGCGAGCAGGGCATGAACATGGCCCGCATGGTTGCCTTGCGGGCCGGGCTGCCCAATTCCGTCCCTGCCGAAACGATCAACCGTTTTTGCTCTTCTGGAATGCAGAGCATTGCCCATGTCGCCTACGCCATCATGGCCGGGCAGATCCAGGCTGCCATTGCCGGCGGCACCGAGTCGATGAGCATGGTGCCGATGACCGGCTTCAAATTTGCCCCGCTGCCCTACCTGGCCGAGAACATGCCCCAGGCCTTCACCAACATGGGCCTGACCGCCGAGAACGTGGCGGCCAGGTACGGCGTCAGCCGGGCCGACCAGGACGCATTCGCCCTGCGCAGCCACCAGCGCGCCTTCGCCGCGGTCGATAGCGGCCGCTTTGACCCCGAAATTGTCCCCCTGGAAGTGTGCATCACCGAGCCGGGCAACGGCCACACGCGGGACAAAGTCTTCGTCTTCAAGCGCGATGAAGGCCCGCGGGCCGATACCAGCCTGGAAGCCCTGGCAAAACTCAAGCCGGCCTTCAAAGAAGGCGGCACCGTCACCGCGGGCAACTCTTCGCAGATGTCGGATGGCGCGGCGGCTGTGCTGGTGATGTCGCGGGCGAAGGCGGAAGCGCTGGGCATGAAGCCGCTGGCGCGCTTTGTGGCCTTTGCTGTGGGCGGCGTCCCGCCAGAGATCATGGGCATTGGCCCGATTGTCGCCGTCCCCAAAGTGCTCAAACTGACCGGTCTTGCGCTCAAAGACATTGGCCTGATCGAGCTGAACGAAGCTTTTGCCGCCCAGGGGCTGGCGGTGATGCGCGAGCTGGGCCTGGACCCGGAGATCACCAACGTCAACGGCGGAGCGATTGCCCTGGGGCACCCCCTGGGCTGCACCGGCGCCAAGCTCACCACTCAGCTGCTCTATGAGATGAAGCGGCGGGATGTGCAGTTTGGCCTGGTGACCATGTGCATCGGCGGCGGCATGGGCGCGGCCGGCGTCTTTGAGAATTTGAACTGATCTCAAGACCCTCAGGGCGCCCAAGGCCCTGAGGGTTCTGAGGTAACCTACCCGAGGAGAGACGATATGACCGACATTCCTGTGAAAACCCTGATCTACAACCATGAAAAATATTTCATCCCCGAGGCCGCGCCCGACCTGGACGCCGTCATCCAGTACGAATTGACCGGCGAAGAAGGCGGCGATTACATCATCAGCATCAAGGACGGCAAGTGCAAAGTCACCGAAGGCAAAGCGGAGCAGCCGGTGGTCACCGTCACTGCGGACGGGCGCGATTTTGGGGATGTCCTGCTGGGCAAAGCCAATGGCATGCAGTACTTTATGATGGGCAAGATCAAGCTGGCGGGCGACCTGAACCTGGCGATGAAGCTGACCAGCTTCTTTAAGATGAGCGGGCAGTAGAACGCCGCCCCAATGATTTGCGTGTAGGCGGGGTTGGCGGCCGGGACGAAGCTCGCTGGCTGGCCGCGGTCAATCCGGCGGCTTCTGGATTCGCAGCTCCTGCACCGGCCGGGAGGGTGAGATGCCCGCCTCGCTCAGCGCTTGCAGCGCGTAGCGGCGCATCAGGCTCTCGCTGCCAAGCCGGGTCCCTGGGCGCACCTTGGCGCTCAGGCGGAGCTGGATGGCAAAATCGCTCAGGCTGCTCCAGGCTTGAACCTGGGGCGGTTCCAGCAGGCTGGGCTCGATCTCTGGATCGCTGGCGAATTTTTGCATACCACGCTCCAGCGCCTGGGTCGCTTTGTCGATATCTGCATCGAAGTCCAGGTTCAGGTTGACGGTTGCCAGCGACCAATCCCGCGAAGCGTTGGAGAGCAGGCGCACATCGCCGTTGGGCACGATGTGCAGCAGGCCGGACACATCCCGCACCCAGGTGGCGCGCATGGTGATCTTCTCCACAACGCCGCTGGCCGTGCCGCTGCCGGTGGGCAGGTTGACCAGGTCCCCAACGATGTACTGGTTCTCCAGCAGGATGAAAAAGCCGCCGATGTAATCTTTGATCAGCGTCTGCGCCCCCAGGGAGAGCGCCAGGCCGGCGATGCCCAGGCTGGTGAGCAGCGGGGTGATATCAACCCCAATCGTGGCCAGGATGATGAGCGTTGCCAAACCGAGAATCGTCAGGCGGGCCACTTCCCGGCCCACATCGAGCAAAGTGAGCAGGCGTGCCTGGTAGCCTGGGTCGGTCTTTGCCGACTCGATCTGGGCCTGGATGCGCCGGCCGATCACTTTGACCAGCCACAGGGCCAGCAGGGTGAGGATCAGGGTCAGGCCGACCTTAATGCTGATGCTCAGGCTGTTATTGACCAGGTTATCGATGAATTGTTCCATGATCGCCCTCGACAATGATGATATTGTGGCAGGTGGCGCTGCCTCAGTCGATTAACTATACCACACAGAAAAAAGGCCTGCAAATGACCCCCAATCCCGGCCTTTCGGTTATCATTTGGTCATGGCTGACTTATCCCATTCATATCCCTCCCTGACGGGCAAAACCTGCCTGGTCACCGGCGCCACCTCCGGGATCGGGCTGGTCACCGCCTCGGCCCTGGCGGGATTGGGCGCCCGGGTGGTGATCACCGGCCGCCGGCTGCCCAGGATCGATGAAGCGCTGGTCCGCATCCGGGCGCAGCACCCGCAAGCCGACCTCCACGCCCTGCCGGCCGATTTCGCCGACCTGGCCCAGGTGGAGCGCCTGGCGGCGGATTTCACCGCTCGCTTCGAGCGCCTGGACGTCCTGGTGAACAACGCCGGAGCGTACTACAACCGGCGCCAC
>CAZDAU010000064.1:0-18201 GCA_964503625.1 uncultured Anaerolinea sp.
ACGACTGAAGTCGTTACTACAAGATTCGTAGTGGCGGCTTTAGCCGCTGCTTTTCCAACGACTGAAGTCGTTACTACGAAGTTCGTCGTGAACGACTGAAGTCGTTACTACAAGATTCGCAGGGGCGTTTATAACAACTGAAGTCGTTACTACAAGAGTCGCAGGGGCGTTTCTAGCGCGGGGAAACTCGCAGAAACACTCCCGGGCGCGGCTCCAGGGTGGCGCCCATATAGGGCGTGACCCGCCGACCGGTCGGCTCGAGGCGGTAACGGCGCAACACATAGGCCAGGACCACCTTTGCCTCGACCTGCCCGTAAGCCGCGCCAATGCAATTGCGCGGCCCGCCGCCAAAAGCCAGCCAGGAATAGGGCTGCGGATGGCTCCCAGGTGCATGGCGCTGCGGGTCGAAGCGGTGCGGGTCCGGCCAGTAATCGGGGCTGCGCTGGGTCAGGTAGATCGAGTAGATCACCCGCTCGCCCTGGGGGATGCGGTAACCCATGTAATCCAGGTCGATGGCCGCCTGGCGCGAGCCCAGGTGGATGGGCGGGTAGAGGCGCAACGCCTCCTTAATCACCTGGCCCAGGTATTCAAGTTGGTTCAACTGCTCGATGTGCGGCGGCTCGCCGGCGTCCAGGCAGGCGTCCACTTCGGCCTGGGAGCGGCGCAGGGCTTCGGGATGCTCGCCGAGCAGGTGCAGCGCCCAGGCCATCAGGGCGGTGACGGTGTCGTGGCCGGCGATGAGCATGGTGAGCAACTGGTCGCGGATCAGGCCATCCTCCATCCCCGAAACGATCAGCAATCCGAGCATATCGGTGGGCGGTTCGGCAGCCCGGTCGAGCAGGCGGCGGCGCTCGGTAATGATCTGGTACAGGTAATCGTCCATCTCCTGGATCGCCCGCCGGTAGCCGGGGCGCGGCGCGCCGCGCCAGATCATCCACACGCCGGGGGAAATGTAGCCGATGCAGCCCAGGACGGAATCCCACAGGCTGCGCAACTGGGGGGTGAAATCCACCTGGTAGAGGGTGTGCATCAGGGCCAGCAGGGCGATCTTGCGCATCTCAACCAGCATATCCACCACCCCGCCGGGCGGCCAGCCGCCGGCCACCTGGGCGGCGCGGCGCCACATCTCGGCGACGTAATCGCCTAACATGCGGCGGTGCAAGGCCGGGCTGAGCTGGCGGCGCAGGTCGTCGTGGGCATCGCCGTCTTCGACCAGCACGCCGTGGCGCAGCAGGCGCGTGACGGGATCGTCCTCGGTGCGCCAGCGCAGGTCGCCGCGGGCCTGCACCAGGACAAAGCGGGCCGCCTGCGGGCCAACCATCACCACCGGTTTAAAGCCGGGCAGGTTAATCCGGAAGATCTCGCCCAGCTCGGCGTGAAAGACCTGCAACGCAGCCAGCGGGTGGCGCTCGGCGAGCAGGGCCTGCAGGGCGCGCAGGCCGGTTTGTGGATCGGGGACGGGGATGGGTTTCATTTTTGATTTTTTTATCCTTCATCTTCAAGCAGGAGCTGGCTGGCCACCTTCCCAGACAGGGTGACCATGGGCACCCCGCCGCCGGGATGGGCCGTGCCGCCGGCAAAATACAGGCCGCGCAGGTCGGGGCAGCGGTTATGCGGCCGGCGAAAGGCTGCCCAGCGGCTGTTGGACGAGGCGCCGTACAGGGCGCCCAGGCGCGCCCCGGTGCGGTCTTGCCAGTCGAGGGGGGTGAAAATTTTTTGGTATTCGATGCAACCGCCCAGATCCACCCCGTAGTGGCGGAGCCGTTCCAGCACCCGGCGGGCGTATTCCCCGGCGCGGGCCTGCCAATCCCAGGCCGGCGAGAGGGCCGGGACGTTCACCTGGATGAACCAGTTTTCACAGCCGGTTGGGGCGTCCTGGGGGGTGGTTTTGGAGGTGATGGACAGATAAATGGTCGGCTCGGAGGGCGGCACCTGATGGTCAAAGATCTGCTGGAATTCGCGCCGGTAATCGGATGAGAAGAGCTCGTTGTGGTGAGCCAGCCCGGGATGTTGGCCGCGCACCCCCAGGAGCAGGACGAAGGCGGAGCAGGACCGGTCTTCCCTTTGCATGCGCCGCAGGCGGCGCAGAAAGGGCGGCTGCGGGGGCAACAGGTGCTCATAGACGGTCGCCACATCCAGGTTGGCGACCACCGCCGAGGCCGGCAGCCGCTCGCCCGAGGCCAGCACAACGCCCCGGGCGCGCCCCCCCTGGATGTCAATGGCCTGGACACGGCAGGCGGTGCGCAGCTCCACGCCCAGCTCGCCCGCCAGGCGGGCGTAGGCCTGGGCGATGCGATAGACGCCGCCGGAAGGGTACCACACGCCCTGGTTAAGCTCAACGTGGGCGATCACGTTCAGGGTGGCAGGAGCCAGGTAGGGGCTGGCGCCCACGTAGGTGGCAAACATGCCCAGCGCCTGGCGCAGGTGCGGAGAGCGCACAAAGCCGGCGATGGCCCGGCTCATCGGCCGCAGGCCGTCGAAGCGCAGCGCGTCCGAGAGGGCCACCCGGCGCAGGCTGTCCAGGCGGGGAGGCTGGTCAAAGATGAAAATCGGGCTGGTGATGCGGTACAGGCGGGCCACATAGGAGAGGTAAGCCAGGTAGCCTTCCGCCTCAGCGGGGCCAAAGGCGGTGAGCTGTTCCAGCATGCGGGGCAGCTCGCGACTGAGCTCCAGGGTTTTGCCGTCGGCGAAGAAGCAGCGGGTGACCGGCTCCACCGGCTGAAGGTCCAGGTAATCCTCCAGGCGGCGGCCGGCGGCGGCGAACAGGTCATCGAAAGCCCGGCGCATGGTGATGAGCGAGGGGCCGGTATCCCAGCGGTAGCCGGCGTGGCGGAACTCGCCCATCTTGCCGCCCACCTGGTCGGCCTGCTCCAGGACGATCACCCGGCGGCCGGCCGCCGCCAGGTGGATGGCGGCGCTCATCCCGCCAATGCCGGCGCCGATGACGACGATGGGGTCAGGACTTCGGCTCACCGTCAACCTGCCCGGGTGATGATCTGGCGGCCCTTCCACTGCGGACCGCCGTAGCGGTAATGCCACCACAAAGACTGGGCAGCGATGACGGTCATCAGCAGCACCGAGATGGGCAAAAACAGGGCGTCCAGCAGGCGATGGCGGGTCGCCGCCGCGCTGAGCAGGCGCGTGCCCAGGCCCAGGGCGATCATGGCCAGGGAAACCCGGCCCACACCCCCGGCCGGCGAGGATGGGCCAAACAGGGCGGCGAACAGCCCGGCCCAGGGAAGCAAGAACAGAGTCCAATGAAGGAGCGCTGAAAAGATCAGGAACGCCGGGCTGCCAGCGTGCCCGGCCAGGATGTTCTTGGCAAAACCGTGGCGCACCTGGCGCCAGTTGTGGTACATTCGCCCGCAGATCAGGCCGTCGCCCAGGCTCATCACCAGGCGCAGACCGCGGCGCTTGACCTGCCAGGCCAGGCTGACATCCTCGACCACGCTCCGGCGCACCGCGGCATGTCCGCCGATGCGCTGATAGGCCTGCCGGCGGAAGGCGATGAACTGGCCGTTGGCGGCGGAAAAGACCGGCCAGGGGATCAGGCGCACGCAAACTTCGGGCAGGTAGGCCAGGATCGCAAACATCATCATCGGCACCACCAGCCGCTCCGACCAGGTGACCGTCTCCTGGGTGGGCCAAACGGTGAAGCAATCGGCCCGGGTGCGGCTCATCCAGCGCACCACGCTGTCCAGGGCGCTGGGCGCCCAGCGGACGTCTGCATCGGCAAAGACCAGCAGGTCGCCGGCGGCCTGGTCGGCAAGCTGCTGGCAGGCCCAGTTCTTGCCTGCCCAGCCGGGGGGCAAGGGCGAACCGCAGACCAGGCGCAGGCGCGGGTCGCCGCATCCAGCCTGCAGGGCAGCCTGGGCCGTGCCGTCGCTGGAACCATCGTCCAGGACGATCAGCTCCAGCTCACCTGGGTAATCCTGGGCCAGGATGGCCTGCACAGTGCGGCCGATCACCCCGGCCTCGTTGCGGGCGGGCACCAGCACCGAGACGCGGCGGAACAACCTGCCGGGCGGCAGGCGCCTGCCCGCCCCCAGACGGGGAAAGGTCAGCGTGTTGAGCACGCTGACCAGGGCCATCACCACCAGGGCCGAGAGGGCCACAATCCAGAGCAGGCTCATCCCCCTCTCCGCAGCAACTTCCAGACGCCGGGGCGGATGGCAGGCCGGCGGGCCAGGTCTTCCCGGTGCTTGACAATCAGCAGGAGCAGGTTGCCCAGCCAGACGGCGATGAACTCAGGGTGAACCGGTCCATAATAAGTAATAATGAAAAGGCCAAAGGCCAGCATGGCCAGCAGCACAGCCCAGCCGCTGACGGTAAGCACGGCAAACATCGCCCCCAGCAGCAGCCCAAGCACAACCGGCCCGGCGCCCACCGTCAGGCCCGTCCAGGCGCCAAAGGTGGCGGCAACCGCCTTGCCGCCCCGCCAGCCCAGCCAGGGCGAATACGCATGACCCAACACCGGCGCCAGGGCCACCGGCACGATGGCCCAGCCGTTCAGGCCGTAAAAGAACCAGGCCAGGCCCACCGGAATGGCCGCTTTGAGCGCATCCAGGAACATAGCCAGGAAACCCCAGCCCCAGCCCGCCGCCCGCAGGACGTTGGCTGCGCCGGGGTTATGGTCGCCGTAGCGGCGGATATCCCCCCGCCGGGCCAGGCGCCCTATGAGGATGGAGAACGGGATTGAACCGCAGAGGAAGCCAACCAGCGTCCAAACGATGACATCCATGCTTTGCCCTCCGCGCGCCATGCCAGCAGCGCAAACACACCCATCCCTGCAAAACCGGCCAGCGCCGGCCCTGACTGTCCCCAGAAAATCCCCAGGCCCACCGCCTGGAAGACCCAGGTCAGGGCGTAGATGACAAAGAGCGGAAAGCGCGGCATTCCCCCCGGGCGCACCAGCCCGGTGACCAGCGCGGCGGAGACCCACCAGCCGAGGTAGTTGCTCCAAGGGATGCCGAAGTAGCCTTTTGGGTTTTCCCATGCCCACAGGCCGCGGGCCACCATCTGCGGATCGAGGTACAGATCCCAGGCGGTGAAGGCCAGCCCGGCCAGGGCGGCAAATGCGGGCCAGTAGCCGCGGCCCAGGCGTGAGCGCAGCGGGTGCAGGATGCTCTCCGTCACCGCCCAGGCCGGGGCGAGCATCATCATCCAGGCCAGGGGGATGAGCAGCGGCACCCCGCCCAGCTGCGGCTGGAGGGCGGGGGTGTAAGCGTAAGCGCCAAAGGGCAGTCCGGTGGCCTGGCCCACGGCCTCGACCAGCCAGGCGAAGGCCATCACCCCGGCCAGGGTGGCGATGATCCGGCGCGCCGGCCAGCCCAGCGCCAGCCCAAGCAGGGTGGCGACGAGCTGCGCCAGCACACCCAGGCTGGCCAAAAGCGGGAAGGCCCCCGCGCCGTAAACCCACAGGGCGATGGGCGTGGCGATGAGCACGCCCAGCCAGAGCAGCAGGCTGCCCAGCCAGGCCAGGGTCTGGCCATCCTGGACGGCCAGGTACTGCCGCAGGCTTTGGCGGTGCAGGTAGCGCCGGCGCCATTCCTGGACCCGCTCCAGGCTGGCCGGCGAGAGCATCAGGACCAGGCCCAGGCCGATGATCAGGTTGGTCATGAAGAAAAAGACCATCTCTTCGAGGGGGAGCGGGCCGAGCATGACCCCGGTGGTCTGGGCCGGGTCGATGGTCCAGGTGCCGCTGCGGATCGCCAGGGCGTCCACCGCCCACAGGTACAGGGTGGGCGGCAGGACGATCCAGCTCACCAGGCGCAGGTTGGCCCGCAGGATATCGGCGCCAAAAGCCACCTGCAGCAGCACCGGCAGCAGCGCCCAGGACAGGATCAGGGTCAGGTAGGTGCCCGGCCGCCAGCCAGAAAGCCAAACGGCGGTCGAGACCATCCAGAGGGCGGCCACCACCAGGCTGGCGCCCAGGCGCAGGCCCAGGCTGGACTGCACCTGCGGCGGGGTCTTGAACTTCGTGCGCAGGAGCGCCAGGGCCCACAGGCCGGTGAGCAGAGTCTGGACAATGAAGAAGGTGTATTCTTCAATGGGCACATAGCCCAACCGCAGGCCGGTCACCAGGGCCGGGTTGTACCACCACACGCCGGTGGCGACCAGGTAATTATCCCAGGGTGTGGTGTAAACCAGGGCCAGGACCACATGCGCCAGGACCACCAGGTAGGGCTTCCAATCCACCCGGCCCTGGCGGCGGAACAGCCAGCGCCACAGGTCGCGCGGCACCACCACCAGCAGCACCAGCAGCGGGGGGATAATGAAGGTGGTCAGGACGCCAAAATAGGTCATGCAAATTCCGTTTCTAGGTAATCGAAGATCAGGCGGGCGGTCAACGCCTCCGCCTCGCCGCCGCCGGAGAGCAGCTCGTGACCGGCGTCGATTTCGCGGTAGACCGTGCGCCCGGCGGGCAGCCGCTGGGCCAGGCGGCGCGTTTCGGTTGGCCGCACCAGGATATCCCTGGCGCCCTGGATGACCAGGGTGCGGGCAGCCTGTTTTGGGGCCAGGCGGTACGCCTGGCGGCCCATGGCGATCACTTCTTCCATGGCCCGCAGCGGCAGGACGAACTCCTCCTGGATGGTCTGCTGCACCTCGGGATCATCCAGGTCCACGCCGGGCAAGATGCGGTCGAACTGCTCGCGCAGGCGTGGGTCGCCAAAGTTGGCCTTCTTGAAGGGGCGCAGGTTGGGCATCAACCGGCGGGCGAGGGGCAGCAGGTGAGGCATGACCCCCGGCAAGCGCCAGAACGGCGCAGCCAACACCAGGCGGTCTTGGGGCGCCGAGACCAGGTTCAGGGCCACCGCCCCGCCCATCGAATAACCCAGGAGCACAGCCGGGCGGTGATCCCGGCGCAGCTCGTCCCAGGCGGCCTGGGCGGCGCTCACCCAATCGCCGCGGCGGCGCAGGTTGAGGTTGGAGATATCGGCGCCAAAGCCGGGCAACAGGATTCCCCGCGCCCGCCAACCGCGCCCGGCCAGGGCCTCGCCGATGGTGCGCACTTCGGCCGGGGAGCCAGGGAAGCCGTGGATGAGCAGCACAGCCCCGGCGCTGCCATCGCCCAGGTCAAAGGGCTGGTGTTCCGGGCCGCTGAACGGCAACAGGTCAAGCGCCATAGCGCCCCCGCCGGACGGCCAGAGCCAGGAAGAGATCCCAGAAGAAGAGAAATGCGCCCTGGACCATCACCCCCAGGCCCATACCCTGGCGCTGGGGGTCATCTGGGCTGCGCCGGAGCCACCAGCGCCCGCCCAGGACATAGCCCACATCCAGGGCGGCGTTGGCCCAGACGATTTTTTCGAACTGGCCGGCCTCTCGGGCATGCTCGGCGGGCGTGATCTCACCCGCCTGCCAGCGGGCGGCCTTGCGCCGGGCGCCGCCCAGGGCAAAAAGAGCAATCAGGCCATCGATCAGCCCCCAGGCGACGAACTGGCCGCCGACGCCGCGCAGGGGGCGGCTGGCGCCCCGCATCCACAGCGCCCCGGTAAGGATAGAGCCGAGCGCCCAGCCAAGCAGGACTGGCATTGCGCTGCGCTGGAACTGATACAGGTTGAAGTTGGAGCGTTTGGTAAGCATCGGGGTGTCCTCGGGTTCGCAGGTGGGAGCTTCAGCGGTCGATCACCGCCACGCGCCAGAAGGAGCGGGCCGCCAGGCCGATCTTTCGGACGCCGCTCGTCCCGGCCCGGTGGTTGAAGACATCGTAGCGGTTGCGGCGGATGCCAGCCAGCAATCCCCGGTAGACTTCCAGCCCGCTCATCACCGCCCAGCGGCCGCTGGCCAGCATGCGCACGCTGCGCCGCGCCTGGCGATAGTACGCCTCGGTGCGCTCGAATTCGTATTCCAGCAGGTCGATAAAGTTGGCGCTGATGCGCCGCGCGGCCAGGTCGGCCTCGCTGACGCCAAAGCGCAGCAGGTCCTCCTCCGGGATGTAAACCCGCCGGATGCCCCAATCGTAGCCGATATCGCGCCAGAAGTTGCTGAGCTGCATGGCAATCGAGAGGGCGTCGGCGCCGGGCAGGGCATCTTCAATGCGGTAAGGCGAGCGCACGCCCAGGATGTGGGTCATTGCCCGGCCCACCGGGATGGCGCTGCCATCCATGTAGTGGACCAGATCGGCAAAGGTTGGGAAGCGGGTGATGGTCAGGTCTTCGCGCATCGCCCGGAAGTAGTCGGCCATGGTTTCTTTGGGGATGCCGCAGGCCAGGGCCGTGTTCAGGTAGGCGCGCATCACCGGGTGAGGGCTGTCGCCAGTCTCGAAGGCGCTCCAATACAGGCGCTCCCAATCATCGATGGCCTCCAGGGGGTCGGTGAAGCCAGGGTGGGCCACGTCCACCCGGTCATCGCCGACGCGCATCAGGGCATACAGGGCCTCTACGTGGCGCATTTTGCTGGCCGGTAAAAAGGCGCTGGCAAAGGAATAATTTTTGCTCGCTGCCCGCATGATCTGGCGGCAGGCCTGGTAATCTTCGTTGGAAGCGATCCGGGGATTGCTGGTCGTCCACTGCGGAAAAAGATCGACATTATCCAATTCGAGCCGTGGATTCAGTTCCATTCCTGCACAATCCTTTCTGTCACCAACCGAGAGGATATCATCACCATGGGCATACCAATACCGGGGTAAGTGCCCTGCCCAACAAAATACAGGCCCTGGATATCGCGGGCCTTGTTGTGCGGGCGGAAATACGACGACTGGAAGAAAGTGTGGGCCAGCGAGCCAAAAGCGGTGCCGAAGGTGGCGTTGATGTCGTCCGCCCAATCGGTGGGGCGATACTGGCGCTCCCAGACGATGTGGCGGCGCAGGTCAGGATCGACAATGCGCTCCAGCCGCTCGAGCAGTTTTTGGCGCACCACCGGGGCAGCCTGGTCCCAATCGATGCGGGCTTCGAGGTTGGGCATGGGGGCCAAAACGTAAAGCAGGGTGTGGCCGGGCGGCGCCAGGCTGGGGTCGCTGACGGTGGGGACATTAAGGTGAAAAGACGGCTCTTGCGGCAGCGTCTTGGTCTTGAAGATGGCGTCCAGGTTGGCGCGGTAATCCTCGGAGAAGTACAGCGCCTGGTGGCGCAGGTGCGAATAGGTTTTATCCACGCCCAGGTAGAGAATGAAACCGGAGCATGCGTACTGCATGCGGGCCAGTTTCTCATCGGTGTAGATGCGCCGGTCCGACGGGGCGATCAGCTTGCGGTAGGTGTAGGGCAGGTCGGCGTTGGAGACCACCAGGTCGGCAGGGAGCTGCTCGCCGCTGGCCAGCCTGACGCCCTCAACGCGCCCGCGCTCGATGCAAATTTGCGCCACGGGTGCGCTGGTGCGAATGGTCACGCCCATCTCCTGCGCCAGAGCCGACATATCCTCAATGATACTGTAAATTCCACCGCGCGGGAACCACATTCCCAAGGCCAGGTCGGCATAGGTGATCAGGCTGTACATGGCCAGGGCGTCGAAGGGCGAAAGGCCAAGGAACATGGAGTGGAAGGAGAACGCTTTGGTGAGCTTGTCGTTGCCGTTGAAGAATTTGGACACCTGGCGGTACAGGTTCTGGTGGGCGCTGGTCTGGGCCAGGCGCAAACCGGCGACGGGGTTCGCCAGGTCGGTCAGGTGGTCGAAGTTGCGATCGACGAAGTCCATGCCCAGGGCGTATTTTTTGGCGCCCTCGCCGATGAAATGGAACAGGCGCTCGGCTGCGCCTGGATCAACTTTTTCCACCTCCTGGGCCAGCTTGGCCATGTTGCTGTACAGGTCGATCCAGGTATCGTCATGGTAATAGATGCGGTAATTGGGGTCGAGCTGGATCATATCCAGGCGCTGGTTCATATCCTGGCCAATGGAGCGGTACATCTCCTCGAAGGCGCTTTTCATCACCAGGATGGTCGGGCCGGTGTCCATCCGGAAGCCGGCCTCCTGAAGGACATTGCTGCGCCCGCCGACACGGGCCTGTTTTTCCAATACCGTCACTTCAAACCCCTGGTGGCGCAGGCGCAAAGCGGTCGCCAGCCCACCCATCCCGGCACCAATCACAATCACACGCTTCATGACTCGGCTTTCCTTTCAGCTCAGCGTTTCGCAAGACTCAATCTGAAATACGGATAATGGATTTTACCAGCACATAGAGATAGTGTCAAGATTATTTATACAATATATCTACAATTGGGCCAACTTTCTAGCTGATTTTAATCTTAACCGGGGCGTTAATGCGCCTGAAGCGCCAAAACCATGCTATACTGGTAGGTCGTAAAAACCCGACGATGAAAACCCTTCGAGGAGATCGATGACCTATAAAAAAACTCGGCCGCGCATATTGCTGATGACCAGCATCGTGCTACTCGCTGCGCTTGCGGCGCTGCCAGCCTCGGCCCAGGTGGCGACCCAAGAGCCCACACCCCCGGCAAGACCAGCCGCCGATAGCTACGTTTACCTTCCGATTATCTCCCGGCCGCCGCCGCCAGACGTGTTGATCGGCGGGTTCGAGGTCACCCAGGCCACCCAAAACCTGAGCAACAGCGTGCCGCTGGTGGCTGGCAAAGCGTCTGTGGTGCGGGTGTACGCTCAGACGGACGCCGCAAACGGCCTCAACGGGGTGTATGTCTCGGTGAGCGGCACCCGCAGCGGGGTTCCCCTGACCGGCTCGCCGCTGCTCCTGGGGCCAAAGTCGGTAACAACGACCTGGTCGCGGGGCGACCTGAACACCAGCTTCAATTTTAACCTGCCCAGCGACTGGCTTTCGGGGGCGGTGACGCTGCAGATCCGGGTGGATCCGAACAACTTGATCGACGAGGGCAGCAAAGAAAGCAACAACACCACCAGCTTCCTGGCAACTTTCAACAATGTGCCCGCGATGGATGTCAAGGTGGTGCCGATCACCTACACCGACCCGGTGACCAACCTGACCTTTCCCCCCGCCAGCTCCACTTACCTAGCGCCGGGGCTGGTGCGGATGTACCCGATCAGCGCGGCGACGGTCACCCGGCGAAACCCCGGGATTGCGTGGGATGACAACCTGCGGATCGACACCAACTGGAGCCGCCTGCTGCTGAGGATCGCCTCGATCAAGTCCAGCGATGGCGCCCCGGAATCCCAGATCTATTACGGGCTGGTGCCGCTGTTCAACGAATACGGTTACACCTGGTTCAGCAGCGGGATTGCCGGCATCGGTTACGTCGGCAGCCGGGTATCGGCCGGGCTGGCGGACGCCAGCAGCTACGGCCTGAGCGGCTCCGAGATCGCCAACCACGAGTTCGGCCACAACCTGGGGCGCGAGCACGCCCCGTGCGGCGTGGAGAGCGAGGACCCCTACTACCCCTACACGGGAGGCCTGATCGGGCAGCACGGCCTGCGCGTGGACACCATGCAAATCTTTGACCCGGCCATCCACGCCGACATCATGGGCTATTGTGAGCCGGTGTGGATTTCGGACTACAATTACGCCGCGCTGTACGCCGCTCAGACGGCCGTTGCCAGTGCGGCCCAGGCCAGCCCGGCGCCGGTCGAGGGGCTGCTGGTGCGGGCTTTCTTCACCGGCGAGGCGGACATCCAGATGGAGCCGGCGTATGCCTTCACCGGCCTGCCCACCCCCCTGCCGCTGGAAAGCGACTACACCCTGGAGCTTTTGGACGAGCAGGGCGCACGGGTGGCGCGCTACTCCCTGCCAGTGCTGCGCGCGGATGAGGAGCTGGTCCAGGCCCGCCACATTGCCAGCCTGGTGCCGCTGCCGGGAGCGCCCTTCGCCAGCATGCGGATTGTCGAAAAGGGCAAGCCGGCGGCGGAGCGGTCCGTGGCCACCGTGGACCCGGCCAGCCTGACCCAGCCGACGATTCAGGCGAGCGAGCAGGGCGCTGTGCTGCGCTGGGGAGCCCCCGCCACCCCGGCGGTGGTGCGGTACACCCAGGATGGCGGCCAGATCTGGACCACCCTGGCGATGGACCACCTGGGCGGGGAGCTGGCCCTGAACGAGCAGGACCTGCCACCCGGAAAGCTGCATTTCGAGATCATCCTGGCCGACCAGGTGGGATCGACGCTGACGCTGGATTGGGGAGTGGCGCCTTGATCTCGGTATCCCGAAAAATCTTGCTCAGCCTGGGCGTGGTCCTGCTGCTGAGCGGCGCCCTCTCGGCCTGCGTGGAGCAGCCCAAGCGCCTTTCGCAGGAACAGGTGTTGGATATCATCTGGACCGACTTCCGCCCCAACACCTCGTCGCAGAACCGCTCCAATTGGGATAACATCCTGTTCAACCTGGTGAGCGGCCGGGAGGTGGTGAACGAATTCTCGGCTGTGCCGATCAGCCGCTGCCCGGGACCAGCGCTGCCCGAAAACAAGGCGATCCGGGCCTCGTCGGTGTACTGGTTCGTCAAGGTGGCCCCCAAGGACTTCAGCCAGACGGACGCCGCATTGTCGCCAACGGCTCCACAGAACATCGTGCCCGAGCCGCTGATCAAGCAGGCCAGCTACCTGGTCGATCCGATCACCGGGGAGATTGTCGCCCGGCGATTCTTCTGTGAAAGGTGAGGAAAATTATGGAGACATCCAACGTCCTGCTGCGCAAAGACGTGCCCCAGGAGGCCACCTGGAATGCGGAGAGCGTGTACGCCTCCCGCCAGGAATGGGAAAATGAGCTGAAATCGATCCAGGCGGAGCTTTCCAGGGGCGCCCAATTCCAGGGACGGCTGGCAGAGGGCGCCGGGGTGGTCGCCGACGTCTTGGAGGCCCGCCAGGAGATCATCCGCCGGGTGGCCAAGGCGCTCATGTACGCCCACATCTCCTACCAGGTGGACAAGACCGACCCCCAGGCCGGGGCGATGCCGGGCAAAGCTCAGGCGCTCTACGGCCAGGCCATGGCGGCGGGGGCGTTCATCGAGCCAGAGCTGATCGCCATCGGCCAGGAAACCCTCACGGCCTGGCAGCAAAGCGAGCCGCGCCTGAAAATCTATGCGCATTATTTTGAGAACCTGTTCCGCAAACAGGCCCACGTCCGCTCGCCCGAAGTGGAAGAGCTGCTGGGCATGCTGGCCGAGCCTTTCACCAATATCGAAACCACTTACGGCATGCTGGTCGACGCCGATTTCACCTTCCAGCCGGCCGAGACGCTGGACGGCCAGCCGGTGGCCATTTCGCAGAGCAGCTTCATGAAGCTGATGTCTTCGACCGACCGCCGCCTGCGCCAGAGCGCCTGGGAGCATTACCTGGATGAGTACCTGGCGCACAAGAACACCCTGGCCAGCAACCTGACCACCTCGATCAAGGCCAATGTGTTCTACTCCCGTGCCCGCCGGCACGCCGATTCCCTGGAGGCTTCGCTCTTCGAGCACAACATCCCCGTGGTGGTGTTCCACAACCTGATCGAGACTTTCCGCAGGAACCTGCCCACCTGGCAGCGCTACTTCGCCATCCGGCGCAAGGCGCTGGAGGTGGACCGGCTGGAGCCTTACGACCTGTGGGCGCCGCTCACCAGCAGCCGCCCCCAGGTGCCTTACCACCAGGCGGTGGAATGGATCTGCGCCGGGCTGGAGCCGCTGGGGGCGGACTATGTCGAGACGGTGCGAAAAGGCTGCCTGGAGCAGCGCTGGGTGGACCGCGCCCCCAACCAGGGCAAGATGGCGGGGGCCTTCTCCTACGGCTCGCCGGGCACCCACCCGTTCATCGTGATGAATTACACCGACGAGATCTTCAGCCTGAGCACCCTGGCCCACGAGTTGGGCCACTCGATGCACTCGTACCTGACCTGGAAAAACCAGCCCATCATCTACGCCGATTATTCCCTCTTCGTGGCCGAGGTGGCCTCGAACTTCCACCAGGCGATGGTGCGGGCTTACCTGCTGGAGCAAAACCCCGAAAGGGATTTCCAGATTGGGGTGATCGAAGAAGCGATGGCAAACTTCTATCGCTATTTCCTGATCATGCCCACCCTGGCCCGCTTCGAGCTGGAAGCCCACCAGCGGATTGAGCGCGGCGCCGGGCTGAGCGCCAACGACCTGATTGACCTGATGGCCGACCTGTTTGGGGAGGCCTTCGGCGAGACGGTGCACCTGGACCGCCAGCGGGTGGGGATGCTGTGGGCCACTTTCTCGCACCTGTACGCCGATTACTACGTTTACCAGTACGCCACCGGCATTTCGGGGGCGCACGCCCTCTCCCGCAGGATCCTGGCCGGAACGCCGGGAGCAGCCGAGGATTACCGGCGCTTCCTCTCGGCGGGCAGCTCGCTCTACCCGCTGGAGGCGCTCAAGCTGGCCGGGGTGGACCTGACCACGCCGCAGCCGGTTGAAGAGACCTTCAATGTGCTTGCCGGGCTGGTGGACCGGCTGGCGAATTTACTCAATTGAGATCAACCACAAAGAACCAGAGACACACAGTTTGCTGGATCAAAACTGTGTGTCTCTGCGGTTAAAACCAGATGGCTCACCTGGCCGGGTAAAGCTCGGGGTTCAGGAACGGGATCAGGGCAAAGATCACCGCCGGTTCGTACAGACCGGCCCGGTCGATCACATCCCGGGTGAGCAGGCCGATGGCGCCGTTCTCTTGCTTGGAATTGCTGCGCCCAAAGACGATGTCATCCGCTTCGCCCAGCTCCACGCCCTGGCGCACCAGCTCGGCCACCGCCGGGGGCAGGTAGAAGGTCCCGCTGCGGCCTTTGCCCAACCGCTGTCCAGACCGCACCACCACCCAGGCAAAGGCCTGCATCTCGGCGCTCAGAATCCCCGCTTCAAAATCAACCCCGCCCTCCACGCCCACCCAGTAATCGGCCTGCGGGTGGACTTCGGCCGCCTTGCAAGCCCGGTTGAGCGCCCCCTGGAGGGTTTCGGCGTCTGTGCTGGGCTGGACGCTCACCCCGGAGGGCACAGAAACGGCGGCGATCTCAAAATCCTGGCCGGGAAACATGCGGACAAAGCCGTTCTGCACCGCCCGCACCTTGACCGGGTTGGTGGAGGCGACCACGATCTTCACAGCGTCCCTTTGTACATGCCGCCGTCCACGGTGAGCATGACGCCGGTGATGTAAGAAGCCGCCGGCGAGAGCAGGAACACGGCTGCGTTGGCGAACTCTTCTGGCCTGCCCATCCGCCCCAGGGGGCTGTCTTTGGCCTGGCGGGCAAGCTCATCTTCGACGCTGCTGCCGCTGGCTTTGGCCCGGGCGCTCATCAGTTCGTAGACCCGCTCGGTCTCGGTCCAGGCCGGCAGGATGGAGTTGAAGCGGATGCCCTCCCCGCCCAGCTCCAGGGCCAAGCTCTTGGTCAGGCCGACCGTGGCCAGGCGCACACTGTTTGAAAGCACCAGGTTGGGGATGGGCTGTTTGACCGAGTAAGAAGTGATCGTGAGCACGCTGGCAGCTTTGGAGAGGCGCAGGTGCGGCAGGGCGGCGCGGATCAGGCGCACGTGGGCCATCAAAGACAGGTCAATGGCGCGCTGCCAGGTTGCATCGTCGAAGGTCTCGAACCGGCCTGGGGGCGGGCCGCCGGCGTTGGTCAACAGCAAGTCCAGCCCGCCCAGGGCGGCCACCGCCCGGGCCGCCAGGGCTTCGGGAACGGCTGGGTCGGTCACATCGCCGGGCGCCTCAATCACCTGCGACCCGGTCTCTTGGGCCAAAGTCCGGGCTGCGGCGGAGAGTTTTTCGGGGTCGCGGCTGTTGAGGACCACCGCGGCGCCCTCCCGGGCCAGGCCCCGGGCGACCGCGTAACCCAGCCCGCGGCTGGCGCCGGTCACCAGGGCACGCAAACCTTTGAGATGAAGATCCACAGTTGCCTCCTTGCAGGAAAATGCTTAAGGGTCATTTCAGGCGCGGCGCGCGCCGGGGGCACAAAGTGCGCTGCACCTTGAACTCATGCGGGATTCCATCGTTTGGCAAGGCCGCCAGGCGGAAGCCGTCTTAAGCTACACGAAAAGGCTGTCGGCCATGCGCTGGAGCATCGCCACGCCGCGCACCTCGGTCTCGTAGAGCGGCACAATGGAGCGCACCATGCCGTCGAACTTCTCCCAGATGTCTTCCATGTAGCGCTCCTGCATCGCCACCCGGTTGCGCACAAATTCCGGGGAATCCGGCTTCACCTGGCTCTGATCGATGAGCATGTTCACCACCACGCCGCCCACCGGGATGCCAAAATCGTGGAACCAGCCAATGAAGCGGGTGATCACGGCGATGGGCAGGGCTTCGGGCAGGGTGACGAAGAAGAAGGCCGTCTTCTCGGCGTCGGTGAGCAGCTCGCGGGCATGGCCCATGCGATCGCGAAAGGAGACCAGGTAATCCATCAGCGGATCGGCTTCCTTCTTCTTGGTGAAGGAGAGCATCTCGCGCAGAGAGCGGGCATCCTCCCGGCTCTTGAGCATCTTGTTGACCCACAGCGAGTAAACTTTCGACATGCCCAGCAAGCGGCGGGCGTTGGCCGTGGGGGCCGTATCGAAGACGTACAGGTCGTACTCGTTCTTGAACATCAGGTCCACCATGTTCTCGAACATGGCCGATTCTTCAAAGGCCGGGTTCATGGTGGCCGATTCGACAAAGTCCTCCGCTTTGGTGGAGATATCGGCAAACTTGAGAAACCATTGAATCTTCTCGCGGATTTCCTGCTTGGAGCGCTCGATGGTGTCTTTGGTGTCGATCTCGTAGGCCCACAGGTTTTGGGCGCCCTGCACCGGGGTGTGCTTGCCAAAGACATCCTGGTTGAGCAGGCCGCTCAGGCTGTGGACGGGGTTGGTGGAGGCCAGCATCACCCGCTTGCCCTGCCCGGCGGCCCACAGAGCGGTGGCGCCGGCCATCACGGTCTTGCCGACCCCGCCCTTGCCGCCAAAGAAGACGTAGTGCAAATCCGGGTGTTCTTTCAAATAGCCCTGCATGGAGGTCTCGATTTGACTCATAGCTCCTCCTACTTGCCAAACATGATGCCAGCCAGTTTTTCGATCATTGCCAGGCCGGTCACATCTCGCTCCAGCTCTGGGATCGAGGCGGCCACCTGCTTGCCAAACATCCCATCGATCTGCTTGAGGTACTTATCCTGCATCTCGATGCGGTTGCGCAGGTAGGGCGGGATATCCTGGTCGAGCAGCTCGCGCGGCACCACCCGGTTGACCACATAGCCAGAGATGGGCACATCAAACTTGGAGAACAACCCGGCCGCTTTTTGGGTGTCGATCAGGATCATTTCCTCGGGGATGACAACGAAGAAGAAGGCCGTCTTTTCCTTGTCGGTCAGGATGCTCGAGGAGGCGTTGATTCGCTGGCGGATGAACTGCAGCTCGTTCAGGATCTGGTCCTCTTCGGTTTCCTTCTCGCGTTTGAGGCGCGAGACCATCTCCTCGTACTCGCGCATCTCTTCCCGCAGTTTGGTGATTTTGTTGATCCACTCGTCATAGACCTTGGCCATGCTCAGGTAGTAGAGCGCATGGCCGAGGGGCACCAGGTCGTAGATGTAATAGTCATAATTGCCGCCAACGACAATATCCACCACCGCGTCGAAGATGGCGCTCTCTTCCATGGCCGGTTCCGCCGAGGCGGCCTGGATGTACTGCTCAATCTCCTCCGGCACCTCGTCGAAGCCATACATATCCAGGATCTTCTGGCGGATCTCGTTCTGGTATTCTTTGATGTGCTGGTCGGCGTCGATCTCCTGAGCCCACAGGTTCTCCATAATCTTGACCGGCCCTTTACCAAAAATATCTTTCTGGAAGATATCCGACAGGCTGGCCTGGGGATCCACCGAAAAGACCAACACCTTCTTGCCCTGGGAGGCCAGCCAGTAGGCGGTGGCAGCCGAGAAAGTGGTCTTGCCCAGGCCGCCCTTGCCGCCAAACATGATGTAGCGGCGCTCAGGATGTTGTTCAAAGATGGATTTGAGGGACATGGTCGCTCCTAGAACATCGCATCCGAAACGTCCTTCTCACGCAGCAGGCGCCGCTTCCAGGTGGAAATCTGCGGCACAACGTAAGGCAGCAGGCGCAGGCTGTAATACGGCGGCAGGATCGGAATACCGATCATGTCCCCCATGGTGATCAGGATGAAGAGATGCTCCATGCTGGCGCGGGTGCGCAGGGCATAGCGGCTCATGTCGTGCGAGGCCATGCCATACATGATCTCTTTCAGGTTGGTCAGGAAGCCTTTCTTGGGAGGGTTGGTTGGTTCTGGGCTCATCTTCTCTCCTTCAAAAAAATAAAGTATCAACAACTTTCCCTGTAGTGGCGACTTCAGTCGCCCAGCGTCCCAGCGACTAAAGTCGCT
>CAZDAU010000065.1:0-6439 GCA_964503625.1 uncultured Anaerolinea sp.
AGGCCGAGCCCTGGTTTTCGTTCGGTGCGATGTCATCCCGCTCTGCTCCGATCAGGGCAGTGTTCCCATCGGCGCTGAGGGCCACCGAACTGCCAAAAAAATCATCGTACACCCCATCGGATGCAACGAGCTTGGCCTGCTGGCTCCAGCTCATTCCACTGCGGGTGAAAACGTAGGCCGAGCCCTGGGAATAGCTTGTGCCTGCTACACCAGGAGCCCCAATCAGGGCGGTGTTGCCGTCTGCACTGAGGGCCATCGTTTCACCAAATTGTGAATTATTTTCCCCATCCAGGGTTGTAAGGATGTTTTCCTGGCTCCAGGTCGCCCCGCTGCGGACAAAGACATAGACCGAGCCTGGATAATCACCTGGCGCTCCAACCAGGGCGGTATTTCCGTCGGCGCTGAGGGCTGCCGATTCACCGAGGCGGTAGTCTGAGCCAGGGAGCAACTTGTAACTCTGAAAGAACAGATCGATTGTCAGCGGGCCGCTCGTCTGGAGGCCATCCACCAGAAGCGGCGGGTCAGCAACAGCTAGTTTTGGGTTCTGTGATCGAGATGAGGGGTTTATATCGACTGTCTCGTGGAAGGTGAAACTCACCGGGAAGGTTGCCAGGCTGAGCATCAGGCAAACACTGAGAAAATTACGGATGTACATTTTTTCTCCTGTTTGGTGTGTTATCGAGGCCTTTTATCGCCTACGGTTTAAAAAGCAGGCGCCAGGCAAACAAACCGTCTGCCGCTTACGTCCCAAGAGGCTGGAAAGATGGAATTGGTTGTGTTGCCAATGGGGAATCTATATTGTTTATAGCATATTTGGATTTGAGATTCAACAGATTTTTTTCAAGATGAAAGAAGGTGACAAATGGTATATGACAGTCGGGCTGGAATTTGCCATAATCATAAACAAGCCAGAATCCAAGTTGGGAAGAGAGCAAGGAGAACCCTGTGCCGACCGAGAATGCTGCCCAGGCCTGATTGATTTTACGCGATCCGAGCATGTTCCAATGGTATGTCATTACCTTATTTGGCCTGGTGGTTTACGTGTATGCAGTGGAGATCGAGCGGCAGAACTGGAGCCTGGTGTTCGCCGGGCTGGCGTTCTGGGGGATGGATTGGTTTAACGAGATCTGGAACGGGCTGGTGTTTCACTTCACCCAATACGCCCCGGTGTGGGGGGCGCCGGGCAGTACGGCGTATCTGATCCTGATTGGGTTGAACATTGAAATCTGCTTCATGTTCGCCATCGCAGGGATCACTTTTGCCAAGATGCTGCCAGCGGACAAGAAGCTGAAGATCCTGGGGCTGCCGAACCGGCTAGTCTTCGCCATCGCCGGGTCGATCTTCTGTGTGTTTGTGGAAGTGCTGCTGAACCAGGCCAGCGCTTTAATCATCATCATCATCCTTGTCATCCTTTTCATTCGACGGAGAGTTTGCCGGAGGGCTGTCAACCGGGAGCTTGACCGCAGCACCGGTCGGGGAAACCACAAACCAGACATTGTCGACGCCTTCGCCGGTGGCGTCGCCCAGCTGGGCGTCCATGTACCAGTAGTAGAGCGGCACCGTATTAGTGAACAGCGCTGCAGCCTGGCGCACAGTCTTTGTAATACCAGGTAGAAAGGACTTGCCTGTCATCATACTGCTCCATAATTTGAGATGTTTTTGCACTTAAATATAGGCAGCGCCAATGTATTTGGATTTATTCGGTAGTATTTATATAAATCCTGGATCAGGGCCGCTTTTATCGGATCCGTGATTACCCCACGTGACCGGTAAGTTGAAATTTGCCAGAACATATAGCGTCTGTTCAAGACTTAAAGAAAATAAAGGTGTGGCGCAGGAGGGAATTCGCCAGGTGACAAATTCCCAGGGGTTGCGCCGCACCGATGATTTGTGCGGTTGATCAGAGGGCAGGCGATCAGGCGGCGGTTTCTTTTACCGAAAAGACAAAGTTGGGACGGGCTTCCAGGGGAGTCAGGATTTCCAACTGGGGATCAATGGCGTGGATCATCGCCTGGCACATTGAATTAACCCCGTAAAGCGCCAGCTCAACTTCGTGCAGACCGGTGCGCTGGGCTGTTTCAAGCAGCGGGCAGGTGGCGAAGAGGAAGTGCATTTCTGAGCCGACATGCTCAACGGTGAACTGGATGTTCATCGATTCCCACAGACACATCAGCGAGCAGGCTCCAGCATTTTGGTTCATTTCCGCCGGCGGGGTTTCTTGGATGAATTTTGCCAGCGCCACGCCGAGATGCTCACCAAAGGCGCGCATGTTATAAATGGCTTCACCCGGGTTACACCACGAGCGGCAGTACATGGCATATTCCAGGAACATCTGGCACAGATCCACAGAGGTGTGCGCTCCAGCGCCCACAATCTGTCCCCAAATTTGAAAGCCTTTCACGGGGTCATCGCGCACGTACACGTCGCGCTGCTCCAGCTCGGTGTAATACATGTCAAAGCTGGCAATGTTGTAGCGATAAAGCCGGGATACCCTTGGCTGCGCAATTTCATTGGACATGGTAGGCTCCTTTTGTGGTCTTCGTGTCGTCCGTTGACTGGCCGGAAACGGTTTGTGTACCCTACTATGATGCAAGCTGTCCACGCAGAGATGGGCGGGGTTTCCGATAATTCTAGTTTATCGAAGGGGGGTAACAGAATCCATTCCAGACCGGTAACAAACCGGTTACAAAATGCGGCCAGGCGCGGGATCAGCGGCTATCGCTGGGGGGATTAAAAGCGTAACCGACGTTGGGAATGGTTTCAATAAGGGTTTGAGAGCCGGGACCGATCTTGTTGCGCAGGCGGTAGACGAGCTGTTTGAGCATCTCGCTGGTGGCAGCTTCGGAGCCCCAGACGCGCAGAATCAGACTCTCCGTGGAGAGCACGCTGCCCGGGTTCTGAAGGAGAGCCTGGAGCAGGCGATTTTCCAGGCGAGTGAGATGGATGGG
Source organism: uncultured Anaerolinea sp. (assembly GCA_964503625.1). GTDB lineage: Bacteria > Chloroflexota > Anaerolineae > Anaerolineales > UBA4823 > RBG-16-57-11. The sequence continues at coordinate 2,949 of CAZDAU010000065.1, forward strand.
AGGCTGCCCTTCCCAGTAGAGCTCGTGTCGTTCGACGTTCAAGGACAGCGGGCCGCTGCGCAAAATCTCGGCGGTCTCGCCGACCGACCGGCGCAGCAAGGCGCGGATGCGGGCCACCAGTTGGCGTGGACTGAAAGGCTTGGTGATATACTCATCCGCGCCGGCCTCCAAAGCAGCCACAACATCGTCGTCGCTGTGACGGATGGTCAGCATTAAGATGGGGACATTGGACTCGGCGCGTAACCGGCGGCAGACTTCCAGGCCATCCAGATAGGGAAGCACCCAATCCAGGACCAGCAGATCGGGACATTCTCTATGAAAGCATTCGAGTGCATCCCGGCCATTGTGGGCGAGGAGAATATCAAAGCCGGCCCGGCGCATGGTAAAAGCCAGCACATCCGCCAGCGCCAGATCATCATCCACGATCAGAATCTTGGTCATGATGTCTCGCTGATCCTAACGGGGTTTGAGAGGGATGGTGAACCAAAACCTGGCGCCGCCCTCGGGCCGGTTGTTCGCCCCCACTTGCCCCCCGTGGGCTTCGATGATGGTTTTGACCACCGGGAGCCCCAGGCCGGTCCCATAGCGCGCTCCCTGGACATCGATGAGAGAGACAAAGCGCTTGAACACTTCATCCTGCCCGGCGTGGGAAAGGCCTGGGCCAGAATCCAGAACCTCACACATCAGATGAGACTGCTGGCGTTTGAAGGACAGGCAAATGGTGCTGCCAAAGGGGCTATATTTGCTGGCGTTATCCAGCAGGTTGACAATCGCCTGGCACAGCCGGTCGGGGTCAGCCAGGATGGTGATAAATTCTTTGGGCGCATCGATCTGCAAAAGCTGCTGGCGGCGTTTAAACAGGGGCGTCATGATATTTTCAGCCACGCGGATCACATCCCGAAGCAGGATCGGATGGCAGCGCAGACGGAAGCTATTGGCTTCGATCAGAGCGCTTTCCAGCAGATTGTCGATCAGAGTTTGCAGGTGGTGGATGCCCAGGCGGGCAGCGTTGGAAAGCTCGACCAGGTCATCCTGAGACAGGTTGGTGCCTTCTTCAGCGAGCAATTCAATGGTCGCAGCAAGACTGGAAAGGGGGGTGCGAAATTCGTGGGCCAAATTGGCAATGAACCCGGAGTGCAACCGGCTGGCGGCCAGGTCTTCACCTGCATGGCGGAAGACCAACAATTGCTCCGCCGGAATTCCTGGCCCACCGCTGGTTTCAATTTCGAAGACGGCAACGGTCAGGGTGATGGGTCGACCGCTGGCGTCCAGAATAACCAACCGCTCGGGCCGGGGCATCCCGGGAGGGGGTTGGAGGACGTCGCTCAAGGTGTGAGGCGCTGCAGGGGCAGGGCAAAAAACCTGGCTATAAGGCTTGTTTAGAATTTTAGCCGCCGGTCGCCCCAGGATTTGCTCACCATCGGGGTTGATGTACGTAACCAACCCGCTTGGGTTCACCCGGGCAACCCCTTCCCGGATGGCGCTTAGCATGTGCATGACTTGTTTCATCTCGCGGTGGTTTTCCTGGAACATGAGCTGGATGTGGCGGCGGGAGATTTCGAGTTGGTCGGCCAGTTGGTTGATTTCAAGCCACTCGGTCTGGCTATGAATGGGCTGATCCAGATCCCCCTGGCCGAATCTGCTGGCTGCATCGGCCAGGGCGCGCAGGGGGTTGGTGATGCGGTTGGTCAGAAAGTAGGCGATTAGTGCGCCAGATAGGGCCACAATAAAGCTGGCGCCGAACAACAAGAGCAGGGAGTTTAAGGTTGCACGCTGGAGGGCATTGCCAGGCAAGGCAATCTCGCTGATGGCGACCAGGCGATTTTGCTGATCGAGCAGCGGCGCAAGACTGAGGTAGTATTTCTCATTTTGGTAGGCGCCGGTGGTGCAGCAAGAGGTCAGGCTCTGCTGCACCTCTTGAGCCGATTGAGGGTCAAGCGGCCAATCGGGAGCCGCAGACAGGCTGGTGGCTGCCCGGCGCCCGGCGATGATCAGGCTTTGTTGCATACCGGTTTGCCGGGCCAGGGTTCGCATGGATTGATCGTCCATCACTTGGACAGCCATCACCCAGCCTGGCGCGCCGGCGGCGCACTCGCCAGATCGATCAATCTCGCTGGCGGCAGCGATGAAGAGCTTTGGAGGCTCTTGCTGGGCAATAAAGTCTGCAAAAGGCAAGGGGCGCTCGGCGCGCAGGGTCTCCGCTCCAGGCAGCGCAAGCGAGCCAGAAAGGATTGGCGGCTGGCCAGGGATCACCAGGTAGAGGGCGTCCATCGGTGTGCCCTGGCGCAGTTGGTCCAGGTAGGGGAGGAGGGTTTCCTGGTCGCCTGCCAGGATCAGGTTGCACAAAGTCGGGCGTTCGGCAATGAAGTGGATCAGGTCCAGCAGGCGGTCGCGTTCGGCCAGGTAAAGGGCGTGGGTGGCAAGCTGGGTCTCCTCAAGACGGGATCGAATCAGGCCATTGAGCTGGAGGTAAGTCGCTATAACGGCTGGCAGAGCGACGAACAGGACGGTCAGGACTACCGTCAAAACGACGCTGAAGGCCAACCGCCTGGACAAACTGGCAGGCCGGGGTCGTAATGCCTGGCGCAGGCGTTGCAGGAGAGAAGAAAACGGGCTAAATGAATTCGGCATGATAACCGTCCACCTTTGAGGGTAGGAGACGGTTCATAAAATCCGAGCAGGAAGACAAATGTATTATATCCCAGGAAAGGTGAATCCATTGGAGAGAACGCCGGGCCAGGCAGGATGGCGCCCAAATGCAGCCCCAACGGTTTAACCTGGCTGGTGCGAGGTTTGTGGCTTGTAAAGCCCGCCAGGATTGACCACGAGAGTTCCCGCCCGGTAGGTGAGCGGGTCGGCCGGGGTGAGGGCAGCGATCATCTCGGGGGTGAGCAGTGGAATCTTGCGCAGGGTGTAAAGATGCTTTTCAATCGCGTCCACACCGGCGTCGGCGGTCATCCAACCCAGGTGATCCAGGTGTTCCAGGCGCACCTGAGGGGTGTAATAGCGCAGGGTCTTCAGGCCATCCACGTTGAAGTAGAAGTCAAAATAGGACATGACCAGCTCTCGCAGGCTGCGGTAGACCGGCTCGCGCCGGCGCAGACCGGTGAAGTTGCTCTTGGCCAGGGCGCCAAAGCCTTTTCCGCAGCGGTAGATGGCCAACACGTGGTCATCGTCCATGCCGGGGTCGGGCAGCAGGTCGATGATGACCGGCGGGTGGCCCAGGCGGCGCAGGGCGCAGGCGGCGAAGAGGGCGCCATCCAGGCAGTGGGCCTTTCCCTCGGCCATCACCCGCTCTGGGCGGCGGTTCTCTGAGCCGGAGGGGTACTGCAAGGTGTCCAGGTAGGCCTGGATGCGCTCGGGGGAGGTGAGAGAGGCCAGAATTTCTTGGTGTTCGGGGGAGAGATACGGTTCGGGATTCAACATGGCAGGCTCCTTAACCGGCATATTATAGCGGATTTCATCCGAGCGGATTTCATCCGAGCGGATTT
>CAZDAU010000065.1:6539-8772 GCA_964503625.1 uncultured Anaerolinea sp.
AGCGGATTTCATCCGAGCGGATTTCATCCGAGCGGATTTATTTGACTGGAATATGGACCGAAAAGAGCCGGCAGGTTGGTCCCAGCCGGCCCTTGCGCTCAAGGAGCCTTACACCTGGCAATCCTTTGCCAGAGGCAAGCTCAATAATCCGTATCCTTATCTTCCTTTTCGTTATTGTTGTTGTTATTGTCGTAGGCGGATTGGGGAGTTGGGTTGGCAGACGGAGGCATAGCCGCCGTGCCCCCGGGTGTGAGCACAAACCAAACCCCGCCGACAGCCTGGCCGGTGGCTTCACCAGGGCTGGCGTCACCGGAGTAGTAATACAATGGCATCTGGTTGTAGGTGACGATCACAGAGCCGTCTGACAGGGCTGCTGTGCCCACCAGGGAAGGCTCGACGCCCGGTCCGAGGTTGGGAAAGCTCTGGGTAAGCAAAGGGGGCCAAATTTCCAGGCAGGCGGCATCGCAGTTGCTCTTGAAAGGCTCATCCTGGGTGAAGATGTACAGCGTCATGCCGTTGTCGCCCACCAGTATTTCTCCCAGCGTGGGGTGATTGAAAACGGATATCGTGGGCTCAACGAAACCCGGCGTGGGGGAGGCCTCCGGTGGGGTGATGGAGGTGGGGGTTGGCGGCTCGGTGGGCGCGGCGGTGGGCGCGGCAGTGGCCGTCGGGGCCGGCGTGTCGGTGGACGCAACGGACGGCGCGGCGGCGGACGGTGGAGGGGTGGGTGTGACTGCCGGTTGGCAGGCGGAGATGAGCATCGCTGCCAGGATGAATACCCGCAGGCGGCGCATGGTTTTGGCAAATGAAAGAGGGTTAAACTTATTGGCCATCAGACTGCTCCAGATTGGAATGGGTGCTATAAATTATACGTCTGAATTGACCAAATAGATTTATTCGGTAGGAATTATGCGAAATCTGCGAGAACAAGCGTGTTTTCTCCAGCCCGCGATGCATTCAGGGGGCGACACGGCCTCCCTCTACCGGACGGTGAGGGTTTGGGGCTGGGCTTCGCCGGATACCTGCGGGTTATCGTAGTCATAGACGCTGCTGGCGGGGGACTGGGCAACCAGGGGGAAACGGGCCTGGCCGAAGACCAGTGTCTCCTGTTGGCTAAGCCGCTCAGGCAAATGGTTAACATACTGGGGCATGGCCCACAGGGCCGCAATGAGCAAGGGAATGAAAAGAAGGAACCATAAGGGCAAGGGCATGCGTCGGGTTGACATGAGATCCTCCTGGTCGACGGTTGTTCACGTCTTACGGGGAGCGCCCCGGTGGGGGACCGGTCGGCGTGAGGCGCTCCGGATTGGTGAGATGACGACTGGTATCCAAGAAAAGTTCCGGGATTTCCTGGAAGCACGGCGGGGCCTTTGAGAAACAAAGTGGCAAAAGTCGATGAAAATTCTCCGAATCTGCCCGTATCTGTGCGCCTTTAGAATCGTCTTATTGGATATAAACACCTAATAAGGTGCAATATCACCGAAAGGAGTATTTAGCGATGTTTACAAAGATAGCAGCCGGATTAATTGCAGCGGTTTTGGTTTTTGGTGGTGCAGCCGCAACCGCTACGGCAGCGCGAAGCAGCCTGCCCCTGGATGCCCTGTACCCGATCAAAATGTTGGGAGAGCAGTTTGAGCTGGGGCTCACTACTGGCTCCCAGATCAAGCTGGAAAAAGCGCTGGAGCATCTGCAGCGACGCGTGGTAGAGATGGCGGCGCTGGGCGAAATGGGCGAGCAAATTCCAGCGCACCTGTCAAAGGGTTACGTGGAACAGGTGGAATACGCCCTGCGGCTGGCCTCCAAGATGTCGGATGAGGAGACGGCGCTGGCGCTTTCCAGGATCCAGGCATCCTTGCAGGAGCAGTTGTGGACGGTTGAGCAGCTTCAGCTGACCCATCCCGATGATGCGCAATTGACGATTGTTGCCGGGCAGCTGCGCCAATACCTGGGCCTGGTGGCGCTTGGGTTGAACAATCCAGGGATGTTTGCCGAGAACCTGGCCGCGTTGCTGCAGGGGGCGGCTGGCCCAAGCATTACCCAGGAACCCAGCGTCACTGAAACTCCTGTTGTAACAGAAACTCCGCCGCCGGGCGATGACAACAGCAATGATGATAACGCCAATGGCAATGGGGATGACAGCAACAGCAACGACGACAACGCCAATGGCGACGATGACAGCAACAGCAACGGCGACGATGACGACGATGACAGCAACAGCAACGGCGACGATGAC
>CAZDAU010000065.1:8872-17721 GCA_964503625.1 uncultured Anaerolinea sp.
ATGACGACGATGACAGCAACAGCAACGGCGACGATGACAGCAACAGCAACGGCGATGATGACGACAGCGCCGGCGTCACCAGCGGAAATTTGGGCAACAGCTCTATCCTGACCGGCCTTTACAACTTTCTTGCCTGGGTTGGAAGCGGATTCCTCTTCGCCTGATCCTGACCAACAATTACCCCTCCTCTCTTGCCCCCTTCCTACCTCCTGGAGGGGGGTATTTTTATTTTATCCATCTGATGTCTGGAGCTGGCGCGGTGCAGTTGGGCGCCGCGCGCCAGGGATGGATGGGCTGGGAGAAGCGCGCTGTGACAGAGCCTGGCTCGCCGCAAGCTTACAGGATGAAGAAGGCGCGCAGCAATTCTGTCCAGCGTGCTGGGGGCGGGTGAGATGGGGAAGGGGCGCGGCGTGCAGCCGCCGCGCCCGGTAATTGTATTATGGGTGCTCGTAACGCCAGATCAGAGCGTTATAGATGTAATTCTCCCACATGGGGCCCATGACCTGATAGCTGAACGAATGGCTGCTGAAGGTCTGCAAAATCAGCTGGCCATCCATGCACACACCCAACACGCCATGGCGGTCTTTAGATGAGGCATTGGTGCCCATCAGCAGCTGGATATCGCCATGTCCGGTTGGCTCGATCCGGGAGCCCAGGTCGCCGCTCCAGATCCAGGTATCTCGCGCCTTGGTGAAGCTCATTCCGCTGTTGGGGGTGTTCAGCACCGGATGCGAAACGCCCGAAATGGGCCAGATCAACACATCGTTGATCGTGCCTGTCTCGGTGGGGTAATCAATAACATCCGTCCCACACTTGGACAGGATCATGCTCACCGTGCCCTGGGAGATGGCATCCAGGTGCCAGGCTTCGAGGATGACGGCCGTGCCCTGGTTGATCACATCCATCAGGTACTCAAAATACTCGCCCGAGACATTACCGCGGGTCTCAATCCCCAAAATGACCAGGTCCCAGGGCTGCCCGCCCTGGGCGCCGCTGAGCAGATCGGATTTAAGCCGCCCGACGGCGTTGCCGTCCCATTTGTAATTCAGCCCCATCATGTCCAGGGTCTTCTTGATGTACTGAGTTTCGCGTGGATCGACGACAATATCTTCATAGACCAGGATTTTGGCCGATTTCATCCACTCCTGGAAATTGCCGGAGGGCTGGGGTGGCGGCGCAGTCGGGTAGACTTGCGGTGGTGTGGTGGGGGCCGCAGGCGATTGCAGCATCACCGGCGCTGCTGTTTGAGCCTGGGCGGTCTGAGCCACCGAAAGAGCGATTTGCGTGGCGTTGTAATCTGGGGTAGGCGTTACCGGCTGTTGGATTTGCGCGGCCGCAAGCGTGGCCTGGTTGTTCAGCAAAGCTTGCTGAGCCGTGATGGTGGCCTGGATGCCCCCGCTTTGCATCGCCAGCATGGTCTGTTGTACCCCCAGTGCAGCCTGGGTCTGGACTGTTGAATCGTTGGCGGTGTCGCTCATGTTTAAATTGCAGCTCAACATGGCAAACACCAGGGCGATCACCGCAGTCACGATGGCGATTTTCTGTAAACCTTTGGATGATCCTGAGCACACTTGATTTTTCATTTTTTTGCCTCCCGAATGGTGTGCAGGTCTATTTGGATTAATCCGCCCCTGAAGATGATAAAAAATTTTAAAGATTGCCCAGCCGTATTATAGCCCTCAGGGGGTCAAATCCACCTAAAAACTTCGTCAGGTGAGCATGAGAAACCTTACATTTTTATCGATCTTTTACGCTCTTCAATGATCCGGAAGATGCAGTGTAAAGCCCCCTGCGTATCTGGCGCCAATTTTTCGATTTGTTCCACCTGCGCTTGCGCCAGGGTCTCCAGGATATGGGCGTCCATGCGGCAAAGCTCAGGATGCTGGTCAATGACGGCTGCATACGGGCAATGCCCCAGGATCAGCCGTGGCGCGCCGCGCCAGGCCTCCCAGCGGGCCTGGTAGTGCAGCTCATTGAGCCGGTGGACGGTTCGGTACAGGCGGCGGGAGAGATTCTCATTGCTAGGCGGCTGGCCCGCCGACCCTTCCTGGATGATCTGGCCGGCCAGGTTGTGCCAGGCTTCTTCCAGCTCGCTGGCGCCAGCGTGGCTTTTCAACCATCCCAGCAGGGCGGCGGCAAGCTGGTCCAGGTTGTGCCCCAGGATTTGCTCGGAGGGCATGTAGCGCTGAGCCGGGCGGCCTCTATCCCGCGCCGGGCGCTGGCCAGCAGGTTGGACCAGGCCGCGCTCCTGCAAAACAGCCAGGTGGTGGCGGGCGTTGGCCTGGGTCATGCGCAGCGCCTGGCTCAGGTCGGCGGCGGTCACCGGGTAGTGCGCCTGAACGTACTCCAGGACTCGCTGGCGAGAGGTCTTCATGCCCCCATTATACCCCCGGGGATGATATTCGCAAAAGAATATTTTCGTTTATCGGTGCAAAATGTGCTCTGGAACGCGGTATAATAGATTTATTGTGCTGACCTGGGATGACTCGTATGCCATTGCGCTGGCGCTGCGCGAGCAGCACCCACAGATTAATCTGGAGAGCGTGTCTTTGGAGATGATTTATCGCTGGACAGTGGCTTTGCCGGATTTTGATGATGATCCTGCACTGGTCAACGATGGCATCCTGATGGCAATTGTCCAGGAATGGCTTGAGGAGGCTGATCCATTATGAATGACATGAAACGCGAGAACATAAATTCCACCAAGTTTGATATCCCTCCAGAACTGGAAAACCAGGTGGCGATCACCACGCTGGACAAGATCTACAACTGGGGCCGGCGATCCTCAGTCTGGCCCTTGATGTTTGGCCTGGCATGCTGCGCCATTGAGATGATCTGCACGGCCGCCAGCCGCTACGACTTCGCCCGTTTTGGGATGGAGGTGATGCGGCCCAGCCCTCGCCAGGCGGACCTGATGATTGTATCTGGCACGGTGACCAAAAAGATGATCCCTCAGATTGTGCGCCTGTACAACCAGATGCCCGAGCCAAAATACGTGGTGGCCATGGGCGCCTGCGCTTCGGGCGGCGGCCCGTTCAAAGAGGGCTACAACGTTGTCTCAGGTGTGGACCGCTACGTACCGGTGGATGTTTATATCCCCGGCTGCCCCCCCACCCCGCAGGCCTTGCTGCACGGTTTGATCACCCTGCAGCGAAAAATTGACACCCAATCCATCAAAACCGTGCGCTGGTACAGCAAGGAGCCGATCCCAGAGATCCCGGTGCCGATTCTGGGTCCGGATATCATTGACCCGCGCCAGATTGAAATCATCAAGCAAAACACCCTTAAGCCCCCAGCCGAAGAGCAGCCTGCAGAGGCTGCCCCAATGGCCGAGCAGGCCTGACCTCGGAGGAAGATGATGAGCGAACAGACTGCTGCTCCTGTGTTGGAGCTGAATCAGACCGACGAACTGCTGGCCCGTTTTCCCGAGGCGGTCACCCCGGATTCTCGCAAAGGATACCAGGGATACATTGTCAAAGCTGACAACTTGATTGAAGTGGCTACCGCGCTGCGCGACGAATTTGGCTACGATTACCTGGCCAACCTGTGCGGCGTGGACTACCTGCCGGAAGGCAAGATGGAGGTGGTTTATAACCTGTTCCGCACCACCGGTGGCTCTGGGCTGACGCTTAAGGTGCAGACGCCGCGGGATCAGGCTGTGGTACCTTCCCTTTGCAGCGTCTTTCCGGGCGCCGATTTCCAGGAGCGCGAGACCTGGGATTTGCTGGGCATTCGCTTCGAGGGTCACCCCGACCTGCGGCGCATCTTAATGTGGGAAGGTTTTGACGGCCATCCGTTGCGCAAAGACTGGCGCGAGGCCTTTTACGAGGAAGAAAGCAAGCCCTTCAAGTCTCGCTGGCCGGACGGCAATGTGTACCGCAGCGAGGACAAGAACCCCTACGATAACAACGTTGAATACCCTGCTGGCTTCGATCCCACTACCTGGGAGCCGGAAAACGACTCGCTGCTCTACGAGAGCCTGAAGCGCTCGGTGCGCCAGCGCCGCTCGGGTCTGGACACCGAGATTATCATGGTCAACATGGGGCCGCAGCATCCCTCCACCCACGGCGTGTTCCGCATTGCAGTTGCGCTGGATGGTGAAACGATTGTTTCGCTCAAGCCGGTGATGGGCTACCTGCATCGCAACCACGAAAAAATTGGCGAGCGCAATACCTTCCTGCAGAACATGCCCTTCACCGACCGCCTGGACTACCTCTCTTCGATGAGCAACAACTTTGGCTATGCCCTGGCGGTTGAGAAGCTGATGGGGGTCAAGCCGCCGGAGCGAGCCGAATACCTGCGGGTGATCATGGCAGAGCTGACCCGGATCAGCAACCACATCTTTGCAATTGGCATGTTCTTGAACGACCTGGGCGCGTATTTCACCCCGGCGCTGTATGCCATCCAGGAACGAGAGCTAATCCTGGACGTGTTTGAAGCGGTCAGTGGCTCGCGGATGATGTGCAATTACTTCCGCTTTGGCGGCGTGGCGCGCGACCTGCCGGATGGTATGCAAGAGCAAATCCGCAAGTTGGTGTACGACCGTTTCCCCCGCCGGATTGATGAGCTGGACCAGTACCTGACCAACAACGAGATCATCCGCACTCGCACGGAGGGGGTGGGGGTGCTCACCCCAGAGCAGGCAATTGCCTTCTCAGAGGCCGGTCCGGTGCTGCGCGCTTCGGGCGTGCCCTATGATATCCGCCGGGCCGATCCGTACAGCATCTACGACCGCTTCGATTTTGATGTGGCGGTGCGCTATCACGGCGACACATACGACCGCTACCTGATCCGCATCGATGAGGTGCGCCAAAGCCTGCGCATTTTGCAACAGGCGGTGCGGGATCTGCCGGGCGGGCCGATCCAGGAGGGCAAACCGCAATACCAGGTGCGGGTGCCGGCGGGCGAATCGTACGGCCGGGTGGAAGGCCCGAAGGGCGAGCTGGGTTACTATGTCGTCTCCAACGGCAAAGCCACCCCCTGGCGTTACCATGTGCGCGCCCCATCCTTCATAAATCTGAACGCATACGAAGCGATGTGCGTGGGCAATAAGATCGCCGATGTGGTGGCTATCTTGGGTTCCATCGATATCGTGCTGGGTGAGACGGACCGCTAGGGCGAGGTAAATCGCCAGAACACAACAGGGAGTGTGCTATGGATGGAATGGGTATTGTCAAAGGAATGGGAGTGACCCTGAAGCGATTCATCGACACCTATGTCGAGGATCTCAAGTGGCTGGGGAAGCGGTATTACACCAAGGAAGGCGTCGCCCGGCGCATGAGCGCAGAAGCCCGGGGCATCTTCACCGTCCAGTACCCGGAAGAAAAACTGCCGGTGCCGGAGGAATTTCGCTTCACCCCATTCTTGCTCTACGAGGAAGGGCCGGATGGCGAAAAGAAGGAGCGCTGCACCTCCTGTGGCATCTGCGCCAAGGTCTGCCCGCCGCAGTGCATCTGGATCGTGCGGACCACCGATCCGAACACCGGGCGCCCAGTGCCGGAGCCGAAGGCTTTCTTCATCGACATGGATATCTGCATGAACTGCGGTTTCTGCGCCGAGTACTGTCCATTCGATGCGATCAAGATGGATCACGATTACGAGTTATCGGTTTATGATCGGCATGCCAAGAATATTTATGATAAAGATAAGCTGATGAAGCCTGTGTCCTACTATGCCAGCATTCGCCCGACCAATTACGCCCGCGAAGAGGCGGCGCGGGCGGAGGCTGAGGCCGCCAAAGCGGCCAAGAAGGCGCAGGCCTGAAAGGAAAATATGTCTGAATCGCTGAAAGTAACTGAGCAAGACGTTCTGGCTGCCCTGAGCAAGGTCCAGGAGCCAGAGCTGCACAAAGACCTGGTGACCTTGAATATGATCCGCGATCTGCGGATCGTAGAAGATCAGGTCAGCTTCACGGTTGTCTTGACCACACCGGCGTGCCCGCTGCGTGGGCGCATTGAAAGCGAAGCGCGCAGCGCCGTCCAGGCATTGCCGGGGGTGAGCAAGGTGGAGGTTAAACTGGACGCCAACGTGCCCTCGGATGGGCGCGCCCGCGGCCTGCTGCAGTTGCCCATCCGCAACGCAGTGGCGGTTGCCTCTGGCAAAGGCGGGGTGGGCAAAAGCACCGTGGCGGTGAACATGGCGGTGGTGCTGGCGCAGAGCGGCGCCCGGGTGGGCCTGCTTGATGCAGACATCTACGGCCCAAACGTGCCCACCATGATGGGACTGGATCGCCTGCCGCCCGTGCTGGGAGAAAAGTTGACCCCGGCGGAGGCCTATGGGGTCAAGCTGATGTCCATTGGCTTCATGGTCAAGCCCAACCAGCCGCTGATCTGGCGCGGCCCAATGCTTCACTCGGCCATCCGCCAGTTTTTGACCGATGTGGAGTGGGGTGAGCTGGATTATCTGATTGTGGATTTGCCGCCGGGCACCGGCGACGCGGCGCTCAGTCTGGCGCAGTCGCTACCGCTCAGCGGCGGGGTGATCGTGACCCTGCCGCAACAGGTCTCCCTGGAGGACGCCCGGCGAGGGCTGGAGATGTTCCGCCAGCTCGACGTGCCGATCTTTGGGGTGGTGGAGAACATGAGCTACCTGGAGCTGCCGGATGGCAGCCGCCTGGATGTTTTTGGGACCGGCGGCGGCGAAAGACTGGCGCGGGAGGCCGGTGTGGCCTTCCTGGGCGCCATCCCGATGGACCCGGCGGTGCGCGAAGGCGGCGACCAGGGCCAACCCGTGGTTCTCTCAAAGCCCGAGTCTCCGGTGGCGAAGGCGCTGCGCGCCCTCACCGAAAACGTGGCTGCCCGGATCAGCGTGGCGGCGGTGGAGCAGAACAATTTCATTCCGATTAACGTTATCGGTTAGCGAACGCTGACCTGCCGGGCTCGGTTTTTCCCTGCAGGTTGGCTTTTTGGATTCTATTATGGCCCCTTTTATCGTCGGTATCCGTTTTCAGAGATCTGGAAAGGTTTATCACTTCGACGCCAGCGAAAGTCCAGACATCCTGGTGGGCGATTACGCGGTGGTTGAAACCAGCCGCGGCCGCCAGCTTGGGGAAGTGGTGCAAATTGTGGCCAATCCTTCCCCGCCGCCGGATGGCGGCTGGAAGCCGATTCACCACAAAGCCACGCCGCGCGACCTGGTGCTGCGCCAGCTCTGGCAGAAGAAAGAGTTGGAAGCGTTAATCAACTGCCGGGCCAAATTGGCCGAGGTGAAGATCCCCGGCGTTAAGATCGTGGCCGCAGAGTTCTCCTTTGATGGCTCGCGCCTGGCTTTTCTTTACAGCACCGAATCGGAGAGCAAAGTCGATTTGCGCAGGCTTCAGATCGCCATGCAGCGGCTGTACATCCGCTCGCGGGTTGAGATGCGCCAGATTGGGCCGCGCGATGTGGCCAAGCTGCTGGGCGGCATGGGCGCCTGTGGCATCGATAACCGGTGCTGTTCGATGTTCCTGACGGAGTTCAGCCCGATCTCGATCAAGATGGCCAAGGAACAGGGCATTTCGCTGACGCCTACCGAGATCACCGGCATGTGTGGGCGCCTGCGCTGTTGCCTGATCTACGAATACGAGAATTATGTTGAGGCGCGGAAAGCTCTGCCCAAGCGCAACAAGCGGGTGGTCACACCCAGCGGCGAAGGCAAAGTCTGGGATGTTTATCCGCTCAAGCAAACCGTCCTGGTCGAGCTGGATAGCGGGGTGCGCATCGAAGTGGCCCAGGCCGATCTCCAGCCCTGGGAAGAGCTGGAGGCGCTGCGCAAGAAGGCCCAGGAGCCTTGCGGATTTCACGAGGGCGGCGCGTGCACCTGCGGCAAGCACACAGGCGCTGCGCCCGCAGGCCCAGATTTGGATGTGACTGCGCCGGCGGAGGCGCTGATTGCCCCCGCGCAACCCTCTGCCGCTGGCGACACCCCACCGCTGCCTCGGCCAGCGGGCCAGGGGGCTGCAAAAAAATCGCGCAAATCGAAGCGCAAAAAGCCTGGGCGCGGGGCTGCGCCAGGGGCGGGCGGAGTGGGCAAAAATCCCCCCGCAAAACCACAGGGCAAGAATCCGCCCGTGGCCGGCAAACCGCCCAAGGGATAGCTTTCTTGGACCTCCCAGGGCTGGCGACCTGCGGCCATTGGCCCTGGGAGGTCTCCCGAGTCAAAAAGTCAACGCGGGTAACCCAGAAAAGACGAACGAGAGAAGATGAAAGAAATCAAAGAGTGGCTGGATTCACAACAAATCCTGGTCATCCTGGCTCACCCCGATGACCCGGAATTTTTTTGCGGGGCAACCCTGGCCCGCTGGACCGATGCCGGGCACCGGGTGGTGTACTGGCTGCTCACCTGCGGCGACAAAGGAGCCAGCGATCCGGATACCGTCCCGGGCGAGCTGTGCGGCGACCGGCGGGCGGAGCAGACCGCTGCAGCGGCCGAGCTGGGCGTGCGTGAAGTGCATTTCCTGGAATATCCGGATGGTTACCTGGTGCCCGACCTGACCTTGCGCAAGGAGGTGACCCGCATCATCCGCCAGGTGCGGCCAGATGTGTTGGTCACCTGCGACCCGCGCACTTTCATTATCGGTGACAGCCGGATCAATCACCCGGACCACCGGGCAGCCGGGCAGGTGACGTTGGATGCGGTTTTCCCGGCGGCGGGCAACCCGCTGTATTTCCCCGAGCTGCTGCACGAAGAAGGTTTGCAGCCGCACACGCCGCGCGAAGTTTGGGTGTGCGGCACCCAGGATCCGAACGTGATCCACGATGTGACCGACCTGTGGGAGCGCAAGATCCGAGCTATCCAGCAGCATGCCAGCCAGATTGGCGACCCGGAGAAGCTGGCCGAGCGCATGCGCAGCCGCCACACCGCCGACAGCA
>CAZDAU010000066.1:0-17049 GCA_964503625.1 uncultured Anaerolinea sp.
CTGGGCGGCCGGGCTGTAGATCAGCGCCCGCAGCAGCGGTTCCCGGTCGGTCAGGTTTTCAAAGGCGCGCTCGGAGCGGTATGGGATATCCCCCTGGCTGTCTCCGTTGGCGTCAAAGCCGGTGTAGTCGCTCCAGTAGTTGCCCTGCCAGTCGTTCTCGCCAGGCTTGCCGCCGCCCTGCAGCGACACCTGTTCCACGTTTTCCCAAAAGGTGTTCTTGGCGAACTTTGCCCCGCGCACCGCGGTGAGCAGGATAGCGCCGGCGTCATTGAAGGCCAGGATATTGTTCTCAAACTGGGCGTAGCTGTTTGGGGTGAACGGCGTGCCGTCCATGAAGATGCCGGCGCCGTTGTCGATCAGCAGATTTTCCGCTGCAATCACCCCATCCGCGTCCTTGAAGCCCAGGGCGTAGCCGCTGGGGCCGCGCTGGCCGCGCAAATCGTTCCGGCGCAGGGCCACATTGCGCGAATACATGGTGTAGATGCCCACCGAGTTGTTCAGCAGGCGATTGTCTTCGATCACGGCCTGATCGCAGTACATCAGGTGGATGCCGTAGCGGCCGCCTTCGATGTGATTCTTGCGCACGGTCACCTGGGATGAATACCACATCACCACATCCCGCGCCTGCTGCACCCGGTTGCCTTCCACCGTCACACCGTGACTGTACCACAGGCGGATGCCGTCGCCCTTGCGGGCCAGGTCGTATTGGGCCTTGCTGGTGATCTCGTTGGCGCGCACCACTGCCCGGTCGGCCTGGGCCACAAAAATGCCAAAGAGGACATCTTCGAGGCGGTGGTCGGCCACGGTGATATCCGCCGCGGTCAGGGCGATCCCGGCGTGGTCGCGGTCCGGCTCGACCCCGCTGCCGCGGACCACAAAACCCTGGAAGAGGATCCCAGGCGCGGCGAGCGTGACCACCGTGCCTGCCCCGCCGCCATCGATCACCGGCCGGCCGCCATCCGCCGAGCGGACGCCCACCAGCTGCACCGGGCGGTCCACCACCAGCGGGCCGGCGTAAACTCCCTCCAGAACCTGGATGGTGTCGCCGTCCCTGGCCTGCGCCAGGGCCGCCTGGATCGTGGTGTAGGGGCCGTCTGGCGATACCACCAGCTCCTGCGCCGGCTGGCGCGCCCAGGCAGCAGCCGCGGTGTGCAAAGCTGCCATCCAAAGCAGGCCAACCAGCAGCAGCAGGCGGCAGGGCGTTTTCATCCGGCGGTTGCCTCCGGGCCTGCCTGGCCCACCTTCTTCTGCGCCTCCACCACCGGCTTGTAGGCCTTGCGATGGAACCATAAGCCGACCAGAACCACCACCACCGCCGCGATCACCAGGTAGAAACCGGGCTGGAACCTGGCGATGGTGCCGAACTGACCAACCTGCCCCTGGCCGATCAGCGGCGGGGTGAAAGGGGGAATGGCGCTGCCCAAGGCCGATTCCGGATCGATGCTGTGGCCGTAGCGGTACAGGATCAGCCACAGGTCAACCAGGAAGACAATCGGGTAGGCCAGCACCGGCAAGGCCAGCACACCCGCCCATTGGTTGCCGATGAACACCCCGGCGATCAGCAACAACCCCAGGGCCGTAATGGCGTAGACCGAGAACGATCGCTCCAGCCGCCCGCCCTCGTCCAGCGGAGGCATGCCCAGGTAATGGTTCAGCTCGTCGATCTCGCGCATATCCCCTTCCAGGTGATTGACATACACATCCACGCTCAACCCCTTGGGGTACTGCGGGGCGGTCATGGTCATGCGCCAATAGGGCAGGAAAATAGAGATCATCAGCAGCAGCGCCGCCAGCATGAGGATGGCGCTGGGCAGCAGGTAATCCACCAGCCGGCGCTCGCTTCCATCCGGAAGCACCACCACCAGGCATTGGATTTGCGAAAAGACGGATCCTTTGGCCATAGAGCCATTGCTCCTTGCTTCATTCACAGGGCGGTCTGAGCGCCTGAACAGTCCTGGCAGCAGGCCGCTGGTTTGCTGATCTGGGAATGGCCTGCTTCGATTTCACAGAGCAAGCCTGGGCGGCGGGCGGTCTGAGCGCCTGGTTAAGTCTGGCGCTCAAAGACCGCCGCCGGCCCGCTTTCGAGGGGAGAGATTTACGGCGTCACCAGCAGGTAGCCCAGCATCTCCAGGTGCAGCGCCGAGCAAAACTCGGTGCAGTAATAGGTGAAGGTGCCGTCCATGACCGCGTCGAACTCGATTGTTTGGGTCTCGCCCGGTTCCAGGCTCAGGTTGATGTTGTATCCAGACAGGGCAAAGCCATGCGTGGCATCGCGGGTTTGCTCCAGGTTGGTCATGTGCCAGATCACTTGGTCGCCCTTCTTGATCTCGATCCGCTCGGGCTTGAAGTGCGAGCGCACCACCGTCATCCAGATTTCAACGTTGTTCCCATCCCGCTCCACCCGGGCCTGCTCTTCGCTGGTTACGGCGTCAGGATCCGCGCTCATTGTCTCTGGGTTCCAGCCGACTTCGGGATACACCTCGAAAGGCTTGAGCTTGTCGGCCTTGATCATCTGGGCGTAATGGGGCTCGGCCATGCCGATGGGCATATCGTAGAGCAGCTTCATTTGATCGCCGGTCTGGGCGATATCCACAAGCTGGAAGTTCTGGGGCAGCAGCGGGCCCACGTTGGCAAAGCGGTCGATGCTCCATTTATTCAGCGCCACCACGTAGCCGCCGTCGGGAGAGGCTGTGTCGCCTTCAGCCGCGGCGATGTGGCCAATGTTGTACTGCACCGGCAACTTTTGGATCAGTTTCCAGCCTTCCTCGGGGTGCTTTTCGGCATACGGGCCGCCCAGGGTCCAGCGGGCCACCGCTGAATCGAGGAACAACGAGGTGTAAGCATAGCCTTTGTCGTCAAAGACGGTGTGCAGCGGGCCCAACCCCAGCTCCACCTGGGCTTCCATCGCCTTATCCAGAGGGATCACCGGCACACCGAAGACGTCTTTCTCCAGCCCGCCCGCGCCAATGGCGGTCTTGATCTTTTCAAACGAATACACCGTCACGTGGGGGTCCAGCTTGCCGCCGACAACGATGAACTCACCGCCGGGGGTCACATCCGAACCGTGGGGGCTTTTTGGCTCTGGGGTGAAGTACAGCAGGCCCTCGTCGATGGCCGTCTGCAGGGAGATCACCCCCATGCCGTTGATCTCTTCGGCCTTGCCAGCCTGAAAGACCTGTTCTGCTTTCTTCCAGTCGATGATATGCAGGTAGTCGGTGTCGTTCTTGCTCACCCCGGCCTCAAATGGCGGGTTGCCCAGCTCGATGCCGCCGGTGGCCATCTCGGTGTTGAACGAGTTGCAGAATACCCACCCTTCGCTCACCCCCTTGCCCGCGTCGCACAGGTCCTGCCAGTAGGGGGGCAGCTCAATTTGGAAGGACTTTGCCGGGTCGATCCGTCCGCTAAGCCGGTCAAACTTCCAGAAGGTGACCATGCCGCGATATTTTTCCTGATAATCGTCCAGGCTGGCATACTCCCAGCCGATCGGCGCGGCGTACTGCGGGCCTTCCACCACATACTCCGTGTTGGGGGTGACAAAAGCGCCGCCGTGATCGTTGATCGAGTTCGGGTTCTTCAGGATTTGCTTGGTCTCGAAATCGCGCAAATCGATCACCGCCAGGCGGGCATTGGCCTTGTCATTGATGAACAAGAAGCCGCCATCGTACTCGCCGCCGGTCTCGGAGAGCGCCGGGTGGTGGGTGTCGCCCCATTTTAATTCGTTCCCCTCCACGTAGCCCTCTTCCAGGGTGTGATTGGTTGTGCCGCCGAAGCCGAAACCCTGCCACGGCTCGGGCGTGAACACCGCAATCACCTTCAGGATGCGCATCGAGGGCACGCCGATTGCCAGCACCTGCCCCGATTGCCCGCCGGAGGAGAACAGGATGTATGGATCGAGCTGCCCGGAGGGCATGTAGGTTTTCAGCGCGGCGTAAATATCATTGGGGGTCAGTCCACGCTCAGCGGCCAGCGCGGCGGCATCCTGCGGCAATCCGGCGCTGGCGGGTGTGGCCTCTGCCTGGCTGCCGCCCTTGCAGGAGGCCAGGATCCAGCAAAACAACAAGATTACGATCCATAAGCGTTTCATTCTGTCACTCCTTTGAAATATTTTTTAATCCGTCGCCACCAGGTTCAGATCAATTGTGTCACAATTGCCCGAATAACGGTATGACAGGCGTCATATAGCGGGCAGAGCAAGTGTGCTAAACTCAGTGCCAGGAAGGACCCGTCATGCAGAGTCGCAAATTTCGCTTTCCCTTGCTGTTCCTGTCTATCCTGGCCTTGCTGTTTGCCCTGTGGGCCGGCCTGCTGCGCATGGGGTGGGACTGGCCCGTGCTGCGCCCAACGCTGCCCATGAGCCATGGCCCGCTGATGATCTCTGGCTTTTTTGGCACCCTGATTGCCCTGGAACGCGCCGTGGCAGTCAACCGGCGCTGGGCTTACCCTGGTCCGCTGTGCAGCGGGGTGGGCGGGATTTTGCTGCTGACTGGCGTGAAGGGCGATTTCGCGCCGCTGCTCCTGGCGCTGGGAAGCCTGGGGCTGGCGTTGGTCTGCCTGTGGATGTGGCGGCAGCATCCGTTGGCGCACAGCGGGGTGATTGCGCTGGGAGGTCTGTGCTGGCTGGCGGGCAGCCTGCTGTGGCTGTTTGGCTCGCCGATCTACCAGGTGGTTTTTTGGTGGTCAGCTTTTCTGGTTTTCACCATCGCTGGGGAGCGGCTGGAGTTGAGCCGGGTGCGCCGCCTGAGGCGTGGCAGCCAGATTCTGTTCCTTGTCATTGCCGCAGGTGTGCTGGCCGGTCTGGTTGAGCTGCGCTTTGATCTGGTTTGGGGGGAGCGCCTGGTTGGCCTGGGCTACCTGGCCCTGGCAGCCTGGCTGTGGATCCATGATCTGGCCCGGGTCACCGTGCGGCAAAAGGGCCTGACCCGCTACATTGCCGTCTGCTTGCTGAGCGGGTTTGCCTGGCTGGCGCTCGGCGGGCTGTTGAGCATTTTTTACCCGGGTTACACCGCCGGGCCGATCTACGACGCCACGCTCCACGCCGTGTTTGTCGGTTTTGTCTTCAGCATGGTCTTTGGCCACGCCCCGATCATCTTCCCGGCGGTGCTGGGATTTGCAATCGCTTTCCGCTCATATTTGTACCTGCCGCTCGCTCTGTTGCACCTCTCGCTGGTGATGCGCCTGGCCGGTGATTTTGGCGGCTGGGTTGCCTTGCGCCAATGGGGCGGGCTGCTCAATGCCCTGGCGATTGTGCTGTTTCTGCTGCTTATCCTATCCCTGCGCACGGGCAAGTCCGCCCAAGACTGATTCTTGCCGGTTTCATTGCCGGCACACCAGCCGGAGATTGTGCTTCCGGCGCTATCCGTCGGTTGGATCGCAGCGCGCCTTGACTGCCGCCAATCTTTCAGCAAGGCGCGCTTGGCCTCCGGCCGCGAGCTGCACAGCAGGTTCAGCAAACCCCCTTCGCCGCCTGGCTGAAAAGCGCCGGGCGCAGCCGTCGTTGCGCTGCGGCGGTCTCGCTCATTGCTGCGCCCAGGGCTGCAACACCTCCGGCGCAGAGCGCATCCCGGGCTTTGGGCGCGGTCTGGCGCAGGTCTTCCTTAATATTGCCCGCTGCAGGGTGAAAGTTATCTTCCAATCGATCACAAAAGGGGTAAAATATTGCGGGTACTGAGAGCCGGTTTGCGCCGCTGGCAGATCAAGTTTCCCAGCCGGCGGCGCCCGTGGTCCAACACTCTGGGAATGTGCCCCCTTTGTTGGGGTTTATCTTTCAGAGCGATCATGAAGAGAACGTGAGATATCAGCTAAAGGAGAACAGTATGGCAGAAAAGTACAGTTTCATTGTTGTGCGGTATCCCAAGAAGGAGACCGCCGCGGCCGCTCTGGAAGCGGTCAAAGGATTGGCCAAAGAGAAGATCGTTAAGCTGAAAGATGCGGCTGCAATCACCAAGACTGAAAAGGGCAAGATCAAGCTCCAACAGACCAAAGATGACCCTGCCGCCAAGGGCTTCTTGAAAGGCGGCCTGATTGGTATCATATTTGCGGTGCTGTTTGGGCCGGCCGGGTGGATCGCCGCTGGCGCGCTGCTGGGCACCGCCTTTGCCATGTTCGACCGCGGCATCAAGAACAAGCTGCTCAAGGAGCTGGGCGAACAAATGACCCCCGACCAGTCGGCGTTGGCAGTGCTGGTTGAAGAGGCCGATTGGACCACCGTCAAAGAGCGCATGGCTGCCTACAATTTTGGCGGCGAGGTTGTCGTCTCTGAGATGGTCGAAGATCAGCTGGCTGAAGCAGAAAAACTGACCGAGAATGAAAAGGTCGTCGAGACCCTGCCCGAAGAAGTTGAGCTGCCAGCGGCGGCTGAGTAATTTAATTCTGGGTTAGGATATTGAAAAACAGGCTGGCGGCTCGATGCCAGCCTGTTTTGTTCTTAAAAAGCGAAGGAGCCATCCCAGAGGACGGCCCCTTGCTGCGCTGCGGCAACCTAGTTCTTCGGAAGGAGGGTTGCCGCAGCGCAAAGTAAGGTACTACTATCAGCCATCTTGGCAACACCTCCTCTCCTGTAAGAATGGCGGGAGAGTGGGGGGTTATTGGCCCCCGAATGAATGAGCGTAGTAAACCATAAAAGCCTGCCCCTGTCAATCCCAACTGAATGGACTAATCAAGTCCTCATTTATCGGTTTCTGGCGGCTCATGGCCAGGCAAGGAGCGGCTGGGTGGAGCGCACCACGTGCATCCCGGCCTGTTCAAAGCGCCGGAACGCGGCGTCGGCGTCTTCGCTGTAATCTACGACGCCCGAGACCACCACCGGCGAAGTGCAGTCCTCCAGCAGGTACACCTTCCTCGCCAGGTTTGGATCGTGATCCAGGATGTCTCGGAGCAGGTCGGCGATGGTCCAGGCCACGCAGTGGCTCTTGGCCTGTCCGGCAATGATCACCCGGTCAAACCGGCGCACCTTGTCGATGAGTTTGCTGCTCCGCTGGGCGATGGCCTCGCCCTGCGGCCCTTCCAGCACCTCCGGGCCGATGGCGGAGTAGTGCTCGGTGAGCGGGTTGCTGCCCTTGATCTCAAAGTCGGCCTGGCTGGCCCGGGCCAGGGTGTGGAAAAATATGGCCTCCTCCACCGCCGGCACCAGGGCGTGCCCCAGGCTGCCCAGCATCACATGATAGGGCCAGATGGTCAGGTCGTATTTGTGGCGCTCCTTGAGTTCCCGGGCGTAGTGGAGCAGGTGCGCCTGGCCGTACTCTGGGGTGATGTTCAGGCTGCCAGCGACGGCCGGGTTGAACTTCCACCGCCCCTGGAGCAGGTCCTCGTATGAGATGAGGGTCAGCGGGGCGGGGTGTTCGCCGTTTGAATCCACCAGGAACACCGGGTGGAAGATTTGCATCGCTGTGTGCGTGTCCAGCGTGGCGGTAATCTGAGTGATCGTCCCCAGGTTGCGGTAAATGAACTCGCACAGGCGGCGGTTATCTTCGACTGCGCCCATCCCAGAGCGACCGCCGACAAAAAGCTCAAAGCCCGGAATGCAAAAAGCGTTTTGAACATCAATCGCAATCAGAGCGGTTTTGAAGACGTCATCCACCGCTGGCTGCAAATGATGCTCTTTGGCCCACCGGCGGGCGGCCTCTGCACGCTCCTGGTAAGGGACCTGCCAGATTTCACCCACCCGGGCCGGGTTGTAGTGGGGAGGCAGGGGAAGCTCAGGCTGGCTGCTGGTGTTGGACATGGATCCTCCTGGGTGATTTGCGCATATAGTGTATTTTTCACACCAAATGTCTTGAAAAATGAAAGCGGCAAGCCGCTTTGTGTCATATATACACTATTCTAGCAGCTTTTGATCGGCTGTCAAGAGATTGGGTTTGGTTCTTACTCTTCGCCCGGGGCAAACGCCGCCCCGGGCAGCTTTTCGGCCAGCTGCTCCGGTTTGTGGATCAGGATGGGCAGGTGCTGGGGGCAGATCCAAAGGTCTTGATCGCCGAAGCGCAGGGCAATCAATGGCACCTGGCTGGTATTTCGCTCGCAGTAAAGGCATTTTTGTGCGTCATGGTTCATGGTTGTGTTCTCCGGTGTCTTCAAGGTTTTCAATCCAGTCTTGCCGGGTTGGATCGCAGCGTGCCGCCGCCAGGCAAAAAAACCTGGCGGTTCGCGGCGGCTGCTTGGGCCGCAGGCAAGAAGTCTATTTGCTGCTCGTCCGGCGCTGCGGTTTGGTCTTGGTGGGCAAGACTCCCGTGTAGGATGGGGCGGTGATCGCAAAGATGCGGCACAGGCGCTTGTCCAGCATGCGGCTGCGGATGCGCGGGTCCAGCTCTTCCAGCGTCTCGGCGGTGGTGATGACGGTGGGCAGCTCGGCGTTGTAGCGGTAGTTGAAAAGCTGGTACAGCTTCTCTTTGACCCAGGGGCTGCCCGATTGCGTGCCCAGGTCGTCCAGGATCAACAGCGGCGCGGTGCGCACCTTCTCAAACCTGCGGTCAAGCGAAACCTCGCTGTTCGGGCTGAAGGTGGCCCGCAGGTGGTCCAGCAAGTCGGGGACCACCACAAACAACGGCGGGTCTCCCAGGTCCAGTCGATAGTTGGCGATGGCGGCCGCCAGGTGGGTCTTTCCGGTGCCGTAGGTGCCCAGGATCACCAACCAGCCGCGTGGATCCTCGGCATAGCCCCGGGCGGCGTTGAAGGCTTTCTCCAGGCTGCGCAGGGACTCGGGGTCCAGTTGCTCGGCCTTGCGCAGATCAAAACTGGCAAAAGTGCGGTTGTGCAATTGCTCCAGCGAAGACATCTCCGGATGGCCGAAATCGCCGGTCGGGTTGCGGTAATCCGGCGCCAGGATGCGCACCCTGGTGACCAGCTCCGGGTCTTGCAGGCGGGAGCGGATGCGCTCCTCAAAATCCTCATCGCTCAGGTTGGTGGTCACCACCAGCGGCAGGCGATTGATGTAACGATAGTTGATGATCTGGAAAAGCTTCTCCTGTCCCCAGGAGGAGGCCTTTTGGGTGCCGAAGTCGTCCATCACCAGCAGCGGCGCCGAACGAATTTTCTCAAAGCGCTCTTGAAAGGTCGCTGTGGGGTCGTTAAAGGTGAACCGCAGGCTGTCCAGCAGGTCGGGGACGGTGATGAACAGGGTGGGGACGCCCACGCTGACCGCAAAGTTGGCAATCGCCGCCGCCAGGTGGGTCTTGCCGCAGCCCAGGCCTCCCTGGAGCACCAGCCAGCCTTCCGGCCGCTGGGCGAACTGCCGGGCGTGGTTGAAAGCCTGTTCCAGCGAGTCGGCCTGGCGGGGCAACAAACCCACCTGCCCGCGCGGCTGAAAATTTTCAAAGGTCAGGTGTCCCAACTCCTCGAGCTGGCTGAAGGCAAACAGGCGCTGGCGGACTTGCTGGCTGACCTGGGCGGCGCGGCACTCGCACACCTGCAGCTTGCCGAACTCCGGGTGGCCCACCGGCAGGTCCATCCGCAGGTAGCCCACGCCGTGGCACTTGGGACAGGCCGGATCGCCGGGCAGGTCGTGGTAATGGGCCAGGTGCAGGTCAGTGCTCGACGTAGTCGGAGAATTCGCCCTGGATATATTTTCGACGATCTTCTGCAAGGTCTGATCGATCTTGGGGGGTTTGTTTCTTGTCATGGCGTCCTTCCCGTTGCCAGCGCTCCAGGATAGCGGCGACATAGCGCCAGGTTCGTTTGTTGCGCTCGACGGCGATGCGCATGGCGTCTTCAATCCATCCCGCCGGGTAGGTATCCTCGGCTTCGCCCAGCGCTTCGGCAATCAGGGGGGTGAGCGGGCCGATATTTTTTTCGTATAGGCGAAAGATCTTGCCGGGTTCGGGCGGCGGGTTGGGAGGCGGGCTGAGCGCTGGGCGCCACTGCCCGCTTTGAATGGCCCGCAGGGCTGCCCGTCCCTTGGGTGAGTTGAGCAAATAAAGCGTTTCTGTTCCGTCCTCCAGCTCGAGCCGCGCCGTCAGCAAGACGCCGCGCTGCTCGGCCCGCTCCAGGGCTTCCTCCAGCGGGCAGCCCAGCCCCTGGATGAACGCCGGGTCCTGCAAAAAGTCCACCCGCCGCAGGAAGCGGAAGGCCCCTTCCACCTGCTCCAGGCGCCAGAAGGCGTAAACGATCAATTTGAGCTCGCCCAGGTGATCAATCTGTGGCAGCAACTGGCGAAAGAAGTCCAGGGGCAGCGGCACAAGCTGGCTTTTGCCTTCTGGAAAACCCGCAAAGCTCGCCGGGTTTTGGCTCGAAGGGGGGCTGGCTGTCAATGCGCCTCCATTTTGCCTGGAAAACCTCAGACCGAAAGGTTGACCTGGTAGGTGGCCGCGTTTTCGAACTTGGCGATGTTGCTGCGGAAAACCATCTCCACCTGGCCCACCGGTCCGTTGCGGTGCTTGGCAACTTTGATCTGGGCGACGTTCTTCAACAGGGTGTCTTTATCGTACAGCTCGGGCCGATTGATGAACATCACGACGTCCGCATCCTGCTCCAGGCTGCCGCTCTCGCGCAGGTCGGAAAGCTGCGGCTCTTTATCGGCCCGCTGCTCCACCGCCCGGGAGAGCTGCGCCGCGGCCAGCACCGGCACATTCAGCTCGCGCGCCAGGATCTTCAGATTGCGGGAGATGTAAGAAACTTCCTGAACACGGTTTTCGGCGCGAACCCCGCTGCTCATCAGCTGCAAATAATCCACCAGCACCAGGTCCAGGTTGAACTCGGCGTGCAGCCGGCGACACTTGGTGCGCAGCTGCAAGGGCGTCAACCCGGGCGTGTCATCCAGGAAGATCATCGTGTCGCTCAGCACTTCCACGGCGTGGGCAAAGACCGCCCACTCTTCGCCTTCCAGTTTGCCGGAGCGCAGGCGCTGCGAGTCGATCCCGGTTTCCTGGGAGATGATGCGCTGGACGAGCTGTTCGCTGGACATTTCCAGCGAGAAAATGGCCACGTGCTTCTTGTTCTTCTGGGCGGCGTTCTTGGCAGCCGAGAGCATGAAAGCGGTCTTGCCGGTTCCGGGCCGCCCGGCGACGATCAGCAAGTCCGAGGGCTGCATTCCCCCCAACAGCCGGTCCAGGTCGGTGAAGCCAGTCGGCACGCCATACATCTCCTCGCTCCGGCTGGAGAGCTGGTCGATGCGGTCGTAGTACTCGCTCAACACCTCCTGGATTGAGCGCAGGTCGCGGGTGGTGCGGCGCTCGCTCACCCCAAACACAGCCCGTTCAGCTTCGTCCATCACCGTTTCCACGCTGGCCTCTTGTTGGTAAGCCAGCTTGGCGATTTCGTTGGCTGCGCTGAGCATACGCCGGCGGATGGCGTTGCTCTCCACGATGCGGCCATAGGCCTCGGCGTGCAAGGAGGTGGGGACGTTGCCGATCAGCGAGGTCAGGTAGGCTGCGCCGCCGGTCTCTTCCAGCTGGCCAAGCTGGTCCAGCTCCTCGGTCACCGTGAGCAGGTCAATGGGGATGCGCCGCTCGTGCAGCCGGGTGAAGGTCTCCCAGATCCAGCGGTGGCGATGGATGTAAAAGTCGTCTGCCCGCAAAAAGCTGGCAACCTCATAGTAGGCTTCCGGGTTGATCAGCACGGCTCCCAGGACGGCCTCTTCAGCTTCGCGGCTGTGAGGCACAATCTGGCTGGAGGCAGTCGTTTGGACCGGCGAGTCGAATTCAGGAGCAGGAGGGTACGCTTCCATAGCAACCTTGGTCACAAGATGAAAAACCGGGGCCGCCGGCAAACAGCCTGGCGCTCCCCGGATGGTTCCAGGTTCGAACGAGGCTAATTGTCCTTGGCTTCGTCCCCTTCGTCTTCATTGTCCAGATCAAGCTTCTCCAGAAAATCCTGAAAGACAGACAGGCGCTCGTCGCCTTCCTCGGAAGTCCCAATCTCGGCTGCAGGCTGGCCGGTTTGGGCCGCTTCCTCCTGTAGGTCTTCCTCGGGGATGATCCCAGCCGAGTCCATCACCGCTCGGGCCACCAGGATTGGCACATGGGCGCGCACAGCCACCGCCAGTGCGTCCGAGGGACGGGAATCAATGTTGAGCACGTGTCCGTTCTTCTCCACCACAATGTTACCAAAGTATGTGTCATCCCGCAGGGCCACCACTTCCACCCGCAAGATGCGCGCCTCAAGCTGGCGGAAAATGCTGGTGAGCAGATCATGGGTGAGCGGTCGGGCTACTTCCACCTCTTGCAGGGCAATGGTGATCGACTCGGCCTCATAAACACCAATCCAGATCGGCAGGTAGCGTTCAGCATTCTGCTCGCGCAAGATCACAATCCGTTGCTGCGACATTAAGCTGACGCGAATGCTGTCAATGACAACTTCAACCATTTCGGACATAGGAGCCTCCATCAGCAGCGGACGCTGCTTTGTGACCGATATTCTATCATGGTGCTGGCAGAGATGTAAACACCGATTCTGGCGATTTGCCCATTTTTCATTTAGCCTCGGCTGGTTTGACTGTCAATAGGTATTGGGTACTATAAATGTTAAAGAAATTTTCCCGCGGAATTGTTTGCTAATTTTTAAGATTGTGGTTATAATCCAGGCACAACCTTGCCAGGAGTGGAGGGGGGCCTTGGGGTATCTATAAAAACTTTGGAAGGTAGCCGAAGATGAAAGCCAGAATTTTATGGGTTGAGGGGAAGCGGGCGGATAGCCCGCCTTTTGTCCCCGGTCTGCGTAAAAAAGGCTATTTGGTGGAGACCGCTGCCAGCGGCGATGAAGCTCTGGCAATGCTGCCCAACTTTGACCCCGACCTGGTGGTGATCAATGCGGCTTCGATGCGCACATCTGGCAAGCGCATCTGCCGTTCGGTGCGCGGGCATGCCAATGGCGTGCCCATTCTCTTGATTTCAGGAGCCGGGCAGCCCACGCCCAATGATGCCCCCGTGGATGTAGCGCTTTCCCTGCCGTTTACCCCCCGCAAGCTGATCAACCGGATTAAGCCTTTGCTCCCTGGCGAAGGCCAGCATCTCTTCCACATCGGCCCGATCCGCCTGGATGTTGAGCGCAAGCGGGTGCGCTGCCAGGGCCGGGAAGCCAGCCTGACCCCGCGCCTGATCCAATTGTTAAAAATTTTTATGGATCACCCCGGTGAAGCGCTCGAGCGCGAGCGCCTGTTCCGCCAGGTCTGGAACACCGAGTACACCGGCGATACCCGCACGCTGGATGTGCACATTAGCTGGCTGCGCCAGGCCATCGAAGAAGACCCGCGCGACCCACGCTTCATCAAGACCATCCGCGGCGTTGGCTACCGGCTGGACGTGTGAGTCCTGCCCTCGCCTGACCCAGATTTCAGGCATCCCGAAAAGTTTGTAACGTCTCCAGGTAATACTCCGGCAAACCGATATCGTAGCGCTTGCCATCCATCAGCAGTCCCTGGAAGCCGTCCTCCTGGCGCAGCCGGTCCAACGCGGAGGTGAGCTGGAACTCGCCGCGCTCGCGCACATTGTTCTTGATGTTTTCTTCCAGGTAATCAAAAAGCTGCGGCTTGATAATATACTGCCCGAAGATGGTGAAATACTCGCCTTCTGGCAGGCCCGGCACGCGCAGATTCAGGCGGGCGTAATCGATGGTTGGCTTTTCGGCAAACTCGGTCACGCTCAACAGGCGGCCCTGTTCGATCCACACCCCAGCCACCGTGCCAAAGTTGGCAATCTGCTCCTCGGGTGTGCGGCGCAGCCCCACGATGCTCGTGCCATGCAACTGGTAGGCGTCGAGCAATTGCCGGGCGCACGATTCAGCCCGGTTCGAGCGGTACAGGTGATCTCCCAGCATCAGCAAGAAAGGCTCGTCGCCGACTTCCTGGCGGGCGCAATACACGGCGTGGCCAAAGCCCTCCTGGGTGGCCTGGGTGACAAAGGTCACCCGGCGGCCAATCTCCAGGATGCGCCGGGCGTAGTCCTGGAACTGGCGCGGCAGCTTGTTGAAGTTTTCGATCGAAATCTGGTTCTTGAAAAAATTCCGAAAATCTTGCAGGTCATCCTCCTGCACAATGATGACGATCTCCTCAATCCCGGCTTCCAGCGCCTCCTCGACGATGAGCAAGATCGCCGGCTTGGCGATGCCATCCCGGTCGATGATCGGGAAGAGCTCCTTTTTGGTCGCCTTGGTGGCCGGGAACAGGCGCGTCCCGTAGCCTGCTGCAGGGATGACCGCTTTGCGCACCTTCAGGCTGGGGCGCAGGGTGAGCTGGTAAGCCGGCAGGCCCAGGTCGCGGGCCAGGATCTCGATCACTGCCTGCTGGTCTGCTGCGCTGCGGGCCAGGAATTGGGCTGTGCCGTCGCCCTGCGAGCCAACCCCTTTGCCGCCCCAGATGTGCGGGCGGAGCGGTTCGTATTCCAGCACCCGGTGCAGCGCCGGAGCGGTCAGCTCCTCTGGGCAGGCGGGGGATGCGTAGCGGTCGAAGAACGCCTGGGCTTCGGTCATCAGGCTGCCCAGCCGCTCGGCGTTTGTGTTCTTCAGCGCGTCGATTGCCTGGTGGATCAGGCGCTTGTTGATTGGGCCGAGCAGCTCCTGCACGCCGCGCTCGATCTCGTTCTCTGCCACCGGGTAGCAGCGGTTCAGGCGGTTGAGGATTTCCAGCGTGTCTTTGTGGCTCTGCAGGTCGACGATGACGAAGTGAAGCTCATCGCGCACCTGGAATTCCTGCGTGTCCAGCCGGTCGCCGTCGAAGATCATCAGCACCGGGCGGTTGCCAAAGGCGCAGCCCTGGTCCATCCGCCCGCAGCGCGAGGGGGTGGTGATCTCTCCCTGGTATGCCAGCTCCATCTCGCCGCGCACGGTCAGCTTCAGGTCGTACACCCGGTTGAAGGCCCGCGCCGCCAGCACGCAGATCGCCGCGCTGGAAGAAAGCCCTTTCTTGATCGGCAGGTCGGTGTGATAGTTGTTGATCACCAGCCCGCGCACATGATAATTGGTCAGCGCTTGGTAGGCCACGCCGGCGATGTAGCTCCAGAAACCGCCCCGTTGGGCCTCTTCAAAGAGAGCTTTCGGCTCCATAGGGATTTCGTACGGGCCCACCGGCGTGCCGTCTGGCTTGGTGGAAGAAAGCACCAGCGAAGTGGGGTGCGGCTCCACTTCAGCGTAGATCCCCTGGTCCGTCCCGCAGATCAGGGTGTAGCCTTTCTCGATCTCAGCGTTCATCCGCCGGTAACCCCCGGCCCAGTCGGAATGTTCGCCAAACAGACAGATGCGTCCGGGTACGAAGAGTTTCATTGCGCTGCTCCTGTGATGTGTAGTTCCCGCCCAAAATCATCCTGATCGGTGGAATTTCCCAAGCAACGCAGAATATACCCCAGGATGGCAAAAAACACAATTGCGAGTCACGTTTCTGTTGTAGAATTCCCCTTACAATGGGCAAAATCAACCTGCTGGGAGTCGGCATCGACCCGCTGCCCCTGGAGCAGTTGCTGGCCAGGGTCCTGCAAACGGCGGGGCAGGGCGGCCGCGCCCTGGTTGCCCACGCCAACATCACCGGCTTGAACCTGGCCTATGAGCAAGGCTGGCTGCGGGATTTTTACAATCGCTGCGACCTGGTCTATTGTGACGGCATGGGCGTCATGCTTGGAGCGCGATTCCTCGGCCAGCGGATCCCCGAGCGCTACACCCTGGCCGACTGGGTCTGGCCGCTGGCAGATCAAGCGGCGCAGCGGGGTGTAGCGCTGTACCTGCTGGGCAACCCGCCCGGCGTAGCTGCCCGGGCGGCCGAGAGCCTGCGCCGGCGCTTCCCATCTCTGCGGATCGCCGGCGCCCAGCACGGATTCTTTGATAAGACCCCGGGCGGCCCGCAGAACCAGGCGGTTGTCGAGCAGATCAACGCCGCCCAACCAGGTATTTTGCTGCTCGGCTTTGGCATGCCCCTTCAGGAGCGCTGGCTGCTCGAAAATTGGCCCAGCCTGAACGTGAATGTGGCGATCACCTGCGGGGCGCTCTTTGAATACCTTTCTGGCGACCTGCCGCGCGGCCCGCGCTGGATGACCGGGCATTACCTGGAATGGCTGGCCCGCCTGCTCATCTCGCCCCGCCGCTACGCCCGGCGCTACCTGCGCGATCTTCCATTGTTTGCCTGGCGGATTGCCAGGCAAAGATTCGCCCGTGAGCGGGTAAAATAGCGAGGTTGGAAGGATCTTTTATGGTGCCGTCAACGGCGCAAGGGAAGTGTGGATGGAGCCAAACAAGGCAGAGCTGGCGAACAGAATCTATTTTGGTGATAACCTGCCCATCCTGCAGTCGCTGCCGGCAGGTAGCGTTGACCTGATCTACATTGATCCGCCGTTCAACACCGGGCGCACCCAGGCGCGCACCCGCATCGAGACCCGCCGCGCGCAAGACGGCGACCGCACCGGTTTCAGCGGCCGGCGCTACCAGACCATCAAGCTGGGTACCCAGGCCTACACCGACATCTTCGACGACTATCTCCAGTTCCTGGCTCCTCGCATGGAAGAAGCCCACCGCTTGCTGGACGCACACGGCTCGCTGTATTTTCACATCGACTACCGGGAGGTGCATTACTGCAAGGTGCTGCTGGACCAGATTTTTGGCCGCCAGTGCTTTCTCAACGAGATTATCTGGGCCTACGACTATGGCGGCCGGACGAGGAAGAAATGGCCCCCCAAGCACGATAACATCCTGTGGTACGCCAAAGACCCCCAGAACTATGTCTATAACCTGGACCAGATCGACCGCATCCCCTACATGGCGCCGGGTCTGGTGGGGCCGGAGAAAGCCGCGCGTGGCAAGCTGCCCACCGACACCTGGTGGCACACCATTGTTGCCACCAACAGCAGGGAAAAGACCGGCTATCCCACCCAGAAACCGCTGGGCGTGCTGCGGCGCATCCTGCGCGCCTCCTCCAACCCCGGCGACCTGGTGCTGGATTTCTTCGCTGGAAGCGGCACCACCGGCGCCGCCTGCCTGGAATTGGACCGCCGGTTCATCTTAATCGATAACAACCCCCAGGCATTGCAGGTCATGGCGCGCCGTTTTGCCGGCCTGCCGGGCATCGAGTGGCTGGGTTTTGATCCCCTCTCACCGCCATCCTCATAGCCTGGCAGCGACCGCTTCAGCCGTGCCTGATCGGACACC
>CAZDAU010000067.1:0-16973 GCA_964503625.1 uncultured Anaerolinea sp.
TTGTGGGGTAGCTGACGCTCCCTGAGTTCTCAGGAGAATATATGATGAACACGACGCCTCAGGGAGCTATGGAGACCGAGTCTCCCACCGATTTTGCCCACCGACTGGGATTGCCAATCACGCGCAACTCCTTGCTGGTCCGTGCTCTGACCCACCGTTCCTACCTCAATGAACATCTTGATGAAGCATTGGAGGACAACGAGCGCCTGGAGTTTTTAGGCGACGCAGTGTTGGACTTTTTGGTGGGGGCCTGGCTGTATAACCGTTTTCCCGAGATGCGAGAAGGTGATCTGACCCGGCTGCGCTCAGCACTTGTTCGAACCGAACAACTTGCTGAGTTTGCCAACCAGATGGATTTTGGCCGGGCCATGCGCCTGGGACGGGGCGAGGGTCAGGGCGGCGGGCGCCAACGCCTGGCACTGCTCTGCGCCACTTTTGAAGCAGTGGTCGGCGCTTTGTATCTGGATGGCGGATTGGAAGCTGTGGAAAAATTTATTTCCCCGCTGCTTGAGCCGGCTGCCGACCGGATTCTATCCACCAACCAGGATCGCGATCCGAAGAGCATGCTGCAAGAGAAAAGCCAGGCGCTCGGTTTTGGGCCGCCAATCTATCGAACGGTAGCATCCAGCGGGCCGGAGCATCTGAAGACGTTTGTAGTTGAGGTCCTGGTGAATGGCGATGTTATTGGCTCGGGCAGCGGCCCAAGCAAACAGGCTGCTGCCAAAGAGGCCGCCAAAGCGGCGCTTGAACGCCTGGAATTTGAACCCGAAGATGCGCTTGGACTGCTCTGGGCGACTGCGCCGGGAAGTGAAAATCATTCGCCTGAAGGATAGCGCCTTTACTGGCTCTCGAATCTGCTGATGCCCACTCAACTTAAGTCCCTGGAACTTCATGGTTACAAAACTTTTGCCAATCGCACCCTGTTTGAATTTGCTGAGCAGGTGACTGCGATTGTTGGACCTAACGGAAGCGGCAAGTCAAACATTGCCGACAGCCTGCGCTGGGTTTTAGGCGAGCAGTCCTACGGACTGCTGCGGGCCAAGCGCACCGAAGATATGATCTTCTCCGGTTCGGAGAGTCGACCGCGCGCCGGGCTGGCCTCAGCTACCATCACCTTTGATAACAGCGACGGCTGGCTTCCGATTGACTTCAGCGAAGTGGCGATTACCCGGCGGGCGCATCGCGATGGTTTGAATGAATACCTGATCAACGGGCAGCGGGTGCGCCTTAAGGATGTGGGTGAGCTGCTGGCACAATCCGGCCTGGCTGAGCGCACCTACACCGTGATCGGACAGGGGTTGGTGGATGCAGCTCTATCGCTCAAAGCCGATGAGCGGCGGCGCCTTTTTGAAGAAGCGGCTGGGATTGGCCTGCATCGCGCCCGCCGCGAGGAAGCGCTGCGCAGATTGGAAACTACCCGCCGCAACCTTGAGCGTGTACAGGATATTCTGGCCGAGTTAAAGCCGCGCCTCACCAGCCTGGAACGCCAGGCTCGCCGCGCCCTGGAATATGAGCAACTACGGGCCGATCTGCAGGTCCTGTTGCGGGAATGGTATGGATATCACTGGCATACAGCCCAATACGAGTTGGCAGAGGCGCGCAAAGCCGTCCAGGCCCAGGAAGCCCGCCTGGAAGACGTCCGTGGACAGCAGCAGTCCCTGGAGCAAGAAATGGCCGAATTGCGTTTGCGGCTAAGCCAGGTTCGCAGCGATCTGAATGGCTGGCACAAAGAACTTTCCGGCTTGCACAGCCAGCGCGAGGTCGCCAGTCGGAAGCTGGCTGTGTCGGATGAGCGCCAGCGATCGTTTCTTGAGCAGCAAGTGGATATACAATCTCAGCAAGTGCGCCTGGAAGAAGAACTGGAGGTACAAAAGCACCTCCTGGCTATCTCCCTTCAAGAGCTGGAACAATTACAGGCCGAGTTGGATGAAGCCCGCAGCCAACTGGACAGCGCTCGCCAGGCCCTGGCCATCCGCCAGGGTGAGCGTGAACAGGTTGAAAAGGCAATACGGACCTCCCGTCAGCAGCTTGCCGAATTGAATATCCGCCAGGGGCAGTTGCAAGCCCATCTGGCAGAGAGCCAGGCGCAGATGCAGCGACTGCAGAGTGCACGGGAGAGCGCCATCCAAAGACAGGTTGAGGCAGAAAAGGAGCGCCAGGCGGCGGAAACCCAACGCCAGGGTGCGCTGCAGGTCGCAGCTCAGGCTGAACAGGCTTACAGAACTGATGCGGACGCGGCCCTGGCGCAGCGTCAGCGGGTGGAAGCTGGCGAGCTGGCGCGCAAACAGGCCCTGGAGGAACGGAGCCGGCTGGCTGCCGAGCTGGCCGCCGTTGAAGCCCAGCAAGGTGTGCTTGACCAGGCCGAATCTACCCTGACCGGTTATGCAGCCGGGGCGCGCTTGCTGTTGCAGGCAGCCCGCAATCAGCGTCTGGCTGGGGCGCGGGGAGCCCTTAGCAGCTACCTGGAAGCTCCTGCAGAACTCGAGCGTGCCATCACAGCCGCCCTGGGCGAGTTCCTGGATGCAATTGTTCTGGAGACTGAACCCGATCCAGCGCTGGACTTGCTCCAGGAGCAGGCTGGTCGAGGTGTGCTGCTGCCTTTGCTGCATCTGCCTGAAACCCGCAAGAAACGCCCGGCGTTGGTTGAGCAGGATGGGGTGCTGGGAGTTGCGGCTGATTTGGTCAGTGCCCCCCCGGAGATTCGTCCGGCTCTGGACTTGTTGCTGGGGCAGGTCCTGGTGGTGCGCGATCGGGCGACGGCGCGGCGTGTTGTTGCCGGTCAGGCCAACAGTGTCCGAGCGGTGACCCTGAGCGGCGAGTTATTCTATGCCAGCGGGCCGGCTTCTGGAGGTGGTGGGAGTGAAAGCGGTCCTGCACAGCAAACCTTGCTGGGGCGCAGCCGCCAAAGGCGTGAGCTGCGCGCAACGCGCAGTCGCCTGGAGGCTGATCTGGCAGCCCTGGATGAACGCATGGGCGCTCTGGAGCAGGATTTACAGTCCTTGCGAGCAGATGCAATGCGCCTGGATCAAGCTCAGGAGGTCAGCCACCAGCAAGCGCAGAAAGCGGCCCGGGCTGCCGACCAGGCGCGCACAGCTCTGGAAGCGGCGGATCGCCAGGCAGCCTGGGCGCAGGAGCAGCGCCTGCAACTGGAGAAAGACCTGGAGCGCAGCCAGGCTGAAATCGCCCAGACCTTAGCGGATCTAAGCCAGGCGGAAGGATTGTTGGAGGAAGCGCGGCGCGAGCTTCGGCAGCGAAACGCGCGCTTGGAAGATTTAGCGCTGGACGAACTGCAAATTGAGCAGGCTCACTGGAACACCCGCATGGCTGTGGCGGAGCGCGCTCTGAGCGATGCCCGAGTTCGCCACCAGGAGCGGCAGCAAGCTGTTGAACGCACCGTGCGTGGCCTGGCTGGCCTGAGAGCCAGGCTGGCAGAACTGGAAGTTGGGTTGCAGGCGCTCCAGGCAGAGCGCAATGATGTGATCCAGGCCGAAGTGCAAATTGGCGAAACCATCCGCCAGGTCAGCGCCAGGATTGAGCCAGCAGAGGCTGAGCTGCAACAGTTGGAAGCACAACAGGATGAGCTTCAAAAGGCAGAAGCTGCCGCCCGGCACGATTTTAGCCTGGTTGAGCACACACACACCCAGACGCGGATCACCCTGGCGCGACGGCAGGAGGCTTTGCAGTCCTTGAAGCGCCGGATCGAAGAAGATTTTGGCCTGGTCGCGTTCGAGTATGAGGAGCAAGTCTCAGGACCAACGCCTCTGCCTCTGGCTGGGATGGTGGAACAGCTTCCCATTGTCAAAAAACTTTCCCCTGATATTGAGGAAAGCATCAAGCGGCAGCGTGCCCAATTACGGCGCATGGGCGCCATCAACCCTGAAGCGCAGGCTGAATACCAGGAAGTCAAACAGCGTTATGAGTTTTTGATTGACCAGGTGGCAGACCTGGAGAAGGCGGCGCAAGACACGCACGCAGTGATTGCCGAGCTGGATGGTCTGATGCAGCAAGAGTTCAGGCGTACCTTCGATGCAGTGGCAGCGGAGTTCCGGCAAATCTTTGTCCGTTTGTTCGGCGGCGGATCGGCGCGCCTGTTGCTGACCGATCCTGACGACTTGACAGATACCGGGATTGATATCGAAGCGCGCCTGCCGGGACGCCGTGCGCAAGGGCTGGCCTTGCTCTCGGGAGGCGAGCGCAGCCTGACGGCTGCGGCGCTGGTATTTGCCTTGCTTAAAGTCTCGCCAACTCCTTTCTGCATCCTGGATGAAGTGGATGCCATGCTGGATGAGGTGAATGTGGGCCGGTTTCGTGACCTGTTGCGCGAGCTGAGCCAAAAAACTCAATTTGTGATCATCACCCACAATCGTAACACCGTCCAGGCAGCGGATGTCATTTATGGTGTCACGATGGGACGCGATTCATCCAGCCAGGTCTTGAGCCTTAAACTGGACCAGGTGGGCGATATTGTTGATTAACGTCTCAACTGCTACTCCAAGGGTCGAGCTGAGAAAGAATGATATAAAAAAATGGCGAGCGCAAGCCCGCCATTTTTTATCCTGATATAACGCTGAATCAGGGTGTTGTTGGAAATCCGGCTGGAGCCCCGCTGGCTTGCTGGATGACCTGCTGAATTTCTGCGGGCAGGGTGGGCTGCAGGGGGACAATTTGTTGCCAGTAATCCAAGATTTCTACCTGGGAGTTTTCACGGAAATCCGTCAGCCACTCCTGGAATTTGGTCTGCTCCAGGTTCTGGCACTCGACGGCAGTCAGGGGGCGATTTTCATGCCCGAGGACGCGGATGATATGCCAGCCAAACTGGCTCTGCACGGGCTGGCTGATCTCACCGACTTGCATGGCAAACGCCGCATCTTCAAATTCCTTGACCATCCGTCCTCGGCCGAACCAGCCCAGGTCGCCGCCCTGGGTCTTTGTGCCTTCGTCGGTAGAAAATTCTTCCACCAGCGCGTACCAGTCTTCGCCGGCTTTCAATTTCTCGCTGACGGTCGCGGCAAGCGCGGCATCTGGCACCAGAATGTGCTGAGCCCAGACCTGCTCGTCTTCGCAAGAAACCTGGCCAATAATTTGTTCCTGCAGTTTTTCCCGGAAGAGCTGAACTGTGATGATATAGCGCAGTGTTTCCTCGGGGATCTGGAAGCTGGTTTTGAAATCGGCCGCCATGGTGGCATAGACGCTCTGATAACCTTCGAATGTGTACGGGGTTGGCGTTGGTTCCGGAGTGGGGCTGACCTGCGGCTCAGCCGGCTCGGTGGGTGTAGCAGTTGGCTCTGGTGTCGGGGTCGCTGTGGCCAGGGTCTCGGTGAGACTGGGCGTGGGCGTCAGCGTGGTGGTCGCAGTGGGCTTGAGCATGCTCTGCTGAGTGGGGGAAAGCGTAGAAGTGGCAAGCGGAGCAACGGTGTTGGTTGGCGTCGGCGTGCCGGAGGCAAAATAACCCAGCGCCTCCTGCAGGCGTTTTTCGATCTCTTCATCGCTGACCGTAATGCCGCGGTTCTTGGCTTCCTGGATCACCAAAGCATTGTCCACCATTTGATTGATGGCGCTTTCACCCGCATTAAAGGTATCCAATTGTTGCGCGGCCGTCTGGAGTTGGCTTAAAAAGGACTGCATGGTCGCATCATCACCGCCGAACATGCCGGCAAGCTGATAGGTGGACTCGGCATTGCGGATGATATTGTAGCGGTAGTACTTGGTGAAATTGCGAAACTCCTGCGCCGAGATGTTCTCGCCGTTGACCTTTGCCACGGTGCGACGATACTTGAGCACCTGTTGATCAAGGATACCGTAAACAAGGATCAGGACTACCAAAGATAAGACTACTGCGCTCCCAATGACAATCAAGCGTGTCTGTCTCTGCTCGCGATGCATGCGATCCAGATGCTTTTTGGTTGGGGAGGCAATCGGTTGTTTTGGGTTCTTAGCCATAGATGATTACCTTAGCAATGACCGGGTGGGCGACCGAACAACCGGCTGGCGCGAGTTACGCATCCAACGGCGCACACAGATTTGGCCAGGTGCGCCGCTATAGGGTTGCACGGTCGATTCGCCTAGCGGAGGACTTCGCCAGAGTAGGGAAGCAGGGCGGCATGGCGGGCGCGCTTGATCGCCCGGGCCAGCTCGCGCTGGTGCTTGGCGCAGGTGCCGGTCTGGCGGCGAGGGCGGATCTTGCCGTCATCGGTCACGAAGCGGCGCAGAACTTCAACCAGCTTGTAATCGATCACCGCATTCTTGTCGGTGCAGAACATGCATTCTCGCGGGCGAGTGAAAAAACGGCGCCCACCCGGGCCTTGCGCCTCGTTAGTTGGGGGTTGATTGCTCACTGTACTTACTCCTCATTTCAGGGCTTGTCTAGCCCAATATCTTCGCATAGATGGCTGCCAGCTCTGAACGTTTGCTCTTGAGCTACAGCGCTTAGGAAAATAAAACCTCATCTGGTCCGTTGTCTTCGTATTCGTTATGGTTGCCCTCACGGCGATCCTCCAAGAGAATCATCTCGTTGGCAACAATCTCGGTAGCCGAGTGTTTGACGCCTTCCTGGTCTTCCCAATGGCGTGTTTGCAGACGGCCCTCGATGTAGACCAGGCGGTCTTTGGAGAGGTGCTGCTTGCATATTTCTGCCAGGTTGCTCCAGGCCACCACGTTAAACCACTCTGTTTCGGTGCGTTTTTCACCATCTGAAGTGTTCCATGAACGGCTGGTGCCCACGCTGAATGTGGTCACCGGTCTACCGGAGGGGGTGTAGCGCATTTCGGGATCCCGTCCGACGCGACCAATGATCAGAACTTTGTTTAAACCTCGCGTCATCATTATCTCCTCAAAGGAAACCAATAATCCATGGATTGCAATGAAGGATTGGTTTACTTGACGGAAAGCAGGAAGCGCAGCACCGGCTCCTGAATGCGCAGGTTGCGCTCCAGCAGTGCGCCGGTCTTGGGGGCCATGTTGAGCTGAAAGAGCACGTATTGACCCTGCTTCTGCTTGCGAATAGGATAGGCCAGCTGCCGTTTGCCCCAGATGTCGGTCTTGATGACCGCCCCGCCTGCATCGGTGACCCAACCAGAAATGCGCTTGACCAATTCAGCCAGCGCATTATCGTCCAGATCAGGGTGGACGATGCACATTAATTCATAATCGCGCATGATGGAATGCCTCCTTTCCTCGGGATTGCCCCTGGACAGCGCCGTAGGCGAGCCAGGAGCGGAAAGCAGCCACAGTGTGGTTTGCCGAGTTGCAAGTTTATCACAAAGCTATATTATTGCAAGGGCCATTAAGCTTTGTGGATATGCCGGGCCAGGCATCGCTGAGGTTAAAACCCAGCCCTGCAAAAATGTTTGAAGCGGGTTCTACAATAACCTGAATTTGGGTTCGGTGCAATTTGTTTATTGCGTCATGCTTGTAGAAGGTTTTGGCAGGCAGAACGAACACCAGCCAGATCAGGAGCCGAGAACGGGATTGCCCTGTCCCACCCTGCTCCGTGTGTACGCCGCCTGCCTGCCCTTTATTTTTATGATTCCGGCGTTTTAGCCGCAGCCGCCGCCGCTCTTATCGCGCTTGATCTGCAGCTTGATCTTGGGGGTAAACTCCAGCTCCCATTCATGCGGGTTGGGATCTGCGCACTGGTAGCGGTCACCCAAGGCAGCCGGGAAGACGTATCTCAGCACGTCTGCGCCGGTTATATTGGATGCCAATTCGATGTTCGGGTCTTCTTCCCCGAAGACCGAAATCCAATTGTTGATCCCTCCTTCCAGAATGTAAGTATTGGGCACGCTCTCGGCAACCAGGACCTTCCAGGCTTCTGTGGCGGCATGCTCATCATTGCTGACCACGACAAAGATCGTGTTCAGGGCCTGCTGGGCGTGGATCTCTGGGATGTATTCTTTAAGATCTGCCAGGGCCATATTCGTTGAGCCGCGGATGTGAAACAGGTTGTACTCGTTTTCAGGCCGCACGTCGATGATGACGGTTTTGAGAGTGTCGTTGTCAATGGTTGCCAGAAGCTCCCCAGGCTCGATCTGAACCTGGCGATTGGCCAGCTCCAGCTCTTTGGTTGGGGCGATCCGGGCCCATTTATCTTCGGTGGTGGCATCACCGATCAACGCCACGCCAAAAGCCAGGACCAGCAGCGCCGCCGCGCCGGCATAGCGGATCCGTGGCTCCTTGGAAAGATCCCGCCCGCCAAAGATGTGCTCCAGTTGCTCAGCGCCCCAGAACATGAACAGCGCCATAAGCACCACAGCCACCACAACCACACCATAAGGCAGCCCCAGCCATTCGGGTATGGTCACCCGGCCCATGTAGCCCGCAAACTGCCACCATAGATCGTAGAAGCGTTCGGTTTCGCCGAAGAGAAAAATGCCGAACAGCCCGCCCAGGACGAAGAACAGCCCATCGACCTTGCGGGTGGCCATCGCCACCAGCGATGTGCCAGGGCAAAAGCCGCCGATGATGAAGCCAACTCCCATGATCAGCCCGCCCAGGATGCCTGACCATAAATAGGTGGGATTGACCCATAGCTGGTTGAAGTCAAGGATTCCCAGGCCGACCATGGTGAAGATCAGCACCATCGCAGTGACAATCGCGCCAAACATCACCTTGAGCACGGTCATTTCAGAGAGGTAGAACTGAGCAGCCAGCTTTTTGGAGTTGCCAAAGCCAGAGCTTTCCAGCACGAAACCAAAGCCAAAGCCGATCACGGCAAAGACCAGATACATGAGCGGCTTGCCAATTAATGTTTCAAGAGGAAGAGGGAATGTCATCTCAGCCTCCGTGATTAGAGCCACAACTTACGGACGAAATAGGCCAGGGCATAAGCGCCGGCAAAGACCGAGAACATGAAAATCCATGAGCCCAGCGAAAGCACCGCTCCGCCAGAAAGCGCCTGGCCGGAAGTGCAACCGCGGGCCATGCGGGCCCCATAACCCATAATGGCGCCTCCGATGAAGGCCGTCACCCAGCGGGTGCGCTTGGTGATATTGGGACCCTTGTTGGTCTCCACCTGCAGCCGGCCATGGTACCAGCCAGAGACGAACCCGCCCACCAGGGTGCCAAAGATCATCGGGATGATCCAATCATCCAACGGGTTCTTGTCGCCGCCGGCCATTTTCAACAGATAGGGGATGCGATCGACGTGCTCAGGGGCAATCAGGTCTTGCACCCAGACAACCAGGCGGTTTAGCCCACCGGAAGCGCCCAGACCGTTGCCGGTAAGGAAAAATGAAGTAAACAGCACAAGCCCGAGCAGCAGGCCGCCCAGGTAGGGATGCCAGTAATCTTTTTTGGGCCGGTCAAACAGGAAAGCCCTCCAGCCACGCCCTTTTGGTTTTGGTGAAGTTTTTGCTACAGCAGACATTTGCTACCTCCTTTAGGTGAAACCCTGCAGGCCGTTTAGACCTTTGGGTTTGGAACTGGTCCTATGCCTCGCCGGCGGCCGGCGTCATCTTGGGCTCTTCGGCTGGCGGCTCTTCTGCGGCCGCCAGAGCATTTTCGTCAACCACTTCGACTTTGTCCCAGCCAGTCACCATGGCCTCAATGTCGGCAAAGACGGTCACACCGGTGGTCGTCAGGTAAACGTGGGCGACGATAAACGAGGCAAATAGCCATGCCACCAGGCTGTGGAACGGCGCCAGGAAGGGCAGACCGCCAAACAGGGTGGCCGCTTGCTGCCACTGCTGGGCGCCCCACATCAGCGCGCCGGTGATGATTTGTAAGGGCAGCAACACATTCAACAGGCCAAAGTAGGTCACCTGCTGTAATGGATTGAGTTTCTTGGATTTGGTCTTCTCGAAGGGGTGAGCCTTGCCTTTGAAGATGCCATCGATGTAGAACTTGGCCTGCACAATTGCATTATCAAAGAAGCCGTAAGGCCGCGGGATGAACTGGCGAATTTCGCCGCTCACCAGGTGCCAGAACAGCGAAAGCGCTGCGTTGATCACCAAAATTGCCGCCAGCACGTTGTGGACCACCACCACATAGCGGAATGAGAATGCTCCAAACAGGTCTGGGCGGTGGATGATCAGGCCGGTGAACAGCAGGATGACAATGGTGATGGTTTGCAGCCAGTGCCAGAAGCGCTCGTAGGCATCGTACATGTAAACTTTTTCGACCTGGCCGTGCGTTCTTGGATGGCGCAGGGATGAAATAAAGCGCAGAGCAGCATGCCCAGAAACAGCCAACAGCACGCCAACGAAGAACAACGCTCCAATCAAGTCCACCCAGCGCACCCGGTTATGACCAAAGATGTAGATGCCGTCATTTTCGGCCGCGGGCTGGTAGTACAACGCTCCTTCCTGGCCGGTGATCTCGCCGCTGGCTGCGACGTTGGTATCTTCGACAAACACAGGCGCTACCCCACCGGGCATGTAAGACGCCATTTGGATGGGCGCAGTGACCAGCGATTCATCGCTATGACAGGCGCGGCAGTCGCTGATCACTTCGTCGCCACGGGCGACATTGTGGTTGATGCTGTAAGGCTGGACCTGCCCGTAGATGCGCGGGTTGCCCAGTCCAAGCGCTTCCAGGCGTTGCTTGACCACCTGGCTCTTGGCGTCCGTGTCCAGCTTCAATTCAGCCTCGTCCAAAGCGCCGTCTCCGTTGGCGTCCAATGCTGCTTTTATTTCCGGGGCGTAATCTTCGCCCTCGAAAAAGGC
The DNA here is from genome assembly GCA_964503625.1 of uncultured Anaerolinea sp. Taxonomy (GTDB): domain Bacteria; phylum Chloroflexota; class Anaerolineae; order Anaerolineales; family UBA4823; genus RBG-16-57-11. The sequence continues at coordinate 10,662 of CAZDAU010000067.1, forward strand.
CGCTTTCAGGTCAATTTGGCGCACCGGGCGGGTGTTGCCGTTGGCATCATCGTAAATCCAGAACCAGGTTGTGATCAGGTTGTATGGCGCCAGTAATGTGTCGCCATCCACATTGGTTCGCTGCATCAGCACCGGCTTATAACCGGTCACCAGGTCAGTGATGGTGTCCTGGCCTTCAATGCCTCGGCAGGCAACAAGCGGGTTGCCATCGGCGTTAAGCGATGTCCAGTCATAGGACTGGATTGCTGGAGCATATAACTGGGGGATATGGCAGGTCTCGCAAGCCACAATTTCCATGTGGCGCTCGGTATAGGGCAGCCAATCGGCGTGGGTCTTTTCTGCCTCGTGACAGGATTCGCAGCGGCGCATGGTGGCTTTGTATTCGGGGGCCACGGTGAACTGAGCACTTTGCCCGCGAGCGAAGTTGTGATCCGGACTCTTCAGGTATTCGCCGATCTCCAGGCGGCGCGGGTCATAGGTCAAGTGCTCTGGATCTTCTCGGACGGCTTCCTGGTAGTGCATCGGATTGTTCAAGGCGTAATGACAATCGGTGCATTGTAGCGCCCTTTCAGCGTGGATATCCCACGAGCGCGAAAGGCTGTTCTTGTTGGTCAGGTTCAAGCCGGATTCGTTGATCCGCTGGGAAGAAATCACCTGGCCGGTGGTTGCGGTTTGGAACTCGGTCAGATCACAGGCCGCCAGGGTCAAAGGCGCCTCGCGATCGGTGTGAACCACGCCGTGACATTGGGCGCAGTTCTGGTTGGTTGGGTCCTGGATTTGGACGTATTCCTGCTTAAGCTGACCATCCTCAGCGAAAGCTTCGGTGTTATAGGTCCAGGCATCGGCGCTTTTGATCACAATGCCGCTGCCCAGCAGCGTTGCCATGGTGGCGTTGCCAAAGTTGCCCGCCTGAATCTCAGCGATGCGGGCTTCATTGTTGGGGATGGGGCTGTGGCAGAGCAGGCAGTTCATCTCCATCACGCCCGATTCGGACCAATCCCAGGCTTTGGCTTCGGCGGTTTGTGGGTCCAGCATGCTGGTTTCGGGGTTGTTGGAATCGGGTGCCAGGTTGGGGAGCGGTTGGCCATCGCGTGAGGTCACTGCTGGCCCGCCGCCAGAGATGCGCGCCCCATTGACCATCAGCCATTCAGCAGTGGACAGGTCGAGCCGCTCATCCCCAGGCTGAGAGAGGTATCGGTAGGTCAGTGGGTCGAACTTACCGAAAAGGCCGTTGGATGCGTCCCAGGGCTTGCCGGAAGCCGTCTGGCCAGCAGCAGTGAAATCTGCCAGTCCCAGGTCGGAGTGGAATGAGTGAGACTCAATGAAGGCGGTGTCGTGGCACGCGCCGCAGGTTTGCATCGTTGAGACTGGCAGGCCACTATTCAGGACGTTCTCGCCGTTGTTGTCCAACAGGGGGAAGGTTGGGTGCAACGGAGAAGCCTGGTGAGCGGTTTCGGCCGGCGGCTTGGCCCAGACCGTATAGCCGCCCCAGACCAGTAAGGCTACCAGAACCCCTGCCAGCGCCAGATGAGCCAGCTTTGACTTGAAGATGAGATGGAAGAGCGATGTTTTGCTGTTCATGAAGGGTCTCTCGAGATGTACATTACGGGGTTGGCGTGGATGTCCCGGGCGAAGAGCGCCCGCCCCACACGAGCGGATCGCCAGGGTAACCCAGGGCTTCCCAATTCAGGCGGCCATCCTGGCTGTGACAATCGGCGCATTGCAGCGCGTTTTCTTTGGCCTGGACCATGTGAGTGGTGGGCCAAAACATCCAGGTTTCAGTGAATCCATATTCGCCAGAGAACTCCATGCCGGTATCCTGGGCGCCCAGCGCCAGGGCTGAGGCCCAATCGAAAGTCTCCCAAAAGCCACCCCCGCCATCTCCGCCGCCGCCAGTGCGCGGCTGAAGCAGGTAATTGAAAACCGTATCGTATGGCTGTTTAGACACATGGATCTTGAAAGGGAAGATCCGTGCGGTGGGGTCGTTAATGTCACCCGCTGGCTTATTGATCATGGTTGGCTGGTTTGGATTGATCTCATCGCCGAGGAGATAGCGATAGGAATTGTTGCCATTGAACCACAGATAAGTCGGCTGGACGTTCTCTTCGTAGGTAAAGTCGCCTTTAATTTTTAGGTAGGTGTAATGGTCTTCGGGGCGGTCTTGCCCAGCGGTGGACCAGTCCCAGGTGAGCTTGGTGGGGTTTTTGAGTGCAATTTCAGGGATGTGGCAGGTTTGGCAGGCCACCGATGGCAGGTGGGTGTTAATCCGCTCGTCTTCGTGGAATTCACCCATGTGACAATCGGTGCAGGCTACCTGTTCTTTGGGGTCAATGGTCAGATTATCAGCCAACAGTCGACCTTTGATGACATGATCGTTGGCCTGGTGGCAATCGGTGCAGACGAAATCGTTCTCGCCCATGTGCACATCCAGCGTATCCCGGGGGAAGTACAGGCTTTCGTCCAGGTCGCCGTGCTTGACATTGTTGCCGCCGCCGCCATTGAAATGGCACTTGCCGCAGTTTTCTCGGGTCGGCATCTGCACCGATTGCGCTGCTGCAACTAGATCGGTGCTTTCCATTGGAATGCCATAATCGCCCTTGGTGTATTTGGCAGCATCGGCGTGACAAGCCAGGCAATCAACATTCTCTGCATTGCTGAAATCAAAGTTTTCGTTGCTCCATCCGTACCCGGCGTGGCAGCTCATGCACTTGGCTTCGTTGCCCTGGGTGCCGATGCAGAAGTTGTTGATCTGGTTTTTCTTGCCAATGGTGACCGGCTCATCCCGCCAGGGCGCGTCAAAGGGCTTGCTCTCCCAGGTCCAATGGGTTGTATGCATTAGCTGATCGGCGGCATCTGGGTGACACTCCAGGCAGGCGCGGGTGACTTCCTGGCCGCTGTTATAGGGCCCCTTGAGCAGGCTGTTGTGCTCGGTGTGGGGAACCTCGCTGGGGACATAAGCCCAGGGATCCTCAGCCTGGGCAGTGCGAGGCAGCAGGAGCAGGATGGGCACGGCAATGATCGCCAGGATGAGCAGCAAGCCGGCCACCCATAGAAAATTACGCACGGTTATTTTTTTCTTCATAAAGCGCTTTCCTTCTGGAGAGATAGCTTTGTATTTATTCTGCCCGGATTTCGTTGTTTTCCATCAATCTGGCGTGGTACTGCAGTCGGTCGCGCAGCACATCACGCAGCAGATCAAGCGCTTGAATTAGGCGTTGATCGGTCAGAGAATATTCAACGTTGGCCCCTTGCCGGGTAGCGTTCACCAGGCCTTGCTCGCGCAGTATTTTCAGGTGGCGGGAGGTGGTCGGCTGGCTCATCCCCAGCTTGGCAGCAATATCGTTAACCGTGCAGGGGCTTTCATTTAGAGTATACAGCAGAAGGATGCGCCAGGGATCTGCCAGGGCCGAACACAGGCCAGCGTGGAGCTGATGTACTTCTTTGGAGAGATTGTCAACAACGGATGTGTTCATTATTGTACTTATGTATATTTCTGAATAAGTGGATTTATAAATCATTCTGATTTTATACCTCAGCGATAGACCCCATTAGTGATAATTGTCACATCTTGAATATTACAGTTGTCATTCTCTGATGAATGCAGTTGAAGAGCGGCTTGAAGGGGTAGAGACCTCTGGCAAAAGCCATCTAATTGTCTCCGGTTATGTTATCGGTTTTGATTGGTTTTGGAATTGACATGGCTGCCGGCTGTCGGAGTGAATGGCGAGGCATCGGCATTGGTTTTTGTTGAAATCCTGGATTGTTTGTTATATACTGGAATCGAGAAGAAAGGAGGCTCGACATGTTTAAGAACATCCTGGTTGCTGTCGATGGATCGGAGCATGCTCTTAAAGCGGCTCGCATGGCAGGGGAATTTGCCCGCCAGATGCAGGCGGATTTACGCGTGGTGACCGCTTATGAGCCGGTGCCGACCTACCTGGGTGAGCCTAACCTGCAAAATGCTCTGAACGAACGCTTTTCCGAGGCAAATCAGGTCCTGGATGAAGCCCTGAAACAAATTGGCGAGATCCCAGGTGAGCTGAAGACGGAAATCCTCGAAGGTCCGCCAGCAGAAGCGATTCTGGCGGTGGTTGAGGCGCGCAGCAATGATCTGATTATCATGGGAACGCGTGGTTTGGGGCGATTGCAGGGATTGTTACTGGGCAGCCAGAGCCAGAAAGTGGTCTCTCACGCGCCCTGTCCGGTTTTGTTGGTGCGTTGAGGCTGTTTGTTTGTAAGGATGAGCGGTTTGCCAAACAGCCCCAGACAAGGCCGGGCGTGAGTCTTTATTTTCCAGCTATGGAGACCTCCCGGTGTAGGGTAGCTGTTCTATATCCGATTTTGGCGTCGCGATGCTCTTTGGGTAAACAATGAGTTGGCGGACGGCGCTGGTGCTGCTGAACGGGCCAAAAGCCTGGATTTCATAATTAAAAATAGCCACACCCGGGGGGCATTCGGTCAGCGCATATTTGGCTGGGGCGGTATCCCAAAGGCTCTGCCCATTGCGCAAGATGCGCACCTGGTTCACATCTCCCACGATTTCCCAGTTGAGATAGGTGCACTCGCCTTCGTAGATGCTGCCTGGGTTCACTTCAAAAACCTTAATAACTGGCCCAACTAATGAAACTGTTGGCGTAGGTACGCCGATTTGCGTTGGCGGGGGAGGTTGAGTGAATTGGGCGCCCTGGGCGACCTGGATTGCAACCCACAGACGTTGGCCAAACGCCTGGCCGGCTGGATTGGTCAGCGCCCAAAATGCCTGGTAAACACCGGGCGCCGCTGGAGAGACGAGGTTGATGTAGAGATCATAGCTGCCGCCGGGTGGAACTACGGATAAGATCGGGGTCGGCACTCCGCCCATTGCAGAGTCGGGGGTGTTGCCGCCGACATAGCGCAGGACATAGCCGGAATTCCAGGTGCAGCTCCCTGTGTTGCGAATCCGCCAGCCTTTTTGCAGCGGTGTGCTGGGCGGCACCAGGGTAAACGAGGTCATATTGTAATCTGGATACGTCAGGTCGGAAACAAAGGCCATGCCATCCACACAGAAACCGGGTGGTGTTGCTGTGGGCGGCAGCGGCGCAAACGTGGGGATCGGGGTGGGAGCTGCAGTGGGTGTGGGAGGGATCTGCTCCGGACTGATGCCCAGGTACGTCTGGGCAAGCTGGCTGATGCTGCCGTCCGATTGAAGCTGGACCAACGCTTCGTTTATTCGGGTGCGCAGCGTATCATTTCCTGTCCGCAGCATGATGGCGTAGTATTGAGGATAATTCCCCTTGCCAACAATCTTGAGGCTGCCAATCGCCGCCTCATCCCTTGCAGCCAGGTAATCCAGGACCACCAGGTCCAGTTTTCCGGCTTGCAATTCACTGATAGCCTGATCAAGACGTGGATAAACCAACAGGTTACTGGCGGGCATCTTTCCGCTGTCCACCAGATTGGTCTGGATCCAGGTTTGGTAGACCGAACCTTGCTGCACACCGACTTTCCAGCTGGCGAGCTGGTCGGCCGTGGTGATCGCCGCGATCGATGAGTCGGCCCTGGCCAATACGGCGTCTTCGCTGACATAATAGACATTTGTGAAGGCGAATTCTGCCTGGCGTTGCGGGGTGATCGTGATCGCCGAGATCGCAGCGTCAATTTGCCCTATTGCCAGGGCGGACCCCAAACTATCGAAGATGATGTCCTGAAACACAACCTCGACGCCCAACTTCTGGGCTACCATGCGCATCAAGGCAATGTCAAAGCCGTCTAATTGCAAGCTTTCATTATAAGATTGGAACGGTGGGTAGTCCGCGGAGGTGCCTACAATGATGCGCCCTGTAGCCTGAATGTGCGCCCAGGTGGGGTCGGAGACGGTCGTTTGCTGGGGGGTGTTCTTAGATTCAAAGAACAGCAAGATGATCACCAGGGCCAGCAGAGCAGCCACCAGGCAAATCAGGACAATCATGATGATCAAGATTATCTGCCGATCACGCGTCATCTCAGGCATGATTGATCTCCAGGTGTCATCACTCAAGATTGTACCACCCGTTGTGATATTACATGGAATATTGATAAGGATTGGTGCGTTTTAGGGAAAAACCTTCCGCCATCCTGCACGTTAAGGTAGAATTAATAGAATTTAGCCTGGGGTAGCATACCCTGCATTTGAATTGGAGGAGCTTTTAATGCTTGGGCTGGAGTTGGCCCAATCACAACATGCCCCTGACCAGGTATCCAGCTCGGTGCATTGGGCCGGAAGAAAGGTTTTTTTGAAAATTTTGCTTGCATTTCCATAGGCTACCCTGGTTGGATTCGCTGATGCAATGAATG
>CAZDAU010000068.1:0-16870 GCA_964503625.1 uncultured Anaerolinea sp.
AGTTCCTTGAGAAAATTGCGATTGCGTAAGTTGAAAGCCATCTTTTGATCTCCTTTTTGGGAATAGATTTTGCACTTCAAGTATAGTCCAAGTGTGGTTGATGATGCCTCTGCAAGGCCCAACCATCACCACCGCTGATGCGGGGTGACCAGGTTGACCAGGCCGTTGACAGTCTGGCAAGCTGTGAAAACCAGATAGCTGGGCGTACCCGCGAACTGAGCCAGCGGAGCCATGATTGGCATTGAAACGGTTGCCAGCTCCAGGTCTTCCCAGGGAATCACGCCGCAGACCATCCCCGCAAAAGCTGGAAAGAACAACACCAGGATCATTGGCCCCGCCGCTTCAGCGCCGGTGGCGGCCTTGCCAACTGGCTTGGAACAGTCGAGCGTGTGAAGAAAATTTTTCAAGCCGCTGCGAACCTGGCATGGTTATTAACGTTCGAGGCGCGCTCACACATAAAGGTCATGCCCATGCCCTGGTTTTCGTGGACGATGAACCTTTGAAAGGCACCACGCTCAATCTATTAACTCACCTCTCCAGGGCGACGCGGTAAAAAGCACCATGCGCATCCTAGCCTTCGAACAGCGCCAGGATTTCCGCCGGACTCAGCGTTTTGAAAATGGACGACTCGGTGGTGATGATCTGGTCAACAAGCTGCTTTTTGCGTTCCTGGAGGATCAGGATTTTCTCCTCCACCGAGTCGCGGGCGATGAGCTTGAAGACAAAGACTGGTTTGTCCTGACCGATGCGGTGAGTGCGGTCCGAGGCCTGCATCTCAATGGCTGGGTTCCACCACGGGTCGATGTGGATCACGTAGTCGGCGGCGGTCAAGTTCAAGCCCAGCCCGCCAGCTTTCAGGCTGATCAGGAAGAAGGGGATCTCAGGGCTTTGTTGGAAGCGATCTACCTGTTCCTGGCGTGCGGTGGTTGCACCGTCGAGGTAGGTGTAGGAGACATGACGGGCGTCTAATTCTTTGCGCACAATGGTCAGCATCTGGACAAACTGTGAGAAGACCAGCGCCTTGTGTCCTTCAGCGCGCAGCGTCTCCAGGGTATCCATCAACAGGTCGAACTTGCCTGAATCCCCATGAAAGTTTTTGTCCACCAGGGCTGGGTGGTTGGAAATCTGGCGCAGGCGCAGCAGTCCCTCCAGGATCTTCATCCGGCTCTGGTCCAGGCCATCTTTGTCCAACATGCCCAGGACCATGCCGCGATAGTAATCGCGCGTGCGGTTGTACAGCGTGCGCTGGGCAGGCTCCATATCGCTGTAGAGAATTCGCTCGGTGCGAGGCGGCAACTCGGAAGCCACCTGATCCTTGGTGCGGCGCAAGATGAAGGGGTAAACCAGGCGGCGCAGGGTGGCCGCCGCCTTCTCGTCGTTTCGCTTTTCAATCGGCAGGCCAAATTCGGATTTGAAATATTGCAGGTTTCCCAGGAGCCCCGGGTTGAGGAAGCTGAACTGAGACCACAATTCTGCAGTGGAGTTTTCGATCGGTGTCCCCGTGAGTACCAGGTGATGGTTTGCCTGAAGCAGGTGGGCAGCCCTGGCAGTTTGCGAGAGCGGGTTCTTGATCGCCTGAGATTCATCCAGGATGGCGTAGTAGAAGCAATAACCATGCAAAAACTGGATGTCGCGCAGCATGACCCCGTATGTAGTGATCACCAGGTCCACGCTGTCAAAAGCGGAAGTGTCTTTGATCCGATCCGTCTCAAAAAACTCTAAAACACGCAAGCTGGGGGTAAAGCGTTCCGCCTCGCGCTGCCAGTTGATCAGTAACGATCGTGGCACGACCAGCAGGCTGGCTCGGGCCGGGCGGCTTTCTGGCGACTGCTCATAAAGCGATTGCAGAAACGTCAGCGCCTGGACAGTCTTACCCAGACCCATATCGTCAGCCAGGCAGCCGCCAAACTCGAAGCTGTGCAAAAAGTGCAGCCAATCGAAGCCCGCTTTCTGGTAGGGGCGCAGCTCGCCAACAAAGCCGCGTGGCAGCGGCTGCGGCTGGATGCCCGGCGCCGCTTGATCCGTTGACAGTTGTTGGGTTGCCAGAACCCGCAGCTGACTGCGGCGCTGTTCAAAAAGCTCATCGGTATGGACCCTGTCGGCCTCTGAAAGCGCCTGGTCCAGCACGGTGATCTGGTGCTTGAAATAGCGCAGGCCATCTTTGGTGACATCGCCTACGGCAAAGAGATGTTTGTAGCGCTCGAGCCAGATTTCTGGAATCTCCCCAATGGAGCCATCCGCCAGTTTGATAAAGCGCTCGCGCTTGCGCATGGCGCGGCGGATTTCTGGCAGGGAAACTTCCAGCTCGCCGAAGTTGACCACGGCCTGGACGTCGAACCAATCGATGCCGGATGAAACTTTGAATGAAATGGAAGGCGTGTTGCGGTTAACTCGAGCTGTTTTCAGTTGCTCTTCACCATAGATCTCAAAACCAGCCTCGGCCAGCCTGGGGATGCTGTGGAGCAGAAAATCAACCGGGTGCTTGCGCGATCGTAAGCGGAACAGCCCAGGTTGAGCAGGCGCTGAGGCGCGCTTGAGTCCAAAAGTCGCTGAAGATAGGGCCTCAAAGGCGGCTTTTTCTGCGCCAGGCTGGCGCAGCACGCGCAGCAGATTCAGGCCGGTTAGCCCGCGTTGCAGGGTTTCATTGGGGTAATCTGGGTTGAAGCGTACTTCCACCTCGCCATAGCCAAAACGCAAGTGGGCCTGCAGCTCGTCATTCACATCGATCAAATAAAGGCGCGGGATTGGATCAACCTGGAGAGTTTCCCAAGTGACAGCGTCGCCCTGGATGGGAAACTGCCGGGCCAGGTCGAGCAAGTAACGGTCGATAAAATTCTGCTCTTGCTCGGCGGGAATTGTCAGGTCTGAGGTATCCCTGGCAGGGCCTGGCCAAAAATACTCCAACAGGCTCAGCCCAGACGGGTTTGCCAGCTCAAACAGGCTGCGCCCGGCAAGCAACCAGGGCGGCTCGTCCAGGATCAATTGCAGGTCGCGCAAACCGCCACCCTGCACTCCGCTCAGGTCAATCATCTGGCTGTCAGCGACCAGTTGTGGGCTCAGGCGCAGCCCGGCCTCTTCTCGGTTGATATTCAGGCGGATTTCGCCGGCTTCAGGCAAAATGACCAGCCTCAGCATGAGGGGCCAGCCTGGCTGTCCAAGAAACAGCGTGGATTGGGTGCTGCGCAGCAAACGCAGGTAGTCTTCGAGGGGAAAGCGGGTGTTAAGGGTGTGGGAATAGGCCCGGTTTCGCTCCAGGATGATGTTTGCCAGGTTGACCGCCTCAGGCCCGCAGTTCAGGCAGCCCTCTGGTTCAAGGGTGTAGTAGGGCGTCTTGAGTCCGCGCAACACATCGGATGACGATTCAAGCAAATCCTGGAGAGTCTGGTCATCTGGAAGGGAGCCACCCTGGCGAATCTCCGCCGGCAGGGTGTTATACAGCAGTGTGTAAGGCGAGAGCTTCCAGTAAGAAGGGAAGCTGCGGACTTCTTCTTGCAGGCTGAAGAACAAAAAATACGGCGGCGTTTTTCCGCGCTGTGGAATGGTCTGGGCGCTCTGGATCACCTGTTCGAGCTGGGACTGCCAGGCTTCTGGAAGCAGTCGAGTCAGATGTTGGCGCAGGCTGAGCCAGGCAGCAACTTCGTGCTCGCAGATCAGCCCCCGGCCGGCGTGGCTGCAGCCACACTTGAGATACACATGGTCGCGAATGATTCTAAGCTCAATCCGGTAATTGCGCTTGTCTGGCACGATGCACAAGGCAGCCAGGTCGGTCACCTCAACAACCTGCACCTGGCCACCTTTGAATAAATTCTCCCCCAGACGGAAGGTATTGGCATCGACCGCCCGGCGCAGGCGATCCTCGCTGAGCGTTTCTAAATCAAGCCTGTGCATTGCTCAAATATTTGGGGTTTTTCAAGCAAGCAACAGGTGACACTTTGCCCAGCATGAGGCGTGCTGCACCGGGAAACATGCAAGTGGGATTGAATTGGTCAGGTTTGCTCTTCAAATGACTCCGGATCCTCCCGAACGATATACAAGGGTCGGCCGCGAGCCTCATCGTAAATCCGGCCGATATACTCCCCCAGGATCCCCAGAGAGATCAGTTGGACCCCGCCGAGGAATAGCACAGCGATCAAGGTAGTAGCCTGGCCGAAGAAAGCCTGGGAGCCAGCCATGCGCGCCGCTACCACCACGGGTATTGCCAGGATGCTCAATCCCGCCGCGATGAACCCCAGGTAAGTGGCCATCTGCAAGGGAAAGTAGGAGAAACCCGTGATTGCATCCCCGGCAAACTTGACCATTTTCTTCAATGGGTACTTGGTTTCGCCGGCAAAGCGAGCGGCGCGTTTATAGGGCACGCCGGTCTGGCGAAAGCCCACCCAGACCGACATACCGCGCAGGAAACGGTGGCGCTCGCGCATTTTGTTGATCACATCGACGACTTTGCGGTCAAGCAAGCGAAAATCGCCGGTATCCAGAGGAATGTTCACATCGGTGATCCGGTAGATCAAGCGGTAAAACACCGAAGCAGTGAAGAGCTTGAACCAGGTTTCTCCTTCACGTTCAGTGCGCACGGCGTAAACGACCTCGTAACCAGCGCGCCATTGGGCAATCAACTCAGGGATGACTTCGGGGGGGTCTTGCAAGTCGGAATCGATGATCACCACGGCCCGGCCCCGACTGTAATCCAGCCCGGCGGTGACGGCAAGCTGGTGGCCAAAGTTGCGCGCAAATATCACCGGCCGGATGTGCCTGTCCTGGCGAGCCAGCTCGCGCAGGATGTCGGCGGTGCCGTCCGTAGAGCCATCGTCCACCAGCACCAGCTCCCAGGTTTCGGCAAGCGTTTGCATGGCCTGCTTCACCCGCCGGTAGAACTCGGGCAAGGTGGCTGCTTCATTGAAACATGGAGCAACGATGGAAATGGCAGGTTCTTGATTTCCTGACATGGCAATCCTTGATTCTATCATGAAGCCCGGCAGTTGAAATCACCTGTTTGGCCCGTTTTTAGGCCCGGAGTGGGTGGCAAAGCATCCAGCAAGCAGGTTCCATTTGAGCAGGGGGCAACCTGCTGGATGCTTTGCGCTTACCCGCGCCTCAGCCAATCAATGATTTTACCGCTTCCAGGCGGGGTTCAATGATTGGCGCTTGGGGAACAGCCTGCATAGCCGCCCGCACGTCTTTTAAGCCGCTGCCGGTATTGATCACCATCACCAGATCATCCGGGGCAATCCATCCCTGGCGGGCAGCCTTGACCAGCCCTGCATAGGCGGTGGCGCCGGCTGGCTCGGCAAAGATGCCGTTTGGCCCCAGGGCGGCGATGCCAGCCAGGATCTCGTCGTCGCTCACCAGGATGTATTGCCCGCCGGTCTCCCGGGCGGCGCGCACGGCCCGCACGCCATCTCGGGGCAGGTCCACCGAGATGCTATCGGCCAGCGTGGCGGCCTGAACCGGGATAATCGTTTCATTCCCAGCAAAGAAAGCATTGGCGATGGCGGCGCTGCCTTCGGCCTGCACCCCGAAAATTCGCGGCATGCTCTCGATCCAACCCAGGCTGAACAGATCTTTGAAACCCTTGTGGGTGCCAGAGATGATATTGCCATCGCCAACAGAAACAAAGATCGCCAGGCGGCCCATGTCTGCGCCTGGGGTAACCCGCTCCTCGTCGCAGGAAGACTGGCAGGTCTTGCTGGAGACGTGACAGGTGAACCACTCCCAGATTTCCAGGGCAGCGGTCTTTTTGCCCTCAGCGGTGAAGGGGTTGTAGCCGGTGTTGCGGCAGTACCAGCCGAATTCCTGGGCAGCCTGAATGGTCAGGTCAAAAGCATCGTCATAGGTGCCATCCACCAGGATGACCCTGGCGCCGAAGACGATCAACTGAGCGACCTTGGCGGGTGGAGCAGTCTTGGGGGCAAAGATCACCGCTTTCTGACCAATTGCAGCCGACATGCCTGCCAGGGCTGCGCCAGCATTGCCCGTGGAAGCGGTTACCACCACGTCGGCGCCGATCTCACGCGCCCGGCCCACAACCACTGCGCTGGCCCGGTCTTTGAAAGAGGCGGTTGGGTTGCGGCTTTCGTCCTTCAACCACAGGCGGGCCAGGCCCAGCTTTTGCGCCATCTGGGGTAACTCAAAAACGGGCGTCCAACCGGCGGCGTGCAAGGGAGTGCTCAGGCCGCCTGGGTCCTGAACGGGGAGCAATGGCAAGTAGCGCCACAAGGACGGTTCTCCGCCGGCGTGCAGCCCGCCCGGCCCAAGCTGTTTGTGGATTGCCTGGACATCCAGGATGACATCCAGGTTGCCGCCATCCTTGGGGCAGGTGTAGGTGATTTCGTGCGGGCCGTACTCCTGCCCGCACAAGGAACAACGGTAACCAAGAAACTTTTCCATATAATCGTTTTCTCCTCACTCGGTATGGCTGTCTTCTGACTTAAAAGCAGCCTTTCAGCTAAAGAATTTCGATCTCTGCATAGAGGCCAAAGTGATCCGACGGATAAATCCGCGGGTTATCAGACGAAGGTCTGTCAAGCACAATCTGGCAGTCGATCACCTTCAGGCGTGGGTCAACGAAAATATAATCCAGAGTTCCTCGCCAGCGCAGGTTGAGGTGCTGCGGACGGATGAGCAAAAAGAAGCCCAGCAGCGTTCGGGCCACAGCCCAGGGCGAGCGAGGCAAAGGGGTGGGACAGGTGTACTCTGGCTCCTCCCCATGGATTGCCCGGTGAGCCGATTGTAAGTTTTGGCTCATGCGCTGGATCGCCTGGGTTTCTGGGGTGCTGTTGAAATCGCCGCACACCACGCACGGCGTTGCCGCAGGAGTTTGCAACCAGCCCAGAAGGCGCTCCACCTGGCGCAAGCGGGCGAGCGATTCGCCAGGCTGCCAAAACAAATGGCTGTTGGCGATGACAACCTTCTGCGCGCCAATTTTCAAGTCCGCCCGCTGGGCGATGCGGTCCTGCCCTCCCAGGTGGAGGACGGCAGTGTCTTCGAAAGGCAAACGGCTGATCAAGGCCAGCGCTTCGAAGGGTGCGCTTTTCCCGGCCTTGCGACTGAGCATCAAATGCGGGTAGTTAAGCTGATCAGCCAGCCAGCCAGCCGGGTTGTGCGGCAGGCGCACTTCCTGCAACGCGATCAGGTCTGGTGAGAGATCTGCCAGACCCTGGACCAGGAGCGAGCGGCGTTGCTTCCAGCGTGACAAATCCGCCAGTATGTTGATTGTTACAATCCTGAGACGCGGCATGCCTGGATCGAGGAACCTGGAAAAACCAGTCTATTGGCCGCGCTCGCCGCGAATGTAAGGGGTGCCCAGCGCTGCCGGCGCTCCCAGGCGCTTTCGCATCGCCTCACGCGAGCCGATCACCAGGACAATAATGGTGAAGGCATAGGGTAACATCTGCAGGAAAAATCCCCAGTACGGGTTGTAATAGAACGGGTTAGCCATCCCAAACAACACGGTTGGTCCCTGGATATCCAGAATCAGCCGCCGCAGAGCGCCGAAAGCATAGGAACCAAAGGCCGCTCGCAAAGGATCCCACTGGGCAAATATCACTAAACCGACAGCGATCCAGCCTTGACCAGCGGTTGTCAGTTCGCTGAACCAGCCGGGTGCCACTGCCAGGCTGATCGTCGCGCCAGCCAAGCCGGCCAGGAGGCCGCCCACAAAGACATAGAAATAGCGCAGCCGGTTTACGTTGATCCCCAGTGTATCGGCCGCAGCCGGGTATTCGCCAATGGCCCGCAGGTGCATACCCGGGCGCGTGCGGTTAATGTAATACCATGCCGACGGGATCAGCAGATACCCGATATAAACCAGCACGCTCTGGTTTTCAAAGAAAATCGGCCCAATAATGGGGATTTGTTCCAGCAGGGGGATGGAAAATCTTGGCAGGAGTGAGACCGTGCCGGCTTTGCTCAGGCCTTCGCCAAGCACCAGGCTGATCCCTGTACCCAGCAAGGTGAGCGATAGTCCGCTGACCACTTGGTCGGCCTGCAGGGAGATGACAATGACGGCATGGATCTGGCTGATCAGCCCCGCTGCCAACATGGCAGCCAGTACCCCCGCCCAGGGATTGCCGGTTGCAATTGCCACGCTGAAGGCGCTCATTGCGCCAATCAGCATCATGCCCTCGACGCCCAGATTCAGCACCCCCGATCGCTCGGCGAACAACTCGCCGATGGTGGCAAAAAGCAGCACTGTGCCGGTCGCAACGCCTGCCTGCAAAATGATGATGAGCGCATCCATCTCTCAGGCCTCCTCAATGCGGACGATGCGCACCCGGTATCGCAGCAGGAAATCGCTGGCAATCAGGCAGACCAGGATAATCCCCTGGATCATCTTGGGCACGCCGGAAGGCTGGATTTCTCGACCGGCCAGGATCAGCGCTCCAAATAAGATGGAGACAAAGATGGCAACCAGCGGATTCAGCTTGGAAAGCCAGGCGACAATGATCCCAGTGAAGCCGTAGCCAGCGGCAATGGGCGAGGTTTGCAAGCGATGGACCATGCCGGTTACTTCCGACATGCCACCCAGCCCGGCCAACGCCCCCGAGAGCAGCATAACCAGGACGGTGTTGTGGGCAATATTGATACCGGCGTAGCGGGCTGCCTGCGGGTTGTCGCCAATCAGGCGAATTTCATAGCCCCAACGGCTGCGATAGATGATCAGCCACAGGATGACCGCAGCCACGATGGCGATCAGCAGGCCCATGTGGGTCGTCAGGCCGCGAAACACCGGCAGGGTCTTGGCAAAGTCCAGCAGGCGGGGTAACCAGGCGTTTTCTGGAAACTTTGGAGACATCTGGAAGCCGCCCTCGCTCCAGACTGCAAAAATCCAGAAGTTAATCCAGGAGACAGCGATGTAATTCATCATCAGCGTGCTGATGATCTCGTTGACCCGAAGATAGGCTTTCAGATAGCCTGGGATCAGCCCCCAGATGCCGCCGGTAATCATGCTGGCAATCATCATCATCGGAATAAAGATCCAGGGAGATGCATCAGCGGGCAGCACTGGCCAGAGAACGATGAAACTGGCGCCAAAAGCGCCCATGATAAACTGGCCCTCTGCGCCAATGTTCCACAGCTTCATCCGAAAGGCGATGATGCAGGCCAGGCTGGTGAACAGGATTGGGGTGGCTTTGACGATGGTATCGGAGAGCACGCCCATATTGCCAAACGATGCCTTGGCAATATGGGTATAAGATCGAAGAGGATCGCCGCCAGAAAAGGCAATCAGCACGCCGCCAATGATCAACGCCACCACGATCGCGCCTATGGAGACCGCTGCCGGATACCAGCGAGGCGGCAGGTCCATCCTTGGCTCGAACCTGATCTGGTACGGGATCCGCTTGCTTCGAGAAGCTGGCAGGGTGGAGTTCAGGTCAGACATTTTCTTTCCCGTCTCCTTTGCGAATTTCTTCCAGCGGGGTGCCGGTCATCATCAGCCCCACAGTGTCCAGATCTGCCTGGCGCACTTCGCCCATCAGCTTGCCTTCATAGATCACAATTACCCGATCACTCAGGGAGAACAGCTCTTCAAGCTCTTCGGAGATCAGCAGAATGGCAGCCCCCGCCTCTCGTTGGGCCAGCAGCAGACGATGTACGCCTTCGATCGCGCCCACATCCAGGCCGCGGGTGGGTTGGACCGCAACAATCATCTTGGGCCGCCCGGAAAACTCGCGCGCCAGGATCACTCTTTGCAGGTTGCCGCCGGATAATAAGCGCACCGGTGTTTCCACCTTGGGAACAACGATCTCGTAGGCCTCTTTCAGCTCCTGGGCAAAACGGTTGGCGGTCATCATGTCCAGCATCCAGCCACGTGAGATGGGCGCCTTGCGGTATTTTTTCATGATCACGTTGTCGGTTACGCTCAGGTTGGGTGAGCTGCCCACGTGGGTGCGGTCTTCGGGCACATAAGCCAGCCCGCGCTGGATGCTGTACAGGCTGCCCTGGTTGCAGATGACCTCGCCATTCAGCTCCACGCAGCCCTCGGTGCAGCGGCGCAAACCGGTGATTACCTGGGCCAGCTCGTTTTGGCCATTCCCGGCGACCCCTGCCAGCCCCAGGATCTCACCCGAGCGAACTTCAAAGCTCACCCCACGCACAGCCGGTAAACCCTTGTCGTTATCAGCGTGGATGTTGGCGACGCTGAGTACCACCTCGCCTGGCTCCTGTGGCTTTTTATCGACGGCAAACACCACGTCCCGCCCAACCATCAAGCGGGCTAACTCCTGGCGGTTCATTTCGCCCATCGGCAGGCTGGCGGCTGTCACTTTGCCCTTGCGGAGAACCGTAACCCGGTCGGCGATGGCGCTCACTTCCTGGAGCTTGTGGCTGATGAAGATGATAGATTTGCCATCGGCGATCATCGAGTGCAAGGTTGCAAAGAGACCTTCAATTTCCGATGGCGCCAGGACAGCGGTTGGCTCATCCATGATCAAAACTTCTGCACCACGATAGAGCATCTTGAGCAGTTCAACTCGCTGCTGCTCGCCCACCGATAGTTGCCAGATTCGGGCGGTGGGATCGACCTTCAAGCCGAAGCGTTCCCCCAGATCGCCAATGATCCGATCGTATTCTTTCAGGCGCAATCGAAAACGGGGCTGATCCAGCCCGAGCAGGATGTTTTCGGTGACCGTCTGGGTGGGCACCAGCATGAAATGCTGGTGCACCATACCAATACCCGCCTGTATGGCATCGCGTGGCGAATTGAAAGTCACCGGGCGGCCCTTTACCAGGATCGTGCCGGATTCCTGGCGGTACAGCCCTGCCAGGACGTTCATCAGCGTGCTCTTGCCAGCGCCGTTTTCGCCCAGCAAGGCGTGGATCTCGCCTTTGCGCATCTCAAAATCGACATGATCATTGGCCAACACACCTGGAAAACGTTTTACAATTTTGCGCATCTCAACCACAAGCGGGCCTTGTGTTTTGAGTTGGGAAGGATCATCCAATTGATGCGCCATGTTCCTCCTGAAGCGTTGTGGAGCCTGGCAGATTGGGGGGGCCAGGATTTCCGGCCGGAAATCCTGGCCCCAAAGTTATCTCGGTTTTACGGGTTCAACTTGGGAAGCTCGGCGGTGATGCCTTCGGCCCACCAGTACATGCAGTATTCACACTCCAGGCCGGGCGCGCCAGGCGGGAATTGATCCAGGTCCGCCTGGACCATCTTCTCACCGGCCGGGACGATCACCGTCCCCTTATTATCCTTGATCTCGCCAGCAAAAACATCGAAGCGATTCATATCGCCAGCCAGCATCTTGGCCAGGATGTCTTTTACCTCAGCGATCACTTCAGGGGGCAGTTCTTTCATGCCCGGGGTCAATTCTTCGCCTTCCATCAGGCCAAACAGGCCCAGGCCGCCGCTATCGGCGTCAAAGTAATCCCAGCCGACCTTGTAGGTGCCGTCGATCAGACCCTGAGCAATGCTCGCGTACACCGGACCCCAGTTCCAGTAAGGGGCGGTCAGGCAGCGCTCAACTTTGCAGGAACCGGACCAGTCATAGGTGATGCCCCATTTGCCCTTTTCCTGAGCGACATCGGCCACAGCCGGGGTGTCTGCGCCGGTGAAAACCACCTGGGCGCCGGCATCAAAGAGCGAAGCCGCGGCTTCCTTCTCAATGATCGGGTCATGCCAGGTGTTGATCCAGCGCACATCCATGGTGCACTCTGGGCAGGTCTTCTTCATCCCCAGGGCAATGGCGTTGCCCAGGCGAATTTCTTCCGGGATGGGGAAGGTTGCCATGTAACCAATCTTGGGGTTGCCATCGGCTTTTGCCCGAGCGCCGGCAAGCATGCCTGCCAGGTATTTCATGTTTTCCATGGCGCCGAACAGGTTGCCAAAATTGGTTGAATTGGATTTATATCCGCTGATGTGGATGAAGTACGTGTCTGGAAATTCTCCAGCCACCGTCTCCATTGGATCCATGAAACCGAAGGATGTGCCAAAGATCAGGTTAAAGCCCTTGCGAGCCAGGCTGCGAAAGACCTGTTCCGAGTCGGCGCCTTCAGGCACGTTTTCAATATAGGCGGTGTGAACGTTGGGCACGTTTTTCTGGACGTATTCCAGCCCTTCGTAATGGGCCTGCGACCAACCACCATCATCATGCGGGCCGATCAGGACCATGGCTACGTTGAACTTGCCTTCTTGAATTTCTGGGATTTGAAAGCCACCGGTTTCTTCCGCGGGCTGCTGCGGCTCTTCCGTCTTCACCGGCTCGGCGGGCTGGGCAGTTTCCTGCGGGGCTGCTGTGGGAGCCGCACAGGCGGAGAGCATCATGGCCGCAACAATCAGCAGAGCCGTAAGACGCCATAAGGTTTTGTTTTTCATACTTGCTCCTCCTTACAAAGGATTTTAGGGTCGGTTTTCTTGTTGGTGATGTCACAACATCGATTTGGGTTCTTAATCTTGCAGGAAAGCGGCCTCCTTTCTTAAGTATTTTGCATATTCTTAAAGATCCACTCATGCGCTGCATGATGCTGATCGCAGGGCTGTGAAACTGATCATCTCCAGCGCGTCCCTGCATTTGAGCGGTAAAGCTCGCCTGGAAAGCGTGCCCTTAAGCATACAATGAGTTGTAAACCATGTCTATTGCCATTTTTCCTGTTTTTGTCATGATATATGATTAATGGCCCAAAAACAGATGACAGATTAATCGCCATGCGCCACCCGCTCGGATTGAGCCAGGCGCCGCACCACATGAAAACGGAAATATCCAGGCAAGAAATAACTCTGTGAACGATCAATGACCTGCTTGTCGGTTGTGAAAAGCTCGGCAGTAAAGCAAAGCAAGACGTCGCCGCGCTGGATTCCCAGGGCACGTGCCATACGAGGAGATGCAGGTGCAGCGCTGATTTCGGTGCGCGAGGCCAGCAGGGGTGGCTGGCCGCGCTTGAGCAGCAAATCCAGGATTGAGCCGCGGAAATCACTTAACAACTCATCGGGTGAGATCAGATCAGCCGGAAGAGTATCCACCAGATATGCCACTGGCCGTTCTTCGGCCAGGATCACCCGTGAGATGCACAGCACTTCATCGCCAGGGTGCTTGGAAAGGGCCAGACATTCTTCCGCATCTGGCAGCCGTCTTTCCAGTTCAAGGGCCCCAAAGTTGACCGACAAACCGCTGCGCATGGCCATGGTTTCAATGCTTTCCAGGACTTCCAGGCCGCTCTCCAGGCCGCTTGGCGGTTGGTTCACATACGTTCCTGAGCCCTGCTTGCGCCGGATGACCCCCTGGGTTTCAAAGGCGCGCATCGCTTCGCGCAGCGTGGCGCGAGATACGTGAAGTTGTTCTGCCAGGTATGGTTCGGATGGCAGCCTTTCACCGGCAGGCGTCTCAGAGATAATTTGCATGAGCTGATTATGCAGGCGTTGCGAGACTGAGCTTTGGGCCATAACTAAACCGTGTAGTTTCCAGCCAGTGACTGCTGTGAGTCGCAGGCGGTTTTATCCTTTCTCCAGGACGGGAATAAAATCAAAACGGGTGACATCCACCAGCCCCAGGTCAGACATGCGCAATTCTGGAATGACCACCAGGGCCAGCAGGCTGAGTTGCATGTTTGGGTTGTTGAGCAGGCAGCCGCAGTCGCGAAATCCTTTCAGTATGCTGGCTGCCTGATTGGCAACAACCTCGGCTTGCTCGTTCGACATCAACCCGGCAATGGGCAGGGCTACTTGGCCAATTATTTGGCCCTCTTTGACCACAATTTGACCACCGTTTATCTCGGCCAAATGATTGGCTGCCAGGGCCATATTCTCTTCGTCTGTCCCGACCACTACCATCTGGTGACTGTCGTGGGCAACCGTCGAGGCAATCGCGCAGCGAGCGGTGAATTGGAATCCTTGCACCAGGCCGACCTGGACTTTGCCGGTGCCTCTGTGACGCTCGACCAGGGCAATTTTAGCCAGGTCTCGGCCCAGATCCGCTTTTACTTCGCCGTTAACAGCATTGACCGGCAGGCGCAAGTGGCGGGTGGGAGCCTGGTTCTCAATCACGCCGATGACATGGGCTGTGAAGGGGCCGTCATGGGGAGCGGCAAGACGGAAATCTGCCGCAGTGAGCTTTTTACCCAGGTGGACCGAGCGGGTGGCCCAATCTGGGTAAGGAAATGTGGGTATGTCAATCAGCAGCTTATGGTTTCTGGCAATCACCCGTCCTCGGGCAATGACCACATCCGGTTGGAACTCGGCCAGATTATCGACCAGGAGGATATCGCCGTAACGGCCGGGGGCGATCATGCCGACGTCTTGGGTCACATGAAAGTGTTGGGCCGGGTTTAGGGTGGTCATCTGGATGGCGGTGATGGGCGGGATGCCATGGGCGATAGCCTGGCGCAGGGCGCGGTCCACATGCCCTTCTCGCACCAGGGTCTCGGAGTGCGAATCATCGGTGCAAAGAATGAAGTGGCGCGAGTCAAGCTTCATCTCCGTGATCGCGCGCACACCCTCAGCAACATCGTGCCAGGCAGATCCAAAGCGCAGCATGGCTTTCATCCCCTGGCGGACACGGGCGGCGGCGTCCTCGGCGCGGGTGCCTTCATGGTCATCTTCTGCGCCGCCAGCAACATAACCATGGAAAGGCAGACCCAGGTCTGGCGAGGCGTAATGCCCCCCGATCACCTTGCCGGCGGCGCGGGTGGCAGCCATCTCGGCATGCATCTTCTCATCTCCAGAGAACACTCCAGGGAAGTTCATCACCTCGCCCAGACCGATCACACCTTCCCATTGCATTGCTTGAGCGACCTCGTCCGGACCCAGGCTGGCGCCGGGGGTCTCCAATCCTGGCGCAGAAGGGACGCAAGAAGGCATTTGCACCCAAACATGGATGGGCTGCTGGGCGGCTTCCTCCACCATCAAGCGCACACCCTTTAATCCAAAGATGTTTGCGATCTCGTGCGGGTCAACGAACATGCCAGTCGTGCCGTGGGGGATCACAGCCCGGACAAACTCGGTCACGGTCAGCATTCCCGACTCGATGTGCATGTGCCCGTCCAGAAGACCAGGAACCAGGTAGCGCTCATCTGCATCGATTACCTGGGTCTGCCCGCCCAGGGTGTGGGAGCCGTCCGGACCCACATAAGCAATGCGCTCCTGCGCAATGGCGATATCTGTATGGGGAATAATCTCACCGGATTGGACGCACACCCAACGACCGTTGCGGATCAACAGATCAGCCGGACGGCGCCCCATGGCAACATCCACCAGTTTGCGGGTTGTCGAAGCGATCTTTTCGGTCATAGCTTATGGTAAGTTTTAACGAGAACAGGTAATGAGCTTTCTGGGCGCTAATCGCCGTTGAGCAGCCGGCGAGCACAGCGATTGTGTTGTTCGACCAGCCTGGTCTCGTCCAGCGTGACCAGGCGGCCTTCCTTTACAACATACTTTCCACCGACCACTGTGTAATCCACATTGGCTGGGGCGCAAAACACAATTGCAGCCACCGGATCGTGGAGCGCGCCGGCGTAGCCCAGGCGGTCCAGCCGGGTGGCAAAAAAGTCAGCGCATTTGCCTGCTTCCAGCGAGCCTATATCGGTGCGTCCCAGCACTGCCGATCCGCCGCGGGTGGCCAGCTCCAATGCCTGGCGGGCGGTCATGAGCGGCGGCGCACTTTCGTCTGACAAGGAGGCGCCCTGCAAACCAGCCCGCAGCCGGGCAACCAGCATTGCTTGCCGCACCTCCTCGAGAAGGTGCGAGCCGTCGTTGCTGGCCGATCCATCCACGCCCAGGCCGACGTGCACTCCCCAGCGCAGCATTTCCAGGACCGGGGCGATACCAGAGGCCAGACGCATGTTAGACGATGGGCAATGCGCCACGCCACAGGCCGCTTCGCCGTACTTGCGCATTTCTGCCGAGTTGACATACACCGAGTGTGCAAACCAGACATCCGGCCCCATCCAGTTGAGGATCTCCATGTATGCCACCGGACGATGGCCGAATTTTCGCTCGCAAAAGACTTCTTCGTCCTGGGTTTCGGCCAGGTGGGTATGCAGGTGCACCCCGTACTCGCGAGCCAGAGCGGCGCTTTGGCGCATCAGATCACCGGTCACGCTGAAAGGCGAACATGGCGCCAGCACCACCTGGGTCATCGAGCCTGGGTTGGGATCATGATATGTCTCAATCAGGCGTTGGGAGTCTTTCAGGATTTGATCCTCGCTTTCCACAACGCTATCGGGTGGCAGACCACCTTTGCTTGTTCCCAAGGACATCGAGCCGCGCGAGGCATGCAGGCGCAACCCAACCTCCCTGGCCGCCAGGATTTCATCGTCCAGGCGGGACCCGTTGGGGAACAGGTAGAGGTGATCTGAAGCGGTGGTGCAGCCAGAGAGGGCAAGCTCAGACAACGCCGTCTGCGTGGAAACCCGGATGTCTTCTGGCTGGAGGCGCGCCCAAATTGGATAAAGGGTCTTCAGCCAGTTGAACAGGTTGGCATCTTGAGCGGCGGGCACGGCGCGGGTCAGCGTCTGGTAAAAGTGGTGGTGGGTGTTGATTAACCCTGGGAGGAGAATATGTCCGCCCAACTCGAGTATCTCATCGGCAGATGCGGGTAATTCGGCGGTTGGCCCAACTTGCTCAATGAAGCCGTCACGTATGAAAAGACCGCCATCCGGGATCTCCCGGCGACGGTCATCCATTGTGACCAGGATTTCAGCATGGCGAACAAGAAATGTGCTCATGTCTCTTTGTCCTGGAAAAGACGTAATCTTTTATCAGCCAGACTATCCTGGTTTGGGCCAGATTTGTCTGACATTAGAAAGTTTATCAAACATCTCCGACGATGTCAATTGTCGGACAACTTAATTTTTCCCAAAATTGGATTGTCCTGCGCCTGGGGGTAGCTCCACAGTAAACCGTGGAGGTTGAAAAAATGAAGGTCCTGTGGCATCT
>CAZDAU010000069.1:0-16090 GCA_964503625.1 uncultured Anaerolinea sp.
ACCTGGGCGAATTGCAGCGCATCATCCAGATGCGCCCCAGCGCGACTCAGATGCCCGATCTCTGGCTGCGCCTGCGCCCCGGCCTGGCGGTGCAGACCCACAGTTACACCCAAACCGGTCAGGACGATAGCAAGTTTGGCCTCAGCCCAACAGAATTCCTGGAGGCTGTTCGTCTTTGCCTGCTCGAGGGCCTGCCGCTCACCGGCTTGCACTTCCACCAGGGTTCCCACTTCCACGACCCTGCCCCCATTGCTCCTGCCCTGGAAACAGCCCTGGATTTGATCGAGGAGGCCCACGCCGCCCAGGGCTGGGCGCCTCAGATTCTATCTCCGGGTGGAGGCTGGGGCGTGCCCTACCACGAGGCCGACCTGCCGCACCAGCCCGTAGCAAGCTACGTGCGCTTTGTCGCTGATAAACTGACTGCCGGCTGCCATGAGCGTGGATTGCCCTTGCCCCATCTGCAGCTTGAGCCTGGCCGCAGCATCGTCGCGCGCGCCGGCGTCGCCGTCTACCGCGTCGACAGCGTCAAAACCACCCCCCATCGTCGCTGGTTGTTGCTGGACGGCGGCCTGGCAGATAATCCGCGCCCGGCTCTTTACCGGGCACGCTACACCGCCCTGCCAATCGCCCGGCTCAACCGCCCGGCAATCGGCCCGGCCTGGCTGGCTGGTCCATATTGCGAAAGCGGTGATATCCTCATCGAAGACCTGCCCATGCCCGACATCCAACCCGGCGAATGGGTCGCCATCCCGGTCAGCGGGGCTTACCAGCTCAGCATGGGCAGCAATTACAACGGCGCCAGAAAGCCGGCGGTCCTGTGGCTTGCGCAGGGCCGCCCACGACTGATCCAACGGCGCGAAACGCTGGAGGATATCATCCGGCGCGACATCCCATTGTAGAAAGCGATCCATCGGCCTCACGATGCTACCCCCAACCCAACCCCACTACCAGGTGTTCCTGCTGCGCCATGCCCAATCGGAAGGAAACGCCCAGGGTGTCTTACAAGGCCAGGCAGACTATCCGCTCAGCGAGGTCGGCATCCAACAGGCCGAAGCCCTGGCCCATCGCTGGCAGAAAGAGCATCTTATTTTCGATTGCATTGTCTCAAGCCCGCTCAGCCGGGCGCGGCAAACGGCGGAGATCATCGCTGCCAGGCTGGGCGCGCCGCTTGAATTTGACGAAAACTGGATGGAGCGCAACAATGGGCAAATCGCTGGTCTGCGCCCCGAAGAGGTCGATGGGCGCGGTTTGCGCCCCCATTTTGTCCACCTGTACCAGCCCATTGGCGTCGATGGAGAAACCCAATGGGAGCTCTATCTTCGCGCCGGGCGCTCCATCCAGAACCTGCTGCGCCACCCGCCAGGCAGGTACCTTGTGGTATCCCATGGCGGCATCCTCAACATGGTCATGTACGCCATCCTCGGCATTGTGCCCCAGGCGAATTTTCACGGCCCGCGTTTTCGCTTTCGCAACGCATCCTTTGCATCGCTGAATTATGACCCCACTCGCCATGTCTGGGCGTTGGAGGCGATTAACGACCGGAACCACTGGCACAATTCGGATGGCTAAGTTCAATCATCCAGGCTGAATCAGGCGCCACATGAACATGAGCACAGGTCTCACTTCCCCCCATCGCCTGCGCGTGCTTTCATACGGAGCGGGCGCGATTGGCACTTACATCGGTGGCAGCCTGGCCTTGCATGGGCACAGCGTGGTGTTCCTGGAGCGCCCCCAGGTTGCCGCAGAGCTGCGCAGGCGAGGGCTGCGCTTAAGTCTCCCCTCCGGCGCGCATGCCATCGAATCCCCGCAGATTGCTGGCTCGCTCGACGAAGCCCTGGGGGTTGGCCCTTTTGACGTGGCCTTGTTTGCCCTCAAATCATTCGATACCCAAACCGCGCTTGAAGGACTGCGTCCCCAGGCCGACCGGATCCCACCCGTTTTGTGCCTGCAGAATGGAGTGGAAAATGAGCCGTACATTGCCGGCCTCCTGGGCCAAGAAAAAGTGATCTCTGGCACGGTGACCAGCGCCATTGGCAGAGTTGCACCTGGAGAAATCATCCTCGAGCGGCTGCGCGGCGTCGGCGTCGCGGCCGGCCACCCGCTTTCGGCTGCGCTGGTCCAGGCGCTGGATGGAGCCGGGCTGAACGCCCATCTGTTCCCCCGCGCCTCGGATATGAAATGGTCCAAGCTGCTGACCAACCTGCTTGCCAACGCCACCTCGGCTATCCTGGATATGACCCCCGCCCAGGTTTTCGCCCATCCCGGGCTGTACCGCCTGGAAATTGCCCAGCTGCGCGAAGCGCTGCAAGTCATGCGCGCCCAGGGCATTGGCGTGATCGACCTGCCCCGCACACCGGTGCGCCTGCTGGCCTTTGCGGTGCGATGGCTTCCGCTGGCGCTTTCGCGCCCCCTGGTCGCTCGCGCTGTGGGCAGCGGGCGCGGCGCCAAGATGCCATCCCTTCATATTGACCTGCACGCCGGCCGCGGCCAAAGCGAGGTGGATTATCTGAACGGCGCTGTGGCGCGCTTTGGCGCTCGCCTGGGCCTGCCCACACCCGCCAATCGCACCCTGAATGAAACGCTCCTGGCAATTGCCCGCGGCGAGCTTTCGCAGGAGCAATTCTCCCACAAGCCAGAAGCTCTGCTGGAGCGGTTTCGCCGCGCCCAGCAGTTTCGCCCGGCTGCCCCGCATTGATCTCAGCCAGGCTGGTCCAGCTCAGTTGACTTTACCACACCATAGAACAGCGGCAGCGGCGGCACTGGCTGGTCGCTCCATGCCAATGCATTCGGCAAGTCGCGCTTCGCCTGCTCCAAACCAGCCTCCCGGTTGGCGTGGATGGTGAAGACCGGCTGGCCGGCTTCGACGTAATCGCCCACCTTGTGGTGGACGATGATCCCCACGGCATGGTCAATGGGGTCTCCCTTCTTTGTCCGCCCTGCGCCAAGCATCACCGAGGTCTCGCCAACCACCCGGGCATCGACCTCGCTCAAGTAACCCGATTGTGGCGCCGGCAGCTCTTGAACAAGGGTTGCCCTGGGCAGTTTTTCTGGGTGATCCACATACGAAACATCCCCGCCCTGGGTTTGAACCAGCCTGCGGAAGACTTCGAGCGCCTCCCCGCTGGCAATCGCTTGTTCCGCCATGCGCCGCCCTTCTTTTTCATCCGCCGCCACCTGACCCAAGAGGAGCAAATAACCGGCCACCTCCAGGCAATGCTGGCGGAAATCTTCAGGCCCATCGCCGCGCAAGGTATCAATCGCTTCAATGACTTCCAGCGCGTTGCCCACCGCGCAGCCCAGGGGTTGGTTCATATCGGAGAGCAGCGCCACCGCTTTGCGGTCCGTTAACCGGGCGATATAGACCATCATTTCGGCAAGCTGCCTGGCCTCCTCCAAGGTGGTCATGAATGCCCCTTTGCCCCACTTCACATCCAACACAATCCCCTGTGCCCCGGCGGCAATTTTTTTGCTCATCACCGATGACGCAATCAGCGGAAGCGATTGCACCGTCCCTGTCACATCCCGCAATGCGTACAGTTTACCATCCGCAGGCGCCAGGTCTGCGCTCTGACCGGTCAGAACCACCTTGATCGCGCTCAATTGAGCCAGGAATTCTTCGGTGGTCAAATCCGTGCGGTAGCCCGGAATGGATTCCAGCTTATCCAGCGTGCCGCCGCTGAAGCCCAAACCATGACCAGACATCTTCGCCACCGGCAATCCACAGGCTGCAACGGTGGGTTCAACCACCAGGGTGGTTTTATCGCCCACCCCGCCGGTCGAATGCTTGTCCACAGCCACTGGCACAATGCCGGTCAGGTCCAATACCTCGCCGGAATTGGCCATCGCCAGGGTCAGATCCGTGATCTCCCGCAACGTCATCCCATTTAGCACCACCGCCATTGCCCAGGCCGCAGCCTGGTAATCCGGAATCTCTCCCCGCGTGTAGCCCTGGATAAAGTAATGGATTTCTTCAGCCGTCAGCTCTTGACGGTCGCGCTTTTTGATAATAATATCGACGGCACGCATTGCCAGACCTCCTGCTGAGATAGCCCCCATTATAATAGGATATAATAACCGGAGAGAACCGATCTGCCAGTTCCAGGAGTTTGTATGGTTGCCGAAGCCGGTCAAGCAAAGACGCGCACCTACGCTGTTCAGCCAGACGAGAAAGTGACATCGGTAATGCTCTACACCGATGACCACCTGATCTGGGGCGATGTCATCACCAAAGAGGCCATTCGGGTCAGCACCTGGTTGCGCACTCCCTCCCTGCCGCAGTTTTTTTACATCCACGAGGCGCACTTAATGCGTTTTGGGATTGGCGCAGCAATGAAACCACAAACTTATCCCAACCTCCATCTGCCGTCCTCTCTGGTGATCGCCTTTCATATTAGACCACCCGCCCAAGATCCATTGGACTACGACCCAAGCGAGCCAATGCGAAAGATGGAACCGGTAACGGCCCTGGTGGGCTGGTTCTGCTTTGACGGTTACCTGCGCATGTCCACCCACACCGATCTGGAACATTACCTGGATGTCGCCAAGGAGCCTTTCACGGCGATGTATGATGTGACCATTAAGCAACCCTTGTCGCCAAACAGTGGGACGATGCGCGTGCCCTATGTTCTGGTTCGGAACTTGAGGGCATTTTTCTCCTCTCCCGCCTCCTCGCCAGCGCCTAAATGAGCAAGTTTCTCGACGACGAAACAGATCAGGCGCTGCAGGATACCCTGGCCCGTTACAAGGCGTTGCTGCGCGTCGCCCGCAACCTGGCCGAATTGGAAAATCTCAAGCCTTTGTTGCAAACCATTGCCGATGTTGCTGCCAATATGCTTGGCGCCAACTTGGTGACCATCCACAGTTTTGACCTGGTCCGGCGCAAAGTTGAGCTCATTGTTCGCAGCGGCCCGAGCGCCAGCGATCCACTCCTGGATGAGGCCATTCCTGACAGTTCGCCAGCCTGGGCTTTGGAATCCTGGCGGCCCCAGGCACGCTCTGTCAGCGAACAGCACCCCTGGCCTGGCAGCCACGGCGAGCCAATCCCCTGGACAACGATCACCGCCCCGATCATTTATGCCGAACGAATCCTGGGCATCCTGAAAGCCTCCAACCCGGCCGATCATTCCCCTTTCACCCAGGCGGATGAGACGCTGCTCACCGCATTGTCCAACCTGGCAGCCCTGGCAATCGAAAGCGACCGGCTGCGCCGCACCGAACGCCAACAGCGCCGCCAGGCCGAGACTCTCCGGGAAGTGGCTCGAATCCTGAACTACAGCCTGGACCAGCAGCATGTCCTCGAATTAATCCTGGATCAGCTTGCCCGGGTCGTGGAATACGATAGCGCCTCGATCATGCTGGTTGCCGACCAGCAAGTCCGCATGGTCGCGCATCGCAAGCTTCGATATACCGAGCAAATGAACATTCCGGATCACATCCAGGCTTACCCTCACATTCTGGAAGTGCTGGAGAGACGGCGGCCGGTGATTATCGAGGACACCCATCAGGATAGCCGTTGGCAGTCTCTGCCCCAGGCCAGCTATATTCGTTGCTGGTTGGGTGTGCCGCTGATCGGCCGCGACCAGGTCATTGGCCTGCTCAACCTGGACAACGAACAGCCGGGGTACTATTCCCAGCCGGATGCCGCCCTGGCTGCCACCTTCGCCAGCCAGGCCGCCATTGCCATTGAAAATGCGCGCCTTTACACAGCCGAGCGCATGCGGGTTGACCAGCTCAATGCGCTGCGCGCCACCGTGGCCGATATTTCCGCCGAGCTGGAATTGCCGCGCCTGCTCCAGGCCATCTTGCAGCGGGCTGTCAAACTGCTCAATGCTACCGGCGGCGACCTGGGTCTGTTGGACGAAAACCGCGGCGAGATCCTTATCCTCGCCAGCCACAACATGGGCAAAGATTACACCGGCACCCGGATGCAAATCGGCGAAGGCGCCATGGGCCAGGCAGTTCAAAACCGCCGGCCGGTCCTCGTCGAAGACTACGCCCGCTGGGAAAACGCTTCCCCCCAATACCGGGAAGGAAGGTGGCACGCAGTGCTGGCTGTGCCATTCTTGATCGGCAAACGGATTGCCGGCGCGTTGGGGGTCGTGGACGAAGACCCGCTGCGCCGCTTCACTGCCTCCGACCAACATCTGATCAGCCTGTTTGCCCAACACGCCGCCATTGCGGTCGAAAACGCGCGCCTGTACCAGGCGGCGCGCGAAGCCGCCGACCGCCGGGCAACCCTGCACCAGGTCTCCCAGGCCATCGTGGCCGCCAGCCTGGAGCCGGAGGAGATCTACGCTGCGATCCATCAGGCTGCCGCGCGTTTGATGCCTGCGGAAGCCTTTGTCATTGTCCGTTACGAAGAGGAGAGCCAGCTTTGCCACGCCGTTTACCTGGTCGATCGCAGCGGGCGGGTGCCCACGCAGACCGCATCAGCGAACAGCGGGCTGAGCGCCCAGGTGATCAGCGCCGGCCGTTCGCTTTACATCCCAGATACGCTGAGCTCTGAACTCACAAAAGAGGTCACCCATTTTGGCGACCCCGCTCTGGTTCGCTCTGTGCTTGCAGTGCCCATGCGCCTGCGCGGCAAGGTGGTTGGTATGCTCTCAACCCAGTCTTACCGGCCCAATGCCTATTCCACAGAAGACCCCATCCTGTTGGAAATGCTGGCTGCGTACGCCGCCATCGCCCTGGACAACGCCAGCCTTTTCCAGAGCATCCAGCAGCTTGCCATCACCGACCCCCTGACGGGCATCTTCAATCGCCGCCACCTCTTCGAGCTCGGCCAGCGCGAGTTTCAGCGGGCAAAAAGGTTTAAGCGACCCCTGTCTGTGTTGATGATCGACATCGATCGATTTAAAAGCGTCAATGACCGGTTCAGCCATTCCATTGGGGATGCTGTCCTGAAACAATTGGCCGACTTGCTGAAAAACAGCCTGCGCGAGTTTGACATTGTCGGCCGCTACGGGGGCGAAGAATTTGTCATTGTCTTACCTGAAACGGGCCTCACCGCCGCCGTGGAAATAGCCGAGCGGCTGCGGCTTCAAATCAACACCACTTTTAAAACCAGCAGCCTGCCCCCCATCACAGTCAGCATCGGTGCTGCATCCATCCAGGCAGATACGCCAGATCTGGAAACTCTGATCCACTACGCAGACAACGCAATGTATCAGGCGAAAAATTCAGGCGGTGACCAGGTCGAATTCGATCACCAGCAGATCGAAAGCGCTTGACCAGGTCTGAAGCTTAAACAATCAACATGGCGTCGCCAAAAGAATAGAATTGATAACCGGCTCTCTTGGCTATATCATAGGCGGCCAGGATCTTCTCCCGCCCGGCAAATGCGCTGACCAGCATGATCAGCGTGGATCGCGGCAGGTGGAAGTTTGTGATCATGCCATCCACCACTCGAAATTGGTACCCCGGCAGGATGAACAGATCTGTGGGGCCATTGAATTCGGCCACAATTTGACCCTGCCTGGCCCGCTTTGCGGCGCTTTCCAGCGCCCGCACGCTGGTTGTTCCAACCGCAATGATCCGCTTGCCCGCCTGCCGGGTCCGGCGGATCAGATCAACCGTGTCTTTGCCCACCTCGCACCATTCCGTATGGATGCGATGCTCCCGCGGGTCATCTTCGGTGACTGGAGCGAACGTGTCCAGCCCCACATGCAGGGTCACATAGGCAAACTGGACCCCTTGAGCCATCAGATCATGAATCAGATTTGAGGTGAAATGCAGGCCGGCAGTCGGGGCGGCCGCCGATCCGGGCGTGCGCGCGTAGACGGTCTGGTAGCGCTCCGGATCATCCAGCGGCGTGTGGATATATGGCGGCAGCGGAGCGTGTCCGGCCCTTGCCAGGTATGGCTCGACCGGCTCAGCGAACTTGACCAACCGCCTGGCCCCCTCGAGTGCGGCAGCAATTTCCGCTGCCGGACCATTCTCCACCTGGATCCGGCGCCCCGGCCCAAGGCCTTTCCCGCCTGCCAGCGCCTCCCAGGTCAGCTCGTCCTGACGGCGCAGCAAGAGCAATTCAACTTTCCCGCCGCTCTCCTTGCGGCCAAACAGGCGTGCTGGAATCACTCGGGTCTCGTTGAGAACCAGCAAATCCCCAGGTCGCAGGAAGAGGCCCAGTTGAAAAAATCGAGCGTGCTGAATCTCCTCACGCTGCCGGTCAAGGATCATCAGCCGAGAGGCGTCGCGCGGCTCAACCGGAGTCTGGGCGATGCACTCTGGCGGAAGATCATAATCAAAATCTGCAGTTTGCATCATGGGGGAGCTTTATTTCAGCAGGCGCACAAAAATGTTCAACGCAATGGTCAATAATATGGAAAGCACAAGGGATGTGCCCAGGGCGATAACACAGGTCATATTGCTGCCTTCGATCCGGATGTCTCCCGGCAACCGCCCAAAGGTGATCCCCAGGCGGCTGGCCAGGTACACGATTCCCCCTGCAGCCACCAGCACCAGTCCCGCCGCCACCAAAAATCTTGCCAGCTGAGTCATTTTGTCCAGCTCCCAGCGTCAGAGCAGGCGTGGCTGCTCATTTTTGGGATATGCAATTCCCAGGTGTTCATACGCCCTTTGGGTCGCCTGGCGGCCCTGGGGTGTGCGCTCCAAAAAACCGAGCTGCAACAAGTAAGGCTCAACCACATCCATCACCGTGTCCGGCTCTTCGCTGATCGAAGCAGCGATGGTGCTCAACCCGACCGGCCCCCCGCCGTAATTCTCGATAATCGTGCGCAACACTCGCCGGTCAATCTCGTCCAACCCCAGGGCATCCACATCCAGCAAGTCAAGCGCCTGCTGAGATACGCTGCGCGTGATCACGCCGCCCGCCCGGACCTCCGCAAAATCCCGCACCCGGCGGAGCAGGCGCAAGGCAACCCGCGGTGTGCCGCGCCCCCGGCGGGCAATCTCATCGATCCCTTCTTCATCCGCCCCAATGCCCAGCACACGGGCTGCCCGGCTGACAATCTTGTTCATGGCAGCCTGGTCATAGAAATCCAACCGGTACACCGCGCCAAAACGGGCCCGCAGCGGGGCGGTCATCAGCGCCAGGCGGGTGGTCGCTCCAATCACGGTGAATCGCGGCAGCTTGAGGCGGATCGAGCGCGCCGAAGGTCCCTTGCCAATGATAATATCCAGGGCAAAGTCCTCCATTGCCGGGTACAAAACTTCTTCGATGGCCCTGCCCAGACGGTGAACTTCATCTATGAACAGGATATCGCCCATGCGCAAATTGGTCAGGATCGCCGCCAGGTCCCCCGGGCGCTCAATGGCCGGGCCGGATGTGATCTTGATGTTCACACCCATTTCATTCGAAAGGATATGGGCCAGGGTGGTCTTTCCCAGTCCTGGCGGCCCGTAGAACAGGACATGGTCCAGGGGCTCACTGCGCTGTCGCGCCGCGGCAATCAAGATCGCCAGGTTCTCTTTCACTCGTTCCTGCCCAATCAAATCGGACAGAGAACGAGGTCGCAAAGCCTGGTCCAGGCGATCCTCGGCTTGCGGCTGTGGATTTACCAATCGGCTGGAGGGATCGTTCATGGGAGCGATTATAACCCATCCAGCCCAGAGTCAATTGTATCCAGCCAATTGTCCATAACTTCAAGTATTTTTGGTAGAATCGGTGTTGCACCACGAATCCGCCTCCTCCAATCCTGCTCTCAGCGGTTCGGTGACCAGGAGAAGCGAAATGGGTGTAATCTCTGGTGGGTTTTCTATGGAGCATCTTGACTGATATTCCCTGATGCCTGAAAATTTGATCTTCGACCCCCTGGCGGATAACGATGACCAATCTCTTTCCTTCTCCACATCCCCTGGTTGCCCACAAATTAAGCAAGCTGCGAGACCAGAACACTGAACCCAAAAAGTTCCGCGAGCTGGTGCGGGAGATAGCGGCTTTGCTGACCTATGAAGCTACGATCGACCTGTTGCTCCAGCCAACGGTGGTGCAAACGCCCCTGGCGACGGCCCAGGGGGCAGTCCTGAAAGAAAAAATCGGGCTGGTGCCCATCTTGCGGGCCGGGCTGGGGATGGTCGAAGGCGTTTGGGAATTGATGCCCTCAGCCGAGGTCTGGCACATTGGCCTGTACCGGGATGAGCGCACACTCAAGCCGGTTGAATACTACAATAAGCTCCCCGTCGAGCCAACCGTCTCGCTGTGTCTGGTGCTGGACCCGATGCTGGCCACAGGCGGCTCTGCCGTGGCCACGATTGATATTCTTAAGCGCTGGGGGGTGCGGCGGATCAAATTTGTCGGGTTGATCGGCGCGCCCGAAGGCATTGCCCGCCTTCAGGCCGCTCACCCCGAAGTGCCGATTCACCTGGCAGCCATCGACGATCACCTGAACGAGCTTGGCTACATCCTGCCCGGTCTGGGTGACGCTGGCGACCGGCAGTTTGGGACCGGATAAGATTTATGCCGACCTTCAAGTTGATTGGACGATACGAAATTAGATCTGAAATTGCCCGCGGCGGCATGGCCACCGTGTATCACGCCTACGACCCGCGCTTTGAGCGTGACGTAGCCATCAAAGTCTTGCCGCGCGCCCTGTTGCACGACCCCCAGTTTCGCACCCGGTTTGAGCGCGAAGCAAAGACCATTGCCCTGTTGGAACATCCGGCCATCGTCCCGGTGTACGATTTTGGCGAGGAAGATGGCCAGCCGTACATCGTCATGCGCTACATGTCCGGCGGCTCGCTGACCGACCGCTTGCGCCAGGGGCCGATCAGCTTGCAGGAGACAGCCCAAATCATCGCCCGCCTGGCGCCAGCTCTGGACGCCGCCCACGCTCGCCAAATCATCCACCGGGATCTAAAACCGGGCAACATCCTCTTCGATCAGTATGGCAACGCCTACCTCTCGGATTTTGGGATTGCCCGCACGTCCACCGGCGCAGCCGTCACCCTGACGGGTGAGAGCATCCTCGGCACCCCGGGATATATGAGCCCGGAACAGGTCCAAGGCGAAAAGACCCTGGATGGCCGCAGCGACATTTATGCCCTGGGGGTGTTGATTTTCCAGATGCTGGCCGGCCGCACGCCGTACCAGGCTGACACTCCAGCCAAGGTCATGATGATGCACCTGCTGCAACCGATCCCAGACATTCTGGAGATCCGCACAGATTTGCCTGCGGGCGTGAACGCGCTCATCCACCGGGCGATGGCCAAACAGCCCGAAGACCGTTACGCCACCGCCAGGGCGCTGGCTCAGGACCTGGAGAATGCGCAACACGAGCCGCCCGGCAGGGTCCATATCATCGCTCCTGTCGCCCCGATCGTTGCCGCGCCCGAAGTGACCGAAGTCTCCGCCGAAAAAACAGCCGTTTCATCGCCCACCGCGGTTGTGCCGCAGGCGGAGATTGCCGGTCCAGGCGCAACCGTTGCCGGCGCAGCCGCCGGGCTGGCTGCATCCCAGCCTCCTCCAGCAGCCAGCGCAGCACCGACCCCTATTGCGGCCGCGCCCCCCCATAAACTGCCCATTGCCGGGCTGGGCGCGGCAGCGGCGATCGCCTGTCTGGCCCTGGCGGCCGTGGCCGTTTTCGCCCTGTGGCGCAAAGGACCATCTCGATTGGCTTTGTTTGTGCC
This sequence comes from uncultured Anaerolinea sp., assembly GCA_964503625.1. Taxonomy (GTDB): domain Bacteria; phylum Chloroflexota; class Anaerolineae; order Anaerolineales; family UBA4823; genus RBG-16-57-11. The sequence continues at coordinate 11,587 of CAZDAU010000069.1, forward strand.
CGCCTCGCCCACCACGGCTCGGGCAACGGCTCTCATCCCATCGAACCCGCCTGCCCCATCGGCCACCTCAATGGACCAACGGGCTCTGGTCACCCTCCAGCGACCCACCACCGTCAAGCCGGCGAGACCTCCCACCGATACCCCGCTGCCACCAGCTTCACCCACTCCACAGCCTTTGCCCACCAACAGCCCAATCCCCGCCCCCGCGGTCATTGGCGGAGCCGATAAAATCGCATATCTCAATGGCAATGAAATCTGGGCGGCAAATGTGGACGGCAGCCAGGCCCAGCAGCTCACCCAGGATGGATCAAGCAAGAGCAGCCTGCAATGGACCCCCGATGGCCAGGCAGTCAACTACATATCGGGCAAATGTGTGAACAGCGTCCGGCTGGCTGATCAAAAAATTGAAACCCTCGTCTGCTTCAACTTTTTGCAATACTTCAAATCATTTGAGATATCACCCGACGGAAAGCAGGTGGCCGCCAGCCTGGATAACCAGCTGTATATCTTGCCCTATGATCTGGACCTGCTTCGATCCGTCACGGTGCGCAGCGACCTGGCCCGCATTGCGCCGTGCAAGGACTTTGCGCCTTACGAGCGCTTTGTGGTCAAATTTGCGCGCTGGGCCCGGGACGGCCAGCGGATTGCCGAGATCCGCTGGGGAGCGGCCCGCGGAATTGGCGCAGCCGACACCGTGACCATCGAATCCTTTACCGCTTGTACACCCAATCCAGACGCCCTGGATCACTTCCCCGCAGAGCGTTTCCAGCCCCAAGAGTTCGTAAAAAACCCAACCCTGCTCAACTTTGGCTGGGATGGCCTGAACCTGTTTGCGATTACCACCCTGGTGCGCTCCAACGGTTTTGGGCGTCTATACCTGTACAACGGCGATCTGAAGAAAGGCCTGGGGCCTGTGAAAGCCCTGGGGGAATGCTGCTATCGGGATCCCATCTTCAGCCCGGATGGCTCTCACATCCTGTTTGCCTACCAGGATTACAAACCCAACAACAACACAATCCAACTTTACCTGGTTCCGTTTGGCTCTTTGGGCACCGGCGCCATCTACCAGCCATTGGACCTGCCGGCCCTGGATCCCACCTCTCAGCCGCAACCTGCCTTCCGTCCGGCCAGATGACCGGTGAATTTGCTGGCCCAGGCAGCCAATCCAGGTGAGCGTTTCCTGGTCGAGTAAAGCCTGCCTAAAAATTAAAGAACGCTGAATGCCAGGAAGATTACACCCTCACCCGGATAGGCTATAATCTCGATAACCATGACCCGGACGCGCATCTTAATCGCCGAAGACGATCACTCAGTTGCGCTGGCCCTCCAAGAAAGCCTGGAGAAGCTGGGATATGAAGTCCTGGCTGTGGTGGATCAAGGCGACAAAGCCGTAAACCAGGTCGCCCTCGCCAGGCCGGATCTGGTCTTGATCGATATAGGGATCGGAGGCGAGTTGGACGGAGCAGAAGCCGCCCGCATCATTCGGCAAAAGTCCAGCATCCCGGTCATTTTCCTTGCATCCTCAAGCGATGAAACCGTTCTGGAGCGCGCCCGCCTGGCCGATCCCTTTGGCTTTCTGCTCCTGCCTTTGACAGACTCGGAGCTGCATGCCAATATCGAGATTGTCCTCTACAAATCATCGATGGAAAATGCGCTCCGCCAACAGGAAAAATATTACCGTGCCCTGATTGAGCTCTCCACCGATGTGATCGCAATCATCGACGGTGACGGCATCATCCGCTTTATCAGCCCATCCATCAAATCTCTCTTGAACACCAACCCAGATGCCGCCATTGGCAGCAGCATCAAGGAGTTTCTCCATCCGGATGACATTAACAGTGTCATGGAGCAGATTCAACGCGCAAAGAATGGGGAGCTGATGACAGCAGAGAATCGGTATCGCGTCCGCCTGCCCAACAACAATTGGCGCGTCATCGAAGTGGAAGCATCCAACTACCTGGCCGATCCCGATCTTGGCGGCATTGTGTTGAATGTTCGCGATATCACCGAAAAATTGGAGGTGGAAAAAGCGCTGCGCCTGGAGCGCGATCGGGCCCAAAAAGGGGAGGAGCGCTACATGCTCGCCGTCCAGGGCGCCAACGACGGCATCTGGGACTGGGATATCAAGAGCGACATCTTCTATACTTCGCCGCGCTGGAAAGCGATGCTGGGTTTCAGCGAAGATGAAATCGGAAACCAGATCAACGAATGGTTCAGCCGCGTCCATTCGACCGACCTGGAACATCTCAAAATCGAGTTGTCCGACCATCTCAAAGGCGATAGCCCACACCTGGAATTTGAGCATCGCGTGCTGCACAAAGATGGCGGCTGGCGCTGGATGCTGGCTCGCGGCCTGGCTGTTCGTGACACCCAGGGAGTGGCCTACCGGATTGCGGGGTCACTCTCGGATATCACCGCTCGAAAGCTGGCCGAAGAGCGGCTCACTTTCAACGCCATGCACGATTCGCTCACCGGCCTGCCCAACCGCGCCCTGCTTTTCGATCGCCTTGAGCTGGCCATCCGCCGCTTCAAGCGCGATCCGCAGGCGACCTTCGCCTTGCTCTTCCTCGACCTCGACCGATTCAAGGTGGTGAACGATAGCCTGGGTCATATTTATGGGGATAAACTCCTGGTTGCGTTCTCCAAACTCTTGCAGCAATTGCTGCGCGCCACCGACACCGTTTCGCGCCTGGGCGGGGACGAATTTGTCCTGCTTCTGGAAGATTCCTGCGGCCTGGATGACGCCATCCAGATCGCTGAGCGCATCCTGAAATCCCTGGAGAGGCCGCTCGCCTCCGACGGCCAAAAGTTTTACACATCATCCAGCATCGGTATCGTGACCAGTTTGCCAGAGCACAACACGCCAGAAGATGTTTTGCGCGATGCAGATATCGCTTTGTATTCCGCCAAAGCGCAAGGCAAAGCGCGCTATGCCGTCTTCAACGCCGCGCTGCGTGAACAGGCGGTGACTCACCTGGAATTGGAGAGCGACATTCACCGGGCCCTGGAAAACAACGAGTTCAAGCTCTATTACCAGCCCATCATCCAGTTAGAAAACGGCCGGCTGGTAGGATTTGAGGCATTGCTGCGCTGGTTTCACCCGCGCCGGGGCTTGATTTTGCCGTATGAATTCATCCGCATGGCCGAAGAAACGGGCATTATCCTATCGATCGGCCAATGGGTGCTTCAAGAAGCCTGCCGGCAGCTGCGCATCTGGCAGCAAAAAAGGATCATGGAGCCCAGGCTTTTCGTGAGCGTGAATGTCTCGAGCAAACAACTCATCCAGCCTCATCTGGTCGCTCAAATCCGCACCGCGCTGGAGCAAAGCAGTTTGGCTCCCCAAGACCTCCGCCTGGAGATCACCGAAACCGTCTTTTTATCCAACCCGGATCTGGCGCTGGCAGTTCTGACAGAGTTGAACGACCTGGGCGTGCGCCTGTACATCGACGACTTCGGGGTTGGCTACTCTGCACTCAGCTACCTGCAGCGCTTGCCCGTGGACACATTGAAGATTGACCGCGCATTTATCCACGATATTAATGCCTCAGGCGGCAGCAGTGATCTTGTGGCATCCATCGTCCGCCTGGCCCGCGACCTGGGCATCTCGGTCATTGCAGAAGGCGTGGAAACCCAAAGCCAGCAAGATTTCCTGCGCAATCTGAAATGCGGTTTCGCCCAGGGATACCTCTTTGCCAAACCGCTGCCCAGCGAGAACGCAGAGGACTGGCTTTTCAAGGGCGGCTGATCCAGGCTCGAATCGATTATAATGGGAAGGTAATTGCGCCCCACTTGCTCCAATTCATTTTAAGATAAAAAGGAGGCCAGAATGCTTGTTGGAGAACGCATGTCCCATCCGGTGATCACCATGTCGCCAGACTTGCCCATTGTCGATGCCCTCAACCTGATGAAGCGCGAGCGCATCCGCCGCGCTCCGGTCGTAAAAGATGGCAAAATGGTTGGCATTGTGTCAGATAAAGACCTGCTCAACGCCTCAACCTCGCCGACGACATCCTTGAGTGTTTGGGAGCTGAATTACTTGCTCAGCAAGATCACGATCAAAGAAGTCATGTCCAAAAAGGTGCTCAGCGTCTCCGAGAATACACCCATCGAAGAAGCCGCCCGCATTATGGCGGATAACAAAATCGGCGGTTTACCGGTGACGCGCGGCGATGATGTGGTGGGCATCATTACCGAGACCGATCTCTTCAAGATCTTTCTCGAACTGATGGGCGCCAGGGAACCCGGCGTTCGCGTGACCGCCCTGATCCGCGAGCAGCGCGGCCAGCTTGCCAGCCTGACTCAGGCCATTGCCAGCCTGGGCGGAAACTTTGTCGCCTTTGGTCAGTTCACCGGCGATACACCCGCCAGCCGCTTATTGACTTTCAAGGTCGATGGCCTGACCGAAGAGCAGGTCAAAGAAGCCATTGAACCGCTGGTGATGAAGATCATCGACATCCAGACCCGCTCTTAAGATAACAGCTTTGCTTGGGGATCAGGATCTGCC
>CAZDAU010000070.1:0-15824 GCA_964503625.1 uncultured Anaerolinea sp.
CAGCACGGTGAACGAGGTGTTACGCCGTTACACCGAAGCCTTGCAAGCCAACTCCGGCAAGTTAATCCTGGCCGGCGTTGCCCCTGGATTGCGAGACCAGCTCCAGCGCACCGGGATGCTCGACTTGATCGGCCAGGAGAATGTCTTCCTCGCTACCGAGACGATTGGCGAAGCGGGCAACGCTGCCCTGCGCGCTGCTGCGGATTGGCTGGCAGAGTCCTGGCAGGAGATCGATAAGGAGAAATAGTCTATGGAAAGCACCCCAAAAAGCAAAAGCACCATTTCTTCGGATCTGGTTGCCGGGCTGACCAACGCCATCCCCGCTTTGCCGGATGCGATGGCCTCCGGTGTCCTGGCTGGCACAAACCCCGTTAACGGCCTGTACGGACTGATGATCGGGACGCCAGTCGCCGCCCTGTTCACCGGCTCTGCTTTTATGAGCGTGGGAGCGACCAGCGCCATATCCATCACCCTTGCCGCTGGTCTTGGCAAATACCAGGGGGAAGAACAACTTCAGGCGCTGGCTACACTGGCACTGGTCATTGGAATAGTCCAGATTGCGGCCGGCCTTCTGCGCCTGGGATTTTTAGTTCGTTTTGTTTCCAACGCGGTGATGACTGGCTTCCTGACCGGGTTAGGCGTGCTGATCGTGCTCAGCCAGCTGGGCGACCTGACCGGCTACAGCAGCGAATTCAGCAACAAAGTCGTCAAAGCGGTGGATTTGCTTTTTAACCTCAACCAGATAGACCTGCCTACGACCATTGTCGGGCTGTCTGCCATGGCATTGATCCTTCTCTTTGACCGGTCTCGCTTAAACAAATTTTCGATGCTGCTTGCGCTGATCATCGTCGCTGTGCTACCCAAACTTTTTGGCTGGGATTCGGTTGTGCTGGTTGGCGACACTGCGGATATACCAGCCGGGTTCCCAAAACCGGTGATCCCGATCCCGATTTTCGACCTGGAGCTGATTTCAGTGGGTATTGCCGCAGCGATCATTGGTCTGATCCAAGGTGCCGGTGTCAGCCTCGGATACACCAATCCCGACGGTCAGTATCCGGATGTCTCGCGGGATTTTTCCGGTCAGGGCATTGCCAACACGGCGGTGAGCTTCTTTCAGGGTCTGCCGGTAGGTGGTTCGCTTTCCTCGACGGCATTGGTGATCAGCGCGGGTGCCAAGACGCGGCTGGCAAACATCTTCACCGGGCTATTTGCCATCATTGCGGTTTTGTTGTTTGCTCCTTTGATCGAAGTGCTGCCCATGGCCGGCCTGGCAGCGATCCTGATCATCGCCGGGGTGCAGAGCCTCAACCTGCCTCGCATCGAAACCGTGTGGCACACCGGTATTGCTTCGAGTGCTGTGATGATCTTCACCTTTATCGCCACCCTGGCTTTACCCATCCAGAATGCCGTGTTCCTGGGCGTGCTGCTTAGCATCCTGGTGTATGTGTTTCGCGCCTCAGGACGGGTGGAGGTCAGCGAGATCGTGCCCCTGGAAGGAGGGCGCTACGAGGACCGTCCCGCTCCAAAGCAGCTGCCCAGCCGCCAGGTGATTGTCCTGTTCCCCAAGGGCAGCCTGTTCTTTGCCGGGGCAAGCGAGCTCGAAGAGAACCTGCCCGAGGTGGGAGACGCCCAGGGGATGGCGGTCATCCTGCGCCTGCGCGGGCGCAACGAGATCGGCAGCACCTTCCTGCGCGTGATCGATCGCTATGCAAAGTCCATCCAGGCCAACCATGGCAAACTGATTTTAGTTGGGGTGAGCAAGCAAGTATATACGCAGCTCCAGAAAACTGGCCTTTTGGATGTCCTGGGTAGCGAGAACGTATATCGAGCCACCTCAATCATAGGCGACTCTGCTCGCACCGCTCTGGAAGATGCCAGACAATGGCTGGAAGCCTCCAAGACGATTGATCCAACGCAGGCTTAACGAGTAGATAGGGATCATGAAGATGCAATGGGAGGTCGATCAGCAGGCCTTCGATGTGGACTGGAAACGGATCGAAATGGATGTACTTTCAACCAAGAATTCACCATGAACTTAACAGGAGGATCAAGATGTCCGAATTAATTGTTTTGACTTTTGATGACACGGAGCAAGCCGGCGAGGCCCTTGAATCGCTCAAGAAAGCGCGCAGCAGCGGCGATCTGAAGATTGACGATGCTGCAGTCATCGTCAAGGATGAATCCGGCAAGATCGATGTCAAAAACCAGCTGGACGCAGGGGTCAAATGGGGCGCGGTTGGCGGCGGCGCAATCGGTTTGATCCTGGCCAGCGTATTTTTCCCGCTGGCTGGCCTGGCGATTGGAGCGATTGGCGGCGCCCTGGTCGGCAAGTCGCTGAACCTGGGCGTGGACAAGAAATTTGTCCAAGACGTTACAGAATCACTTAAACCCGGCTCGTCGGCACTCTTTGTAATTGGCAGCGGCAATCCGGATTTGATCATGGCTGCCTTGCGTCCCTTCCAGGGTACAATCTACCAGACGACCTTGCCGACAGAAGCTGTGGAAGAGCTGCACGAGGTGCTCAAGAGCAAGGATTAAAATCGGCACAGCACAACGCAGCGGCAGTTAACGTGGTGGCTGCGTAGAACTTTGCGAATACGGATGCCCTCCCTTTTGTGCAGGAGGGAGGGTGTCCGCGTCTTTGATTGGGGAGGCGCCGAAGAATCCACCGCTGCCTGGCTGGATTCAAATGTGCTTTGGTAATAAACGCACCAAGGTTATTGTCGGGCCTGATGGGAAATATAAACCTGTAAGCCCTGACTGAACGATCTTTTTTTATCGAAGGAAGATAAACCTGCCATGCTAAAACAGTTTACAAAAGAGGTGTATAAAATCTGGACCTCGGAACGGCCGACTCAACTGGCTGCCGCGCTGGCCTATTACAGCATGTTCTCCTTTGCGCCGATCATTTTTGTCGCCGTCAGCATTGCAGGGCTGTTCATCGATGAAATTGACCCGGCAAGCCAGTTTTTCCAACGTCTGGAGGATATGTTTGGAGCCGAAATCAGCGCTCTGGTGCAAGAATCGGTCATGGCTTTATCGAACACTCCTTCGAGCAGTTCTGTGCTGGTCTCGCTCATCAGCTTCCTGGCGCTTATTTACGCCGCCTCGGGGTTGTTTTTTCAGCTCCAGTATACGCTCAACACCATCTGGCGCGTACCGCCGCCCCAGAAAGGTCAAACGACAAGCTTTCTCCGCAAGCGGCTTTTTTCCTTTTTGATTGTGATTGGCTTTGGATTGTTAGGTGTTTTAGCGATCTTCCTTAACCTTTTCCTGACCTCGATCGGATCGAGCCTGCAAAATCTGTTGGGGATCGACAGCGGTCAGATATTGGCGGTTAAAGTGGCTGCGCCATTCCTGATTGCTTTCATCATCGCATTATTCTACAAGATTTTGCCTGAGGCCAAAGTCGCCTGGCGAGATGTCTGGCTCGGTGCAGCGATTGCTACGGCGTTGATCGTGGTAGCGGTGATCCTTGTTGGGCTTTTCTTTCAGTACAGCACTCTAAGCTCGGCGCTGCAGGCAAGCGGCGCTTTCACGGTGCTCCTAACGGGTTTCTACTACGTAGCCCAGATTTTCCTGCTCGGCGCCGTGTGTTGCCGGGTTTCTGCTGATTTATATGGCTCTAGGCGTCCAGCATCGGAATGATACAGACAAATCAGCACACGGGAATGACCGATGTGCTGGGGAAGTTGCGGCCCTGGTCTGGTCGGCAGACAGTCACGATTTTTCTTGCCGTTTATCGTGAGGTAGTTGCCCACCTCAGGATTGGAATTACACAGTTCGAGATAGCTCCGCTTAGGGGCACCAATCGAACTGCTTGACCTATCGGTCGAGCAGTTCGATTCTTAATTCCATCCAATGGATCCAGCACCCACGGCAGCCAGATATTTCTCTACCACCTCGCCTGGCGCGCCGTGGGCAGCCACCCTGCCTGCATCCAGCCAGAGCGCTTCATCGCACAACTGGCTCACCAGCCTGGCGTCGTGGGAAACCAGCAGGATGGCGCAGCCCTGTCTCTTGAACCAGGCAATTCGTTCCAGGCATTTGTGCTGGTAAGCGGCGTCTCCAACCGCCAGCACTTCGTCGATCAGCAGAATATCCGGCTGGATGTGCACGGCGACGGCAAAGGCCAGGCGCAATTGCATACCTGTGCTGTAGGTCCGCAGGGGGCAATCGATGAAATCCTCCAGCTCTGCAAAAGACACGATCGAATCAAAGCTCCTTGCCACTTCTTGCCGGGTCAGGCCCGAGATCACCCCGTTAATAAAGACATTCTCACGCCCGGTCAGATCGGGGTGTAAGCCCGCTCCCAGGTCGATCAGCGCCCCGATCCGCCCTCGGGTGATGATCTGCCCCCGTGTGGCTTCGCCCACCTTGCCGATCAGGCGCAGCAAGGTGGATTTGCCTGCCCCGTTCCTTCCGATCACACCGGCCATTCTCCCCGCGGCGAGCTGCAGGTTGACATCCTGCAAGGCCCAGAACTCATCTCGCGGCACGGACCTCTTGCCAATCCCGGCAAACAAGTCCTGGAATGTCCATGGGCGGTTGCCGCGATAACGGGTGAACTTCTTGCAAAGTCCCTCGATCCTGATCGCTTCGTCCATCCCTAAAGCTCCTCGGCGAACCGAATGCTGGCTTTGCGGAAGACCCGGTAGGTGAATCCAAGTAAGGCGGCAGCCAGCAGACCTACCAGGATTAACGGCCGCGCATCTGGCAGCTCAGCATCGATGAAGATGGAGCGATAAGCGTCCAGGATGGGCACCAACGGGTTGAGTTGGTAGAGCGGTTGCAACTGGGGTGGGATGGCGGCTGCGTCGTAGAAAACGGGCGTTAAGTAGAAGCCTAACAAGAGCACAATGCCCACCAGGTACTGGGTGTCCCAAAAGGTGACCTGGATGGCGGCGAGAAAATAGATCAGGCTCAAGCTGAGGAGAAACTGGACGGCGAAAACAACCGGCAGGGCCAGGAATGCCACGCGGATTGGGCTGCCAAAAAGCAGCATCAACCCAACCAGGATGGGCAGGCCAAACAGGAAGTGGATGAAATTTGCCGCCACCGTGACCACCGGCAGGACGGCTGCCGGGAAGCCAGGCCGGCGGATCAGGTCTCGGTTATCGACAATCGATCCGGTGCCGGCGTGCAGGGAGGTCTGAAACCAGTTCCAGGCCAGCAGGCCGGTGAACAGGAACAGCGGGTAATCGGGGATGTTGAGCGGCAGCATCACCCCGAATACCAGGCTGAGCACCAATAGCTGGGCCAACGGATTCAAAAGCGTCCACAGCAGACCCAGAACCGAGCGCCGGTAGCGCAGCTTCAAATCGCGTCCCACCAGCTCGTACAGCAGGTCGTAAAGATAAAGGAACCGATGTTGGCGCTTGACCCTGGATGCAATCCTCATGGGCGCTTGTTACCGCTGGCTGAAATGCTCCGACAAGGGTTCCACCAAAATCTCGCCCGGCGCTGGTTTGCCTGCCCTCCCGATCAGATCGGCAAAAATCCACCGGACCAGGAACGTAGCTTGAAAAACGCCCTGGAAGATGCTGAATGAGATTAAAAAGACCGGCTGGTGCTTCTCCAGGATTACTGTGTTGAGCAAGCCGATGACCAACAGCAGAACGGCAACACTTTGCGGCGCCAGCCAGGTTGGCTTCAACCGCCCATCCGCACTTTTGGGAGTCGGGCGGAAGGCCAGGTTAATTCGCATAAGCGTCATCAACCAGGCGGATAGATAGACCGGCCAGGTTGAAAACACCAGGGTGGTTCCTTTCAGCAGCAGCGTTGGCCGAGAAATGTGGTGACGCCACACAAAGACATAGAATGCAAAGTAACGGATGGTCACATCGACCAGCATGAGCGGAAGCAAGTGGCTCACATAGTGATCCAAGACATTCCGGGTGATCTCGTCGCCCAGGATCAAGGCTGCCAGGGTGGCCAACAGGTGCAGGGCAAAGGCTGTACCAACCCAATACTTGGTCATTCGGACCAGGTAAGTGAGCCTTTGGCCCCAACTTAACCGCCTAAACAGCCTGGGATAGCTGGTCACCAGCAGATCGAACACACCCCGCGCCCATTTCATTTGCTGGATGAACCAGGCCACAAAGGTCGCGGGCACCAGCCCAGGCGCCAGCGGCGCGGCTACGTAGGAAGACTTCCAGCCCGCTGCATGCAGGCGAATCGATGTCGCCAGGTCTTCCGCCAGGCCGGGCTGGTACCCGCCAATCGACTCCAGCGCGGCGCGGCGGATCAGGGCGTTGCTGCCCATCAATGTTGAGCCGCCGATGGCAGCGGCGCCCAGCGAAGTTGGATTGTAGTACTCCAGGCTGGTTTCATTGGCTGCTTGGGCTACCCAGCTCTCCTGGGCGTTTGAGAAGGTCAGCATCACCTGCACAAAGCCCATCTTGGGGTCGGAAAACAGACCCAGGCAGCGCTCCAGAAAATCCGGCCTGGGGACGTGGTCGATATCAAAGATGACGACGATATCGCCCGTGGTTCTCTCCAGGGCTGCGTTCAGGTTGCCGGCTTTGGCGTTGTCCTTGTTGGAGCGGGTCAGATAACCCGCCCCCAGGGATTCGGCCAGCGCAGCAAGCTTTGGATCTTGCCCATCATCCAGCAGCCAGGTCGCGTGTTTGCCGCGCAGGCCGCAGGCCGCCGCCAGGGTGTTGGCGATCATTTCGTACGGTTCGCCGCAGGAGGTGACAAACACATCCACGCTCAGGTTGGGTGAAGCCAGGGGCTTTTCTTTTGGGTCCCGGGCGACCAGGTAAAGAAACCAGATCGCCAGGATTTGTGTCCCGCCGTACAGCAACGCGCCAACCAGGGCGATCAGCAAGAGCGCAAACCACCCCGGATTGGCGGAAAATAAACCAGCATAGGATTGGTAGCTTTGGGGAAACCAGCTCAGGTAATATGCAAAGGCGATCAACCCGCAGAAAACCAGTCCTCGTAAAGCCCATTTGAAGACAAAATCCCACTTGGGGCTGGATTTCATTCAGAGCCTCGATCGTTAATCATTAAACTATAAACCACGCACCCAGATGATGTTAACCTGCCTGTGATTATATTCGCGTTTCCTCGAAATTTCCCCCATCCTTCTGGATGAGCTTTCAGGATGAACTTACAATCTCCCCGTCCTTGATCGTCACCACCCGGGCAGCCCGCTTTGCCAGGTCGTTATCGTGGGTCACCATCAGCACGGTTTTGCCGTCCGCCGCCAGGCGGGTGAGCAGGTCAAAAACCTGCTCGGCGGTTCGCGAGTCAAGATTGCCGGTCGGCTCATCGGTGACCAGGATCTTGGGATCGTTGGCCAGGGCGCGGGCGATGGCCGCGCTCTGTTGCTGGCCGCCGGAGAGGTGGCTGGGCAACTGGTGAGCGTGTTCGGCAATCCCAACCAGGTCCAGCAGGCACAGGGCGCGCTCCTCCCGTTCCGCTGGGGTGTAGCGGTTGCCAAAGTCCATCGGCAGGCGCACGTTCTCCAGCACGGTCAAGGTGGGCAGGAGCTGAAAAAACTGGAAAACAATCCCAAGGTTTGCCCCACGCCAGGTCGCCAGCTGGCCTTCGTCCAGGCGGTGCACCGGCGTCCCGGCGATGAAGACCTCGCCAGCGGTGGGCCGGTCGATCCCGGTGATCACGTTGATCAGGGTGGTCTTGCCGCTGCCCGATTTGCCCACAATTGCCACAAACTCGCCGCTTTCGATGCGCAGATCGATGCCTTTCAAGGCGGTAAACGAGCCAGCGCTGGAAGCATAGGTCTTCACCACCTGGCGCAGATCGATCAGCGCCAGGCCATTTTCCGCCGGCGCGGCTGGCGTTGCGGGTTTGCGAGAATTCCACAGCATTGCGGTCACCGGCTAAAGATCATTCATAACTCAGCACTTCGCGCACGGTCAGGCGCACGGCGTCTCGCGCCGGCGCCAGGCTCGCCAGGATGCCGATCAGCAAGACCGCCACCAGCCAGACCGCCAGGCCCAGGAATGAATACTGGAAAGTGGACTCGGTGCCAAAGGCCACCTGCACCACCGCCTCAGAGAGCAGCCGGCCGGCAGGGTACGAGAGCAGCGCGCTCAGCATCCAGCTGATCAGCGCCACGGTTGCGCCCTCGACCATCACCACCTGGCGCACCGAGCGGTGCGATGCGCCCACCGCCCGCAGCACGCCGATCTCGCGGGTCCGCTCCAGCACGTTCAAGCCCATGGCCCCGGTCAGGCCCAGCCCGCCGATCACGGCCAGGATGGCAGCCACCAGCAGCAACACGAACAGCAGGATATCGAAGGAATTGGCGATGGTGTCAAAGATTTCATAGCGGGTGCGGCTGGCGCTCTGGCTGAGCTGGGCGTCTTCAAAGCGCTTCTCCAGCTGCTGGCCGATGGCGCTCTGCTCGGCTGGCTGGCTGAATGTCCCCGGCGTCGCCAGGACGCGCACCATGTCCACCTGGTTGCGCCGGCCGGTCAGGCGGGTGAGCGAGTCTAAGTTCATATAAATGCGCGACCCGGTCAGGTGCTTGGAGGCAATGCCCACCACTTCCAGCTTGCGCTCCTGCTCGTTGACCTTGACCGTCAGCAGGTCACCCACATCTAACCGGGGCTCTTTGGTGAGCAAGTCTTCATTGATCACCACCTGATGGGTATCGCCGGCCTGCAGCCAGCGCCCTTTCACCAGGCGCGGCTGGATGGTCTGGGCGTTTTCTGGCAGCCCCACCAGCTCCACCCGGTCGCTCTCCTGCCCGTCTGGGCGGATGATCACGCCGTTGGCGCTGGCCCAACCCTCCGCTGTTTTCACATCGGCAATGCGCAGCGCCTCGCGTTCCACGGTGTGCTTATTGGCCCCGCCAGGAATGCTCAGCGAGGCGTCAAACGCAATGTAACGCCCCAGCTCATCGATCTGCTGGTGGATGGTGTTATAGGAGCTGAACACAGCCATGAACATCGCCCCGGCAATCGTCATGGTGGCCAGGGTAAAGGCCAGGCGGGATTTATTGCGGAATGTGTTGCGCAGCGAGAGCATGACCGGCGGGCTGAGCTTGCGAACCCGCACCAGTTGGCGCTCCAGCCAGCCTTTTTTGCCCTCTCCGCTCAGGCCATATTGGTAGATCGCATCGTACACCGATAGCTTTGTGCCGCGCAGGATGGGCAGCAGCGCCACAGCCAGCGGCATGATCAGGCCCAGCCCAGCTTGCAACAGAAAGATGCTGGGCGGCAGGTCCACCACAGAGACATTGTAATTCATGAGCTGGGCGGCCGCGGTTGACAATCCGCGCGCTCCCAACAGGCCGACAGGCAATGCGACCAACAGACCGGCAGCGCTGAGCACCAAAACATAGGCCAAATAGATTTGGACAACCTGCTTGCGGGTGGCCCCCACCGAGCGCATGATGCCGATCTGGCGGGTCTGCTGCACCAACACCGCTGAAATCGTGTTCACCACCAGCCCGCTGCTGAGCAGGATCGCCAGGATGCTCATCACCTGCAAAACCAGCAGCACACCATTGATCGGTTTCTTGGCCCAGAAATCGCCCGGGTTGGGATCGCCCTGGATCAACATTGCCGCCACCTGGTAACCGCCCGGCTCGATGATGCGGTCGCGAGCCAGCGCGCCAACCTGCAGGGCGTACTCACGGTCATTTTTGCCCTCGGCCACCAGCATCTGGAGCTGGTTGTAGTATGGCTGTTCCCCCATCCACTCCAGGGTGGGCAGGGTCAGGTAGCCCTGGGCTTCGCCGGTCAGGGTGTAGGGCCGCACGGTCATATCGTGAACCAGGCCGCCGACGGTCAGGTTATAACGGGTGCCGTTGTCCATTTCGATGGTCAGGGTGTCGCCCATCTGCAAGCCCAGGCCGCGGGCCACATTGCGCTCCAGCAGAATCTGGCGCAACCCTGGCGCGCTGGCGCCTTCTTCGACCCTCAATTGATTGAGCGGCAGATCGTTGAAGTCCGGGAAGGCGATCAGGTCGATGGCTTCGAGCTGGCCTTCGCCGGTCAACATGGATGCGCCCACCACGCGCTGGGGGCGGGCGGTCTCGACCTCCCGCATCCCCTCCACATCCCGGGCCAGCTCTTCGGGGAAGGGAGAGACGTACAGGATGAGGCTGGCGGGGTTGCGGCTGGCGTACTGGCCGAACAGATCGCGCTTGATCATCCGCACCGTGTTGTTGATCATCCCCACGGCGGCAATGCCGATTGCCAGGGTGAAGATCACCAGCAGCGAGCGCGGTTTGTTATCCCAGATGTCGCGTAAAATTTTGTCCCAACGTGCGCTGAGATTCATGCCTCTCCCCAGGTCTAGTTTTGTTCGATCAGGCCGTCGCTGATCTTGACTTGCCGGGCAGCTCGCTCGGCGACATTTTTATCGTGGGTGACGATCAACAGAGTCTTGCCCTGGGCCACCATCTCGCCAAACAGGTCCATGATCTCATCGCTGGTGCGCGAGTCCAGGTTGCCGGTTGGTTCATCCGCCACCAGCACCGGCGGATCGTTGGCCAGGGCGCGGGCAATCGCCACGCGCTGCTGCTGCCCGCCCGAGATCTCCGAAGGCCGCTTGTGAGCATGCTCGCCAAGTCCCACCGCCTCCAGGATGTGCAGCGCCCGCTCGCGCCGTTCTTTGGGCGCGTACACGCCGCAAAATTCCATCGGGATGGTCACATTCTGGATCAGGTTAATGCTCGGCAGGAGCTGGAAGAACTGAAACACCACCCCCAGGTTCAACCCGCGCCAGCGCGCCCGTTCATCCTCATCCAGCAGGTGGACCTCCTTGCCGGCAATGACAATTTCGCCCCCATCGGGCCGATCAATGCCTGTGACCATGTTGACCAGGGTGGATTTGCCCGCCCCAGATTTGCCCACTACAGCGATGAATTCGCCAGCAGCCACCCTCAAGTCCAGACCGCGCAGGGCTGGAATATCCCCCGCCGGGGTGTGATAGCTCTTGACCAACCGGCGCAGCTCTATCATTGCCGGTTGGGTCACACTCGATTCGAGTGCCATGCTTGCCTGTTGCTCAAACATCTCATTTGCCATTAATTTGTGAAACGCTGTATACAATATGATATAATGTGTATCATATAATGAGAGCCTAGTATATCACAGGTTTGCCGTTTGAGACCGGCAAGTTACCTAATTGTTAGATTAATAAGTCAGAACTCCAGTCTATGGACCGAACCGACCGGCGGGTAAAACGCACGCAAAAACTCCTTCAAGATGCCTTGATTGGTTTGACCCTCGAGAAGGGCTTCGAGGCGGTCACAATCCGAGAGATCACCGACCGGGCGGATGTGGGCTATGCCACGTTCTTCCGCCACTACCCGGATAAAGACGCCCTGCTGGCAGATGTGCTGGAGACAATGAAGGACGAGTTCCAGGCTCTTTTGGCGCCCTATTCGATGGTCAGCGACCCGGAGAAAACGGGCGCGCTGCTCTTTGAGTACGTGGAACAGAATTGCGATCTCTGCCGGGTGCTGCTGGATAGCACCGATATCATGACCCTGCTCAAACCGGTTCATGAGATCGGCAAGAGCGATGATGCATTGATGCTCAATTTCTCCTCCCAGCGTTCGGTGCCGGTGGAGGTCGCCCTCAGTCATTTTATGTCCTCGTTGGTCATGCTCATCCGCTGGTGGCTGGATCACGGCATGCCTTACCCGCCCGAGCGCATGGGCCAGATCGTCGCCGAGCTGATCATCCGCCCGGTGATTGGAGCGCTGCCAGCAGAGCAGGGCCAGGCCGGAACAAATGGAGGTTGACCGCAGAAGCATCTGTGCTAAAATCGCATCACGATAAGCGACCCAAATGTCTGTTTTGACGCCTGTTGACACCGCTTTGGCTTTGCTTCGCCAGTTCCCAATCCTGGCGGATGTGCCAGAACCGGACCTGGTCTTTTTGGCGCGTCAGGTCACCTTTCGCAAATACGCTCGTGATGAAGAGATCTTCTACCAGGGAGAACCGGCAGACAGGGTCTGGTGGGTGCAGACCGGGCGAGTGAAGATCATCTACCACGACCAGGCCGGTCGAGAGGTGATCTTGGAGATCATCGCCCCCGGGGAGGCCTTTGGAGGGGCGGTGCTGTTCTTCCCCAACCAGCCGGCCACCGCCAAGGCGCTGGAAGATTCTTCGATCGCCAGCTTTTCCAGCCAGGTCTATGCCCAGTTCTTGCTCGATCACCCGTCGGTGACGCTCAAGCTCCTGCGCATGTTGGGAGCGCGCCACCTGTCGATGATCAACATGCAAATTCTGGCCGGGGAGCGCGTCGAACGGCGCATGGCCCACATCCTCTACAAGCTGGCAACCCGGGTGGGCCGCTCCGATCCAGGTGGAACGCTGATCACCATTCCCCTCTCCCGCCAGGATCTGGCAGATATGTCTTGCACTACCCTGGAAACCGCGATCCGGACGGTCTCGCGGTTCCAAAAGGAAGGCCTGATCCTGACCCGCAAGGGCGGGTACATCCTGGTGACGGATCTCGAAAAGCTAAGAGAACTGACCGAATAGAACTTCTTTCCGTCAAACCTGGCCTGGGTCTTCCGGCTGCTCTTCCAGCAAAAGTGTGAATTTAAGGCGCGTCCACCCTGCTGTGGGCTGGCAGGTGGGCCCGATTTTGCATCCCGCGTGTGGCGGCTGGTGGTCGAACCAGCCCCCACAGCGATGGCACTGCACCTGGGTCTGGTAGCACCACACCTCCACCTCCGGCTCTCCGCAATGCGGACAGGGCAGGTAATCCGGAAAGGGATCCGGCAAGGGCAGATCCTCGGGGAGCGCTTCGGAGGGGTCCATACCGCCTCGGATCGGCGACTGATCTGGCTCCGCCGGTTTTGCCAGCCGGCGGAGCCAGCGGGGCAGCCTATTTCACTTGCTGGCTGCGCACATAAACCACGATGTTGAGCAGGTCGGCATCCGTCAATGCCGGGTTACCGCCCCTGGGGGGCATGTCCACTCCCTGGGTGTTGAGCGGATCACTGGCCGGCCGGCCGACTTTGAGGAATTCAACCATCTCCGGGTTGGTTTTGCCTTTGACGAACTCGCTGGTGGTCAGGTCTTTCCCCAGGTTGGGCATGCCTTTGAGATCGGCGCCATGGCAGGCAATGCAGGTCTTTTCATAGGCGATTTTCCCGGCTGCCGGGTCGCCGGGCGGCTCCGTCGGCTTGGGTGTTGCAGTGGGGGTGGGTGTCGCCGCGGGAGCGCCGCCGCCGCAGGCCGCCAGGACGAGCGCCAGCGCCGCCAGCAGGAGGGTCAATCGAATTGGGAGGGATTTCATTGATTTCTCCTTTGAATGATTTTGGGATTCTTATGGGTGTTCTGCAATGTGGGTTTGAGCGCGAATTTGATCCAGGCTGAACACTTCGCCATCGCGCTCGGCGGCGAAGCTCTCGGCTGCAGCACGGTCGGCAAAGGCGGCGATCCCGCTGCCCATGGGGGTTCGCAGGCCCTGGCTGTGGACGAAAAACGCCTGCTCGCCCCTGATCCAATTTTCGGACGGATAATCATGGACGAACCAGGCGGCGACCTGGTCTTCAGGGTGGTTCATGTGGTAGCTGAGCATCTCGCCGACATCATCAAACTTGCGATATTCCCCGCTCACCAGCAGGGTGGCGGCGGCAAAACGCGGCTCGTCGATGACCATGCCGCAGGCGCTGCAGGTCTCTTGCCCGTAGCGTATCCTGGGCGGCTGCGGGCCCTGTGGCTCAGGCTTGCAGCCCGCCAGTGCCGCCAGGGCAATCCAAAGGACGATCAGGGTTTTACTGCTTATGGTTTTCATGCATCTCTCCTGAGCTTGAACAGTCCGAAGGCCATGGAGAAGGTTACAACCGCCCAGCCGGCCAGCAACGCCCCAAGCAGAAAGGGCAGCCCCTCTCCAAAGCGGTAAGTGGCATATTGGCCCACCGGTCCGAGGGTGTCCAGGGTGGCGCGCAGGCTGTAGATGGCGCCCAGCTTGAAGGCCTGCAACGGATTTACCAGCAGCGTGGCCAGCAGTCCCTCAGCGGTTGGGCGCAGCGCCAGGGTAGCGCCGACCAGCCCCAGGTCGCCCAGGAAGACCAGCCCCAGCCAGAGCAGCAGCGCCGCCCCATTGGCTGTGGAACCTTTTTGAGTTAAGGTGCTGATCAGGAAGCCCATCCCCAGAGAGGCCAGCGCCAGCAAGCCGGTGAAGCCAACCAGCCCCAGGAATGCTGCGGGGTTGGCGCTCCCGCCGGAGGCGATTGCCAGCGCCGCCAGGCCAAAACCGGCCACCAGCGCCGCTCCGCAGGCCAGGCAGGCGCCCAGCGCCTTGCCCCAGAACACCTCTCCCCGGCTGACCGGCTGCGCCAGCAGGTAGAGCAGCGCTCCGCGTTCGCGGTCAGCAGCCACCGCCCCAGCCCCCACACTTAATCCCAGCAGCGGCACGAAGAGCAGCAAAGCGTTCACCAGGCTGGCTGCGGTGCGACCAAAGCCGCCCAGCCCGGCGTAACCGGCGGTTGCCAGGCTGGCGCGGGAAAGCCCGAAGGCCAGCAGGGCGAAACCAACGCTGAAGATGACCAGCCATTTGTTGCGCAGCGCCTCGCGCAGCTCACGCTGGGCAATCACCCACACCAGGCTCAGTTCCATGATTCCACGCTCTCGATCTCAAAATCCAAAACGTGCACGCCTTGTCCCTCCAGCAATTCCAGGATCCGCAGCTTGCTCTCCGATTCAAGCTGCACCACCACGGTGCCCCGGCCGTTGAAGCGCGCCTCCAACCCGGCGCCCTGAAGCAAGGCTACAGCTCTCTGGCGCTGCTCCAGGGCAATCCACAGAGCCAGCTCGGCCTGGGGTTGCAAACGCTGGCGCAGCGCGCTGGGAGAAATTTCTTCCAGGCCTTGCCCGCTTTCCAGCATCAGCACCCGCTCTGCCAGCGTCTCAACCTCCTCCAGCCGGTGCGAGGTGAAAAGCAGCGTTTTACCTTCCCGGCGCAGTTCCAGAAGCAAGGCCAGGTATTCGCGCCGCGCCTTTGCATCCAGGTTGGCGGTCGGCTCGTCCAGAAGCAGCAGGGGCGGATCGCTGAGCAAAGCCACTGCCAGCGCCAGACGCTGCTTAAGCCCGCCGGAGAGGGCCGGAACCGGCTTGCGGGCGTGCTCTGCCAGGCCGAGCCGGTCCAGCAGGGGAGCCACGCGCCGTGGATCGACTTTCTTCAGCCGGGCGTAGAAAGCCAGGGTGGCTCTCACGCTCATATCATAATAGATTGCCTCTTGGGGCACGTAGCCAATTTGCTGGCGGACGGCTTTGCCGTCTCGCCGCACATCCCGCCCGTTCACCTGGATCTGCCCCTGCGCCTGGATCAGGCCCAGGATGGCTTTGACCAGCGTCGTTTTCCCGGCGCCATTGGGACCCCACAGGGCCAGCGATTCACCGCTGGGCAGCGAGAAGCTTACCCCGTTCAACACGCAGGCTTTGCCATAGCGCTTGGAGAGGTTTTTGACCCGGATGGCAGGCTCTGGCGCGGCGGCGGGCAGCCCGGCGGAGGTCGGATTAATGGTGGATCCTTTGCGTTTCATAGGCATTTTGAAGGCGTAACTGAATCCTGAAGGGGAAGGCGAGCCTGCGCTTGGGCTGGTTTGCATGGCCCAGCCCTTCTGTCTGCCCGGCAGCAGAAGGAGCGCCCCCAGGCCAAACAGCCCCAGGCCGATCAACCCCAGCGCTGCTCGCTGGCCGGGGTTGGGGGCCGGGAGCGCCCAGGCCGGCAGCTCGGCCGGCAGGCTGCGCGGGGCGCTGTCCACCAGCTTTGGCTGCGGCTTGAAGACCGGGAAAGTCGCTGCGGCCAGCTCAATCGCCTGGGCGGCCGGGCTGTAGATCAGCGCCCGCAGCAGCGGTTCCCGGTCGGTCAGG
>CAZDAU010000071.1:0-15630 GCA_964503625.1 uncultured Anaerolinea sp.
GACTGAAGTCGCTACTACAGGGGTCGCGTGGGTTGTAGTGACGGCTTTAGCCGTTTTGCTGGGAGCGACTGAAGTCGCGACTACGGGGGTCGCGGCGGGGGCGACTGAAGTCGCTACTACAGGGGTCGCGGCGGCGACTGAAGTCGCTACTACGGGGGTTGCGGCGGCGGGGGGAGCGACTGAAGTCGCTACTACAGGGGTCGCGGCGGCGACTGAAGTCGCTACTACAGGGGTCGCGGCGGCGACTGAAGTCGCGACTACGGGGGTCGCGGCGGCGACTGAAGTCGCGACTACGGGGGCAGCGGCGGGGGGAGCGGTCGTTTCTGGCGAGATGTTGAAGCGGGCCATGATGCTGGGGTACATGGAGACAAAATCAATCTCGGCCACGTCCCGGTGCAGGCCGATGATGGGCTGGTAGACCAGGCCTCCCTGGTCGGCGTGGAGCAGGTCGAGGGCGCTCTTGGGGATCTCAGCCTGCTGCTTGCGCCAGGGCGTCAGCACCCCCTGGCGCAGGGCGGCGACGACTTGCATGGTCGAGATGCCCGTGCCGGGCGAAAGGCGCGCCGCCTGCTGGACCGGCAGGGCGCTGACGCGGGCCGATTCGAGGATGCCCTCCAGCGCATAGTCATGGTACATCATGGCATTGAACTGGTCGATGTGCCAGCGGCCAAAGAGCAGCACCTGCTGGCCGCGATGGATCACCTGGCCGTAAGCCTGGTAGGAGCGCTCTGGGCGGCGCAGGACCGGCTGGTGGGCATCGCACGGCAGCGGGAGGCCGATGGGGCGGCAGGCGGCCTGAGCGCCGGCGGGGACTGCCCGCTGATCCGACAGGCGCGGTTCGCCTGAGCCGCTGCCTGGGCCGGAGCGCTCGGCCCCGCGGTTGAGCGGCAGCGGGAGGCCGAGCTTCTCTGAGAGCGCCAGCAGGCGGGGCAGCAGCCAGGTATCGCCCCAGCTGGTGAGCAGCAGGTCGGGGTCGCAGCGGCGCAGCAGCGCCCGCAGCCCAACCAGCAAGGCCCGCTCCGGCTGCAGCGACAGGCGGCAGCTCCAGCGCTCCACCTGCACCTCCAGCCAGGCAGGCGTCCCCCGTCGCGGGTTGCAATCGGGCGCAAGGCGCATCACCCGCAGCGGCGGCGGCGGCGCGTCCAGGTCCCAGGGCGAATCCAACACCTGCAGGGTCTGGACTGTTGTCACGCCGTCTGTAGAGACGGTCACGCCAGCCTGGAGCCTGGCCAGCGGGAAGGTGCCGCAGGCCGCGGCGTGGCGGGCGCTGAGCGGCAGGTCGGCGTCGTAATAGGTCAGGTCTGGGAAGGCCGCCGCCGTCCGCTGGAACAGGCCCGGCAGCAGCCCTGGCTTTTGCACCTCCACCGCCAGAACGGTGACCGGCCGGGGCTGGAACAGATCGCGCCGCTCCTGGCGCGAGAGGGCCAGGACGCCCTGGGCGATGAGCCGGGGGTGGGCGCGCTGCAGGTGCTGCCACAGCAGGCGCAGGCGCGGGTTGGGCCCGGCGGCATAGAAGGCGACCGGAAAATGCTGGCGCAGGCGCAGCCGGCGGGTCCCACAGGGAGGCGCCGGCGCATCCCCCTTTTGGGCGGCCTGCGCCTGCGGCGGGCCATCCCTGCCATGATCCTCTTGTCCCTGCAGCAGCCACAGCGCCAGCTCGCCTTGCGGGTCGGCATACAGGTCCAGCAGCCAGCCGGTGACGGTGATGAGAGCGCCGCTCATGCCGCTGCGATCTGGGGTTTGGACCGCGGGAAACGCGGCGGGGGGAAGGGGATCATGGCTGGTCTTGCGGCAAACCGGAGCGCCGCTCGAAGCGCGCCAGCTGCTCTCGCAAGCGCATCACCTCCTTGTGCTCTTCCAGCAGCATTGCCAGGAGCAGCGTCTCAAAGGGCAGGGCGTGAGAAGCGTAGGCGGCGGCGGCCAGGTGCTGGCGGGCGGCGGCGAACAGATCATCCAGGGCGAGCTGGTCGCTGCGGCGCAGGGCGCGGCGGAAGCGGGAGAAAGATTCCTGCTCCTGCAGGAAGGCCTGGGTGATGGAGGGAACCGTGCGGCCCATGGTCAATCCGTGGCTGCGCGGCCGAACAGGCTCAGTTGGATGGGGGCCGGCGGCGCGTGGGGCGAGGATGTCCCCGGCCGGTTGCCGGGCCGGGCCTGGGCCTCAAAGCGCCAGACCTGGTCGGCGGCGGTTTCCAGGCGGGCCAACAGGCCGGCGGTGAGGGCGTCGGACGGCGGCGCCGCGCTGACCATCACCGGAGCGAGGCGGGCCAGGCGCTTCAGATGGTCAATGCAGCGCGCCAGCAGGCGCAGCCGCTCAGCCGGCGGCGCAGCGCCGTCCCCAAAGGGGCCATCGGCGAAGGTGGCGAGCAGGCGGAACACCAGGATGGGCATGGGGTGCGGCCCTGCGGCGGCCAGCAGGGCCTCCATTTGGTAGCAGGTGAAGGCGCGGGCCACCTGGATGCGCCGCAGGATGGCCTCCAGGCCGCCGGCATGTATGCTGCCGGCATGTATGCCGCGAGCGATGCCGTGCAGGTCAAAGCGGTTGCCGCCATCCAGGATGCACAGGTAAGGATCGGCTGCGGGCTGGGCTGTGGATGCCTGCCGGGCGCCCTCGGCCGCCAGCGCCAGCCGCACCGCCAGGGCGTCCATCAGGCGGTCCAATTCCGGGTGCGGCGCGATCAGCAGGTAGAAACGGCCGCCAGCAGCCGCCGGGCCGGCGAGCGGGTCCGGCCCAGGCAGCAAGACGTGATCCACGGGCATGGCGGCGTCAATAGATTTGGTTGACATTGGGCATCTTCCATTCAACAGTTTCGGAGGCGGAGATGGCTTTCTTGGCCATATCCAGGGCTTTGTAGTAGGCGCGCTCGGCGCGGTAGCTGTTGACTTCCTGGGTGGCGGCTAACAGCTTGATCGGGTCGGGGTCCATGCCTTCGCTGGTGCTGAGCTCTTGCCAGGCTTTGTAGCGCACGAACAGCGTGATCAGGTGGGTCAGGCGGTCGGGGATGGTGGTCTCGTCGCTGGACGAGCTGAGCTGGTTGTGCTCCATGGTGGCGGTGTAGGTGATCACCTGGCCGGTGGAGGGGCTTTCGCTGATGATGAGCTGCGGCGGGTTGCCGCTGCTGGCGTCCTGCGGGCGGAGGACATCGTAGTAGCCGCTGACATTCCAAAAAGCAGTCAGCTTGGAGGATCTGTATTTCAGGTAGGAGGGCGGGTCATCGCCGGTGGGGTATTCGACCTTGATCATGGCGATGAAGGTCAGCGGCAAGTCGTAGCTGTGGACGCCGGCGGTGGTGGAGAGCGCGCCGGTGAGCTGGCGGGGAAAGTGGTTGTTGAGGTCGCGGATGGCGGCGTTGATCCAGGCGTCGATCTGCTGGTCGGTGAAGATGGGGGAAACGAGGGATGTATCGCCGATCAGGTCGCGGGCTTCCTGGTTGAGGGCGGCAAGTGTTTGGGCCATGGGGGTACTCCAGGTCTTTCATTCTTCGGTGACGACAAAGACAGCGCAGCCGGTGGGGCTGAGCACGGTTAAGCCGGTGGTGAAGCGGATGGGGCCGATGTCTTTGGAATGCCAGAGGAGGGGGAACTGGGCATTGACCAGGAAGGCGATCAGGACGGGGGCAGCGGCGGTGGTGTTGTCGTAGAAGATGACGGTGGTTGGGGTGGCGGCGCTGGTGGTGATGATGATGGAATGGATGGCGCCCGGCCCGCTGACCAGGGTCGATGTGGTGGCGGGGGGGACATAGTTGGAGGCGTAGGCTTGTATCCTGGCCATGAGATCACCATGAGGAAGGTTGGGGGTGGGGCGTGAGGGCCGCCCCACCCCGGGGAAGAGGCTCCTCTCGCAGGAGGAGGGCCTGCGAAAGGCCGTCAGCCTTCGGTGAACGTCAGCACCACACAGACGTTGGCCATGTGGCTGGCGTGGTCTGTGACCAGCACGGAAACGGTGGCGCCGTCCGAGATGTGGGGGTATTGGCTGCCGGCGCCCACGCCGTCGAAGCCGGCCGGCGTGCTGACTTCCACAGGCGTGCCCGATACGCCGAAGTTCTCGGCCGCCAGGTAGTAGTCGTCGTCTGAGGGCGTGCCGATCTTGAGGGTGCCGGCGTTGGCGGTGGAGTTGCACAGGCTGACGTGGATGAGCTGGCAATCAAAAGGCACCTTGAAGTTGAAGGTGTGGTTGGCGGCCAGGGTGGGGCCAAGGTTGAAGACTTGTTGGAAGACTCGCATTGCCATGGGGTTTTCTCCTTCGTGAAATTGGGCTGCGGGGGGATGTTGGCCGGGCAAAGCCGTCACGTGACATTTGCCTTGTACATGCCGCGCCAGTCGATGGGCGCGACGGCGTAGAAGAAACGCACTTTGACGGGCATGGTGTCGTTGGTGAACATCAGCCCGGCGGTTGGGCTGGCGACCGAAAAGACTTCGGGCTGGCGGCCGTAGCGGTAGCCCACCCCAATGGTGGGGTAGAGGCGGGGATCGCAGACCGCTGCCCAGTCGTTGGTATCGGTCCACAGGTCGATGACGATGACGCGCTGGCGGGCCTGGGCCATGCGGGCGTTGAAGCTGTCGCCTTCGGCGTTGGGGTTGACGGGGGCGGCGGTGCCGTTGGAGAGGGCGTAGGTGTATTCGTACTCCGAGGCGATGATCTGGGTGGCGGTGATCTCCAGGTCTGGCGGGATGAGCAGGAATTTGGGCACCACCAGCCCGCCCAGGCGTTCGCCGGAGTTGAGCTCGGTGAACTTGCGCATGGCGATGCGGGCGGCGTTCCAGGTGGTGAGGCTGAGGGCGGAGGCGCCCACATTGCCGCGGCTGGCGTGGAACAGGGCGGTGCCGTCCGAGAGGGTGGGGCCGGCGCCGCTGGATTGGGTGAAGATGCTGGAGATGGATTTGCTGAGAGTGAGCCAGGCGGCCTGGGCAAGGGCGCGGGGCGCGCCGCGCAGGCGGCCGGTGTCGTCTTTGTCGATGGCTTCCAGGGTCAAACCCAGGTAACCGCCTTTCTTGACGAAGGCGCCGGTTTCCTTGCTGTCGTCCCAGGTGAGCTCGGTGTAGGCTGCGCCTTCGGCGACGGTGGGCAGCTCACCCAGGCCGCCGAGCAGCGTCCATTGGATTTGCTGCAGCGACTGGAAGTCTTCTTCATTGACGATGGGTGTCCACCATTGGGGATAGTTCTGGAATTCTGCAGCGACGCGTTTGTTGAGCACGTTGGCGACCATGTTGGCCATGGTGGAGCTGTTGACGTTGGCGAATTGGACGCGGTCGGCCTGGAACATGCCGGACATTTCGTAGTCGCCAGACAGGATGTGGTAGAGCTCGCGCACACCGGTGAGCGGGGGGATGCCATCGGGGGGGCGGCGGCCGGCCAGGAGCGCTTCGAGGGCGGCCTGGACGCGATCCAGGCCGGTGCGCATGGTGGAGATTTGAGCGGAGCGGGGGGCGACGCCGCCGATCTGGATGACGGATTGCGCGGTGAGATCTGCCAGGTAAGCGCGCTCGGCGTCGATGGCGGCCTGGAGCTCTTCGGGGGTGTGCCAGGTCTGCGCGCTGAGGCGTTTGCGGGATGGTTCCGGCAGGCCGCTGGCAGCGATGACGTGTTGGGCTGCGGTCTGGGCGATTGCGTCAGTCCAGGCGTCGATGGGGTTGGGCTGTTGGTTGCGGGTGGGGATGGGTTGGTCCATGGTGGGGTCTCCGGAGGGTGGCTGGGTCAAGTTGTGGGATGATAGGGCGGCCAGGATGCGGCCGTCTGCGGCGGGCTGGAAAACGAGGTCCACGCTTTCGACATGGCGGATGTCGATCACCTGGCTGGTGTTGTTTGCGCCCCAGATGGGATAGAAGGTTATGGATAGGCCGATGTCTGGCGGCTGGTCGTCGTGCAGCAGCTCCTGGATGATTTGATTGGCAAGGCCGCCGACCGGGGTGTCGTTGAAGGTGATCTGGCCGATGACCGATTGGGTCTCTGGGTCGTAGCGGGCGTGGGCGGTTTTTCCGGCCAGCTTTTCGAGGGATGGGTTGTTGAACCAAGCGGCGTGGTCGAGGAAGACGGCGCGGTTGTTGAACAGGCCAGTGTCTGCGGCGCGCTGCAGGGCCGATGTGCTGATGCTGATGTCGGCTTGGCTGCGGTCTGCGCGCAGCACGGGGCCGGCGCGCACAAAGCGGGCGAGGTAGGCGCTCTGCGTGTAGCCAGGCGTGGCGGTGGAGAACAGGACGGGTGATCGTAGGCTGTTTTGCATGGGTACTCCTTAGTCGCGAATGGTTGGCGGTTGGCGGTTGGCAGGTTGAGGCGGGTTGGCTTTGATCTCCTCAATCATTTGGTCGATCGTTTCTTCGGATATGGGGCTGCCGGCGAACTGGAAGAAGGCGCGCAGCATGATGCGCTGCAGGGTGAGCGGGGCGGCGGTGAGGTTGGATATGAGGTTGGCGTGGGCTTCGGAGAGGTCGCGGGCGCTGGCGGCCAGGGCTTCGTTATCGAAGCGGGAGATGTCGGTCATGGAGAAAACGAACAGGCTTTCGTAGTCGGCCCTGGCGATGCGGGGGGCTGCACCGATCTCCGCGGCGCGTGTGTAGGCGTGGTAGATGATATCGGAGAGGACGAATTTGAAGTAATTTTGGCGGCGCACCAGGTGGCGCTCGGTGGGGCCGGCCATGGCCTGGGCGGTGGCGAGGGAGATATCGCCGGCGTCACCGCGCCAGTGCGGGGGGAAGCCGGAGCCGGCGTCGATCATGGCGCGGACGGCCTGCATGTCGTGGCGGGCGTCTGCAGCGGCCAGGTTGGGGGCGACGGCCTTCCAGGTTTCGGCTTCATCGTGGACGATGATGCTGCCGGTATCCGGCGGCTGGCGGTATTGCTCGGCTTTGGCCTGGACTGCGGCTGCGGGCACGGTGACATCCCAGAGGAAGGACCGGGCTGCCCAATGCAGGCGCACGCGATCTTCGACCAGGCGCGAATAGCGGAGCAGCCAGGGGATCATGGTGGTGAGGTCGCTTTCTCCGAGCAGCGCGCCGATGGGCCGGTTGACGGCGTAGTGGAGCATGACGGCGTCGCTGTAGGGGGCTTCGGGGTGGTCTGGAGAAAGCCAGACTTTAGCATCGCCGGTTGGTTGGGTTTCGTGGTAGGCGAGCTCGGTCTCCCAGTCGTTGTCTGCGCTGACGATGCGCTGGATGCGGTCTTTGGTGACAAAGCGGAGGTAGGACATGCCGTCCTGGGGGTTGCGAAAGAGCAGGACGAACAGGTCTCCGGCGCGGGAGAGCTCGTCGCACATGGTATCCAGGCGCAAGGCAAGGCGGTTTTTGGGGTGGTTCCAGAATTCGCGGATGAAACGATTGAGGCGCTGGTTGCGTGAGCTGACGGTGAAGCGGTCGCCGATGACGTAATCGGTGGTGATGGCGATGATGCGCCAGGCGACGGGGTTCTTGCGCCAGGCTTCGAGGGCGTCGGTGTAGATTTGCTGGATGGTGCCGGGATCGTAGTCGTGGCGCTGGTGGGTGAGGCCGCCCCAGCCGGGGGAGTCATCCAGGCGCACAGAGACGGATGATTCCTGGGCAGGGATGGGGCCAGGGTTCAGGAAGTTGCGCAGGCGTTCTCGGAGGGTTGGCATAGGTCGGTCCTCAGGGGGTCATTGCTGCTCGCATTTCGGCGGTGGAGAGGGCGGTGGACCAGAGGGCGCCGTGGGCAGCCCACCCGACCCATTCCTGGGCGGTTAGCGAGCCAGCCAGCAGCACGGCGTTCCCATCGTCCACCGGGTAGGTGTTGGTGTCCCAGAGCTGGTCGCCATACCCGGCGCTGGGAGCTGTGTCGGACACGGCGGTGAAGACCCCATTGGCGTAAAGGAAACAGGCAATCCGCTTGGGGCTGGAGACGACATCCCAAACCATGCCCTGGCAAAACCAGTCCAGCGTGCCCGAGGGGGAAAAAGTGTAGGCGATCTCGTGGATGCTGGATGCGACCCGCCTGCGCCACATCAGGGTGTGACTGGCGGTGGACTTGCCGAACACCACATAAACGGTTCCGCCGCCCAGGCGAGACTTGGGGTGAAACAGGTAGCGGTATTCGGCCGCGTCTGTCCAGCGGGCGGCGCTGTCAACCTTGCCCCACATAATGGCCGTCCCCACGTTGGACGGGAAGACTGAGCTGAATGCCTGGTTGCCGATCTGGGCATAGGTGGAGCTGCCCGATACCTGGACGGATGTCTTGCCGTCGCCAATGCCGGGCTGGCCATACGTGACGCCAGACGGCGCATACGTGCCGTGCAGGGGACGCGCCCAGGTCAGCACGGCGTCGTCAAAATAGGCATAGCCGCCGTTGACCGCCGGGCACCAGAAGTCCAGGCGCAGCGAATAGCAGGCCGCCGGGACGGTGATGTTATAGGCGACCTGGGTGTAGGTTGCGCCGGTCACGCCGGTTGACGTGAGCGACCGGAGCCAAACCGCGTTGGTCTCGTCGTATACTGCAAACCTCCCGGCATTTGCGCCATCGCCGCGCGTCCAGAAGGTGAGGACGATGGACGCGTTGGGCAGGACCGGGATGGAAGTCTCGTAGATGCGGGCGTTGACGGATGGGCCGGCCGTCAGCTTCGCTGCGTGGCCGCCGCCGTGGACGATGGTCGTCTCATCGGCAATGGCGCCATCGCTGGCGGTCTCCGTCCACCATTCCCAGATGTCAGCGCCGCCCGCGCCTGGGGATTCAAAATCGCCGTTGCGCAGGACATCCACGGTTGGGGACGAGCCTATACCGTCATAAGCCACCCGGCCAGCGCCCTCGTTGAGCGGCCAGTGGGCGACCAGGGAGGCGGGCTGGATGGAGCGCAGGCGGGCCATGTACTGGCGCGGGTTGAGGCTGGGTTGAGCGAGGGTGGGGATGAGCCTGGGTCTCACGAGAAGGTCCTTTCTTGCACGGCTTTGGCGATGGGGTCGAGGGGTTGGATGACGGCGCTCTCGGCTGTGCCGAATTGCTCGGCGTCGATCACGGCGCACAGGGCGGCTGAGATGAGCAGGTCGTCGTGGACCAGCTCGCCGGTGGCGGGGTCGCGGGCGCCGTCGGGGACAGACCAGCGCATGATCTTGGCCGGGCCGGGGAGAATTTCCATCTGGCAGAAGCGGGCTTGCTGAAGGAAAGCGGCCTGCAGGCGGGCGGCGTCGTGCGGCTCGCCGGTGTTGAGGCTGATCTTGCCGTCGCCGGCGAGCTTGAAGTGCGCCGAGGCGGGGGCGTAGTCTTTGAAGCGGCCGGTTTCGATGACGGCCAGGAAGTCGTAGCCGAGCTGTGACTTGGATTGCTGGGTGAATTTGAAGGGGATAACGCGGCTGCCGTAAGCCTGGGCAAGCATGCCGGTGATGCCTTCGCCCACACCGGTGGCGTCGGTGATGATGCGATGGGGCTTCCAGAGATTGGTGAGCGCAGCGACCTGCTTGAAGACGGCGGTCTGGCGGGCGCCGGTCCATTGCTGGCGGTAAACGACGTTGAAGCGGGGCTGGTGGATGACGCCGGCGAAGGAGACAAGGTCGATCTCAAAGATGGTGAGGGCGGTGGCGTCGTGTGCGCGGCCCTCGGGCGCAGGGTCTTGTTCACCGCCCACGTCGAGGGTGAACAGGTAGATGGCGCCGGGGCGCGGGGCAGCCAGCGGGGGATGATCGCCCTGGATGAGGGCCAGGCGTTCGGCGGTGAACATGCCGGCCTGGTCGTCAATTTCTTCGGAGAAGAACTGGGTGCGGACGAAGGGGTGGTTTCTGCCCAGGGATTGGACCTGGTTGTGGACAAACTGCTGATAAGCTGGAACTTCGCTGCCCACGGTTTCGGCGCTGATCTCAAAAACGCGGCGGACGCCGTCTTGTTTCTCGGCAGCCAGGGCGGCGCGTTTCTCGCGGGCCAGGAGGGTCTGAGAAGTCCAGGCGGTGCCAAAGAAAACGCGGGTGGCGTTGGTGCTGGCGGCCATGGGGGCGATCTCTTTATCGTATTTTTCGATGGTGATATCCTGGGCCTCGTCAACTTCGAGGAGGGTGGAGGCGGTGGCGCCAACGATGTGGGCGACGGGGCTGCCAGAGAAAAACAGGATGCGGGCCTCGCCGATGCGGTAGATGTGGCCAGACTCTTTGCTCCACAGGCTGCGGGCGATGAGGTTGCGCTTGAGGACGCGTTCAAGGCGGCGCATGGCGTTGAGGGATTGGGGCTTCCAGGTGGGGGAAACCTTGACGATCTCGGCTGGGGTGGGGCTGTAGAGGGTGAGCAAGTAAGCCTCGATCTGCGCCTGGAGCTCATTCTTACCGGACTGGCGGGGGAAGATGACGACAAAGGAGAGGCCGCGGCGGTTGATGACCGAGTCCACGATGGCCAGGGCAGCGGCGCGTTGGTAGGCGCGCAGGGATACGCCGCTGGCATGGGTGGTGAATGCGGTGATGTCGCGCAGCAGAGCTTTGATGGTTGTCAGGAGGGATGTCATAAGCCCCCATCAGGCGGGGTTATCTTGGGGCGCATGGTCAGATGTTGAGCGCCAGCCAGCAGACGCCTTCGCCGCTGACGGCTGCATCGACCATGATGTTGGCCAGGTCGGCGACGTGGTTGAGGATGATGGCCTCGCCGGCGGCGAGCTGGAATCCGTTGGCCGAGGAGACATCTGAAGCGCCGTCGTTGCCGATGAACACCAGGCCGGTGTTGGCGGCCAGGGCTTTGACGGCCAGGGGGCCGGCGATGGGCTGGCTGCCCAGGGCTTCGGCAGCGCCGGCGGCGGCGACGGTGGTTTGACCAGAGAGGGCGGGCATGGGTTAACTCCTTGAGTCTGCGCGGCTGGCAAAGCGCCAGCCTGGAAGGTGGGCAACTAGGGCCGGCTGAACTCTGCCAGCACGTCCGCAATTGCCTGGCTGATTTGCTCCTGGTATTGCTGCATGATGGGGCACTGCTGGCCGAGCGGGCAGGTTTTGCAGCGGTTGAGATCCCGGCGCAGTTGGCGCGTTGTGGCTCGGATGTCTTGCGCCAGGCTTGTGATCTGGGAAAGGCCGGCCAGGATGGGGCAGCTGGCGTAAGATCGTTCAAGCGGACCGGCTTCGGCCGGCGGGTGAGGCTGGCTGTGGGGGGTGGTCATAGGATTTTGAACTCCCTGGCAATTTCTTCAATTGCTTTGTTGATCGCGGCGGTCGTGTCGCTGTTGTTTCCGGTCAGGACGGCGTGGGCGCGGATCAACGCGGCCACATGGGTGAGATGGCGCGAGAAGGCTGAAAGGGCGCGCAGGCTTTGCTGTGGATCGGTCATCTCGTCGCACAGCTCCAGCATCCGGCGCCCGGCCAGGCGCGCTGCGGCAATCTCGTCTTCCAGCTTCAGCTCCAGTGTTTCCAGGTCGTCAATGTCGCTGGAGCGAAAGTAGCGCGAGTAGAAGCCGTGCTTGAGGGCGCTGGCGTTTCCGGCCTGTCTGCCGCGCTTGCGCATGTTTTAGCCTTTGCTGATCAGATAGGCGCTCTGGTTGGCCGCCAGCGCCAGGATGAAGGCTTGCAGCGCCCGAACTGCGCCGTTGACATCGCAGGTCGCCTGCAGGCCAAGCTGCTCCGCCAGCCCGCTGCAGGCCAGGGCCACAATCGCCGCGCTGGCCGCGGCCAGGGCTGCCAGCATGACCAGGCGCTTGCGGGTCGCTTCGAGCCGCTCGAACCAGGTGGAGAAGCCTGGGCAGTAGGACGCCAGCAGGGATAGCAGGATGCCTGCAATGGCGCTGAGCAGCTCCGGGGTGAGCGAGGGGGTGGGTAGGGTTTCAATGGGCATGTGAAATTTTCCTTTCACCCCCTATTATTCATAGAACAAATATTCGATCAATCGGGTTCACCCATGATTCACCCGGGTGAATCATGGGTGAACCCCCCTTTTGTAGTATATTTAATTGCATGGAAATCGGTGATATTCTGCAAAACCGCTATCGCATCGATGCCGAGCTGGGCCAGGGCGGGATGGGCATGGTTTACCGCGGCCATGACCTGCTGCTCGAGCGGGTGGTGGCGATCAAGATCCTAGCCCAGGGCAGCCTGGGGAGCGAAGGGCGGGCCCGCCTGCTGAACGAGGCCCAGGCTGCGGCCCGCCTGAGTCACCCCAACATCGTCGCCGTCTATGACGCCGGGGAAGCGGACCAGCGCTCCTATATCGTCATGCAGTATGTCGCAGGGCACTCGCTGCACCGTTGGGTGGAGGAAGGCAAGCCGGTTGCCGTGGAGGCCGTGCTGGAAATTGCCCGCCAGCTCTGCGCCGCCCTCGACCATGCCCACAGCGCAGGTGTGATTCACCGGGATATCAAGCCCGAAAATGTGCTTCTGGGCGAAGACGGCATTGCCCGGCTGACCGATTTTGGCCTGGCGCGCTCGGTCGCTTCGCGCCTGACGGTTGAAGGCGCCATCGTGGGCACGGTCTTCTACCTGGCTCCAGAGCTGGCGCTGGGACAGCCCTACGACGGCCGGGCTGACCTGTACAGCCTGGGGGTGATGCTTTACGAGCTGCTTGCCGGGCGGCTGCCATTCATTGCCGATGAGCCCATCGGCGTCATCTCGCAGCACCTGTACGCCCCGGTTGTCCCGCCCAGCACCTACAACAGCCAGGTTTCCCCCGCCCTGGACGCCCTGGTCTTGCGCCTGATGAGCAAGGACCCGCGGGATCGCCCCGCCTCCGCCGAAGCGGTGCGCCAGGCCCTGCTGCACCTGGATGCGCCCGCGACCGCCGGCCCGGCGGCTGAATCGGCCAGCGCCATCTCGCCATTGGAGCGCATCGCCCGCGGCCGCATGGTCGGCCGGGGGCGCGAGCTGGGCGAAGTCCAGCGCCTGTGGCAGCGCGCCGCCGCCGGGCAAGGCCAGGTGCTGCTGATCAGCGGAGAGCCGGGCATCGGCAAGACCCGCCTGGCGCGCGAGCTCTCTGCTCGGGCAGAGATCTCTGGCGGCATGGCCCTGATGGCTGCCTGCTACGCCGAGAGCAGCGCCCCGTATGCCCCGGTGGCGCAGATCATCCGCCTGGTTTTTGCCAACGGCGGCGAAACCCTGGCTAAAGCCGGCCTGGGCCTGAGCGAAGACACCCTGGATGCCCTGGGCATGCTGGCCCCCGATTGCTGCGGCGATCCCAGGGCGCTGCGCGGCCGCCCCGAGCTGGACCCCCAGGCTGACCAGGAGCACCTGTTTGACGGCCTGATCGAGCTTTTCCAGGCCCTGACCCGCCGCCGGCCGCTGCTGGTCCTCTTTGAAGATGTGCATTGGGCCGATTCCGGCACCCTGGCGCTGGTGCGCCGCCTATCGCGCCGGCTGGCCAAAATGCCCTTGCTGCTTGCCCTGACCTACCGGGAGTTTGAGCTGGGAGAAGCGCGGGCCCTGAGCGACCTGCTCTACGAGATCAGCCGCCAGCGCCTGGGTGAGCGCATCAAGCTCACCCGCCTCTCGCGCCAGGAGACCGCCGAGCTGCTGGCGGCGATGTTTGCCGATCAGCCCGCTCCTGAATTTGTTGACCTGATCTACCGGGAGACCGAAGGCAACCCGTTCTTTATCGAGGAAGTGTGCAAGTCGTTGATCGACGAGGGCCGCCTGTCCCACCAATCTGGCCATTGGCAGGCCTCCAGCCTGCCAGAGCTGCGCATCCCGCAGAGCGTGCGCATGGCCATTGAAGCCCGGGTGGAGCGGCTGCCGGCAGCGGCGCAAGAAGCGCTGCGCCTGGCGGCTGTCTTTGGGCGGGAGTTCGATTTCACTGCGCTGCAGGCCGTTGCCAGCGGCAACGGCAGCGCGCTCCAGAGCGAGGAAGACCTGATCGATGCCCTGGAAGCGGCGCAGCGCGCCCAGCTCATCACCGAGACGCCGCCCGCAGCGCTCCGCCGCAGCCCGGTTGGGCGCCCGCTGCCCTCCCGGCCTTCCTTCAGCTTTACCCACGCCCTCATCCCCTCCGCCCTGCTGGACGAGATGAGCACCATGCGCCGCCAGCGCCTGCACCGCCGGGCTGGCCTGGCCCTGGAGCGCCTCTCGGCCGAGCGCCCGCTGGATTATCCCAAAGACCAGCTTGCCCCCCAGCTCAGCCGCCATTTCATCGAAGCCGGCGACCACGCCAAAGCCCTGGATTACCTGCTGCAGGTCGGTGACCGCGCCCGCCAGCTATTTGCCTATCCCGAGGCGATTGAAGCCTACGAGCAGGCCCAGGAGTATCTCAAAGAACAAGGCGATTACGAAACCGCTGCCCGCACCCTGATGAAGCTGGGCCTGGTGTACCACCTGGCCTACGATTTCCCCCGTTCGCGCCAGGCTTACCAGCAGGGTTTCAGCCTGTGGCAGCAGGCCGCGGCGCGCCCGGGCATTGCAGCGCCCATCCCGCCCGCGGCGCGCCCCTTCCGCGCCGCCGGTGGCGATCCGCGCAGCTTCGACCCCGCCCGCGTCGGCGATGTGGGGACCGCTGAGTTCACCTTCGCCCTGTTCGAGGGCCTGGCTGAGCTGACCCACGAGATGGACATCCTCCCCGCCATCGCCAACTCCTGGGAGGTGCAGCAGGGCGGCCGGCGCTATCTCTTCCGCCTGCGCCGGGATGTCCGCTGGTCCGACGGCGAGCCGCTCACCGCCCACGATTTTGTCTTTGCCTGGCGCCGCACCCTGCACCCGGCCACGGCTTCACCCAACGCCAGCCTGCTCTACGACCTGCGCGGCGCCCGAAGCTTCCACAGCGGCGAAAACCCCGACCCGGCCTTGCTGGGCGTCTCGGCCTCCGACAATTGGACGCTTTTGGTGGAGCTGGAGGAGCCGGTGGGGTATTTTATGTACATCATGGCGCACTACGCCGCCTTTCCCTTGCCGCGCCACCGCCTTGAAGCGTTGGGCGATGATTGGGCCACGCCGCAGCAGCTGGTGTGCAACGGGCCGTTCCGCCTGGCGGGCTGGCAGCCGGGGAAAACGCTGACCCTGGAGCGCAACCCGCACTACACCGGCCGCTTCTCCGGCAACCTGCAGGCCGTCGAGTTCGACCTGGTGTACGACCGCGATCGCTTCCAGGCGCGCTACGAAGCCGGTGAGCTGGATGTCGTCGGCCTGGGCACCCGCCACCTGGAGCAGATGCGCTATCGCTACCCTGGCGAATACCTCACTTCCCCCGAGCCTGGGTCGTCGTTCATTGGCTTTAACCTGACCCATCCCCCGCTGAACGACCGCCGCGTGCGCCAGGCGCTGGTGCACGCCCTGGACCGCGCCGCCCTGGTGGAGCTGCTATCCTACGGCTATCCCATGCCCACCTCGGGCGGCTTCCTGCCCCCAGGCATCCCCGGACACGCTGCCGAAAACGGCCTGGCCTACGACCCCGAGCGGGCGCGCCAGCTCCTTGCCGAGGCCGGTTACCCCGGCGGGCGGGGCTTTCCGGAGCTAAACCTGTTCGCCTTGAAGACGAAGCAGGCCAACCGCATGGGCGAGTTCATCGCCCGCGCCTGGAAGGAGGTCCTGGGCGTGGAGCTGCACCTGCGGGAGCACGACCTGATCGGAGACTTCAACACCCTGGAACTTCCCGGCCTGTGGCACATCACCTGGATGGCCGATTATCCCGACGCAGATAACTTCCTGCGGGTGGCCCTGGAGCATTATCAGGTGCTGCGGAGCTGGAAAAACGCCGAATTCAACCAGCTGGTGGACAAGGCCCGGCGCTGCCTGGACCCGGGGCGCCGCGCCCAGATGTACCGC
>CAZDAU010000072.1:0-14118 GCA_964503625.1 uncultured Anaerolinea sp.
AAAGGCGTTGATCGCCAGGTGGTGTTCATGACCACGGTTTACTGTGGAGCTACCGCGCCTGGGAAACCTAAACGCAGAATAAAAATTTGCTGTGACCTTGCTTAATATCTCATCCGTGGTATGATATTTTGACAATCCCCATGAACCTTAACACAACTGGCATTGGATTTTAATAAATTCAGAAGATGCAGGCTTTTCCCGCGTTTTTGTCCAGTCAAAAAGTTGCTGCGAACACGTTGAACAACGCGAACAGTTTGATCGATGGATCTTTCAGGTCGGACAGGAAGGGACGTATGTATACGGTGAAACTGACTTCGGAGCAATATTTGGTCTTGTTGGATATCCTGGAGTGTGCAGTGTCTGAGCTACACACCGAGATTGTTCATACCGACAATCGGTGTCTTAGGGATGCGCTTAAGGATCGCAAGCACCTCCTCCAGGAGATGGTGGAAGCGCTCCGGGCGCTTCAGCCCGACACGACCCCGTCATCCTGATTGGGGGAATGGGCCTAAAAATCTGTTGGAGGCGACCGGATGCCGAGGCGTGTTGGCTTGGCGCAGGGGCGATTGCTACCCGACAAGTCCTGTTCTTTACCTCACTGGTCGCAGGCCAACGACAACCATTGGTCGTACGCGTTTCGGTTAGACACGAAACGGCGATAACCTGACTTTACACCGGAGAGGCAAACAAATGGATATTTTGGGCCTGGCCCGCCATGGGCTAAACGATTTCGAGCAAATCGCAGTGTTGGGGGTTGTGATAACGGCGTTCATTAGCTTGATCTATGCCTGGCTGCTCAAAAATCATGTGTTGAAAAAAGATAAAGGCACCGAAGAGATGCAGCGGATCTGGAATGCGATCCGCATCGGAGCCGATAGCTACCTGAAACGGCAGTTGCGCACCATCCTGCCGGTGATGGCCCTTTTGACTGTGTTGTTATTTTTCAGCGTGTATGTTGTCAAGCCAACCTTGGAAGCCGTGGAGGAATTTGGAGATAATGCCCAAATTGCTATTGCGATTGGGCGCACGTTGGCCTTCGTAGCTGGCGCCACGTTCTCCTTGCTGGTTGGACAGCTTGGCATGCGCATGGCCATTCAGGCCAATGTGCGTGTGGCCTCTGCATCCAGGCGAAGTTTTAATGAATCCCTGTCGATTGCCTATTATGCTGGCACCGTCACTGGCATGCTCACAGATGGTCTGGGTTTGCTGGGAGGCACAATCATTTTTATCATCTATGGCAAGGCTGCGCCGGATGCCTTGCTTGGCTTTGGTTTTGGCGGCACATTGGTGGCCCTGTTCATGCGTGTCGGCGGCGGCATTTATACCAAGGCAGCCGATGTCGGCGCGGATCTGGTGGGGAAAGTTGAGAAAGACATTCCGGAGGATGATCCCCGCAATGCTGCTGTAGTGGCAGACCTGGTGGGCGACAACGTTGGCGACTGCGCAGGTATGGCTGCCGACATCTTCGAATCCTACGAAGTTACGATTGTCTCTGCCCTGATCCTGGGCATCACGTTGGTTACGCTTGATCCGTCCCACAGTCTGAAGTGGATCGTTTATCCGCTGATCATCCGCGGCATCGGCGTGATCAGTTCGATTCTAGGAACGTTCACCGTGCCGATCTGGGAGAAGTTTCCGATCAAGTTCCTGCGGGCTCACGATGCCGAAGAGGCGATGTTCCGATCCTACGAGGTTTCGAGCATCAACACCATCCTGTTTTCCTTCATTGTTGCCATCCTGTATGCTGGTGATTGGAGGCTGGCCATGCTGACAACCATCGGCGTTGGCCTTGCGGTGGCTTTCAATCCGCTCACATCCTACTTTACTTCTTATACCAAGCCACCAGTGCGCGAGATCGTCGACTCTACCGACACTGGCCCGGCCACGACCATCCTTTCCGGATTGGCCGTAGGCATGGAATCCAGCGTGTGGGCGCTGATCGTCATTGCTATCAGCTTCATTTTTGCGGTGCTTCTGTATCAATCAGATGGCCCCATCTACATCCTGTACGCCGTCGCGATGATCGGCATCGGGATGTTGAGCCATACCGGCAACAACGTGGCGATGGACTCTTATGGCCCAATCTCAGACAACGCCAATGGAATCGGCGAGATGGCCTGGCACGGCATGGATGATGAAAACACCCGTGCTGCTCGCCAGATCATGGCCGACCTGGACGCGGTAGGCAACACCACCAAGGCGATCACCAAGGGGATTGCGATCGCTTCGGCAGTGATCGCGGCAGTCAGCCTGTTTGCCTCGTTCATCACGGATGTTGGACGGGTGCAAGTTTCGCTCGGTATGCCGAGACTTGATTCGATTCGGGTGTCTGAAACAGGTGTGTTTATCGGTTTGCTGTTAGGTGGGGCTCTGCCCTGGCTGTTCTCCTCGTTGTCGATCCGCGCGGTTACCCGAGCGGCCGGCGAAATTGTCCTGGAAGTTCGCCGCCAGTTCCGCATCCCCGGCGTCATGGAAGGCACCACCACGCCGGACTACGCCCGCGTGGTGAGCATCTCCACAACATCGGCGCAAAAAGAGCTGATCCCGCTGGCTGTCATTGCCGTGATCACACCTCTGCTGGTTGGTCTGGTCTTAGGTGTCGAAGCCCTGGGTGGTTTCCTGGCTGGGGTGATCTTGAGCGGCCAGCTTTTGGCGGTATTCATGGCCAATTCTGGCGGCGCCTGGGATAACGCCAAGAAAGCCATTGAAGATGAGCCGCGTAGCCTGGCAGAGAACACCGGCAAAGGTTCTGAGCGCCATAAGGCTGGCGTGGTGGGCGATACCGTGGGCGATCCACTCAAGGATACTGCTGGTCCGGCGTTGAATCCGATGATTAAAGTGGTCAACCTGGTGTCCTTGCTGGCTGCCCCGATCCTGGTTTCATACACCAACCTGGGTTTCGTTGGCTGGACTGTTGTGATCCTGTTGGTTGCCGGGGTGACCTGGAGCATCCTGCGCAGCAAGAAACCCGCCCCAAAGCTCAGTGCGGCTGAAGTGAGCGGCGATTGACCATTGCAACTTGTGTCGCAGCTTCTAAGGGAGCCTTTTGGGTGACGACGTAAGGGTTTCTACCCCCTTGAACCAAGAACAGAGCAGCAGGCGGTCATACCTGTTGCTCTGTTTTTATTTCTCCTCCGCGGTGTAGAAGCGCCAGACAGCCAGGATGAAAAAGATGACCGCATAACCCAGCAGCACTGCAGCCGGCTTCAGTACGCTCTCAATCCCCAATCCGCGCAACGCCACATTCTTGAAACCGTCCATCGCCCATGCCACCGGTGAAAAATAGCCGATGACTTCGAACGCTGGTCCGACCACCTCCAGCGGCACCCAGGCCCCGCCCAGGCCAGCCAGCAGGAACATAGGTACGAGCGAGAAGATGATGGCCTGTTCTTCGTTGCGCGCCAGCGTGCCAATCAGCAGTCCCAGGGCTGCAATGCAAGCCGCAGCACAGGCAGCCACCAGCAACACAGCGCCGGGCGAGCGCAGGTAGTTTACCTTGAGCAATAGCTGTCCAAAGGCGATCAGGATCACAAACTGGACCAGGATCTGAATGAAGATCGCCAGGTAATGGCCGGACAAAATCTCCACCCTGCGGGTCGAAGTAGTCAACAGGCGTTGCAGGCACCGCGTTTTGCGCTCAACGACAATCATGGACGCAGAGACGAGCAACCCGGCAATGGCGAACTGCAGCATCATCCCTGGCGACGTGTGCGCCATCGAGGAGCCAGAACCATCCTGGGTTTGGATTGCCTGGCTTTTTTGTTCAATCACCCGCACCGGCGGCTCCTGCCAGGCCGCCAAAGCCCGTTGATAAGTGTGTTCGTAGGGCGCGCCTGCCAGCCTTTCAAGCACCGCTGCAGTGCAGATTGCGCTCTCCAGATGGATAACAGCCGTCAGGATTTCACTTTCCAGGCTGGTCCATGCCGGTGTGTCGGGGCGGCCAATTAACCTGAGCCGGATGGGTTTTCCTGCCTTTAAATCGTGGCCGTAATGAATCGGGACCAAGATTGCCCCTGCCAGGTCTTCGTTCAACACTCGAGTCTCGAGCCCGGCCGGAGTTTGCAGGGGATCATCGATCAGGCGGATGACCCGAGAGTCGTCTAATAACTGAAAAAGCTGATGGCTGACCGGACTGTTATCCTGATCCAACCAGCCGACCGGCAAGCGCGGGTCGCCGCCTGTGCCAAACCCGCCGAACGCGTAGCCAAACAGCAGCGTGAGCACAATCGGCATGACCAGCGAGAATAAAAATGTCTTCCGATCGTGCAACAACTGGTTCAGGTCTTTTAAGGAGATGTCCAGGATTCGCTGCATAACCGGTTTACCTGTATCGATGATGAAAACGCCAGACTCCCAGCGTGAAAAACACAACGCTCCAGGCCAGCATCGCCAACAGCTCAGGCAACACCTGGGAAGGCCCCTGCTGGTTAAGCGCCTCCAGCAAGCCCCTCGCTGCCCAGCCCTGCGGGACAAGCAACCCAACAGTATCACCCAGCCGGGCCGCACCACCAG
The DNA here is from genome assembly GCA_964503625.1 of uncultured Anaerolinea sp. GTDB lineage: Bacteria > Chloroflexota > Anaerolineae > Anaerolineales > UBA4823 > RBG-16-57-11. Next base: position 4,513 of record CAZDAU010000072.1, read on the forward strand.
GGGCGTTCATGGCAAAGATGCGGATCAGACCGAGCATCCCGGTGAGCGTCAGCACACCGCCGAAGATCATCCCGCCCTGGCGAGTATCCTTAAGCATCGAATTGATTAAGATCCCGAAAGTGGAGGCACTCAAAACAATCCCTGCAGCCACCAGAGCGACGGCCAGGGGATGACCCCAACGGATGCCAAAAATCAGCCGAGAGGCAAACAGCAGCGTTGCCACTTGTATCGAAACGGTCAGAAACACTGCCAGGAATTTGCCGCTCAGGATAGCATTGCGCGAAGCGGGGGTGGTGAAAAGCCGTTGCAGTGTGCGTTGCTCATCTTCCTGCAGGATGCTTTCCGCCGTGGAAACGCCGGTATAGAAGGCATAAAAGATCATCATCCCGCCCATAATCGGCGCGATGATGGCCAGGACCGGGTTGGTCTCTTCCATTACCCCGCTGGGTGCCCGGATTTCAAGAAACTCATCGGCTAAGTTGCCGGTTTGGGCGCGGGAAGTTGCCAAGTATTCTTGTGCCACCCTTCCTACCAGGGTGTAATCGGAGCTTTCGCCCTGATTCAGGGCTTGATCGACGGCAATTTTGACTCCGGAGAGGCTATCCATAAACCGGCTCAGGATGGCACGCACAATGCCTGGTCCGATGGTCAGGGTGGGATCCTGGTAAATCTCCACGGTTGCCTGGCCATCAAGATCAGCAAACTGACGGGAAAATTCAGGCGGGATGATGATCGCCACCTGGCTTTGCTGCTGATCTACCGCCTGGTGGGCTGCCAGCGCGTCCGGAGCAATCGAGACCTCTAGTAAATCTGCCAAATCCTCGCTTTGCAGCACTGCAACAATCAGCTCACTGAGTGTGCGCGCTTCTATTCCCTCCGGCAAGCTCCCCGAGCCAGCCCGCAGGCGTGGACCGGCGCGATCCTGGTTGGCGACGATAACCTGGATGGGCGGCAAATCAAATCCACCCTCGCGGGCGGCGTTGCCAAACATGAGATAAAACATCCCCGTCACCATTATGGGCAAGCCGAACATGAACACCAATGCCATCGCGCTGTGAAATGCGTGGCGCACATCCTTCAGGGCGATTTCAAAAGCTTTCACGGACTATTCTGCCTGTTCTAGTCTCTGAGCGCACGCCCGGTCAGGTGCAGAAAAACCGCTTCGAGATCGGGTTGTTGGATCTCCACCGTAGAGATCTGAGCCGCCCGCTCGCCGGCTGCTTCAAACAGACGCGGCAGCACCCGGTGCCCGTCGTGGGCAAGGATGGTGAATACACCGTCGGCAGCAGAAACTTGCTCCACGCCGGGGATGGCCTTCCAGGCTTCTGCTAACCCCTCGGCTAAACCGTGAAAACCCAGGCGAATGCGATCCACCTCGCCGACGATCTTAACCAGCTCAGCATGGGTGCCCAGGGCAATCAGATTGCCATGATCCATGATGGCAATATGATCTGAGAGCTCCTGGGCTTCTTCCATATAATGGGTGGTGTAGAGTACAGTCATGCCTTGCTCTTTGAGGCTCACCACGTTATCCAGGATGTTGCGTCTGGATTGTGGGTCGATCCCCACCGTTGGCTCGTCCATGAAGATGACCGCTAGATGGTGAAGCAGCGCCACAGCGATATTGACCCTCCGCTTCATTCCCCCAGAAAATTTGGCGATTTTCCCATCGGCGCGCTCGACCAGCCCGATCATCTCCAGCGCCTCGGCGACCCTGGACCTCAACGTTGCGCCACGCAGGCCATACATTTTGCCCCAGAAGATCAGGTTTTCTCGCGCCGAAAGGTCTTCATACAGGGCAATCTCCTGAGGGACGACTCCCAACGCCGCCCGAACTGCATGCCCATCCTTGCGGATGGAATGGCCCATGATCCAGCCATCGCCTTGGTCGGGGCGCAGAAGCGTGGCCAACATGGCGATGGTGGTGGTCTTGCCGGCGCCGTTCGGTCCCAGCAGGCTGAAGATTTCGCCTTGCTCGACGTTAAAGCTAACGCCTTGCACAGCGTGGATCTCACCGAAGGATTTGTGCAGATTTTCAACCCGAATGGCAGGTTGTTTCATGGATTGGGATCCGGTGTTTCGTGAGGCAATGATTTTTTCTTATCATAACCCGAACAAAAGGTGGTGTGAAGGGCAGACCGACCTAAAAGCTGAGCGAACCCTACCTGCGTCAAAATGAGCACCTGTTTGGCATCCGCCTGGAAGACATGTTTAGGGTGGATGGGGTGATACAGTCTCTTTAGAAGGTTTATTGCACCGTGGCAGTCCAGGGGAAGGGGGTGCTGTTGAATTTGGAGATGCGCTAGTGGTTCACCAGCCAGCCCTGACTTCGGATCGCCTCCAAATGTCCATTCTGCCAGGCCCGTTGCAGAGCAGAGACCACCTGCGGATCAAATTGGGTGCCGGACAGGCCTGCAATAGTTGCAATGGCTTCTTCTAAACTGCAGGCAGGGGCATATCGGCGGTCCGTGGTCATCGAATCCAGGCTATCGGCCACGCACAGGATACGGGATCCTTCAGGGATTTCGGCGCCAGCCAGGCCTTCTGGGTAGCCCTGTCCATCCCAGCGTTCATGATGATGGCGCACGATGGGCACGCAATCCTGAAGAAATGGGACATCCTTGATCATCTCGGCGCCGGTCACCGGATGCCGGCGGACCAGCTCCCATTCGGCAGGATCCAGCGGACCGGGTTTGAACAACACGCTTGCCGGCACATGGATCTTACCGATGTCGTGCAGGATGGCGGCAAACCGCAAGGTGTTTAACCGTTTACCCGACCAGCCCAGGTACTCGGCGATCACAGAAGCATAGCCGGTGATATGCTCGATATGCTGACTGGACGCGGGTGTTCGGGCTTCAATGGCGTTGGCCATGGCGACCAGGCTGTCCATGTAGGCTTGCTGGACACGAGCCATTTGCGCCTGTTGGAAACGACCCAGGCGCGAGCGGACGGTGGTCACCAGTTCATCCCGGCTAACCGGCTTAACCAAGTAATCATCCACGCCCAGGTTCCGGCCGACCAGGAAATCGGCCGGCTCTGAGCGAGCCGACAAGACAATGAAGGGGACCCCGATCCATTCCTTGCGAGCGCGCACCGCGCTGTAAAAGTCGATCCCGTCCATCACCGGCATGGTGATGTCTGAGATAATCAAGTCGGGCAGCGCATTGTTCATCAAATCCAGGGCTTCGCGTCCGTTGCGGGCAGTGATCACCCGGTAACCTTCATTAGCTAGGATTTCGCGCAGCCCCTCGCGCAGCAAGTCCATGTCTTCGACGATTAAAATCAGCTCACTGGACATCGCTGGTTATTTTACCCTGAATATCCCGCAGTGGCGGCTTGAGCCGCTGCACCCACAGCGTTGATTCATCGCTCGCCGGCCGCAGCCGGAAGGCCAGCCAGCGGCTGAGCCGTGCGGGCGGCGCGCAGAATGGCCTGCGCAAAGACCTCGGCGGCGAACGCGCCGACCACATTCACATCCACCGGTCGTTTGCCCGTGGAAAGCGCAAAGATCGTATCACCATCCAGCATCGTATGGGCTGGTCGAATGGTGCGCGCCAACCCATCCTGCGCCATCTGGGCGACTTTGTTCGCCTGCTCTTTGTTCAGCCTGGCGTTGGTCGCTACAACTCCGATCACCGTGTTGCTGCGTTGGCCAAAGCGCAGCGGTGGATCGCCAGCCTTGTTTCTCAACACTTGCAAGGTGTCAGCAAAATATTCTGGGACACCGTAGTTTGCCCCGGGCTGCTCTGGGTTGCGAGCCCCAGCAACGATCCGCCCGGTTTGCGGGTCGATGACATCGCCAAAGGCGTTCACAGCCGCCAGGGCGCCTACCACCACACCGCGCCCAATCTCCAGGCTGGCGCAGCCGACACCTGCCTTCATGGCCCAATCAATGCCCAGGATCTTGCCCACCGTAGCGCCCATCCCCACGCCAACATTGCCCTCAGCGGGTGGTTTGCGGGATGCTTTCTGGCAGGCCTGGTAGCCCATCGCAGCATCCGGGCGCACATCCGCCCGGCCGATGCCCAGGTCAAACAGGACTGCCGCCGGGACGATCGGCACGCGGGCGACGCGCACATCGAAGCCTACACCGCGCTCTTCCAGGTAACGCACCACACCGCTGGCGGCGTCCAGGCCAAATGCGGAGCCGCCCGAGAGGACGATTGCATGTACCTGCTGCACCAAGTGCATGGGATACAGAGCGTCGGTTTCGCGCGTGCCGGGCGCGCCGCCGCGCTGGTCCACTCCGCCGACAGCGCCTTTTTCGCAGAGGATCACGGTGCAGCCGGTAAGGGCCAGTTCATCCTGGGCATGCCCAACGCGGATGCCAGGGACATCGGTAATAGCGTTATGCAGTTGCATGTTATCTCCATTGAGCGCAATGGCTCAGTCAACCAGCAGATCTTGGTCGCTGCCGAGATCAATTGCCTGGATAAATCTTGCCAGGATTTCCACGGCTTCAGGCAGTCGCTCCATGACCACCCGGTCCAGATTGTCCCTGGCGCTGTGAAAGCCGCGGTCTCGTTGAAGTCGGTCATAGGTGCCCAGCGTGGAGGCCGGGATGCCAACGCGCAGGAATGAGCCGCCGTCGCTGTTGACTGGGCCGACAAAGCGCGGCGCGGCGCCGGTCACCTGCTGAACAGCCTGCGCCACAGCCTGGTTGATCTCAGCGGAGCACGGCCACAGCTTGAGCGAATATCCATCCTGCTCCCATAGCACATATTCGCCATCCTGGGCCATCACTTCCAGGTTCAAGGCTTGAGCTGGCAGCGGCCATTCCCGGCTCTTCACGTAGGCCAGCGAGCCTTGCATGTTGAGCTCCTCGCCGGTGAACCATGCCAGGGTCAGGCGGGTGTGGGTTAAGTTGATTGCGCCCCGCCGGATACGCTCCACCAGTCCGAGCAGGATGGCGCAGGCTGCGCCGTTATCCACCGCGCCCTGGCTGGGTGGGCGAAACCGGCCCAGGGTCAGGTTCAACCCCAAACCACAGGCCAGGAAGAGCAGCGGCAAGCTGAGCAAGATACCCAAGACGTAGGTCCAGGATGCGGCTGGCGAGCCATTGGAAAGCAGGTAGTGATCCAGCGGGCCGAGGATGCCAAGCGCCAGGGTAAGCAGGATGCCCAAGGGCAGCTTCTTGATGAAAAACAAGCGCTGGCGATGATCCAGCAGTTCAGTTTTGGTGTCATAATGGGCCGAAAGCACAATTTCCCGGCTCGGGGCGGGCGGACCAAGCTCAATCAGCAGGTTTTGCCCCCGGGTGGCGCCAAACCAGGTGACCAGGGGGATGTTGGCAGCCACATCCACCAGCCCGCCGAGCAGACCAAGCAGGGCGATCGCCAGGGCCTGCCAGCCGGCGCGCTGCCAGATGAGCAAAGCCAGCAGGCTGCGCGAGAAGATCAGCCAGATGCCGATGCCCAGCCAGAAATTTGGGTAAAGGTCAAATTCGTGTAGCTTAAATTTGATGCCGCGCTGGTCCAGCCAGCTTTGCAGCTCCTGGAGGGTATGGCGCTCGGCTGGACTGCCAGCGGGTCGCGGTTTGGATAGCAGGTGCATCAAGGCAGCAAAATCTGCTGCTGCAGAGTCATCCACCGGGCTCAAGTTGTGTCTCCTCAAATGCAAACAGAGCGGGCAGGCCGCCGGTGTGGAGGAAGATCAGCGGCTCATCTCCTACGATCTCGCCCCGCCGAGCCAGGTCGAGCATACCGGCAAAGGCTTTGGCCGTGTAAACCGGGTCGAGCAAGATGCCCTCCAGAGCGGCCAGGCGGCGCAGGGCTGCCATGCCCTCCGGCGAAGGCCTGCCGTAAGCCTCTCCAACATAGCGCTCTTCTACAAGGGGACACTGGAGCGGGTCGAAGCTGTGCGTCTCTCCGAGAAAAACGCAGATTTCCCCCGCCAACCGGGCAATTGAGCTTGGAAAGCCCTTCCACAATTTGCCCACATCGATACCCAGCAGGCGCAAAGGTGAGTCAATCAATGCCAGACCGGCCATCAACCCTGCCAACGTGCCGCCCGAACCGGCAGCGAGCGCCAAACAACCGTATTGGATGCCCAGATCGCGGGTTTGTTCATCGATCTCCAGGGCAGCGCGCACATATCCCAGGCAGCCCAGCAAGCTGTGGCCTCCCACCGGGATGAAGTAGTGCTGTCCGATGGTCAGCCGCGCCACCCAGCGCACCAGGCGGATGCTTGCCTCCAGGCTCATCCCGCCTCCGCCGCCCAGAGGGATGAAGTGCATCCTGGCTCCCAGAGCGCGGTTGAGCAGCAGGTTGCCGCTAAGCCGCGGCGGGCGGCGCTCAAAGTAGAACAGGTGTGCCTGCATCCCAATGCGGTTGGCTGCTGCTGCGGTGATCCGGGCGTGATTGGATTGCAGGCCGCCGAAGGTGGCTACCCTGCGCTCGCCCATCTGTTGCGCTTCCGCCAGCAGATACTCCAGTTTGCGTGTCTTGTTGCCGCCCAACCCCGGGCCAATTTCGTCATCGCGTTTGATCCAGACCGGTCGATTCAGATCGGCGCTCAAGCGCGGCAGCAGCTCCAGGGGGGTGGGATAATCCGCCAGGGGGATGCGCGGCAGGTTAGCCAGTTTTTCACCGAGCGTGCAGCGATCCATTGGTAAACATCATACGCGATCAGAAGCAAGGTGCCTGGCCAGGCGTTTTCCCAGGCCAATGATGGTCAGCACCGTTGGGCGGGCCAGCGCCTCGGGGAAGGTGCTGGCATCGCACACATATAGCCCGGGAATCTCGGTTTGCAGGTCTGTGTCCAGCATCTCGCCAATCCGGACCGTGCCGGATGGATGCGTACCGCGCAGCGGGGTCGTGAACATGCTCCCCGGATCAGCGCCTGCTTTACGCAGGATCGCCCGGCACACCTCTTCAGCTTGCCTCAATCGAGGCCGGTCATATTCCGTCAGCGGCTTGCTGATCCGACCGTCGGGAAAGACGCCGCCTGAGACCACATCTTTGAGCTTGATCATCACGCCCAGGATGTTGTTCCAGCGCGGCCAATAGAGCGGGTAACGAGGACCTTTGAGGGCGGTGATGATCGGATAGAGCAGCCACGGATCGATCAGTGTGGATAGCATGTAGCCCACTTCCGGGTTCTCCCACGACCAGGTCATGGGTGGCTCATTGCCGATTCCCTGCTCTTTGACGAAACCATAAACCATGACGGTGACATCCATGGTCATGCCCTGGCCAGCGCGCGTCCAGCCGGAGCGCTGTAGGATGCGCGGGGTTCCGAGGCCTCCGGCGGCCAGGACTACATTTTTTGCATGGGCGGTGAATGGTTTGCCGGCCAGAGAGCCTTGCACCCCCACAGCGCGGCCGCCTTCAACCAGGACGCGCTCGACCCGGGCCCGGGTGTGCAAGTCTGCCCCGGCCTCCACGGCCTCATCCACCCATTCGGCGGCGTTCCACTTGGCGTGACAGCGGCAGCCAAGCATGCATCTGGCCCCACAATCAAACTTCTTGGCCCGAGCAGGCTTCATAAACTTGAGTTGCGGCTGCCAGTCGTAGCCCAGGGCGTTGGCGGCTTCGGCTATGCGGGTGGAGGCCGCGCCGCGCAGTTCGGGCGGCAGGGGGGCAATCTCCAGCTCTTCGATCGCCTCCGAGACTTCCAGGTCAATATCCACGCCGTAGGTCTGCTTCAGCCAGTCTGGCGGAGGCGCAGCGCAGCCGCAATACATGCTGGTTGCGCCTCCTACCATCAATGGGCGGACGATATTCAAGCCCTCCTGGGTGAAGAGCAGGCTCAGCCGGTCGGCATAGATCAGTGCTCCCAGGTAGGTGCCGTAATAGCTGCGCGGGCGATGGTCAATGCCACGCTCCAGCAGCAGCACTTTCTGGCCTTTGCGAGCCAGCTCGCGGGCAAGGGTGGCTCCACCAGGACCGGAACCAACCACAATCACATCGGAAGTGTTCAGAGGTGGGTTCATAGAATGGATTATACATTAGCAAAGCTAAGATGTTATGGGTTTATCTGGGCGGGGCAGGAATTTTCCAGAAATGTGCTTTGGACTGGCATCCGATTGCCCAGTCTGATAACCAGGAGGGCCGCTCAGGCCCAGATGCTTGAACGCTTTCTTGCAATGACCGAATTGGGCGTAACGTGTGGGCCGTCTTCTGTGTTTAATGTATGATTGCAGGATTTTTACAACCGAAGTCTGCGTAACGGGATGATAACCGGCCGAGGCTGTCTTGACCGGCTGAGAGCGCCAGCCGTCACAACCGCAAAATCATCGAAGGGAATCTAAAATGAAAAAACAAAAGTTTTCCTCTCGCTACCTGGCTGGTGCCACACTGTTGTTAATGACGGTTTCGATTGTTAATGTGGCGGACAAAGAGTTATTGGCGCCAGTGGTGGATGCGGTCAAGCTCGACCTGGGCCTGAGCGATACGCAGATCGGCGCAGTTCGCTCTTCGGTGTTCCTTGCTGCGCTGGTGGGTCAAATCTTCTGGGGGCCTTTATCGGATCGCTGGGTGCGCAAGTACATCATTGCCACCGGCACTGTGATTTGGAGCATGGTCACCTGGATGACAGCTTTTGTGACCAACTTCCCTCAGCTCCTGTTTGCGCGGGCCAGCATGAGCTTTGCTGAGGGCTGTTTTAACCCATCCGCTTACGCCTTGCTAACCGATTCGGTGCCACGCCGCCGCCACGGCTTGCTCTTAGGGCTGATGGGGCTGACCTACCCGGTGGGGACAGCAGCCGCACTGGTTGTGGCGAGTGCAGTGGGTACAGTAAACTGGCGCCAGCCTTTCGTCATTTATGGCATCATTGGCCTGAGCCTGGGCTTTGCCGTCCTGCTTTTTATTCGAGAGCCAGAGCGCGGCGCCAGTGAGGAGGCTGTGGAGGCGGTCAGCGGGCATTACACCGGGCGTTTTTCGTTGAAGGAGTTCCGCAAGCTGCTGGCTGTCCCGAGCCTGCTGCTCGGATTTGGTCTGGATACCTGCCAGTCTATCATTAATTGGGGATTTGCGTTTTGGGCGCCGACTTACCTGACCCGTTACGGGATTGCAAAAAACCCGGAGCAGGCAGCCGTGGCACTGCTGCCGGCAATTGTTGGATTTGTGGTGGGAGCGGTGTTGGGCGGGATCATCATAGACCGCCTGCGCCATCGCACCTTGCTGGCGCCGGCCTGGGTTAGCCTGGTGGCAATGGTGGGCGGGTTGGTGCTGGCGGCAGTTGTTTTCAGCCTGAACAGCCTGTGGCCGTTGATGATGGCGGCGTTTTGCCTGGGAGTGGTCACGTACATGGTGCAGCCGGCGGTCAATGTGGTGTTGTTCAGCGTGGTGCCGCCAGAGATGAAGGCCACTACGATCTCTGCCAGCAATGTGGTGCTCAACCTGGCGGTGGCCCTGGTCTCCTTTGCAGTGGGCGTCATCAGCGACGCTGCTGGCCTGCGCCTGGCGTTTGGCGGCTCGGTTTTGTTGACCTATGTCGTTGGCATTGGGGTGTGCCTGGCCCTGCTGCGCTATTTTGGCCGGGATATGCAGCGACGCGACCAGGTGGTTGGGCAGCGGGTCAGCGTATAGTTTGGGGGGTGAAATTGCTGAAGATCAGACATGAGTTGGGACAGGGTGCTGAACCAAGTCAAGGAAAGCA
>CAZDAU010000073.1:0-13941 GCA_964503625.1 uncultured Anaerolinea sp.
TGGCTGTTGACCTCCTTCACCCAGTGAGCATGATTAACCCGGCCGAAGGCCTTGGCCGATTCGTCGGCCAGCTTGCGCGTGGCGGGCTTGTCGCCCAGGCGCAGGGCGTCTCTGACGCTCACCCCCAGCGCCCACAGGTTGAGCAGCATGGGCAGCTCGAAGGCCGAATTGGTGTTCACCTTCAGCGCGCCGATGGCAGTCCTGAAGCCGGCCCTGATGAAATCGTCGTTGTGCGTGGCGCCATAACAGGCGGTGGAATACACCAGGCGCAGCCTGGGGGCCAGGCCCAGCGCGGCGAGTTTGTTGGCCATGTCTGGGGTGGACCAGGAGCGGTCGTGGAACTCCAGCCGGTCTGGCGAGCCATGGAGCAGGACGAGCAAGTCGATGGCCTGGATATCGGGGTGAGTCCCCAGCTCGGCCAGGGTGGCGAGCAAATTGTCGCTGGTTGCCATGTCGTCCAGCAGCGCCCTGTACTGGTCTGGGGCGTAGTCATCCTTGAGGATAATCTCGGTCACGCTGCGCCCGGCGGCTTCGATGAAGCGGTAAAGCCATTGCTGGTCGGGCGGGATGCCATTGGTGAGCTGGCTGATCACGATCAAGGCGCGGTGTTCTTTTGCAATCATCTCAACCTCTGGATGGTTTCAAATTTGCCTGCCATCCGCTTGAACCCGCGGCAGCCATAAGGCCATCAAGGCGGTGGCAATCAGGGCCAGGGCCCCGCCGAACAGAAAGGGGGCCGAAGGGCCAAAGCCTGCCCAGGCGCCTGCGCCTTGCCAGAGCAATCCGGCGATGAAGGAGGCCGGAAAAGCCAAAAAACCGATCACGGCGTTGTAAGTGCCATACGCTGTGCCGCGCAGATGCTCTGGAGCCAGGTCAGCGATCAGGGCATTGGCCGAGCCAAAGGCCAGGCCGTAATACAGGCCGTAGGCCACATAGAGCGCCCAGACTTGCCAGGCTGCCTGGGCAAAGGCAAACCCCAGGTAGATCAGGGCGTACACCAGCCACCCGCCGATGATGAGTCGGCGGCGGCCGATCCGGTCGGAGAGCGCGCCGGCGGGGGTCGAGACCAGCGCATAGATCAGGTTGAACATCACCAGCATGGCCAGGATGCCGCTGACAGAAACACCCAGGTCCTGAGCGCGCAGCACCAGGAAGGCATCGGATGAGTTGCCCAGGGTGAAGATGCTGACAATAGCCAGGAAGGCGAGAAAAGGCCGCCCCATGCCGCGCAGGGAAAATTTGGGCGCAGCGCGCCGCCCCAGGACCGGGACATCCCTGGCCCCAACTGACAGGGTGAGCACGGCCAAGAAGGCCGGCAACAGGCTGATCAGGACAATGGTCTGGAAGGTGGATTTTGACAGGGTCAGGGTGTTCTTCTGGGCCAGCCAGACGGCAACCAGCGCCAGGATGATCCCGGTCATGGCGCCGGCTGTGTCCATCGCCCGGTGAAAGCCAAAGGCAAGGCCGCGGGTTTCCTGGGTCGTCGAATCGGCCACCAATGCATCCCGGGGGGCGGTGCGAATGCCCTTACCCACCCGGTCAACCCAGCGCACCACGGCGACCAGTTCCCAGGTGCTGGCGACATAAAAGAACGGCTTGGAGAAGGCTGAAAGGCTGTAGCCGAACACCGCCAGCCACTTTCGCCCGCCCAGCCTATCCGAAAACCAGCCCGAAAACAGCTTCAGCAGGCTGGCGGTGGCCTCGGCCAATCCTTCGATAAATCCGATGATGCTGGTCTGAACCCCCAGGACGTTGGCCAGAAACAGCGGCAGGACATTAATCACCATCTCGCTGGAGACGTCCATAAAAAAGCTGGTCAGGCCGACTGCCCAAACATTGCGCGGCAGATCCCGGAGTGAGGCTCGGTTTGAATTTCGTGGGGTGGTCTGCTTTTGGGCCTGTTCATTCATCTTTTTTGTCCAGAGGGTGTCTTGCCAGGCCAAAATCCCGTGTTGGCTTCAGATCAGCCTGTGCGGCAGCGTCGGCAAGAACGGGTTTTGGCTATGATGGCCCATCCCGGCAGGATGGCCAATCCAAACGCTTGAGGGCACAGACCTGCCGGGCCAATGGGCGAGGCTGGCGTGGGCGTGGGCGCGGGCGGCTCAACCGGCGCCGGCGTGGGGGAGGGCGGATACGTGGTTGGGGAGGCGGTGGGCGTCGCTTCGGCGGTGGGGGCGGCGGTCGCGGTGGGCGGCGCCGGGGTGGAGGTCGGCGCCGGGGAGGGGATCGGCGCCACCAGCGCCGGGTGGAGCAGGCTGCGGTTGGGCTGGCGCTCTGTGATGGCGCCATCGCCGCGTGGGTCCAGACTGAGGACCAGCGGCGAGGCGGAGAGCTCAACCTGGCCGCGGGTTCCTGCCTGCACAGCGAGTCGAGTAAAAGTGTACTCACGGATCCCAGTTTGGTCGCGCTGAACCAGCCACAGGTCTGCATAGGCGCTTTGCTTGCAGGCCAGGCCCAGGTGGGAGGCGGCTCCGGCGGGCAGCAGCAGAACCTGGCCCGCCTGCGTGGCGGCCGCCCGGGCGCCTGGGATTTGCTCCACGGAGCTTTCGCCTGCAAAGCCGGTCTGCAGGCCCTGAGCGTCAACAGCGAGCAGATCGCAGCCCTGACTGATTGCGGCCAGGTCGATGCCATAGCCTTGCTGGTTCAGCCCGGCGGCCAGCTTTAGCGCAACCGACCCCAGGGAGGGGCAGGCTTCTGCTGCAGCCGGGTTGGAGAGCAACCCTGCCAGCCAATCGATGACCTGCTCGGCCTGGATTTCGCCCCAGCGCAGGCGAGGGCCAAGCTGCACCCCCAACTGCTGGGCAGCCGCGCCGATGCGGCAGGCCCTGTCCACCCCGCAGGCGCGGTTGACCACTTCACCGCCGGCAAAGGCTTGCAAGTTCGCCTGGATCGCCTCAAATTCCTGGCCGGAGCTGGCCGCTGGGAACGCGGCGGCGGCCTGTTCTAAAACCCAGGCGGTGCAATCGCTGGCCTGCTCGGCGCTGGGCGGCTGAAAGCCCTCAGCGCCGGGGCTGCACTCCTGGCAGCTGCCGATCTGCTGGTAGGAATCGAAGCGGGTGATGTAGTTTTCCAGCGCGCCATAGGTGGTTGTGAGGACCCGGTCGTCTTTTTTGATCACCACATTGGTCAGGCGATAGAAATCAAACAGCTCGCCGGGGCGGGCGGCAAAGATCAGCGGGCGGCTTTCATTGCAGGGAATCAGGCCAATCAGCCTGGCCTGGGTCTTGTAATCTTCGAGGAAGACCAGCCTGCCGCAAAGGGTGGCCCGTTTTTGTTGGGTTGAATTGCGGGCGAAGGCGCTCTGCAAGGGCAGGATGGCAAACAGCAGGAATCCAGACAGCGAAAGCAGGACCAGCCTACGAAAGATTGTTTGCTTCATTATCCGGGCCTGGTAATCTTGGGTTCAATGGATGCTGTTGCAGACCGGCCAGTCAGGCCCAGGAGCGCCTGTGCTCACACGACGTGGCAAGCCACCCAATGGTTGGGGGCCGCCTCGCGCCATTCGGGGCGCTCCTGGGAGCACCGCTCCACTGCCAGGGGGCAGCGGGGGTGGAAGCGGCAGCCGCTGGGTGGATTAATTGGGCTGGGAACATCACCGGTCAGGATGATGCGCTGCCGGTTGCGGTCTTTCTTTGGGTCGGGGATGGGCACAGCGGAGAGCAGGGCGGTGGTATAGGGATGCAGGGGGTTCTCGTACAGCTCGTCACGCTCGGCCAACTCCACGATGACCCCCAGGTACATGACAGCCACCCGGTCGCAAATGTGACGCACCATGCTCAGGTCGTGGGCGATGAACAGGTAGGTCAGCCCAAATCTATCCTGAAGCTCCTCCATCAGGTTGACCACCTGAGCCTGGATGGACACATCCAGGGCAGAGATGGGCTCGTCGCAGACGATGAATTTCGGCTCGCAGGCCAGGGCGCGGGCCACGCCAATCCGCTGGCGCTGTCCGCCGGAGAACTCGTGCGGGAAGCGGTTGAACAGGCGCGGGCTGAGTCCCACCAGGAGCATCAGCTCCTTGACCCGCTCGGTAGCCTCGGCTTTTGAAGCCACCAGCTTGTGGACGCGCAGCGGTTCGGCGATGATGCTGGCCACGGTCCAGCGCGGGTTGAGCGAAGCGTAGGGGTCCTGGAAGATCATCTGGGCCTTGCGCCGCAGCAGGCGCAGGTTTTCGCCCTTCACGCCATTCACCTCAATGCCGTCAATTTGGACCGAGCCGCTGGTGGGCGGGTAGAGTCCCAGGATGGTGCGCCCGGCGGTGGTCTTGCCGCAGCCGCTCTCGCCCACCATGCCCAGGGTCTCGCCAGCCGGGATTTCCAGGCTAATGCCATCCACCGCTTTGACCGAGCCGACCGGGCGCTCGATGATCAGCCCCTGGGTGATTGGAAAGTGTTTAACCAGGTCGCGCACTTGCACCAGGGCCGGGTTGCCGGTTTGGGTGGCGGTTGAGGGTTGGGGGTTGGGTGAGCTGCTCATGGTGCGGCGGGCGTCTCCCTGCGGGTGGGATCAATCTGGAGCAGGACGATTTATCTCGGCTTACCGGTGGTCACATCGAACCAGCAGGCCAGCTTGTGGGTTGGCGAAAGCGGCAGCAGCGGCGGGTTTTCGGCCAGGCAGCGGTCGAAGGTGTGTTCACAGCGCGGGGCAAAGGGACAGCCATGCGGAGCGACCAGCAGGTTGGGCGGCGCGCCGGGGATGGATTTCAGCCGCCGGTCTCGCCGCCGGTCGACCCGCGGCAGGGCCGCCAGCAGCGCCAGGGTGTAGGGATGGAGGGGGTTTTCGTAGATTGTGTCAACATCCGCTTCTTCGACGATAAAGCCGGAGTACATGACGATGACGCGCTCGGCCAGGCCGGCCACCACCCCCAGGTCGTGGGTGATCCAGATCACAGCCATGCAAAGCTGGTCGCGCAAGCGCTCAATCAGCTCGGTGATCTGCGCCTGGATGGTCACATCCAGGGCAGTGGTGGGTTCATCGGCGATCAGCAGGCTGGGAGCGCAGGCCAGCGCCATGGCGATCATGGCCCGCTGGCGCATGCCGCCCGAGAACTGGTGCGGGTATTCGTTCAGGCGGCGCGCCGGGTCGGAGATGCCCACCTGTTCGAGCAGCTCAATCGAGCGCTGGCGGGCTTCCTCTGCGCTCAAGTTGAGATGAACCCGCAACGGTTCAGAGATCTGCCGGCCGATGGTGAGCACCGGGTTCAGCGCGGTCATCGGGTCTTGAAAGACCATGGCGATCTCTTTGCCGCGCACCTGCTCCATCTCTTTTTCGCTGATCGAGAGCAGGTCCCGTTCGCGGTAGAGCACTTTGCCGCTGGCGTATTCGCCGGGAGGGGTGGGGATCAGGCGCATGACGGACATCATGGTGACAGATTTGCCGCAGCCGCTCTCGCCCACCACGGCCAGGGTTTCGCATTCATTGATCTTAAAGGAAACGCCATTGACGGCATAGACCGTGCCTTCGGCGATGTGGAAACGGGTGCGCAGGTCTTGGACATCGAGGAGCAGGTTTTCGGTTTTCATGCTCGGTGGGTGTGCTCCTGGACTGCTCAGGCTGCCCGGCTGTGCGGGTCGAGGGCGTCGCGCAAGCCGTCGCCCAGGAAATTGATGCTTAACACGGTGATGGCAATCAGGGTGCCGGGGAAGAGCCACAACCACCAGGCAGTATCGACGTAGTTGTAGGCGCCTTCAAGCATGTTGCCCCAGGTGGCGGTGGGTGGGCGCACGCCCAGGCCCAGGAAGCTGATGTATGCCTCGGTGGTGATGGCCGCAGCGACGCCCAGGGTGGCCGCGACGACAATGGGCGCCATGCTGTTGGGCAGGATGTGCCGAAAGATGATCTCCCAGGTGGATGTGCCGGTGGCGCGCGCCGCCATGATAAAGTCGTTCTCTTTCAGTGAGAGGAACTGGGCGCGCACGATGCGCGCCAAATAGGGCCAGCTTGTCAGGCCAATGATAAAGATGATCACCACCACGCTGCCGCTGAAAGTGCGCCCCAAAAGGGTGATGTTGGGGATGGAAGTGGCGAAGAATTTGGCCATCACCAGGAGCAGGAAAATCTGGGGGATGACCAGCACAGCTTCGGTGAAGCGCATCAGCAGGCTGTCGATCTTGCCGCCGAAGAAGCCGGACATGGAACCGATCATCACACCGACGATCACCTCCACCATCATGGCGGTCAGGCCGATGATGATGGAGATCTGGCCGCCATAAATCGTGCGGGCCAGGATATCCCTGCCGATGGTATCGGTGCCAAAAGGATGCTCGCGGGAGGGCGCCTGCAGGCGGGCGCCGGTATCGGTGCGGTTGGCGTCGGCCTCGCTGAAGATGAGCGCGCCGCCAAACGCGTAGATCAACAGGAAAACCAGGCACAGGCCGCCGAAGATGGCCATTTTGTGACGGCGAAAGCGCCTCCAGGTCAGCTGCCCGAGCGTCAGGGGAGGGGCTTCCAGCTCATCCGGAGTCAGAGTGATCACACCAGAGGATGGATTGGATGCCGTCGATTCCATGAGATGTTCTCGCTACCCTCCCAATTCAGGCTACTTGAAGCGGATGCGCGGGTCAAGCCAGGCGTACAGGATATCGGCGATGATCTGGAAGACGATCACCGCCACAGCGATCATCATCAAGATGCCCATCACCACCGGCGTATCGCCGCGCGAAACATGGTCCAGAAACAGGCGGCCGGTGCCTGGCCAGGCGAAGATGCGCTCGGTGACGATGGCGCCGCCCAACAGGAACGGCAGGTCCAGGGCAATGATGGTGACGATGGGCAGGGCGGCATTCTTCAAAGCGTGGACATACACGATCTCTGGATGAGGCAGCCCTTTTGCTTTGGCGGTGCGCACAAAATCCTGTCCCATGGCTTCCAGCATGGTGCTGCGGATGTAGCGGCTGTAGCCGGCGAAGAAGCCGAAAGACAGTGTGGCCACGGGCAGAATCATGTGCCAGGCCACCTGGCTGGGCGTCTTGCCCACCTCGGGCTCAAACATGCCCACCGTGGGCAGGTATGGCAGGCCCCATTTTTTGAAGTTCACCGCAAAGATGTACATGGTCACCAGGCCGAAGAAAAAGACCGGCAGGGAATACAGGAAAAAGGTGACCGCGGTGATGATGTTATCTGCCCGGGAATATTGGTGCAAAGCCGAGTAGATCCCGATCAGCAGCGCGCCGATGATAATCACGGCTTCGGCGGTGAGCATGAGCAGCAGGGTGTTGGGCAGGCGCTCGCCGATCACCTGGGTGACCGGTTTTTTGCTGACCAGGGAGGTGCCAAAATCGCCGCGCAACACGCCCCGGCGCTTGCCGGGTGTCTCGGGCACGCCGTCTCCATCCACGTCGATCATGGTCCAGTCGTTGCCGATCAGCCAGTACAGATACTGGACAATGATCGGCTTATCCAGGCCAAGCTGGCGCTCCAGGCGCTCGCGGTCGGCTTTGCGGGTCACATTGCGCCCACCCATGGTCGCCAGCGGGTCGCCCATGTTCTGCATCAGGATAAACAGCACCAGGCTGATGATGAACAGCAATGGGATAGCCTGCAAGAGCCGGCGGACGATATAGCGGGTCATCGTTGCCTCAACAATCCCTCTCCGGGCGACCTGTGGATCACCCGGAGAGGGAGAAGTGATGCAGTGGGTTACTTAACCAGGTCCCACTCGATGGCGTTGAAGAACGGCGAAGCGCCGGACAGCCTGACGTTGACCAGACGCTCGTTGATGCCGAACAGGTCTGGATCCTGCCAGTAACCCAGCCAGTAAACGTTCTCAAAGATGTGGCGGGTGATCTTCCAGAAGGTCTGCTGGCGCTCGTTGAAGTCCACCTGGGTGGCCTGACTCTTGAAGAGGGCGTCCAGCTCTTCATCGCAATAGCCGCTCCAGTTGGTGCCAGCCGGGTTCTCGTCGGAAGGAATTTCCGAGCAAAGCCACTCAACCGAATCGGCGTCGGGGAAGGCTGGCGAGTTGGAGTACTCGAAGATGTCCAGTTGGAAGGTGGCCGCCGGACCGTTCTCGCCGTAACCGGCGAAGAAGATGTCCGGATCAAAGGTCTGCAGGTCGAGGCCAACGCCAATCTGCTGCAGATACTGCTGCACCACGGCCTGGGTGTCCTGGCGAATCTCGCGGGTGGTGGTGCCGTACTTCAGCACCAGCTCGACGCCGTCTTTATCGCGCGTGCCGTCGCCGTTGCTGTCCACCCAGCCGGCCTCGTCCAGCAGGGCATTGGCCTGATCGGGGTCGTAGGGCCAGGGGGTGATTTCCGGATCAACCCAGGGGGTGTTATCCCAGTCGGTGGCGGCCGGGGCGGTCAGGCCGAGCAGCAGGTCGTTCACCAGCGTCTGGCGGTCGATGCCCAAGGCGATGGCCTTGCGCACGTTCAGCTCCTTGAGCGCCGGGTGGCCGAGCTCGGGGTGCATATTAAAGTACAGGCCTTCGTTGTAGCCGGAGAAGACCTTGACCACCTTCACCCCAGCGGCTTCCAGCTCGGGGACGTCGGAGTAGGCGAAGAAGGTGCCCATATCGCCATCGCCGGCCTTCAGGGCGGCGATCTGCGAGGCGTCATCCGGCACAAAGCGGAAGAAAATCTCATCCAGCTTGGGGCGGCCGAGCCAGTAGTTTTCGTTGGCCACAAAGCGGGCAAAGCTGCCCGACTCCCATTCCACAAAGTTGAATGGGCCGCAGCCCACGGTGGGGGCCTTGTTCCACTCGGCGGTATCCAGCGTGCCCTCGGCGTCGAAGACGGGCTTCAGGATGTGCATCGGGATTATCCCGCCGCCGCTGCCGGTGCCGTTGAACAGGGAGGTGATCCAGGGGGCGTAAGGCTCGGCAAAGGTGACCACCACGGTGCGCTCGTCGGGCGTCTCAACGGTTTCGACCAGGTCGTAGGGCGAGCGCGAGTTCACCGAGTTGGCGTTATCCATGAACATGTCGTAGGTGAACTTGAAATCCGCCGAGGTGATTGGCGTGCCGTCTGACCATTTGATGTCGTCGCGCAGCTTCAGGGTGATCGTGCGGTCATCCTCAGAGATGCCACCGTTTTCCTTGCTGGGGAATTCGCTCACCAGGACCAGGTTGGGGTTGTTTTGGTCATCAAAGTTCCAGGGCGCGCACTGCCAGAGCGGGTAGGTGGTGGATACGAACCACATGTTGGTGTACAGGGGGCTGAGGTTGTCAAACTCCTGGGTCCAGATCAGGGTGGCAACCTTTTTCTCTGCCGGGGCGGGCGGCTCGGTGGGGGCAGGTGCTTCGGTGGCCGCGGGTGCTTCGGTGGCCGCAGGGGCTTCAGTGGCGGCGGGGGCTTCGGTGGCCGCCGGCGGCGGTGCTTCCGTCGGCGCAGCGGGTTGAGCGCATCCAGCCAGCGCCAGGCTGGCAATCACCACAATGAAAAGGAAAGCGCGGATTTTTTGTCGGCTTAACATAGGTTTCTCCTCCAAAGGGTTTGAGCAATTTTTGCTTGTCTCATAGGCACACCCGGCCCACCGATTGACAGCTCCAGTCGGCCGGATTTTGTGATCGACCCTTCCTTGTGTTTACGCCGTGTCACCTCCTGTTGGGGTTCAGATGAACCAACATCGAGAACCATCTGCCTTTGTGCGCAGGCCGGACAAGTTTATTATAAATCGAAATTCACCGATCCGGTGTTAATTGCACTTCAAAAGATGCCTCACAGACCGGCAGCAGACGTATCCCGCCGGCCTGCGAGGCCTGGACAACCGCGCTACTGGGCGATATCCCATTGGTAAATGCTGTAAAAGGGGGTGATCCCAGAAAGGCTGACATTGAGCAAGCGCGGGGAGGCCACCCAGCGGTCTGGATCGTCCCACAGCCCGACGAAGTAGGCCTGCTCGAAGACCCTGCGGGTGATCTGGTGCAGGGTTTGCTGGCGCTGGGCGAAGTCGATCTGGCCAGCCTGTTCCTGGAGCAGCTGATCCAGCTCCTGGTCGCAAAGCCAGGACCAGTTCTCGCCCAACTCATTCACGCTGGGGATCTGCGAGCAAAGGAAGTCGTTGGTGCCGGGGTCGGGGTAGTTGCGGGTGCGCGGAGCGTATTGGAAGATATCCAGCTGCCCGGTGGCGGCGGGGCCGCCCTCGTTATAACCCTGGAAGAAGGTGCCCGAGTCGTAGCTGGACGGCTCAAGCTCGATGCCGACCTCGGCCAACTGCGCCTGGGCGCTGCGCTGGACGGCCTGGCGCAGCTCGTTGGTGGTGGTGCCGTAGGTCAGGATCAGCTCCACGCCGTCCTTATCGCGGATGCCGTTGGCGTTGCTGTCCACCCAGCCGGCCTCGTCGAGCAACTGGGCGGCTTTGGCAGGATCGTAGGGCCAGGGCGAGATGCCCGGATCCACATAGGGCGTGTTATCCCAATAGGTGGCAATGGGCTTCGATTGCCCGCCCAGCAGCTCGCGGATCATGGCCTCCCGGTCCAGCGACATGCCAATGGCCTGGCGCACGCGCACATCCTGCAGGGCGGGGTGGCCGTTGGCCGGGTCCTGGAAGAAGAACCAGCCTTCGTTGTAGCCGGAGTTGACCGGCAGGATTTGGGCGCCGGCGTTCTGCAGCTCCGGCATGTAGAGGGCCGAGTTGATCAGGAAAACCGACAGGTCGGCTGCGCCGCTCTTCAAGGCAGCGACCTTGGCGGGGTCATCGGCGACAAAGCTGACCCGGACTTCGTCCAGAAGGGGGCGGCCCAGCCAGTAGTTCGGGTTGGCGGTGAAGCGGGCAGATTGGCCGCGCTCCCAGCTTTGAAAGACAAATGGCCCGCAGCCCACGGTGGGGGCGGTGTTCCATTCGGCGTTTTGGATCGAGCCTTGCGATTGGTAAACCGGCTGCAAGACATGGGCCGGCAGCAGGCTCTGCCACAGCGCGCTGAGCCAGGCCGCGTAGGGCTGCTTAAACGTGACCGCAACCGTGCGCTCATCGGGAGCGGTGACGCTTTCCACCAGATCATAGGGGGAGACGGCGCTCACCCCATTGTTCGGGTCCACGATCATTTCGTAGGTGAAGACGAAGTCCTGGGCGGTGATCGGCCGGCCGTCCGACCAGGCAATGTCATCGCGCAGTTTGAGCGTGATCACCCGCCCATCCGCAGAGACGCCGCCGTTTTCCAGCGAGGGCAGCTCTTCCACCAGCACCGGCACAGGGTTGTTCTGGCTGTCGAAATTCCACGGCCGGCAATTCCAAATTGACTGGGTGTAAATCGAAGACAGCGCCTGGGCATAGAGCGGGTTGAGGGTGTCAAAATCTTGCACGTAGGCGATGGTGGCGATCTTGGGCTCGCCGGGGATGGCGGGCTGTTCGGGGGCTGCGGTGGGCTGCTCGGCAGGCGCAGCCGGCTGGGTGGGCGCCGGGACGGGGGCGGCGGTCTTGCTGGGGGGCGGCGTCTTTTCTCCGCCGCCGGAGCAGGCAGCCAGGGCAGCGCAAACCAGGATGACCAGGATCAAGCGGGGCGAGAACAGGCAGGTCATGGAATTCTCCTTCCAATGTATAATACCTTAATTTTTCTATTATAAACCATCTGCGCATGATGCCTTCACGATTTGCTGAATTCCGCTCCGGCATCCAGGCTGAGCTGCCCATCCTGATCGGGGTGGCGCCGTTTGGCATGATCTATGGCGTGCTGGCGTTGCAGGCGGGCCTGCCGCCCGCCGAAGCCCAGGCGATGTCGGCGCTGGTTTTCGCCGGTTCGGCGCAAATCGTGCTGACGCAGCTGGTGAACATCGGCGCGCCGGCGCTGGTGATGATCCTGACCGTGGCGGTGATCAACCTGCGCCACGCCCTGTATAGCGCCTCGATGGCGCCTTACGTGCAGCGCCTGCGCCCGGCCTGGAAGCTGCTCCTGAGCTACCTGCTCACCGACGAGGCGTATGTGGTCGCCATCCTGCACTACGACCAAACGGAAGCTCAGGCGGCCGGCGAGCCCCGGGCCGCCGACCAGCGCCACTGGTTCTTCCTGGGCGCCGGTTTGGCCCTGTGGAGCTGCTGGCAGCTCAGCACGGCGGTGGGCATCTTCCTGGGGGCGGCGGTGCCCGCCTCCTGGGGGCTGGAGTTCACCCTGCCGCTGACGTTCATCGCCCTGGTGGTGCCCAACCTGAAAACCCGGGCGGAGGCGGCCGCCGCCCTCGCTGCCGGGCTGGCGGCTTTGCTGGCCTTCAGCCTGCCCTACAAGCTTGGGCTGATCGCCGCCGCGTTGATCGGCGTGCTGGCCGGGCTGGCAGTGGACCGCCTGGGGGCAGCGAAATGAGCTTCTGGTGGGTGATGGTCATCGCCGGGCTGGCGACTTTTGCGATTCGGGCCCTGTTTATAATCCTGGTCGGAAGGCGGGAAATCCCGCCGCTGCTGCGCCGCGCCCTGTACTTTATCCCGCCGGCGGTGCTGACGGCCATCATCCTGCCCGAGATCCTGCTGCCGGCGGGGGAGCTGCACCTTTCGCTGGCCAACCCCAACCTGCTGGCCGGGGTGATTGCGGCGGTGGTGGCCTGGCGCACCCGCAGCGTGCTGGCGACCCTCCTGGCGGGGATGGCGGTGTTTTGGATCGCCCGGATTGTGTTTGCCGCTTAGCCCGGGCGATTGGCAGTTGGCTTTGGGGGATGGGCCAAACAAGATTATAATCTTCATTGGGTCGGGCTGCCGCCGCCCGGTGCGGCTACCGCAACAGGAACATCCCCGATAACTACAATGACAACATCGGGTTTCGGATGGCGGCCTCCATAGCTGAACCTGACCGCCGGTAAAGCCGGACCTCCACGGAGGCCGGACGGAGCGCCCAACAGCCAGCCCAGCCCGATCCGGGTCGCGCCTGCCTGGGCGGGGGCCGGCCAAATATCGAACCGCCCCTGCGCCCCGCCGAGGTCGGCGCGGCGCAGGGGCAAATTGGAATGGGACAGCGAGTCTGTTCGGATCGGAAAGCAGGTAGAATGCGAAATGAGCGATGAAATCCTCGATCAACGCCTGGCTGACCTTCAACGCCAACGGGATGCTGTTCGCCGCTCGATTAACGATCTGGAGACCAGCGGGCTGGACAACCCACAGCTGCTTGCGCTTCTGCGCACCCAACAGGTAGAGGTGGAACAACAGATTCAAACCCTGCAAAGGGGGGTCGCCGTAGGAAAAATCGAGATGAGCGGCGGCAATCTGTTCATAATAACCGGCGATGGGGTTAAAGTGCCGCTGCCAGGAGATCAACCAGAGGCGCTGCTTCCCTATTACTATCGCTCCCTGGCCAACGAATGCAGCAGGCTGCCTCTGGGGGTGGTACGGCCGGTTTTTGCCCAGCCGGGCCAGGGCGAAGTATCGCTAAAAGATGTATATACGGATCTGGACGTATTGATCACCCCTCCCAAAGATGAGGGAACACCTGGGCGAATAGGGTTGCGCCTGGAAAGCGGCGAGCAGGATGCCCGGCGGCCGCTTCTGGAGGCAATGATCGATCCGACGACGCCGCGCCTGGTGCTGCTTGGCGATCCCGGCTCGGGCAAAACCACCTTTGTCAATTACCTGACCTATCGGCTGGCCGCTGCCCATCTCGAGAAAGATTATGCCTCGCTGCCCGAAATCCTCTCGGGTCGGGTGGTCGTGCGCCTTATGTTGCGCTATGCAGCGCGCTGCCTGCCGCTGGATGCCGCGCAGGGTCAGGCCAGCATGTTGTGGGATGCTCTGTACCAGAATCTGGCTGGCTCTCTTGGAGAGTCGGGCGCCAAAGTCTTGATGCAATATCTGCAGCCCCGCCTGGGCCAGTCGCCGGGCGGTGTGATTCTGCTGGATGGTCTGGATGAAGTACCTGAATCGGGGCGCCGCCGCCGCTGCCTGGTGGATGCGATCACGCGCCTGATCGACGGATTGTCGCCCGATTCGCGCATCTTGCTGACCGCCCGCCCATACGCCTATCAAGATAAGGCCTGGCAGCTCCCGGGTTTCCAGGTGGCGCAGTTGGCGCCTTTTACACCCAAG
>CAZDAU010000074.1:0-13250 GCA_964503625.1 uncultured Anaerolinea sp.
GTGAGCGCCGTTCCGCTCTCCCCTTGGCTATCTGACATCTTTTGCCTGCACACAGCGGAATTACACATGGCTTTCTCAAAGTCGCGAATCTCCCGAAACAAGTAGGGCGAAAGCCTGGTCAAGGTGCCCCTCAAACCATCTACGAGCCTGGGCAGCATTCTGAAAACCGGCCTGCTTGATCAACGCCAGGACAACGTTATGGATGGTCGCCAGAATTCGTCCTGCGGCGCCTTTTGTCATGCGGGTCGCATCTTCCCGAAAGGTCACATCTCGCCGATAATGCAAGCCCGTTTCAATCAGCCAGTGCTTCCGTCTGACTTGCATCACCCGCTTGGGCAAGGCTTTTTCTTGGGCCAGGCTGGTGATGCCGTACTCCACCTCCTGGCTGGTTTTGATCACTTTCCCCTGGCGTATCCAGGTGAAATGGCGCTCCAGCCGGTAGACTTGCCCCAGACCGGGCCAATCGACATAATCGTTGAGCATGGCGCTGGTTTGGATCTGACGTTTCTCAATGCGTCCATGTCCCTTGTTGACGGTTTCCGCCTGCAGAAAGTCGGTGGCGATCTTCCCAAAGCCTGGTTTGGGCTTGTCCGGAGCAAACAAGCGCTCAATATCCTGGTACAGGCACTCCTGGTTTTCCTTCACCACCCACAGATAGTCTCCGCCGCGTGCCACAATCTGGGCCGAAAGCGCTCGTTGGGCATGCATGGCATCGCCAGTGATGATTTTTCCTACCAACTCCACTTGTGCCAAGGCCCGGGGAGCCGCCACGATCTCGTTTTCCTTCTGGTCCACGGCGGCTTGAGCCATCACGCACTGTTCATGAACATCGTACACGCTCAATACATGATCGGCTGGTTCTTCATCGGCGATCCGCGTGCCTCGCAAAGTCTTGCCATCCATTGCCAGCTGCTCTCCACCCTTGACACGTTGCTGTTGATAGTCCCGCATGAGCCGGTCGAATTCGGCTTCGTCCAAAATGTTCTGGAACACCCGACGAATGGTGTTGTGGTGCGGCATCCAGGTTCGTTTCAATTTCAAGTCTCCGGCCAATTCTTCAGCGTGGTTCCTGGCCCAATCGGCTATCTCGACCGGCGTGTCCTGCCTACACAGTTTGGCCAAAAAGATGAGTACCAAAAGGGTCGTCAGATGATAACGCTTGCCACGCGCCTTGCGCGGGTCGCTAATCCTTTGAAAGTAGGCATACAAACTGCTTGCATCGTAGATTACACCGTTCTCGTTGATCTCCTGCCAGGGCTGAAGCGTGCTATACTCCATGTGGTCCTCCTCGGCTTCTTGGTTGTAAGCGCATCCAATTTTACCGAAGAGGACCATTTTTGTTTATTTGTCAAGGAACTTTGAGAAAACCATACGGAATTACAGCGGAATTTGTTTGAGGTCTAACCATCGGCAGGCAGCTCAGCCAGCAAAAACTTCCTGATCTATAAATAGAGAAAGGTCCTGCTTCAATTGGCCGGCAGAGCGAAAGAGGATCGTCTGGAAGCCAAGTTGCTGGGCGGCAGCAATGTTCTTGGGCGAATCATCGATGAAGATGCACTCCTGGGCCGGGCGACCAATTCGCTCCAGCAGGATCTCAAAGATGCGCGGGTCGGGCTTGGCGATTCGCACCTTGCCAGAAACAACGATGTCATTGAACCAGGAGAAAAACTCATACTTTGGGCGCACCAGTTCATACTTGTCTGCCGGCCAGTTGCTCAGGCCGTAGAGTGGGTAGCCGGCATCCTTAAGAGTGCGCAGGACATCCACCGTGGGCCAGATCGGACCAGAAATCGATTCTTCGTAGCGCAGATCATAGGCGCGGATGAGATCGCAATACTGGGGAAAGCGGGCGCACATCTCGGCAATCGACTCGTCGAATGGACGCCCGGCGTCATGTTCCAGGTTCCAGGCAAAGAAATCAATCTCGTCAAGGAACATTTCGATAGCCTGATCGCCATCCAGCAATTTGCGATACAAGTAGCGTGGATCCCAGTCAACCAGAACATTGCCAAAATCGAAAATGATCGCCAGTTTGTGGTTTTTTGCTTGGTCCATTTTGATTACCAATTCGCCAGAGGCGGTTTGAGGCATGGCCTTACTCCGGCGCAAGCGCTTATTATACACCCGGTCAACGTCCAATCCAGCGGGGGCTGCAATTCCGATGGGAGCCCATCCTTCAACCACTTTGCACCCCCATGAACAGAGCAGCAAAAAGGAGCGCAAGACAAGCCCCGCGCTCCTTCAGATTGAGAACGCCTAACTTTTGACTACTCTTCCAATGTGCTGATATCACCTTCGGGTATGCCCAGTGCCCGGGCGCGCAGCACACGGCGCATGATCTTGCCGCTGCGGGTCTTGGGCAGGCTGTCTGCAAAGGTGATGGTGTCCGGTTTAGCGATGGGCCCAATCTCATGGCCAACGTGGTTGCGCAGCTCTTCAACCAGTTTATCACTCTTCTCCACCCCGGCCTTCAAGATCACATAGGTGTGGATCGCATTGCCTTTGATCTCGTGAGGCAGGCCAATGGCAGCCGCCTCGGCGACCGCGGGATGGCTGACCAGAGCGCTTTCAACTTCGGCTGTGCCCAAACGGTAACCGCTGACCTTGATCACGTCATCAATGCGCCCAATGATCCAGATATAGCCGTCTTTATCTTTGCGTGCCGAGTCGCCGGTCTGGTACATATTCCCAAACTTGCCGTAATACTGGGTTTTAAATCGCTCCGGGTCGCGATAAATGGTTCGCAACATGCCCGGCCAGGGCTTCTTGACCACCAGATATCCCTCCTCGCCGGCCGCCACAGGCTTGCCGCGGTCATCGACCACATCGACATCAATGCCAAAGAAGGGGCGGGTGGCGGAACCAGGCTTGAGCGGGGTGATCGGCAGCGGCGTGATCATGAAGCCGCCGGTCTCCGTCTGCCACCAGGTGTCCATGATCGGGCATTGGCGCTTGCCAATCACGTTGAAGTACCAGCGCCAGGCCTCCGGGTTGATGGGCTCTCCCACACTGCCCAACAGGCGCAGGCTGCTCAGATCGTGACGGTTGGCCCAGTTATCACCGTAACGCATCAACCCGCGGATCGCAGTCGGCGCGGTGTAAAGGATGGTGATCCCGTAATACTCCACCATGCGCCACCAACGGTTGGGATAGGGGTGGTTTGGCGCGCCTTCATACATAAACAGAGTTGCGCCATTCAACAGCGGAGCATAAACGATGTAGCTATGCCCCGTGATCCAGCCAGGATCCGCAGCGCACCAAAAGCGATCTTCGTCTTTAATGTCAAAGACATATCTTAGGGTGGTGTAGACGTACACCATGTAGCCGCCATGTGTGTGCAGGATGCCCTTTGGGCGGCCGGTCGTTCCAGAAGTGTAGAGTATGAATAGCGGATCCTCGGCATCCATAGCCTCGGTGAAGCAAGCCGGGACAGAGATCGGCAGGCTCATCAGGTCGTGATACCAGAAATCACGCCCAGGCTCCATATAGATGTTCTGGCCAGTGCGCTTGACCACGATACAAGCTTCGATGGTTGGTTGGCGGGCCATCGCTTCATCAGCAATATCCTTGAGACCAACCACTTTGCCGCGCAGCCAGCCGCCATCGGCGGTGATCAGCACCCGGCTGCCTGCGTCTTCGATGCGCTCAGCCAGCGCTTCCACGCTGAAACCACCATAGACCACGCTGTGCGGGGCGCCAATCTTGGCACAGGCCAACATGGCAATCACCTGCTCGGGAACGCGCGGCAGATAAATCGTGACGATATCGCCCTTCTTGACGCCCATGCTGCGCAGCACATTGGCAAATTTACAGACTTCGCGGTTGAGCGAAAAATATGAGTAGGTGCGTGTATCGCCTGGTTCACCCTCCCAAATCAGCGCCAGCTTATTTTTGCGGTAAGTGTGCAGGTGGCGGTCCAAAGCGTTATGGACGATGTTGGTCTTGCCGCCAACAAACCATTTGAAGAATGGTGGATTGCTATCATCCAGGACCTT
The DNA here is from genome assembly GCA_964503625.1 of uncultured Anaerolinea sp. Lineage (GTDB taxonomy): Bacteria > Chloroflexota > Anaerolineae > Anaerolineales > UBA4823 > RBG-16-57-11. The sequence goes on from CAZDAU010000074.1 coordinate 3,996, forward strand.
GTCCCATTTCTGGTACCACTCCAGCTCTTCGGCGCGCTCTGCCCAAAAGCCCTGGGGGTCCTCCAAAGAGCGCCGGTATAGCGCTTCATATTCCTTGACATGGGCTGCATCCACGACATCTGGAGAAGGGAAATAGAACTCCTGGTCATTGGCATTACCGGCTGGCTGATCCATGTTTCCTCCTAAATACATGCACCACAGGCGACAAAAACTGGCTCTTGTTGATGAAAAATCTCACCTTTTGGAGATGCCTGTGATTTTACGAGGTGGTCTGCTTCTTGTCAACCCGAAACCAGGTGAAAAGACCAGCCAAAAAGGTGATATTCTTCAATAGCCTACCGGCAAAATGGGGGATATAATCGGTTCGATCGGATATTAATTCCGCGTAAAACCTTTGCTCTGGAGGATCCAATGCAGGTCTTGGGAATAGACATCGGCGGCTCAGGAATAAAAGGCGCTCCAGTGAATATTGATACAGGAGAGTTGCTTGCTCCGCGGCAACGTATTCCCACCCCTCAGCCGGCAAAACCCGAAGCCATGGCCGAGGTAGTTGCGCAGTTGGCCAGGCACTTCGACTGGAATGGCCCCTTGGGCTGCGGTTTTCCGGCAGTGATCCAAAACGGTGTGGCCAGGACAGCAGCCAACATATCCAAAAAATGGATTGGCGTCAATGCTGCCAGCATGTTTGCCATTGCCACCGGCTGCCCCGTGTGCGTGGTGAACGATGCGGATGCGGCTGGCTTGGCCGAGATGACATTTGGCGCTGGCCGCGGTCACATGGGTACGGTGCTGATCGTGACCATTGGCACCGGCATCGGGACGTCGCTGTTCACCGATGGGCATTTGGTGCCAAACACCGAGCTGGGTCATATCGAGATCTTTGGCCAGGAAGCCGAATCTTTTGCCTCCGATGCTGCCCGCAAACGGGAGAACCTCTCCTGGAAGAAATGGGCCAAGCGGCTTAATCTATACCTGAATACCCTGGAAAAGCTGATCTGGCCCGACCTGATCATCCTGGGCGGCGGGGTCAGCAAGGAGTACGAAGCCTTCCGGTCAGAGGTTCATGCTCAAGCGGAAATCGTCGTCGCCCAGATGCTCAACGAAGCCGGTATGATCGGCGCCGCCCTGGCAACAAGAACCTGCACAATGACCGGTTAGTCTGGCGCCAATCGTGGACAGTCCCTAAACCCAAAGGGCAACGTATGAGTCACGAAGCGGAGCATACCCAGTTTTCCCGGCAGACGCAATGAGCATTGACGTTGTCATCCCTCTTATTGGAAGCCTGGGATACGCATTGGGGGCCGTGTGGGTCTTGCTGCGACGGCATCACCGTCCCCGGGCTGCGCGGCAGGCGGTCCTGTACTGCGCGCTCTCATTGGTCTGGTCACTGGAACAGGTCTTTTACTATTTTGGGCTGCTTGACTGGCTTGCAAAACCTTTTCTGATTGCCCTGCCTTATTATGGAATCTTTCTTTTGGCGATCGTTTTCCACTTTCTGACATGGGCTTTGCTCGGCGAAAAGGACATCTCTCTGGCCTGGCTGGTCTTTGGGATCTCTTCTGCCGCGCTCCTGGCAGCGCTGATCACTGGCCTGATTCCATTGCCGGAAACGCTGTTCCTGCCTGGAAACCGGATGATCAGCCGCTCCACCCTAATCTTTTATGCCCTGATTGCCGGTTGGGCAATCTTCATGGGAGCAGCCACCCTGCTAATTGGGCACGCCTTACGCCAATCTTCTCGTTACTACACCCTGATCTCTTATTGGGGTATCGCGCTTACGCTGGCCGTTGCGGGCGATGGTCTTTTCTTTGCTGGAGAGCGCGGATGGGGCAACCTTTTTCGCCTGTCCAGCACACTGCTGGCGGTCGCCATCGTTTCTGCCCGTCGTTTACCGGCCATCGGCCACACACTCCGTCGCTCGATCAACTACCTGGCGTCCACAGCCGTTGCCATTGGGTTTTATGCGATCGGCCTGATCCTGGCGCTAGTGTTGTTCAAACAGTGGCCCAGTCTGAATCTAGTATGGTTTTGCATGATCATAGCAGCGGTATTCGCGCTGGTCTTCAACCCTTTGCTGGGGCGAATCCAAAAGCGCATCAACCGTTGGATTGCAGGTGAAGCCCAGGATCCCACCAACCTTCTCAGACAGTATAGCCAGAGTATCACAAATATCCTGGATCTCAACAAGCTGGCTACGGTGGCCATTGGCACTGCCGCCGAGTTACTGGATGTTCAGCGCGGCTATCTGTGCCTGGTTGACCAGGAAAAGGACGGAGATGAGCGTCCTTTGATCCACCTGCGCGGGGTGAAAGGCATGGGAGACATCAACCCAGGGACCGGCGTCTTACAATTCGATAGTCCGCTGGCTGTTTACTTTAGGGATGAATATAAACCCATCACCCAGCTTGAAATCGACCTGCAGCCTGCATTTCGCAAGCTGCCTGCAGATGAACGAGAATGGCTCAACAGGCTGGATGCCGAAGTCTATGTGCCAATTTACGCCAAAAATGAATGGATCGGGCTGATCGTGTTGGGGCCCAAGCGCTCTGGGGCTGAATATTCAGCTCATGATCTGAACCTGCTCAGCACGCTGGCCGATCAAACGGCTGTTGCGCTTGAAAACACCCGGCTGGTCGAAGGCCTGGTGCGACTGAACAATGAATTTCGCCGCGCCTACGCTGCCCTTGACCAGGCAAACCGTCATCTGGAGCGCCTGGATAAAACCAAGTCGGACTTCATCAGCATTGCTTCCCACGAATTGCGAACACCGCTGACGCTGATCAGCGGCGCCAGCCAGATGCTCCTGGACGACCCCGAAATTGGAAACAATGAGTATCACGAGCAGTTGCTCAGCAAGATACACACCGGAACCGTGCGGCTGCATGAGATCATTGACACCATGCTGGATATGGCAAAGATCGACACGCGGGCGCTTATGCTGGAGCCGCAGCCGATTTCCTTGAGCAGGTTAATCCACTCGGTGTATAAAGAATTGAGCAAAGATGCTGAAGAGCGCAAACAAGTGATTGATCTGCAGGGCCTGGATGACCTGCCTTCGATCACCGCAGACATGGTTGGGCTGCAAAAGGTGTTTTTTCACCTGATCATAAACGCAATCAAATACACCCCAGATGGCGGCAAGATCACCATCTCAGGGCGCGAGGTAGAACCAAACGCCAGTGACTTGCCCCGTGGCGGCGTAGAAGTGATCGTCAGTGACACGGGCATCGGCATCGATCCGCGCTATCATGAGTTGATCTTTGCTAAGTTTTACCAGACCGGCGAGCTAGAGCTGCATTCCTCGGGCAAAACCAAGTTCAAAGGCGGGGGGCCTGGCCTGGGCCTGGCAATCGCACGGGGGATTGTGGAGGCGCATCATGGTCGAATTTGGGTGGAAAGCCCCGGTTACGACGAAGTCAAATGCCCAGGCAGCCAGTTCCACGTGATCCTGCCGCTCCGTCCAACCGACCGGCCCGCACCGCCTGAAGGTTCCCTCAAAATGCCATAAAACACAAAAACCGCGCTCCAGGCTGGTCTGCCATCCGGCCTTTACGCGGTCTTGTGAGTGAGGAGAATGTTATTTGTCACTATTATACATATAGACCTGAGCCAGCCATGAAACGAGAATAAAGGCTAAATGAGAAACACACCCCATCTGCCGCAGGCATTCCCACCCGCGGCAGATGGGATAAATCGTTTGGCCCCAGGTGAAGGTTTATATCTCGCTGGTCAGTTGCTGCAAAGAAATCGGCCCCGGGCGCAGGATCACCGGTTCACTTCCGGTGCAATCCACTACGGTCGAAGGCAGCCCTCCGGGGGTGTGACCACCATCCAGGATGAGTGGGATTCTCCCATTCAACTGGGCATAGACCTCTTCGGCGGTGACTGCGCTTGGCTCGCCAGACAGATTAGCAGAGGTCACCGCCAGCGGACCGGTGCGACGAAGCAGCGCCAAAGCCAGCGGGTGATCAGGCATACGCACGCCCACCGTTGGCAATGGTGAAAGATTGGCAGGCAGTGCAGGATGAGCGGCCACAACCAGCGTCAGCGGCCCAGGCCAAAAGCGGCGGGCCAGGCTGGCGGCAAAACCACTCAGGACTCCGGCCACCTGCTCCAGGGCGGTTTCATCCCCCACCAACACAGCAATCGCCTTGGCAATATCCCGCCCTTTGACCACGTAGAGCCGATCGATCGCCTGGTGGTTGAACAGCGCTGCTCCTAACCCATAAACCGTGTCGGTTGGAAAGGCAACCAGATCACCCTGGCCCAGCAGGCGTTCAGACAGGTCCAGCGCTCCAGGTTCTTGAGAAGAAACAATGATGGTCTCCATGGGAAATGCACTCACCGCCGCCGGCCGCGGGCAAAACGCGCCAGACCCGGCCCAAACTTCAGGACAGTTTCTTGCAGGACCAAACCGGCAGAAGCATAAAGCTCAGCCAGATCCGATTCGCCCCAACGCTGGTGGGCTTCGGCGCGCGCCGCCCAGCCGATAAGAGAATCTCGATCCAAACCGGTTAAGCCGCGCTGGTCGGCAAACGCAATAGCTGCAGCCACACTCATGCGCTCAGAAGGGTTGAGCAGCGCCACCCAACCATCCACTCGCACCAGGCGAGCCATCTCCCGCAATGCCTGTGCCGGATCGGGCAGAAAGAAGAGCAAGTTGGAGGCCGTCACCAGGTGGAAGATCCCGGTCTGGAAAGGCAGAAAAGCTGCTGTTCCCCGAACCAGGTCTGGATGCAGGCGCTGCGCCAGCGAGTCCGAGTCCAGGTCCACCCCACACGGATGGCAGCCGCGCTCGGCCAGCAAGGCTGGCAGCAATCCAGGACCGCAGCCCACATCCAGGGTCAGCCAACCCGGCTGCGGCCGGCACCAGTCCGCAAATCCCTGCAGAGCGCGGCCCCAGCCGGTGCGAGTTTGGATCTCCAGGAAACTCAATGGTTCAGATCCCAAACAATGCGCAATCCATCCAGCGTCAGCCAGGGAGCAATGATTTCCAGAACATTGGTTTCGCGGGCGACAATTTCAGCCAGCCCCCCAGTGGCAATGACTTTCATCTTCGGCCCAAGCTCTGCCCGAAAGCGCGCCACCATGCCCTCCACCAACGCCACATAACCGAAGAGCAAACCGGACTGCATGGCATGCACCGTGTTTCGGCCAATCGCACTAGGCGGGCGCTGTAAGTCCACCCGGGATAACTTGGCGGTGCGCAAATAGAGCGCCTCGGCAGCAATGCCAATCCCCGGAGCGATGGCCCCGCCAAGGTAATCGCCTTCAGCCGAGATGGCATCAAAAGTAGTCGCTGTACCAAAATCCACCACGCAAGCCGGGCCACCATAATAACGCTGCACCGCGGCGGCATCCACAATCCGGTCTGCGCCGACTGCGCGCGGGTCTTCATAGCGGATGCGCACGCCGGTTTTCACCCCTGCATCCACAACCAACGGTTCCTGGTTCAGGTAGGCGCGACAGGCCTCGACCACCCGGCTGGTCAACGGGGGAACCACCGAGGCCAAACACACCCCGGTCAGGCAACCCGGGTTGTGGCCAGCATGGGATAAGAGGCCCAGGATTTGCAGACCGTATTCATCGGGCATACGATCGTGAACGGTTGCCAGGCGCCAGCGCGGTCCAAGTTTTTCCCCATCGTAAAGGCCTAAGGTCAGGTTGGTGTTGCCAATGTCAATGGCCAGGAGCATTGGTCAGCCTCCCAAAACAAGATTATCTATCAAGCGGGTCTTGCCAATAAAGACCGCCATCGAGAGCAGCGCCCGGCCAACAATGGGTCCTTCGATTTCCTGCAAGGTGGCCGGATCGGCGCAAGAGACGTACTGCAGGCGCGCCAGCGGTTCGGCCTGGATGATCGCGGCCATCATCCGCCGCAAGCTGGGGGCGTCCACTTCGCCAGCCGCAAAGGCCTGGTTGGCAGCGGTCAGCGCACGGTAGAGAACAGTCGCCGCCCGGCGCTCCTCAGGATTCAGATACGTGTTCCGGCTGGACATCGCCAGGCCATCCGGCTCACGCACAATTGGGCAGACCACGATCTCCAGGTTGAAATTCAGGTCGCGGGCCATCTGTTGGATGACCACTGCCTGTTGCGCATCCTTTTGACCAAAATAGGCCCGATCCGGCTGCACAGCATTGAACAGCTTGGCAACTATGGTCGCCACGCCACGGAAATGACCCGGGCGCATGCTGCCTTCCAATGGCCGGGTCACTTCTTCAACCATCACCCAGGTCTGATAATCCGGAGGATACATCTCCTCAACAGGCGGCGCCCAGACCAGGTCTACGCCTTGCAATTCTAGAAGCTGCAGATCACGTAACAGATCACGGGGGTAGGAGGCCAGGTCCTCATTGGGGCCAAACTGAGATGGATTGACAAAAATGCTTACCACAACGCTGGCGCACTCGGCTCTGGCGGCGCGCACCAGGGAGAGATGTCCGTCGTGCAGGTAGCCCATGGTGGGGACAAGCCCCACTGGCCCCGGCAGTTGCCGGCGGGCATGGCGCAATTCAAGAAGAGAAGTTACAGTTTTCATTTTTCAAGAACCAGCGCTTTGATCAAATGAAGCAAGGTGCAGTTTATGGGCGTGGGAACCCCGGTTTGCTCCCCAGCCTGGACGATGGCGCCACAGATGGCCTCAATTTCGGTCGGGGCGCAGCGTTGCACATCTTGCAGCATAGAGGAGTAGTTTGTCGCCGTGCGACGAGCAACTGCCTCAGCGGCGGCTGCCGGGTCGGGGTAGGGCAGGACAACACCCAGGGCTGCCGCCACCTTCGCCGCCTCCCGTGCTACCGCCTGCAGCAACAGGCGCGCCGGAGGGCGCTCAAGCAGCTCGCCATTCTGCACGCCAAGCAAAGCGGTCAAAGGATTGATGGCCGCATTGATCACCAGCTTGCCCCACAGCAGGGCAGCGGCATCGGAGGTGGTCTCAACGGTAAAGCCAGCAGCTCGCAAAACACAGGCCAGCTCGGGCAGGCGCGGGTGGGCGCTCAGGGTGACCAGCGCTTCGCCAACCGGTCGGATCCGCCCTGGACCAAGCAAAGTGGAACCAGCCGTGGTCACACCCAGGGCGACGCGCTCATTACCCAGGACCCGGGCCAGCTGCTCCAGGTTGCCAAGACCATTTTGCAGAGTGAGCGCCAGCCCGCCGGGCTGCAGACAATTCGCCAATTGCTCTGCAGCGCGCTGGGTCTGCCAGGATTTGACCAGCACCAGGGCGTGATCCACCCTGCCGCAATCCTGCGCATCCGCAACCGCGCGGACCGGGTAGGCGCGCTCCTGTCCATCCGCATCTACCACGCGCACCCCCTGTCCTTGCAGAGCCTGCAAACCCTGGACCCACGAGCCAAGAACCGTCACCGGCAAGCCAGAAGCAGCCAGGCGAGCCGCAAATAGGCAAGCCATGGCCCCCGTACCCACCACCAGCACCGGCTGACGATCATCCAGCAGCATGATCCACCGCATCCAATAAGGCCTGCCACTCAGAGTCGGGCATCTCAATGGTATGTTCAGCAGCGGGGAACAACCCTTCCTCCACGTCCAGGCGATAGGCAGTAAAGGCGCGCGCCATCTCGGAGTGCAGATCAGCGTATTTCTTTACAAAACGCGGCGTGAAGCGCTCAAAAAGGCCCAGCAGGTCATGGGTGACCAGCACCTGACCATCGCACCCAGCTCCAGCGCCGATCCCAATGGTCGGGATCTCCAGGCGAGTGGAGATCAGCCGGGCCAGGCGAGCAGGCAACGATTCCAGCACAATGCTGAAACAGCCAGCATCCTGCAAAAGCAGGGCGTCTTCGAGCAGGCGCTGGGCAGCAGCAGCTTCACGCCCCTGGGGGCGAAAGCCACCCAACTGGTTCACACTCTGAGGAGTCAGGCCCAGGTGACCCATCACCGGGATGCCTGCAGCATGAATGGCCCGGATCGCTTCCAGGCGCTCGCGACCTCCTTCCAGTTTGACGGCATCCATGCCGGCTTCCTGGAGGAAGCGCCCGGCATTGCGCACCGCTTCGCTGATCGAGACCTGATAGGACATGAAAGGCATATCGCCAATCAGCAAGGCAAACTGGGCGCCGCGGGCCACTGCTTTGCAGTGGTGAAGCATATCTTCCATGGTGACCGGCAGAGTGTTCGGATATCCCAAGACCACCATACCCAGCGAATCACCCACCAGGATGGCATCGATTCCCGCCTGGTCGATCGCAAGGGCTGTAGGGTAATCATAAGCGGTCAGCATGCTGATCGGTTCACCGCTCTGTTTGCGGGCGCGCAGCGTCTGCGTGGTCACTTTTTTCCGTTTGACAGAATTGGCAACGAAAGGGGGGGCTTCTGTAGACATGGTACTCTCCTCGTCAAGGGTAGAGGCCAGAGATCAAATTGTGGCTGGTTTGGTTTCCACTACAGTCCCGGTCTCGGCCGATCCGGGCTGCAAGCTTATTATGCCTAAGGATTGTTGAATTGACAAGAGGTCAGATGGAATAACCCATGCGCGCCAGGTAAGGCTGGAGGGCATCGGCCAGGATTTGCTGCTGTTCAGGGCTCATTTTCTGGCGGAAGCGACCAATCTTGCCCTGGCTGAAATGAATGCCTTTCTGGTCAGGTTGGGTCTTTTCCGGCCGGTAACGGTCGATCGCCAGTTGCAAGCCAGAATGCGACCGGTCCAGGCGCAAAAAGGAGATCAGACGCTCAACCTCTTCATCATAGTTCGTCAGCAGATCTTCGTAGCGAACGTGCAATGCTTGCTCACATGCCATCCAGCCATCCCAAACGCGGACTGAATCCAGCATGAAATCCACTGCCAGGTCAAAATCCACCAGGGGGGTGAAGGCATTGGCGCGGCCTTGCTGAACGGCGCGGCGACCGTTTTCTATCGCTGAAAGCAGGGCATCCCGCGGGTCGCGGTAAATGTATGTCGGACGGATCAAGCCCAGGCGAATCAACGCCAGAGCAACCGGTGTTGGGCCGGCATGGGCTTTGATCACAAACGTATTGCCAAGCAAGGAAGGCACCAGCACCGACAAAACGCGCCGGGGCGTCAGCGCGCCTATGTTGCAGTTCACCTCGGTCAAAATGTTCTGCAGGTGGTAACGCTGGCGGATCTGGCGCGCGTCCTGTGCGCCGCTGGAAAGCATCAAATCATTGGTGAGATTGTAATACCAACCAGAACCAGCTCTCGGCATGCCAATAGACAGGATGATCATGCCCTATATTATACAATTGAAAATTTACGTTATAATAATTCGGATTAAGACAGC
>CAZDAU010000075.1:0-13125 GCA_964503625.1 uncultured Anaerolinea sp.
TGATCGCCGCCGTCAAGGTCGTCTTCCCGTGGTCGATGTGTCCCATCGTCCCCACATTCATATGCGGCTTGCTGCGCTCAAATTTTTGCTTTCCCATAAAAGCTCTCTCCTTTTATTCAATCTAAAACAAATTATTGCAACACAGCGCTCTCGTCCACCAATGACGGCGAAACCTGCGCAATGGCGAGATCAGCTACCTACAATCGCACGGGCAACATTTTCCGCCACGCGTGCATAGTGATCAAATTCCATGGTGAATACACCGCGTCCCTGGGTCGCGGAACGCAGGTCTGTGGCATAGCCAAACATTTCTGCCAGCGGCACCATAGCATGCACCGCCTGCATTCCGCCTGGGCGGGCTTCCATGCCGAGTATCTCACCACGACGGGAGCTGAGCTGTCCTAGAATATCTCCCAAAAATTCCTCCGGAGACAAGACCTCAACTTTCATGATCGGCTCTTGCAGTATCGGGCCGGCCCGCTGGGCGCCTTCTTTGAAGGCCAGCGTACCCGCCATCTTGAAAGCCATTTCGTTTGAGTCAACCTCGTGAAAAGAGCCATCGTAGAGGCGAACCTTGATATCCGTGGCAGGGTAGCCCGCCAGGATGCCGCCTTCAGCGGCTTCACGCACGCCTTTCTCAACCGCAGGGATAAACTCCTTGGGGATAATGCCGCCAACAATGGCATTTTCAAAGACTATCCCGCTGCCCGGCTCACCCGGCTCTAACGAGAGCACCACATGACCATACTGCCCACGCCCACCCGTCTGCTTGACATAGCGGTATTCCGCTTTGCTGACCGGCAAAGTGATCGACTCGCGGTAGGCCACCTGTGGGCGCCCCACCCGGGCATGCACGCGGAATTCGCGCAGCATCCGGTCAACAAGGACCTCAAGATGCAACTCGCCCATTCCCTTGATGATCGTTTGGCCAGTCTCTTCATCTGCCTGGACCACAAAGGTGGGATCTTCTTCAGAGAGCTTGCGCAGCGCCTCAGCCATCTTGTCCTGGTCTGCGGCGGTCTTGGGCTCAATCGCGACTGAAATGACAGGCTCGGGGAAAGAAATTGTTTCCAGCAACACCGGATTGCCAGGATCGCACAGGGTATCGCCAGTGAAGGTCTCTTTCATCCCCAAAACTGCGCCAATATCGCCAGCCAGCACCTCGCCGATATCTTCACGCCGGTCGGCATACATACGGAGCAGGCGACCCACTCGTTCGCGACGGTCTTTGCTTGAGTTGTACACCATCTCGCCCTGGGTGAGCTTGCCGGAATAGACCCGGAAATAGGCCAAACGCCCCACGTAAGGATCCGTCACAATCTTGAAAACCAGGGCGCTCAAGGGGGCGTTGTCTTGCGCAGGCCGCCGGACCTCGTCGCCCGTCTTCGGGTGAGTTCCCACCACCGCAGGGATATCCTCAGGAGAGGGCAGGTAATCAATCACAGCATCCAATACCGGCTGAACGCCCTTGTTGCGCAAGGAACTGCCGCAAAAGATCGGCGCAGCCAGACCAGCGATTGTGGCACGGCGCAAGGCCGCCTGAAGCTCTTCAACGCTGATCTCTTCGCCTTCCAGGAATTTCAGGGTCAGTTCGTCATCTGTTTCAGCGATCTGCTCCACCATCTTCGCCCGCAATTGTTGGACTTCGGGGAGCATATCCGCCGGGATTTCGATCTCGTGCGGCTCGATGCCCAGCTCTTCTTCCCAGACGACCGCTTTCATCCTGAGCAGATCGACAACGCCGGAGAAGGATGCCTCAACGCCAATCGGCGCCTGCATCATAATGGGGTTTGCGCCCAAACGCTCGCGGATCATTTTGACCGAGCGCTCAAAAGATGCGCCAACACGGTCCATCTTGTTCACAAAACAAATGCGCGGCACGCCATACCGATCTGCCTGGCGCCAGACCGTTTCGCTTTGCGGCTCAACGCCCTGCACAGCGTCAAAGATCACAATACCGCCATCCAGCACACGCAGAGAGCGTTGGACCTCGGCGGTGAAATCGATGTGGCCGGGTGTGTCAATAATATTGATCTGATACCCGTTCCACTCTGCCGAAACCGCAGCCGAAACAATGGTGATGCCGCGCTCGCGCTCCTGCTCCATCCAATCCGTCACGGTGGTGCCATCATCCACCGAGCCGAGGCGGTGGGTCTTGCCAGTATAGAACAAGATCCGCTCGGTCGTCGTCGTCTTACCGGCGTCGATGTGGGCAATGATGCCAATATTGCGGTACCGTTCCAGAGGATAGGTGCGAGCCATTTGAGAAACCTTAAAAAATCCGACCGGATCCCCTCAGTTAAACGCGGTAGTGAGAGAAGGCCCGGTTGGCTTCGGCCATCTTATGAGTCTCTTCTCGCTTGCGGATGGCTGCGCCGGTGTTGTTGGATGCATCCAGGAGCTCGCCGGCCAGTTTTTCAGAAAAGCTCTTTCCAGAGCGGCTGCGAGAAGCCTGCAGGATCCAGCGGGTGGCCAGGGCAAAGCGGCGGAAAGCTGGCACTTCCATCGGTATCTGGTAGGTCGCACCACCAACACGGCGGGGTTTGACCTCCATGACCGGGGCCACATTCTTCATGGCCTGCTCAAATACCTCCAGGCCGGGCCGCTTGGTGCGCTCCTCAACCAGGTCGAGGGCGTCATAAACCAGGCGGGTTGCCACGCTTTTCTTTCCGTTTCGCATCACATGATTGATGAAATTGGCGACCTGAACGTTACCATAACGTACGTCAGGCAAAACCTCGCGGCGTTCGGGTTTATTACGACGAGACATAGACTCTCCTACTTTTTGCCTTTTACAGCAGGTGCAGCGCCGGGTTTCGGGCGCTTAGCGCCATACTTCGAACGGCCTTGTTTGCGGTTGTTCACGCCACCGGTATCCAGGGTACCGCGCACAATGTGATAGCGCACGCCAGGCAGGTCTTTTACACGCCCACCGCGCACCAGCACCACCGAGTGCTCCTGCAAGGTGTGGCCTTCACCCGGAATATAGGCGGTGACCTCGATGCCGTTGGTCAGGCGAACACGAGCAATCTTGCGCAAAGCAGAGTTCGGCTTTTTCGGCGTCATGGTGCGCACCACCGTGCACACACCACGTTTCTGCGGGGCGCCTTTTTCCTGGCGGACACGGCGCTGCTTCATTGAGTTTAACGTGTAGAGCAGCGCAGGGGCCTTGCTTTTAAGCTTCTTGGTTTTGCGGCCCTTGCGGACCAATTGATTGACAGTTGGCACGTTTGCCTCCGAACATAAAGACTGACTAGCGGCTTGCGTTACTTGATTTTTCCAGTAAGTGAGGCCATCGTAGGTGCAAGATGGCCTCACCGTGTTACGACGATCGCATGTTGCCTGGCCGGGGGTTATGCCGTCCATATTTGAGTGAAGGGCAACGAAAAGCGATTTTACCATGCGCACAAGGCTCCGTCAAGGAGCATTGCGCTGAGAATGGCTTTTTTGTCGGAATTACCTGGTTCCACAACATTCTGCACCAATCTGGCCTTGCACCGGTCACAATTCTTCGCCCAGGGCCAATAGGCCGGTGCCCAGCTTTGGCGGCCGGGTGCGCTCCTCGTCCTTGCCAAAGCGGATGATCTCACCGGCATCCGTCACTGCTTCCACCGCCAGGCCAAGACTTTGCAGCTCTTTGACCAACACCCGGAACGAGGCCGGGATGCTCGGCTCTTCGATCTGCTCGCCTTTGACGATGGCTTCGTATGTCTTCACCCGGCCTTGAACATCATCCGACTTGACGGTGAGCATTTCCTGCAAGGTGTAGGCGGCGCCGTAAGCCTCCAAAGCCCAAACCTCCATTTCGCCGAACCGCTGCCCGCCAAACTGAGCTTTGCCACCCAGTGGCTGCTGCGAGACCAGGCTGTACGGCCCCGTGGAACGGGCGTGGACCTTGTCTTCCACCAGGTGATGCAGCTTCATCATGGTCATGACACCTACGGTAACCGGCTGATCGTAAGGCTCGCCCGTCTTGCCGTCCCGCAAGATCAACTTTCCCAGGGTGGGCAACGGGACGCCGGTTTGCAAAGAGAGCTGGCTGGCTTTCTCTGCCACCTGTTCGTCAGTCAGATCACTATGCTCATGGCTCTGATCCTCCAGCCACAGGCGCAGGCAGGCTTTGATGGCGTTCTCGTCGTTCTTCTGGCGATTTGAAACGCTCATGCGGCTATCTTCAAAGACCAAAATAGAATCTGGATCGATGCCCTGATCGCGCAGCCATTCTGCCAGGGCCGCCCGGCGAGCATAGACGGGTTCGGAAATCAGACGATATGCATCATAGCCGCGGTCCGCCAGCCAGTTTTCGAGGTACAGCAGGCGCACCTCATCGTCATCCTGAATGGAGGCAGGATCATAAGTATCCGACCGCAACCATTCCCATGCAGCCGCGGTGATCTTGTTCCAGGCTTGATCGATCATCCAGGCGCGGGCCAGCTCAGCTTCGATCTCTCTCTCACGCGCGCCATCGAAGACGGGCGAGATCGCCCGGAAACCCAGGCGGCTGGCGGCCCAACCCAGGTGAGTCTCCAGCACCTGGCCAATATTCATCCGGCCAGGGACGCCCAGCGGGTTAAGGATGATATCCACCGGCGTTCCATCGCTCAGGAAGGGCATATCTTCCACCGGGACCACTTTTGAAACCACACCTTTGTTACCGTGGCGGCCTGCCATTTTGTCACCAGAGGTGATCTTGCGTCGTTGGGCCACCGAGACGCGCACCATCATATCCACACCAGCGGAAAGATCGGCGTTATCTTCACGAGTGAAGACTTTAACATCCACCACTTTGCCACGCTCGCCGTGCGGCATGCGCAGCGAGGTGTCTTTGACATCCCGAGATTTTTCGCCAAAGATGGCGCGCAGCAGGCGCTCTTCGGGAGTCAGCTCTTTCTCGCCCTTGGGAGAGATTTTGCCCACCAGAATATCGTTCGGGCCGACTTCAGCGCCAATGCGGATGATACCGTGGTCATCCAGATCCTTGATCGCATCATCGCCAACATTGGGGATGTCGCGGGTGATTTCCTCAGGTCCCAGACGGGTATCGCGCGATTCAACTTCGTACTTCTCGATGTGCACAGAGGTGAAACAGTCATCCTGCACCAAACGCTCAGAGATCAAGATCGCGTCCTCAAAGTTGCCGCCTTCCCAGGAAAGAAAAGCCACCACCACGTTCTGGCCCAATGCCAGCTCGCCGCTCTCCGTCGAGGATGAGTCGGCAATCACATCGCCAATGTGGATGCGCTGGCCTTTGACCACCGCGGGGCGCTGATCGATGCAGGTGCTCTGGTTCGAGCGCTGGTATTTGCGCATGTTGTAGACGCGCTGCTTGTTATCGGTAGTGCGAATGGTCACACTGCGGCCGGTCACCGAGACAACCTCACCCTCTTCTTCAGAGAGCACAACCTGGCCCGAGTCAACCGCAGCGTGGTACTCCATGCCCGTGGACACCATCGGGACATCCGGCCGGAGCAAGGGGACCGCCTGGGCCTGCATGTTCGAGCCCATCAGAGCGCGGTTGGCGTCATCATGCTCCAGGAAGGGGATCAACGCAGCGCTGATGCCGACAATCTGGTGCGGGGCCACATCCATGTATTCCAGGCTGGTCGGCGGCGAGAAAATAAAGCTGGAGTGGTAACGACTGGAGACGCGCGGACGGACAAATTCGAAATGATCGTTGAGCAGGGTATTGGCTTGGGCGATCACAAAACGGTCTTCGGCGTCAGCAGAAAGATAATCGGTCTCGCCAGTCACAAAAGGCACAACCTGCACCTCTTTGACATCCAGCTTGGCAATCTCGGCGGCCATCGCTTCAGTTACCCGCTCACCTTCTTTGCCGATCACCTCGCCGGTCTTGGGGTTGATCAGGGTCTCACGCAAGGCCCGCCCCACCAGGCGCGAATCATCCGGCTTGAGGGCTTTGCGCACCTTACGGTAAGGCGTCTCAATGAATCCGTATTCATTCACCCGGGCAAAAGAGGCCAGGCGCCCAATCAGGCCGATGTTGGGACCTTCTGGGGTCTCGATGGGGCAGATACGCCCGTAATGCGAGTGATGGACATCGCGCACATCAAAGCCGGCGCGCTCGCGGCGCAGACCGCCTGGGCCCAGGGCCGAGAGGGTGCGCTTATGGCGCAGCTCTGCCAATGGGTTGGTCTGGTCCATGAACTGCGAGAGCTGGCTGGAGCCAAAAAACTCGCGCAGCGCAGCCACCACTGGGCGAATATTGATCAGCGTGATGGGTGAGATCTCGTCTTGATCGCGGATCGACATGCGCTCCTTGATCACGCGCTCCATCCGGCGCAGGCCAACGCGCAACTTGTTCTGGATCAGCTCGCCGACTGTTTTGGCGCGGCGATTGCCCAGGTGATCGATGTCATCCGGCTCGGCGACACCATTGTTGATCATGATCATCCGGCGCAGCAGGCGCACCACATCCCACTTGGTGACCATGCGATGGGCAACGGGGACACGCTCGTACAGGTCAAGTTTCTGATTCAATTTGTAACGGCCAACGCGCTCCAAGTCATAGTGGCGCTGGTCGAAAAGCTGCTCCTCAAGGAAATCTTTGGCGTTGTCCAACGTCGCCGGATCGCCGGGGCGCATGCGCTTGAAGAATTCCAGCAAGGCCGCCTGAGAGATGGTCAGGCCGTGCGCAAGGTCCCACTCCGGTTCCTGGTAGAGTGTTGAAGCGATGAACAGGCGATCGGGGTTGTTGTCCACGTCGCTGAACAGCTCCATCAGCTCTTCATCGGTGCCGTTGACCAGCGGCGAGGGCGCGCCTTCCAGCCTGTCATCGACAGCCGCCAGGGCGCGCAGAAAGATTGTCACCGGCACGGTGCGCTTGCGGTTAAAGCGCAGTGTCAGGTAGTCGCTCTTGCGGGTCTCAAATTCCATCCAGGCGCCACGATCGGGGATCAGCTTGGCCATCGCCAGTCGGCGTCCAGTGGCGCGATCCAGGGGCGCCTCAAAATAGACACCCGGTGAGCGGATCAACTGCGAAACCACCACGCGCTCGGTGCCGTTGATAATGAAAGTGCCCTTTTCGGTCATCTCGGGGAAGTCACCCAGGAAGATATCTTGCTTCTTTGGCTCGGGGACTTCCGGACCCGCCAGCAAAACAGAGACATACAATGGGCTGGCAAAAGTGAGATCGCGCTCGACGCATTCTTCGATGCTGTGCTTGGGCTCTCCAAACCAGTAGGTCAGCCCCCACTGTTGGGCTTCAGGGGTGCGGCTGGGGAAATAGAGCTTCATCCCTTTGTTGTAAGACTCAATGGGCGAAAGCTCATGAAACAGGTCTGCCAGACCCTCTTCTTTGAGGCGCTTGAATGATTCAAGCTGGACTTCAATCAGGGTAGGCAGGGGTAGTTTGACGTCGATACGCGCGTAAGATTTGCTCGGCAAATCGGTTGCCATGCGGTCTCTCCTGAATTTTACAGTAATAACGGATTCCCGGCGACGAGTGCGGAATACGCAAATTGTTATTATACCACTCCGGGCAATTCGGTCAAGCAAATCGCCCACGATTTTTTATTAACAAATGATAAGCCAATCCAGTGTAAAATCATGGGCATGAACAACTCTTTTTCTGCATCTCGCTCCGGATTCGTTGCCGTGATGGGCCGCCCGAACGTGGGTAAGTCCACCCTGATCAACGCCCTGCTGGGTCAGAAGGTGGCTGCGGTCTCGCCCCGCCCTCAGACAACGCGCAAGCGGCAAATGGGCATCCTGACGCTGAAAGAAGGGGAAAAGTATGCCCAGGTGGTGTTTGTGGATACCCCCGGCTTGCACCGGCCACGCCACAAGCTGGGCGTGCTGATGAACCAGGAAGCTGCCCAGACCCTGGAAGAGAGCGACCTGATCCTGTTCGTGGCAGACGCCAGCCAGCCGCCCAACGAGGAAGACCACCTGCTGTTTGAGCTGCTGGCAGCGCTGAAGCGGCCAGCCCCGGTCATCCTGGCGCTGAACAAGGTGGATGTCGTTGATGCGGCGGACTTTGAGCGCAACAGCCAGGCATTCCAGCAGGGAGTACCGGCGGCGCTGGCGATCCCGATCTCGGCTACTCGCGGCGATCACCTGGCTGACCTGCTGCAGGCAATCCTGGAACGCCTGCCAGAAGGACCGCCCTTTTTCCCTGAGGACCAGATCACTGACCTGTACGAGCGCGAGATCGCGGCCGACCTGATCCGGGAGGCCGCCCTGATCTTGCTGCGGGACGAGGTGCCGCATGGCATTGCCGTGCGCATCGACCAGTACAGCGAGCGCGGCCAGCAGGGCGTTTACATTGAAGCCACGCTGTTCGTCGAGCGCGAGTCTCACAAACCGATCGTGATTGGCAAAGACGGACAAATGCTCAAGCAGATTGGGATGGCCGCCCGCCAGGAGATCGAGGCCATGAGCGGGCGGAAAGTGTTTTTGCAATTGAAAGTGAAAGTGCGCAAGAACTGGCGCGACGACGAAAAAACGCTCAAAAATTTTGGCTATTGAAATCCGGAGGCACAGATGAGCTATTTCTTTTTTGGGTTGTCTTTCCTGCTGGCCGTCGTGGATTGGGTTGCGGTTGCAAAGGGGTGGAAAAAGCTGGAATATTTTGCCAAGCCAGCGATGATGGTGGCGCTGCTGGCGTTTGTGATCCAGAACGGGGGATTAAGCGGCGGGATGGTCTGGTTTGCTCTGGGGCTGGCCTTCTCGCTGGCGGGGGATGTCTTTTTGATGCTGCCAAAGGAACAGTTCATCGCTGGGCTGATCTCATTCCTGCTGGCCCATGTGGCCTACATCATTGGCCTGCGGCCACGGCTGCCCGCGGATGCAGTCAACCTGCTCATCACCTTGGGCCTGGCGGTGATTGTGGCGCTCCCGGCCAGCCAGGTCTACCGGCGGGTCGCCGCCGGGCTGCGGGCGAGCGGCAAGACCAGCCTGCGGGGGCCAGTGCTGGTTTACACGGTGGTGATCAGCGTCATGCTCTTTTCTGCCACGCTCACCCTGCTAAGCAAGACATGGTTTTCTGTCCATGCCCTCCTGGTCTGCCTGGGAGCGGCGCTGTTCTTCCTCTCGGACGCCATCCTGGCCTGGAACAAGTTCGTCAGCCCGCTGCGCTATGGAAGAATTGTCAACATGTCCACCTATCACCTGGGGCAGCTCCTGATCGCCCTGGGTGCAGCATTGCATTTCCTCTAAAATTAAAAAATGCGCCTGCGGCGGCGGACCGCCGCAAGCGCATTGTCTTTCTTAGCCAACGGATCGGGCCAGACAGCCGGTTTTTATGGCTCGTCTGGCGGAGGTGAAGCCTCAGATTTGGGCAGATCGGGGGCGTAGTCTTCCGCAGGCTCAGACGGCATGGGGATCGGCTCCATTGCCTGCGCGCTGGGCGCAGCAGCAAAGTTATACGGAGCATCCGGCAACGGCTGGGCGCCAAAGCGGGTGACCAGCACAGCGCCCAGGCCAACCATGCCCACCAGCACCGGCACCGTCCAGCCAATGCAAGGGATCAGAGCGCCCAACCCATTGACCAGCAGGGTGAGCAGGAAGGTGCCAATCATGGCCGCGATGGGCAGCGCCCAATCCTGTTTCAGCAAGCTGGCCAGGCGCTTGCCCGTCTCCAGACCGAGGGCGATGATCCCAAAGGCCCAGGCCGCCAGCAGCAGGAAGATACCTATCAGGCTGATCGGGATGCCACAGATGGTCAGGACCAGCAGGAACAGAATCGCCGGGGCAATCAGCAAAGTCAGGCAACCCAGCCCGCCGGCGACCGCCGGCTTGACTGTGGCTGCGTTTGCCGTTCGCTCGGCATGGCGCGGGACAAACAACCCCACCAGAAGCGCCATAATCGCCCAGATGAAGGAGCGTCCCAGCCACCACAAGACCCCCCCGGCCAATCCGACTCCCGTGGCCAACGGAGATGCAGCGGAGAAGGGCGTGAACATCTCGCCATTGAAGCCGGGGATTTCAATGCGGGCCGGTCCGGTGTAGAGGAAAGGCAGGGCCAGGGCCATATTGTCGTTCACATCGCCTTCCACCCGGGCGCCTTCATCCTGGAACAACTGGCCGGAGAGGGCGTTGACATCGCCTTCGACGACGGCGCCCTCTTCCAGGGTCACCAGGCCGCCGATGACGTTGACATCCCCCTCCACAGTGCCGCGAACCAGAAGGTTGCCGCCCAGCACCACCACGTCCCGGGTGACCCGGGAGCCGGTCTCCAGGAGGGCGTTGCCGCCCATCACGATCAGGTTGCCATCCAGGGTCTCATCCTCTCCCAGGGTGTAGTTGCCGCCCAGCACCAGCTTATCGCCGGAGCCTTGCAGGGAGAGGTCTGCTTGCCGGAAGGCCGTCAGGCTGAGCGCCAGGACAACCGCCAGAAGCAGAAACAACAGATTTTTTGGTATTCCTTTCATGTATTTATCCTCCGTGGGTTGGTCATATAGCGATACGAAACGACCCACAGCACTCCGGCCTGGGTGAGCAGGCCCAATGCCAAGATCCAGGCCGCCACCGGCAAAACCAGCGCCACTCCCCTGGCAAAGGCGCCCAGGGTTTCACTCGCGCTACGCAGAAAAACAAAGGCCAGGTAAAGCTGGTAAACCCCGGCCCAAAGCAGGGCATCCAAAGAATCGAGCAGCGGCCATAGCAGGATCGCCAGCAGGCCAAGCAAGATGACCGCGCCGCTCACGCCAATCACCGCCGCAATCCGGAGCTGGCGGTGATGCAGGCGGCTCCGCTCGGCTTCCAGCCGGGAGTGCCACCGCAGGGTGAAGCCCGGCGTGGGGGCCACCAGCGGCGCAGCGTGCAGACTGCGCTCAACCTGGCGGAAAGCCCCCACCAGGCTGCGACAATCGGCGCATGTCTCCAGGTGGCTGTGCAGGGCATCGGCCTGCCCGGCATCCAGGGCATCTTCAAACAACCAGTCTTGAAAGGGTTGATGCGTCATGACGCTATCCTTTCTGCCAGGACCGGCTCTTGCCGCCCTGGGCGGGGCGCTGGACCATTTTGGCTCACGGCCTGGCGTTTCAACCATTCTTCCGCCATGGCGCGCCGCGCCCGGTGCAACCGGCTCTTCACAGCGCTCAAGGTCAGCGAGAGGGCCTGGCAAATCTCATCGTAAGAAAAATCATACCAATAGTACATAATCACCGCCGCCCGGTCGATTGGGTCGAGCGTTTCCAGGATTGCTCGCACACGCTGCTGTTCTTCTTTTCGGCTGAGGCTGGCCTCGACGCCCAGGGCCGGCTCCGGCAGGTCGGGCACCGGCAGCTCTTCGATGGAAAGCACCGGGTAGCGCCGCTTGCGGGCCTGGTCGATGCAGTGATGGGCGGCGATGGAGAGCAGCCATGTGGAAAAGGGACGGCTGCTATCGTAGCGGCGCATATTTTTATAGGCCCGCAGGAAGGTCTCCTGGGCGGCGTCTTCGGCGTCCTGGGCGTTCCCCAGCATGCGGTAGCACAGGTTAAACACCGGCCGCTGGTACGTCTCGACCAGGAAAGTAAACGCCTGTGGATCGCCTTGTTGAGCCTTGCTCAGCCATTCGGCTTCGTTGCTTTGCACGAAATTGCTCCGGGGAGGATAGCGCACTTCAGTGGAGGGCGCTATCCTCAAACAGGGTGTGCTTCGTATCGCTAGTTTATATACGCAGGCTGCAGCGAATGGTTGCAGAAAAAGCCCGCAATTCCAATCATCGCTCGCCTGGTTTGCTTCGACTGCGGCATAGAGAGCGCCTGCGCTCAGCGGGCCTGGGGCTGTCAATCCAGCAGGCCAACCCCTGCCAGGGATTCGATGACGGCAATCACCGCCGAGTTGTCCAGGTCGGCCATGCCCATCTGGAGCAAGGCATTGAACAACTGGGCATCCACCGCGGCGGAGGGCAGCGGCACACCGTAACGGCGGGCGGTCTCCATGATAATGCCCAGGTCTTTGGCCTGCATGTGGGCCTTGAATCCGGGGAGGCGGTTGCCATCAAACAGGCGCGGCGGTTTGACATCCAGCGTCCAGCACTGGGCCGCACCACCGCGGATGGCCTCGATCACCTTCTGCGGATCGGCGCCGGCCTTTTTGGCGAAGATCAGCAATTCGCCCATGGCCACCATTTGGGCGGCCACCATGATCTGGTTGGCGGCTTTGGCAATCTGCCCGGCGCCGCTCTCGCCAACGTGGGTGACCGTCTTGCCCATAGCCCGGAAAACAGGCATGACGCGCTCCACGGCCTCCGCCGGACCGCCGACCATGATGGACAGGGTGCCCTGGCGGGCGCCTATGTCGCCGCCGCTGACTGGGGCGTCCAGGCACAGCACGCCCTTCTCGCCCAGGGCGGTGGCAATCTCCCGGGAGGCGGCGGGCATGATGGTGGAGTTATCGACAAAGATCAGCCCCAGGCGAGCAGCCTCAATCACGCCTCCCCGGCCCAGCGCCACCTGCTCCACGTCGGGCGAATCGGGCAGGTTGGTGAAGACCACGTCCACCTGGGCGGCGACCTCGGCGGGCGAGGCAGCCTCCCGCGCGCCCTCAGAGACCAGCTCCTGAACCGGGCCACGGCTGCGGTTATGCACAACCAGCGGAAAACCAGCTTTGAGGATGTTGCGGGCAATGGATTTGCCCATCAGACCGAGGCCAATGTAGCCGATGGCGAGAGGTTGAGGCATGGGGGACGCTCCTGAGAACGGGTGTGCGGGTGATCAGAGCTATTATAACCGCCATAGAGCGCAACTCCGCGACGAGCGGGCGGATCAGGCGCCAGGGAATTGTCCCTCAGACACCCCGCCCTCATTCGTTTATTCGTGACCCTTATTCGTGGACGGCTTCTCTTGGACACCCCATCCACGAATGCTTTCAACGAATAAACGAATGCAACCCCGCCCTCATTCGTTTATTCGTGACCCTTATTCGTGGACGGCTGCCCTCAGACACCCCGCCCCCATTCGTTCGTTCGTGGCCCTTATTCGTGGACGGCTGCCCACAGACACCCCGCCCCCATTCGTTCATTCGTGGCCCTTATTCGTGGACGGCTGCCCTCAGACACCCCGCCCTCATTCGTTTATTCGTGGCCCTTATTCGTGGACGGCTGCCCTCAGACACCCCGCCTCCATTCGTTTATTCGTGGCCCTTATTCGTGGACGGCTGCCCTCAGACACCCCGCCT
>CAZDAU010000076.1:0-12111 GCA_964503625.1 uncultured Anaerolinea sp.
ACGGCTCGGGCCGGCTCAAACCTGGCAGCCCAGATAGCGAGACTGGTCTCGTATCTATTGAACCAAGAGATCGAAAAACGAGCGCTGGCGGGCGAAGTTTTGGATAAATACCGTGAGCTGCACCTGCTCTATCGCCTCTCGGAAAGGCTGATTGCCTCGCCCAAGCCGGAGGTCATAGGCCAGGTGGCGTTGAGCGAGGTCTGCTCGGCATCGCAATCGTCGCGAGGTCTGGTGGCTCTGGCCCAGCCAGGCGAAGGCACCTTTGAGGTCATCGCCAGGTGTGGGTGCTCATACAATCTTAAACCAGAAGCTTATCAGAGTGACCGACTGATAGGCAAAGTGATCCTGAGCGGGAACGCCGAGATTTCGAACCATCTGCCTGCGGATGAATACCTGGAAGATGAAGATCAAGAAATAATTTCATTGATGTGCGCGCCGCTCAAAGCAGAAAACCGCGTCTTCGGGATATTCATATTGATCGGCGACCCGTCCCGAGCCTTTACGGCAGGCGACCTCAAGCTGCTGAACGCTATCGCCATGCAAACCGCCCCGGCAATTGAGATTGCTCACCTTCACCAGATTGAGCTGGAGAAAGCCTGGCTGGAACGTGATCTGCAGATGGCGCAGAAGGTCCAATCCGGGTTGTTGCCCAACCAGATGCCCACGCTGCCAGGCTGGCAGGTGGCCGCCTTCTGGCAGCCTGCCCACGTGGTGAGCGGCGATTTATACGACTTCATCCATCTTCCCAATAATCAGTTGGGGCTGATTGTGGCCGATGTGACTGATAAGGGTATGCCTGCGGCATTGCTCATGGCAAATGCGCGCAGCGTCCTGCGCGGCGTGGCTGCCAGTGCTGCGCACAGCGGCTGGGATTCACCTGGGCGGCTGCTGTCGCAGGTAAACGATGTCTTGAGCGAAGAAATGCCGATGGACATGTTCGTAACCTGCCTGTTGGCGGTGCTGAATCCTGAGACCGGGCATGTGCGGTACGCCAACGCCGGCCATAACCCACCCTACCTGTGCAACGCCGCCCAGGGCGCGGTCGAACTGCGCGCCACGGGCCTGCCGCTGGGCATCTTTGCAGATTTGGAATATGAAGAGAAAGAGACTTACCTGCACAGCGGCGACAGCCTGCTGATGTACAGCGACGGCCTGGTGGAAGCGCACGACCCGCAACGGGTAATGTTCGGATTCCCCCGCTTACACCGGGTGCTGACTTCGTTACCCAAGAATGCTCGCCTGGATAGCGAGGCGCTTCTCGTTTACCTGATGGAAACGCTGACTGAATTCACCAGCCCCGGCTGGGAACAAGAAGACGACATTACCATGGTAGCAATCCGGCGCCTCTGATTTTTCCAGAAGCGCCGGTCGAAGTGTCAGCTATTTTCCTGGATGAACCTGAGCGACTCCCTGGCAATCAACTCCTTATCATGATCCAACGTAGCCACATGATAGGAGTTTTCCAACCAGACCAGGTGTTTATCCGCTGAGCCCAGGTGCTCAAGGATGTAAGGGCCGTTCTCCGGCGTGACCACGTGATCTTCGCGAGAAGCAAAAATCATCGTCGGGCAAGTCACCCTGGGAAGCAGCTCGCGGGTAACGCCCATCAAGGCGTATAGCTGCCGGATTGCCGGAACTGGAACCACCGGATACGCCAGCTCGATCACCCCGGGCTGTTTAATATCCGAACCAACCCCGGGCACAGTGGCCGGCGCGCCGGCCATAAACGCCAGGCCAGCCAGGTCTGGGCTATTCAGGAATACCGCCGGGTTGATTGGCAAAGCGCCAGCAAACACATCGGCATGCATGGCGGCCATGTACAGGGTGAGCGTGCCGCCCATGGACAGGCCCGTGATGAAGACTTTGTTGCAGCGCCGGCGCAGCGTCTCCAAGGCTTTCTCCAGATCTCGTATCCAATCCTCTGCCGTAGCGCCAGCCATCTCATCTGGATGCGTGCCGTGCCCGGTCAGGCGTGGTCCGCTGACGGTAAAGCCGCCCTGGTGATGAAGAAACTCTCCCAAGAAGCGCATGCTCTGAGTTGTCCCGGTGAATCCATGAGAGACAAGCACACCGGTCTGATTTCCTTCAAAGAAGAAGGGTTCGGCTTCAGGCAACACCTTGTATTGTGACATGGCATGATCTCCCAGGTTCTAAATGTGTCTCAGCCCTGTATTCCAAGCAGCTTGTTGAGTTTCTCCACGTCAAAATTCACCACAATGTTTCCACCCACATCAAAGGTAGGCGTCGATTCAGCGCCGCCGGTCCAGGAGCGCACACGGGCTGCTGCAGCGCGGTCACGGGTGATATTGACTTCCTCGAAGGGAATGTTATTAATCTTAAGATAGGCCCGTGCCCGCCGGCAGGCCGGGCACCAGTCGGTGCAATAGATCACCACCTGTACTTGCTCCGCGGGGACGGCCGGCGTTTCAGCCACAGCCGCAACAGGCTGCGCCGCTTTCCCGGCCGATTCGGGCACAATCTCCTGTGGCACGGGCACACCTTCAATTTCAGCCAACTCACGGAACAGGACTTCGTTGTCGGGCTGTTCATCAATATTGTGAACATCCACATAGCGGATGATGCCCGTCCGATCAATCACAAATATCGCCCGCTCGCTATAACCTTCGGCGCGAAGCACGCCATACTTCTGCGCCACCTGCCCGTGCGGCCAGAAATCCGACAAGAGGGGGTAAGTGATCCCCCCAAAGCTTTCTGCCCAGGCGCGCAGGCAATCCTTACTATCCACAGAGATACCCAGAACCTGGGTATTTACCCGCTCAAACCGGTCTAATGCAACCTGGTAAGAGGGGATCTGCGCCGTTCATATCGGGGTCCAGGCCAGGGGAAAGAAAGCTAAGACAACATTTTTTCGCCCCAAGAAATCACTCAGGCGGACTTTCTCACCGCGATGATCCTGCAGGGTAAAGTCTGGGGCGTATTGCCCTACTCTTAACGCCATTTTTTGATCTCCTTTTGAAATAAACCTTACGGCGCGATAAGCGCAATGATTTGCCAGGAGGATAACAG
Source organism: uncultured Anaerolinea sp. (assembly GCA_964503625.1). Lineage (GTDB taxonomy): Bacteria > Chloroflexota > Anaerolineae > Anaerolineales > UBA4823 > RBG-16-57-11. Next base: position 3,028 of record CAZDAU010000076.1, read on the forward strand.
ATATTTGGTCTTACGACAAGGAATCAAGTTCCAGGGATTCTGAACCAGCAGGGGGCAAGCGGCGAAACACGCCATCGGGCTCAGAGGGAAATCTACAGACAGCCTGAACTGCATCCAGGTTCAGAGGACCGTAAATATGTGGAAACAGCTCACCGTCGGCTGGCTCATAACGGATAGGCGGCTGGGTGTGTTGTGGATCGATCCATATCACCACCAGGCCGTCCTGCCCGGCGTAGAAACGATTTGCCGCCCGCAAGACCTGCTCCGGCAAGGAAGCATGGATGAAGCCTTCAACCTCCAGCGACAACGGGCAGTATTTGCCCACAGCCTGCGCTTCTCGCCAGGCAGCTTCCTCGCAGATATGTACGATCACCCGCCCACCTGGCGGAGCATTTCCACAACCCGCGCCATCACGGCGGCAGCAACCTGGTCTTTGCTCATTAACTCAAGCGCCTCGGCGCGCCCATCGGCGTAGAGCAGGGTTACCCGGTTGGTGTCCACGCCAAAGCCGGCATCCGTCGCACTGATATCATTGGCCACAATCATATCCAGGCTCTTGCTGCGCAGCTTGGCCGCTGCATTCTGAAGCAAATCCTGCGACTCTGCCGCAAATCCCACTGTCACACGCGGCCAACCCAGCCGGGTTTTCGCCTGCGCAACCGCCCGCAGAATATCGGGAGTGTGCTCAAGCTGGATTGCCGGGGCGCCACTCTCTTTTTTCAGCTTGTCCTTTGCCGGGGCCGCCGGGCGAAAATCGGCCACGGCCGCGGCCATGACCAGGACATCCGTCTGCGGCAGCGATTCCATCACGGCATCGTGCATTTGCTGGGCCGTATGCACATCGATAATCTGAGCGCCGACCGGGGCAGCCAGCTGCACCGGGCCGCTGATCAGCGTCACCTGGGCGCCCAGATCGAGGGCAGCCTGGGCAATGGCAAAGCCCTGTTTTCCAGACGAGCGATTGGCAATCACCCGCACCGGGTCAATCGGCTCCTGGGTGCCCCCGGCGGTGACCATCACCTTGCGCCCCGCCAACGGCCCGTTCTCACTCAGCACCCAGCGCACATGGCCTAACAGCTCCCCAGGCTCCACCATGCGTCCCGGCCCCCGCAAGCCCGAAGCCAGATGCCCCACTGCCGGGCCCACAATTCGTACCCCGCGCTGGCGCAGCGTTTCCAGGTTTGCCTGGGTAGCTGGATGGGCATACATGCCGCCATCCATGGCCGGCGCCAGGATCATCGGGCAAGTCGCCGCCAGGGCCGTTACGGTGAGCAGGTTATCGGCCAGGCCGTGGGCCAGCTTTGCCAGGGTGTTGGCCGACGCCGGGGCAATCACGAACAGGGCAGCCTGATGGGCCAGGCCAATGTGCTGGACATGCCCCTCGCTTCCCCACAGGTCGGCGTCCACATAGGCACGGCGGCCGGTCACGGATTGGAAGGTCAGCGGGGTGATGAATTGGAGGGCGGCCTGGGTCAGGATCACATCCACCTGGGCACCAGCCTGGGCAAGCCTGGAGGCCAGATCGGCCGCTTTGTAGGCCGCAATCGACCCGCTTACGCCAAGCAAAATCCTGCGGTTCTGGATCGGAGTATCCATAATCAATCCTTTCGCCTCTATCCGTGGCTCAATAGTACCCCTTCAGGTCATACACCAGCATGCCCAGGTACTCTTTTAACATCCGGGTAGTCAGGCCCAGGTTTTCAGCGCTGGGAAACAACCCCAAAACCTGCACCCGCAGATCGAAGCGGGTCATCTCTTCCCAATCCACATCGGTCACATAAAAATCTGTCGGTGCAGGCGCAACCTCCAGGCCTTGAGCTTGAAACAGCCTGACCGAGCGAGGCATGTGCCACGCAGAGGTTACCAGCAGTATACGCCGGACGCCCTTCTCTTTCAAGATCTGGGCGCTATAAAGCGCATCCTCGTACGTATTGCGCGATTCGGGCTGCAACCAGATCGCTTCCGCTGGCACGCCCATCATCTCTAACAAAGCGGCCATGTCCTGGGCCGGTGTGGTGTGCAATGATGCCCAATCCAGCAGGCCGCCGCTGGCCAGAATAACCGGCGCTTTTCCCTGCTGGTAGAGCCACGCCGCGTAGATCACACGGTCCCCAGCGCTGTTGATCTCGATTATGGGCCGGGGAGATTCAGGCGAGGCGGTGCCGCCGCCCAGAACGACAATCGCTTCAGCGACAGGCAAGGAAGCAGGCGGTAGATAGCGCTGCTCCAAAGGGCGCGCCAACCCCATGGCCACCCAGCGGTTTCCACCCACCCATAAAACCAGCAGGGCCAGGATGAGCGCGGCGCGCTGCCACCTCTCCCTCCGGCGGAGCAACAGGGCTAAAACAATCAACACGCACGCCAGCCCAAGCGGGTAAATCAGCGGGGGCAACAATTTTGACAAGAAAACAAACATGGATTACCTTGATCAGTATCAGCCGGAGAAAATCATCCAGCCTGAATACAAACCAGGCGGTCTCGGCCCGCCAGGTCTTGGAGCAATGTCTGGCTGGCCTGGGGGAAAGCCAGCCGGGCCAGATCCAGGGCCTGTGGACCCTGGGCGGCTTCAATCTCCAGCAGCAACAAACCGCCGGGAGCCAAAGCGGCAGGCGCCAGGCGCAACAGGCGCCGCACCAGATCCAACCCATCCGGCCCGCCATCCAATGCCAGGGATGGCTCCCAGCGAGCCACGGGCAGGGATTTCAGCACCGAGCTGGGGATATAAGGCAAATTCGCGCAGATCAGATCGAAACGCCGGCCGGCAGCAGGGAGCAGGTCGGCCTGCAGACATCTTATCCGGTCCCGCAGGCCATGGCGGTAGATGTTTTTTTGGGCCACCTTCAGGGCCTCAGACGAAACATCACAGGCTAAAACGCGCAAATCCGGGATGTTGACCCCCAGAGCAACCGAGATGCAGCCTGTGCCTGTCCCCACGTCCACAGCCAGCCTGCGCTGCGGCCGCAAGCAGAGCCACTCAACGGCCCGCTCAACCAGCAGCTCAGTCTCGGGCCGGGGGATAAGCGTCGCCGGGGTGACCCAAAAATCCAGGCCATAAAATTCCCAATGGCCCAAAACATAGGGCAGCGGCTCACCTTGCTCCAATCGAGCAAGGGCTTTCTCTAATTCACTGGATTGCTCAGAAGTCAGGGCCAGCTCTGGGTGGGCAATCACCCAGGCTTTTGGCTTTCCCAACAGATGCGCCAGCAAAACCTGCGCATCCAGCCCGGCGGTCTCGCTCTGCCCTTCCAAACGGGTGCGTATTTGGACCAGGATTGGAAGAGGCGAGTTCAATCAAAACCTGCCACCAGCCACAGTCACTCCCCCACCACAGCCAACCGCTCGGCTTCGTCGCGCAGCGCAAGCTCGTCAATGAACTCATCAATTGCGCCTTCCATTACCGCCGGCAGGTTGAAATTAGACAGGTTAATCCGGTGATCGGTGACCCGCGACTGGGGGTAGTTGTAAGTGCGTATCTTCTCCGAACGCTCGCCCGAGCCCACCTGCGATCGACGGGTTTCGTCCACTTCCTGGCGTAGCTTCTCCTGTTCAATCTCGTATAGCCGGGCGCGCAGGATGCTCATTGCCCGAAGGCGATTCTGAAGCTGCGAACGTTCGTCCTGGCAGGCGACTACGATCCCAGTTGGAATATGGGTGATGCGCACCGCGGTGGCGTTTTTCTGCACATTTTGGCCGCCCGCCCCGGCCGACTTGTAAACGTCCATCCGGATATCGCTTTCTGGGATGTTAATTTCCACTTCGTCAACTTCAGCCAACACCGCCACCGTGGCTGTGGAAGTGTGGATACGACCAGAGGCTTCAGTCGCTGGAACCCGCTGGACCCGATGCACGCCAGACTCGTATTTCAAGCGCGAATAAGCGCCGCGCCCGCGCACCATGAAGATGATTTCCTTGTAGCCGCCAATGCCAATCTCATTCGAAGAAAGCACCTCAACTTCCCAGCCCTGGCGCTCAGCGTAACGCGAGTACATGCGAAACAGGTCAGCCGCAAAAAGGGCGGCTTCATCCCCGCCTGTCCCAGCGCGGATCTCGACGATCACATTGCGCTGGTCGCGCCGGTCCTTGGGCACAAGCATGGTACGGATCTCGGCCTCCAGCTCGTCCAGGCGCGGCGCCAGCTCTGCGATCTCAGTCTCAGCTAACAGGCGCAATTCTTCATCATCGGAATTCAGCAAGGCGTGGGCTTCATCCAGGCTGGACTGGATCTGGCGATACTGGCGCGCCTTCATGACCAGTGGTTCCAGCTCGGTGCGCTCCATGTTCAATTCTGCGGCGCGCTGGTAGTCGCCGCCCACTTCCATCAACAGGTTATTGAGCTCTTCGTATCGTTCTTCGATTGCAGCAAGTTTGTCCAACATACCGTTATTCACTCGAACTTTTCTTCTTCATTACAAAGGCACAAAGTTCACAAAGCCTGCTTGTGTCCTTTGTGCCCGCAAAGTCAGCGACGCAATTATACCACGCGGAACCAACCGTTCAGAGAAACCGTCTTTTCATTAACAGTTTACAGCATCTAAGGAGGAACTCGTGAACACACTTGCCCGAATTGCCCTGCTGATCTTGATTTTGCTGGCTTTGCCCACGCCCGCTCAGGCGGACGGCATCATTATCCCTCCACCGCCGCCCTGTGAAATCTGCCCGCCGCCGCCCTGTCCCGGCCCATACCCCTGTCCACCAACCACACCGATGACCCAGCTTGTCATTCGCTACCATCATGTGGATGTGAAGATCGAGGATCAAGTGGCTGTGACCCATGTTGACCAGGTCTTTTTCAATCCTAATGATTGGGAAGTGGAAGGCACCTACATCTTCCCGTTGCCGGCTGGCGCAGTGGTCACCTCATTCACCCTGTGGGTGGATGGCAAACCCGTTGACGGGGAAGTGCTGGAGGCGGAGCAGGCGCGCCAGAAATATTACGAGATTGTCAACAGCTTGCGCGACCCAGCTCTGCTGGAATATGCCGGCAACGGCGCAGTGCAGGCGTATGTCTATCCCATCCCGCCGCAGGGCGAGCGTCGCATCGAGCTGGAATACACCCAGGTCCTGGCGGCCGAAAAAGGCCTGGTGCGTTACATCTACCCGTTGAGCACGGAGAAATTTTCCCTTTGGCCGCTGGAAGAGGTTTCGATCAGCGTAGATGCGCGCGCCAGCGCACCGATCCGGGCGGTCTATTCCCCCAGCCACCCGGTCGATATCCAGCGCGAGAGCGCCACCCATGTGCGGGCCGGTTACGAGGCCAGCCAGGTGATCCCCGACACCGATTTTGCCCTGTACTATTCGTTGGGCGAGCAGACCGCCTTGCACCTGTTGAGCTACCGGAACCCTGGCGATGAGGATGACCCGGACGGATTCTTCCTCCTGCTGCTGGCGCCCCAGCCCAAGGCCAGCGATGAACCCCTGCCAAAAGATGTCATCTTGGTGCTGGATCGCTCTGGCAGCATGGAAGGGGAGAAATTCCGCCAGGCGCAGGCCGCGGGTCGCTACATCCTGGAGCACCTGGGGCCGCGGGACCGCTTCAATGTGATCACCTTCAGCACTGGGCTGGAAAGCTACGCCGCCAACCTGCGCCCGGCCGCCGAAGCTGCTGAAGCAGCCCGCTGGGTGGATTCTCAAGGAGCCCAGGGCAGCACCGACATCCACCGGGCCCTGCTTGAAGCGGCGGGCATGACCGATCGAGAGCGCCCCACTTACCTGATCTTCATAACCGACGGGTTGCCCACCGAAGGCGTGGTCGATAGCTCAAAGATTCTGCAGGACTTTGATCAGGCTGCGCCGGGCAACCTGCGCCTGTTTGCCTTTGGCGTGGGCTACGATGTGGACACCTACCTGCTCGACTCGCTGGCCCAGGCCCACCACGGCGCCACCACCTACGTGCTGCCCGAAGAACGCCTGGATGAGACCCTGTCCGCCTTCTACGAGAAGATCAGCACCCCAGTTCTGGCCGATTTAAGCCTGGACTTCGGTGGGCTGAGCGCCTATGATCTCTATCCCTCCCCCTTGCCCGACCTGTTTAGCGGCTCACAGGTTATCCTCGTTGGGCGCTACCGGGAAGGCAGCGAGACAACGATCACTTTGAGTGGAAATGTAGAAGGTCAGGAGCAATCATTCGAATTCCCAGGACAGAGCTTTGCAACCAGCACGCCCGAGACTTATCCTCTGACGGCTATTCCCCGCCTGTGGGCCACCCGCAAGATCGGTTACCTGCTGAATCAGATCCGTTTAAAGGGCCCAGACCAGGAAACCATCGATCAGATCGTGGACTTGAGCATTCGCTATGGGATTGTCACACCCTACACCTCTTACCTGGTCAGCGAAGACAACCCGCTCAGCGCGGCCGAACGGGAGCGCATCGCGGTCGAGCAATTCAACCAGTTGCAGACAATGCCCGCTGCGCCGGTTTCTGGGCAGGCTGCGGTGGAAAAAGCGGCCAACCTGGGCGAGCTGGAAGGCGCCGAAGCCCCGGCTGCGCCCGCTCAAGAAATGGCTCAGCGTATCCGCGTCGCCGGCTCGCGCACCTTCCTGTTCGACGGCGAAAAGTGGGTCGACACGGCTTACGATCCAGAACAAAAACAGGCGATCCAGATAGCTTTCCTGTCAAAGGACTACTTCGACCTGCTCGCCGCCCGGCCCGACCTGGCCGCGGCATTTGCCCTGGGGCAGCGGGTGATCGCCCTGGCCAATGGCAAGGCCTATGAAGTGGTCCCACAAGGGGCTTCTGTGCCACCGGTAGAAATTCCGCCTGCAGATGCCCAGGCAATTACCCCGCAGAGCACACCTGCGCCTGACCAGACGCCAACGCCAGCCCCAGGCACACCGGCTGCAGGACCTTGCGCAAGCGGGTTACTGCCGGTCGTTTTGTTCGGCGCCTGGTGGCTGTTGAAACGGCGTTAGCCGGAGCGCTCGGCAATTAAACCGATCGGGGCCTTGCGCTTGCAAGGCCCCGAACTTATTATTCGATTTTGGTCATCCTGCCAGGATCACAGGAGATCCCAGCCAGTCATCGGCTTAGTACTGGAAGCGATAGAGGCAGCCGGTCGGGCGGCTGTAGGTGCGGGCCCGCCAGTACCAGGTGAAGCAGCCCCAGTTCCAGTAACCGTTGTACAGGTCGGCGTTCGCCCAGGTGGGAGTGCCGTAAGCCAGCCAGCGGAAGCGAGCAACCTTCTCCATCGTGGGCTCGCCCTGGTTCTCTGCATAGTAGAACAGTTCTTCCGTCGGATCCTCGGGGTTCAGGCACTGACCTTCAGCGGTCTGCACCCAGGGCTCGGGGCAGCGGCGGGTCAGGGTCAGGAACTTGCCGCAGGGGGTGAAGGTCAGGCGGATGTTGCCGGTCATCGCCAGCGAGCCAGCGCTGCGGACGCCATTGCACTGCCAGGTCTCGCGGGAGTACAGGTCAGCCATAACCGTGAAGACTTTCACGGTGGGCTCGTCCTGGCTGCCGGCCGGGATCGTCAGGTAATAGAACGCCTCGGTGACCTCGGAGCCTTCCAGCTTGATGTAAACATCAAAGTCCGACTTGTTGATAACGGTCAGGCGAACGGTCTTGGTCGGGACTGCCGCCATCACAACGGTGGACAGCACGATGACCAACAGGATGAGCAAAGATACTTTCTTCATCGAACATTCTCCTTTTTCTTCATATAGGTTGACGTGACGTATTGTATTGTCCGTACAGAGGCCGATTATAGCACAAGGCTTAATAGGAGTCAATACTTTTCGTAACCAATTTAACCAAATCACTTAACATATCCTTAAAAATAGGGCGGTTTTTTTTCTCTTTTGGCTCAAAAACCGGCTTGCGCGCCCTAAAAAGCACTAGCATCCCAACATTTCCCTCGATTTACCGGGTATTGGGGATGCCAGTTCAGGTGATCATTGGCAGTCGTTTTAAGACACAAACCTCTCAGATTTTTGGAACCTTCGGGAGTTTCATGATCCTGCAGTTATGGCTGAGCCGTCGGGGTTAAGGACAGGTTGGGAAGTTCCCGCAACAACTGCTCCGCAGAGTTACGCAGCTCGGTAATCTCTGGGGTGGCTTCCATGCCCTGGGTCAGATCAAGCACCATTTGGGCGTCCGCCAGAGCCGCATTCAACTGACCAAAATCCGGATAAAGCGTGGCCCGGTACAGGTAGAACTTTGCCTCCTGGGGGTCCAGCCGGATGGCCTCAGAAAAGTCGTTATATGCTCCCTCAAAGTCGCTGCTAAGCAGCTTGCAGGTGGCGCGTTGGTTAAAGCTTTCCGGGTTGTTCGGATCCAACGCTATCGCCTGGTTAAAATCGGCGATGCAAAGGGCAAAAAAGGAAGGGTCATTCAAAAAGTTGGTCGCCAGCAGATAGGTTTGGCCGCGGTTGAAATACACTTCCGGGTTATAGGGCTCAAGCTCAATGGCTTTGCTGAAATCTGCCAGGGAAGCCTCCACTTCCTGCTGGTTCAGGAAGGCAATGCCCCGGTTGGTGAAAGCCCCCGTATAATCCGGCTTCAATTCCAACGCCTTGGTGAAATCCATGACAGCCTGGCGATACTGCTCTTTCAACGACCATGAAACGCCACGGGCGTTGTAAGCCTCGGCAGAATTGGGGTCGTAGTTGATCGCAAAGTTGAAATCGGTGATCGCCTGATCCGGGTTGCCTGTCACATTATAGGTGATGCCCCGCTGAACGTAGGCAGCCGGGTTGGTTGGATCCATCTTGATTGCCTCGCTGAGCGTGGCGATCGACGCATCCGGATCACCAGCGTCACGCAGTTGTATGCCCTGGGCGATGAGGGTATTGTAAGGGTCCAGCGTGTTGGTGGGCGTAGGGATCTCAGTGGGGCTCAAGGTCGCCGTAGCGGTGGGTGTGGGGCGCAGGGTGGGTGTGGGAATGGGGGTGGAGGGTGCTTCGGTTAAGAGTTCTACCGGGTCGAAAACAATTTCCACTTCGGTTGGCGTCGGGCCGCCAAAGGAAGAACACGCGCTGAGCAGAAAACCGGCCAGCGTCAACAAAGTCGCCAGCCTGAGGGAAAAGACTTTCAACATGGATTGATCACTCCTGTTTAAACCTCTTAAATTCTAATGCCGGGCCACCTGG
>CAZDAU010000077.1:0-10542 GCA_964503625.1 uncultured Anaerolinea sp.
GTGCGGGTGATCCCAGGTGCTGAACAGCTTGAAGTGAACACGGCGTGGCCAGGTTTCCAGGTCAATGGTGCGCATCTTCTATTCCCTTATTTTATGAACAAACGATCCCCGCCCAGCAGACGCAGTTCAGCCCATCTGGACAAGCATTTGCCTCCACAACCGCAGTGTATGGAAAACCATACTGGCAGGCGAAGGCGTGATCAACATTTTTCAGCACCAGCGGCAACATTGCAAGGTACAGGCCTCCGTGCCCTACAAGCGCGATGCTCTGGTCAGTTTCCCCTTGCGCTGGCAGAAGCCCTGCAATGAAGGGGACAAACCGCTCCTGGATTTCAACAAAGCTTTCCCCGCCGGGCATCCGACTATCCAGCTTGTGGTGAATAAACCAGTCTTCTTGAACCTGCCGGTGAAGCTCCCAACCCTGCGGATCCGTGGTCCCTTCGTAAATGCCCACGCTCCACTCTCTCAGCGCTTCGGTGATTTCGATGGAGGATTGCAGCGCATCGGCTATGATCTTGGCGGTCTGCACGGCGCGCAAGACTGGGCTGGAGTAGATCCGGCTGATGTTCAGGCCACGCAGCGCGCTCGCCGCCTGGCGCGCCTGTTCGATCCCCAGCGCGGTCAGCGGGTGTTTATACCCGCTGTTGGAGAACTCTCGTAAAGTATTAGCGCTGCTTTCGCCATGGCGGACAAAGTAGAGTTTCACCATAGGGTCATCATCCGCCTGGTGTTCCGTCAAAGTTGATTTCTCAGAATGAATTGACAATAGCCGGAACCCCTAAAGCTTTGTCCAGGCATGATGGCGCTCCTTTCAAGTTCTACCTTTCAAGTTCTACAATGAATCTGGAAAAAGCTGCAGCTTGCCTTCCATGTCGGCTAGATGCTCCCGCTCATGCAACACCAGGCTTCGTGCCCGCCAGTAAACCGATTCCCTGCGCTGTTTGCCTTCTTCGTGCATCGTTCTCGCCCACTTCATATCCGTCAAAGAGTTCAAAACACGCAACAAGACTGTGCAGCGAAGGTTAAAATAGACCACCAACTCCGAAAATTCGAAAAGGTCGTAGCGCAGCAGCTTACCCCATTGGCGCTCAGGGTGGACGTCAGCCAACAGCGGCTCGTTGATCAGGAGAGCCAGATAGATGGCTTCTGAAGACCTGTGCTCAGCATGGATCAAATGGGCGAGCACTGCAGTGGCGGAGCGCTCTCCCGGCCCAAGCGGCTGGCGAAGCCGCTCATCTGAGAAACGCCTGTTCAGCGCCTCCAGTTTCTTAGGCGTGTCAGCCAGGCTGCCGGTAATCGCCTCGATGTTTGAGCTGGTCTGCACCGTTGAAATCATCGGTAACCCCCCACAAAATCAAAGCCGCCAATATGTTTCACTCCGCCTCCATCAACGACCATACCGCTTAAATGCCGCATACCCTTCCCATTGATACAGTCACCCAACGGGATCCACAATCGGAGGGAAGGGATGGGGTTGAAAAAATATCCAACTAGCGAAATACCAGCGGCAGTGACGTCCTCTCCGCCTCGTACTGCAGCACAAAGAAGTCGAAATACGCTGGGATCTCCGTGACCGGCTGCAAAGCATTGGAGACGATCAGGCCCACTTTTTGGGGGACAAAACCAATGGTATGAGTGCCAATCTCAGTCCATTCGGTGCCGTTTTCGCTCAGGTGGCCGGTTGCGTTGGCGCCCTGAACAACAATCCGCAGGTACGCATTGCTTGGCCCGGTGGTGGTGGTAGCAAAATTGCTTCCCATGGCTACACCACCCTCCACATAATCGAAATAGATGCCATTGCCAACGCAATTGGGAAGGAACGGATCACAATAGGCCCGGCCGAAAGCCATAAAGTTGTTCTCATCGCCATACACCAGCAGGCCGCCAAATTGAAAATTCTCCACCGGGGTGAACTGCACAAAGGACCGCATTTCAAAATCAGATCTTGGCGACTGCATCACCAGGCGGTTAGCTTGATCATCTTGCGTGTAAATCTCCAGGAAGCCAGGTAGTGTTGCCAGGCTCCACTGGGTTGGCATTGTTCCTAACCAGCTCCAGGAGGAGTTCAAGGTCGCCTGCGAGAAGGGATCATAACCGACATAGGTGCGAGGCGTGAGAATGCGGTTCCCTTGCACATCCAGTGAGATTAAACCGGTAATCCCTTGAAAACCAGACGTGTTTCGAACCGCCGCTTCCAGCGCTTTCCGGGACAGGATCAGGTTGCCGCTGCCATCCAGTTGGCTCATCTGGTCAATGCGCGTAAGAAGTAAAATTGCAGCCTCATAGGCATATTTCGCGATGAAATCAGGCGGGCGACCGTAAGTTGTTGCAAACCGCGCCTCCCAATCCTGGACGGATGGACGCTGGATGATCACTTGTTCCCAGATGTCAAAGTGCGGGTCCATCACCACAACGCGGTTGAACACCCTGGGTCCACTGAGTTGAACGCCATCATTTGTGTTTGCCGGAGAGATCATCACCACGTCATAGGTGTTGAAGACTGGGGCTGCCCCCAAGGTGGCCACAGAGCATATCGGCCCAATGACCCCCACAATCTGAGCATTGTCTAAAATTTCAGTTGCTATGGTCTGTCCGCTTGTCTCATCGCAATCGTCAAGAAAGTCGTTGCGCAGCACATTGAACCCTTTGATCAAGCCAAATTCATTGATCGCCATCTGGATTGCATCGTAATGGTCCTGAGTCGTCGAAAATATGCTGGTCATTTGGGCGGCAATTTGAATGGGGGTTCCAGGCGCCACAATTACGGTATCCTCGTCAGGCGCAGCCAATACCAGCCCCGGATTTATAACCATCGCCGGGAATAGTCCAGTCATCAGGATAATCAAGACAATCAACACTCCAGAGATTGAACGCTTCATCATGGCTCTCCTATTGCGAATTACAATCGTTGTCTCGAATAATATCGATATTCGGCCCCCAATCATTATACCCCTCAATTAAGCATTCTTTAATAATCTCTACCCAAACATTTCCAATAAGCATGTCTTGGAATATGGCCCGTTACCCATCAACGTTGTAACTAATCTCACCGTGACGGGTCCTGATATATCCGCGTTGTGATTTGATTATCGATACTCTATTGTATCCATAGTATAACCAAACAAAATGTTCGTGGGCGGTTTAAAAAACCGCCCACTTATTCTGATTGAAACCTTACTTATTGAGAGAAGGCTCGATCAATTCCTGAAATCGCTCAAAGGGCACCGCGCCCACCAGCGGCGAGCCATTCACCAGGAAGCTGGGAGTGCTCTGAACCCCAATCTGTTGCGCCAGGGCTGTATCTGACTGAATCAGCTCGGCATGCTTTCCTGAATCCAGGCACTCATTGAACTGACCCGAATCCAGACCAATCTCAGCAGCAAACTTTTTCAAGTTCTCTTTGGAGAAAGCGCCCTGGTTTTCGCCATTCTGGCTGGAGAACAACTTATCGTGGTATTCCCAATATTTGTCTTGGTCGGAGGCGCATTCCGCAGCTTCCGCAGCCCACTGGGATTCTTCGCCCAAGAAAGCAAAGTTCCAGTACCCGAAACGCACGTCCCCTGAATCGACATAGTTATTATCGATCATGCCAGCCGTGCTTTTGGCAAATACACCACAATAGGGACATTGAAAGTCGCTGAACTCGATAATCGTTACCGCGGCGTTCGGGTCGCCTTTAAAATGCCGGGTGTTCTGGGCCAGATATTCCATCAGGTTGGCGTTGGCCGCGGCTTGCGTTTGGGCCAGCACGGCCTGGGCGGCGGAAGTCGCCTTGGCAGCCTGGGCCTCAGGGCCAAACTCGCCCCGGCCAATATAACCCAGCAGTATCCCTGCAATCAACATAATCAGCCCCACCAGGCCCACCATCAGCCACGTGCGACTGCCAGAACTTGGAACTTCTTGTAATTCCTCAACTGCCTCTGGTTCTTCCTCTGATTTCACTTCTGCATCTTCTAAGTCATCCATTGCTCACTTGCAGTTCCCTTCTCCATAAATTGTTATATTCTGAGAGGCGAGGCCCAAGAGAAATGGGCGTTTCTTGAAAAGTTTTTGCATTATAACATTAACAGACAAAGGCTAACCGAGCGTTTGAAATCCCTGTGTTATACTTAATTCATTCACCTTCAAAAAAACTCATTGTACGGAGCATGAATTGAAAAAAGGGTACGTGCAATCCGGATGTTACATGCTCTACTACGAAATCCATGGCGATGGAATGCCCGTCATGCTGCTCAACGGCGGGCCGGGTTTCTCGCATGAATACCTGGAGCCGCTTCAGACGCTGGCTGATCGCTACAAACTGGTCTTTTTCGACCAACGCGGCACCGGCGATTCGGACAAGGCCGATACACGCAGCTACACCATCGACGCCAACGTGGAGGATGTAGAGCAAATCCGCCGCCAGCTCAACCTGGGCCGCTGCGCCGTCTTCGGCCATTCCTGGGGAGGCATGCTGGCCCAGGCCTATATCCTGAAGTATCCGCAAAATGTCTCAAAGCTGATCCTGGCGGATACTTTTTCCTCCATTGATGATCTGAACCAGACCTTCTCCCGCATGCGCGCCAACCTGCCGCCTGAGCTGCAGGCCGTCTGCGAGAAGTACGAGCGCGCAGGGCTATACAAAGATGGAGACCACTATCCCGCCGAATACCAGGCCGCCCTCGACGTGGCCTACGAGCCGGTGACCATTTCCGTCCCACCACCGCCCTGCTTACAGGATATGTTCAGCAAAGTGGCTTACGATGTCTACCGGGTGATGTGGGGCGAGGAAAGCGAGTTCAAGATCACTGGAACCCTGGCGGAGTTCAACGCTGAGCCGCGCCTGGGCGAGATTCAAGTCCCAACCCTGGTCATCGTGGGCGCCAGCGACATGCCCACCGTGGCAATGGCGGAGAAGACCACCAGGCTCATCCCGAACGCCCGTTTGGAAGTTTTCCAGCATTCCCGTCACTTCCCCTTTCTCGAAGAGCCAGAAAAATTCATCCAGGTGATGCGCCAGTTCCTCGGCTAGAAACTATATTCAGTTCGGATACCAATTTAAATAATAAGGAGATCTTTCGCAAACTTTCGCGCACCTAAATTTGCATCGTTGTCGATCAATGGTTTTGGCTCACCGATGAGGTTGTTAACTTACCAAATGCTTTCTTAAAAATAGGAGTACCCATGAGCGATTACAGTTTAGTTGGAAAAGATTCTGTTTTAGCCGTCGAGAAAGGGCTGGCCAACGCCGAATGGTACCGCTCGCCCATCCCCAAGGAAAAGATGCGCGAGCTCCTGGAGCGCAGGGATGGACCGGCGATCCGTGACACGCTGATCTGGTTTGGCTTGCTGTTCTTCTTCGCCGCCTGGGGCTACGCCTGGTGGGGCAGTTGGTGGGCGGTCCTACCCTTTGCCCTCTATGGCGTCATCTACGCCTCATCCTCCGACTCCCGCTGGCATGAATCCAGCCACGGGACGGCCTTCAAAACTGATTGGATGAACAATGCTCTTTACGAAATTGCTTCGTTCATGGTCCTGCGCGAATCGGTTGTTTGGCGCTGGAGCCACACCCGCCACCACAGCGATACGATCATCGTAGGCCTGGATCCGGAAATCGTCGTTCAACGCCCGGCCAACATACCCAAACTGATCTCCAACTTTTTTAACATCCAGGCCTTGCGCAGTTATATCAAAGGCGTATTCCGCCATCTGACCGGCAAGCTTACGCCGGAAGAGGCTACCTTTATCCCCGAGACCGCCCGGAGCGGCCTGATGGTCCGGGCCTGGCTTTACCTGCTGATCTATGTTGGCGTGTTCGGCCTGGCGATCTATTCTCGCAGCATCCTGCCGCTGATGTTCATTGGGCTGCCCAGCTTTTACGGCGCCTGGCTGATGGTCGTCTACGGCTACACCCAGCACGCCGGGCTGGCAGAAAATGTGCTCGATCACCGCTTGAACACCCGCACAGTGTACATGAACTTCATTAACCGCTACCTGTACTGGAACATGGGCTATCATCTCGAGCATCACATGTTCCCCCTGGTGCCTTACCACGCCCTGGGAAAGCTGCACGAGCTGATCAAGGATGACACGCCTCCCCCTTACCATGGGCTGATCGAAGCCTACCGGGAGATCATCCCCGCCATCCTGCGCCAGGCTAAGGATCCAGACTATTACATCAAGCGCCCGCTGCCCACGCCCAGAACTCAGGCCCCCAAAGCGCCAGCCTTGGTTGCATCCCGCACGGTGGTGGATGGCTGGGTCGAAATCGGCTCCAGCAACCTGCTCCAAAAGGAAGATGTCATCCGTTTCGATCATGGCCCAGCCACCTATGCCATCTACCGAACTGCAAACGACCAATACTTTGCCACAGATGGCATTTGCACCCATGGCAACGCCCACCTGGCCGATGGGATGGTGAAAGGCACCCTGATAGAATGCGCCAAGCACAATGGCCGGTTTGATATTCGGGATGGCTCGCCCCAACGCCCGCCGGTCTGCGTGGCTTTGAAGACCTTTACCGTTCAGGAGCGGCAGGGGACGCTCTGGCTCGATCTGAACTCGGCCGGCGGGCTTGGCGTGACCGCCCCGCCCACAACTTACATCTTCCGGGTGGTGAGCAACGACAACGTTGCTACCTTCATTAAAGAAATAGTCCTGGAGCTCGACCCTGAGTCGCCCACCCTGGTTTACAAACCCGGCGAGTACCTCCAGTTTGATATCCCAGCCTATCCTGACCGGACGCTGCGGGATGTGCAGGTCAAACCACCCTATGCAGCTATTTGGGAAGCGCAAAAGATCTTCGACCTGCCGGCCGGAAACCCCATGCCGGGCCGGCGCAACTACTCACTGGCATCAAACCCGGCCAAGGACCGCTTGTTTAAATTCAATGTGCGCCTGGCAACGCCGCCCCCCGGTTCAGACGCCAAAGTTGGGGTGGGCTCTGCCCATGTTTTCGGCCTCAAGCCGGGCGACCGGATTACCGCCATCGGCCCGTTTGGCGACTTCCACATTCGCGAAACCGGCCGCGAAATGGTCTACCTGGGCGGTGGCGCCGGCATGTCCCCCCTCCGCTCACATATTTCTTACCTGTTAGAGACGCAGGGCGCCCAGCAGACGATTAGCTATTGGTATGGCGCTCGCTCAAAGTTGGAAATCTTCTACCAGGACTACTTCGAGGAATTGGCCCGGGAGCACAAAAACTTCACCTTTCACATTGCTCTCTCTGAGCCACTGCCTGAGGACAATTGGACCTCCCACACCGGCTTCATCCACCAGGTGCTCCAGCGCGAATATCTAGACCACCACCCCGATCCCAAACAGGTCGATTATTACCTGTGTGGTCCGCCGGCAATGATCATTGCAGCCAGAAAGATGCTGGCAGAGTACGGCGTCGACCCGGCCCAGGTCGCCTACGACGAGTTCTAGAAGCCACGCCATTGTAGTCGCATTTTCAACCGCCCCAATCCACTGCGCTGCTCCACTCCGGACCCGTAAATGCCGCCCTGAGCGGAGCCCAGCCCAGCCAGCTCCCCGCAATCAGCGCTCGCAGCCTCTTCCCCCGTCTGCGGTGTGATATACTTGCCGCGATCCACGAAAAAAACCATTGGAGCCAAAACTTGAGCGTGCGAAATACATTAACTTTTCTCCTGACTTTTCTTGCCCTATCCGGTTTCCTGCCAGCCTGCAGCCCTAAAGGTGTTGAAAACGCACCCGTCCAAATCATCGCT
Organism: uncultured Anaerolinea sp.; assembly: GCA_964503625.1. Taxonomy (GTDB): domain Bacteria; phylum Chloroflexota; class Anaerolineae; order Anaerolineales; family UBA4823; genus RBG-16-57-11. Next base: position 7,710 of record CAZDAU010000077.1, read on the forward strand.
ACCCCCAGTGGAGATATTGAGCTTGTCGAAGTGTTTGCTGCCCACAGTCCAGATATAATCAGCGGAGGCCAGCCTCTGCAAAACAACTTTCCAGCCGGCCTGGACAAGATTTATCTGGGGATAAAGTTCAAGAAACACGGCCAGGATGTTTCTCAATTGAAAATGAACTATGAATTGACCTACAAAGGGATAGAATTGGAGACCAGGCTCGAAAGCCATCCCTATTCCTGGACCGAGCAAGCCAGCCAGGCCGAGGTGGTTGCTCTACCGGTCCAAAAATCGGATGGCAGCGCCTTTGGCGATGGTCCTTACCAGGCTAAGATCTTGCTGGACGGCCAGCTCATCGCCCTGCTCAATTTCGCAGTCGGTGGAGCGCAACCCACGCCTTAGCCTGCCCGAAAAGCTGGTCTGATCACTGTGATGACGCTGATCAGGTATCAACCGATTACGAGGCCCAAACCCTCCGATGATTTTGATTTGAAACCTTCGGGAGGTTCCAGAACCGTTTTATAGGAGAAAACATGCCCCCAACAATTAACCCACCTGCGCCAGATCATCAACTTGCCACCCTGGCTGGCGGCTGCTTCTGGTGCCTGGAAGCCATCTACAACGAGCTCAATGGCGTGCAAAAAGTTGTTTCTGGCTACGCCGGCGGCCAGACCGAAAACCCGACTTACCAGCAGGTGTGTACCGGTTCCACCGGTCACGCTGAAGTGGTCCAGATCAGCTTTGACCCGCGCATCATCTCTTACCGTGATCTTTTGCAGGTGTTCTTTACCATTCACGACCCAACCACCCTTAACCGCCAGGGGGCCGATGTAGGCACACAATATCGCTCGGCAATCTTCTACCACAATTCGGAACAGAAAGCAGTTGCCGAGCAGGTAATCGCCGAGATCGAAGCCGCGAAGATCTGGGAGCAGCCCATTGTCACCCAGCTAGAGCCTTATAAGACGTTTTACCCGGCTGAGGCCTACCACCAGGATTATTTTAAGCGCAACCCGTACCAGGGCTATTGCCAGGTGGTGATTGCCCCTAAAGTAGCCAAGTTCCGCAAGATGTACCTGGAGCGGCTGAAAGCAGCCTGAGTGCAGAGAAGCCAGAATGGACTACAATCTCGACAAGCTCCACGCAGAAATCCTGCAAATGTATCGCTCTGAGCATGAAGACCTGGGTGCTCAGGGCACCCTGGACCTTCTTGAGCGCGGCCGCCAGTGGCAATTGGCGCCAGTGTTGCAATCAGGCGGCGTGTTGGTCTTCCCCCATGTTGGGGTGGCTGACTGCGGACACCAGATCGCGGCAGTAGTCCAGGCCTGCCTGGACAGCGGTGCCGACCGAGTGCTGGTCGTAAGTGTATTACACTCCTTTACCGATGAGATGGAAGATGCTCGCCGCCGGGTGGCAGCCGGTGAGCCGCCCTCCAACTTTGCCTGTTGGGGTATCCAGGGGCCTGGCCTGCCCGGCCGTCAGGACTGGCAAACCGATCATGTCCTGATGTCCTTCCACCATCTGTGGGAAGCAGAAATCCAACTGCGCGGCGTGAAAGGGCCTCAGGTCATCGAGCGCTACCCCTACCTGGCCGGCGGCCATCCCGAAGCTCTGCCTGGTATCCAGGAGCTGGTCGAAATTGCCAAAGACGCCGTGATCATCTCAACCGCCGACGCTTTCCACCACGGCATCGGTTACGGCGACGCGCCGGAGAATTCATCTTACCCATTGCAAGGCGGGCTGGAACTGGCTCGCCGCCGGATTAATGAAAGCATGGAGATCCTGGGACGAGGCGATTATTGGGGCTATAACCAGCACTGCGTGAGCGCCAAATCCGACGCCCGCGACGCCGGGCAGGTCTTTCGTTTCTTGCGCGGCCCCATGACCGGCCGGATCCTTGACTTGACCTATTCGGATGCAGCCGAACTGTACCACAGCCCACCGCCCACCTGGGTCGCTGCTGCGTTGATGGTCTGGGAGCCCTGAATTCGCCCCTGGATTATCACGCCATCTGGGCAAAAAAAGGAGAGTGAAACTCTGCAAGCAGAATTTCACTCTCCTTTGCACTCATCTGCTCACGCCCGTATTTCCTGCCGTTGGAAGAGAATATACGCCAGGGCGAATAGCAAGATTGAGCCTGCAATCAGGCCGGTTACTTGTGGCCAGACCATCAACAACGACTGAGAAAACGGCAGCGGCGCCCCCAGAACCGCCCCCTCCAGTTGAGTCGGCAGTAGAATACCCAAAGAACGCACCTGAGGTTGGAGCAGAGCAACCATGGCCTCAGCAAAAAGCGTGTTCGGTGAAAGGCGAGTAAGCGCCAGCTCGGTGCTCGCTTGCGCCAGGATCTCCTGCGGAAAGCCGATTTGAACTGGGGCGATGATTTGCGCCAGAAAACCTGCAATCATCCCCCAGAACACGGTAAAGAACAACCAGACGGCAATCGACGCCAGCGCGGCGGTTGCAGCCTGTCGAAAAAGGACAGAGAAGACCAGAGCCAGTGCCAGCCAGATCGCCCCATAGAAGATGGTTGCCAGCAAAAATGCCAGCGCCCGCCCCACTTCTTCTCCGCCGGGTGCTACGCCCAGCATCAGTATGCCCAGGCCAAAAATCAGCAGCCAGATCGCCATGCATACCAGCGCCAGAGTCAGGAGACCAGCCAGAAACTTGCCCATGAGCAAGGCATCACGGTAAATCGGTTGCGCCAAAATGCGTGACATCGTCCGGCCGTCGGAAAAATATATGACATCTGTTTGAATTTCCAGATTGTCGATTGATAGGAAATAAAAAACAGGACCGAATGGCAATTCAACTTTCGCCATCCGGTCCTGTCTTGACCTTTATC
>CAZDAU010000078.1:0-9917 GCA_964503625.1 uncultured Anaerolinea sp.
TCGAGCAAATCGCCGGGCCGGATGTGCGCGTGATCGACCCTGCCCCGGCGGTGGCCCGGCAGGCGCGGCGGCTGCTGCAGGCCGGTGGCCTGGGGGAGCCGGGCGCAGCCAGGACGCGCTTCCTGACGACGGGTGAACCCCAGGCGCTGGCAAGGGCCATCGATGCCCTGCTGGGAGCGCAAGCGGCGGTGGAAAAAATCACCTGGGGCAAAGAAATCCGCTTACCGGCGAGCGAGTAGAAAGCGCACCCTTCCGCCCTGCTGCCTGAGCAACGGTTCAATTCTGGGGATGTTTCAGCGGTCCGCCAGACGGACGTCCAGGTCGGCAGGCGTCACGTGCAGCGCAGCAAAGTTCGCAAAAGACAGATCGCGCATATCATGCCCGTGGCGCGCCTTGAACTGATCGAACAGCACCGTGTAGCTGGCAGGAACGGCGGCCTCCCAGTCCAGGCCCAGCCTGGCGGTCACCTGGCGAATGACGGCGGGGTCAGGCCCTTCCACCTCCACAAAGGTCCCGTAAGGCAGCTCATCCAGGCTCACCTCAACGCCGTCCAGGTCGTAAGCGGTGCGGTATTTTTCGTAAATCATCGTCACCTGGTAACCCAGCGCCTCCAGGAAGGCGCGGGCGGCGGCAAAATCGCTGACTTCAAACTCGATTTCCTGGCGCAAACGGACGCCCTCCAGTCCGCTGGACGGGCCTTTGTAGGTCAGGCGGGCGATGGCATCCTGGCGCAGGCGCAAAACGCGGAACTGGCGCCCCAGCTCGCCGTCGGGGGTATCGAAGCGCAGATTGACTTCCAGGATCCGCGGCTGGGAGAGGTAAGCGTCCAAAGCGTGCAAGCGCCGCCCAACCTCCGCCAGGTCGCTCACGTAAAACTTGACTTCCAATTCTTGATCTTTCATGCTGATGTTCCCTTAAACCACGCTCAACAGGGTCTGGTGCTGCTCCACGCTATCGCCTGCCGAAACGCGCAGGCGAGCCGCCACACCGTCGCGCGGCGATTTCAGCTCGTTTTGCATCTTCATCGACTCCAGGACGATCAGCACATCGCCCTTCTTCACCGGCTGGCCTTCTACCACAGAGACGGCAATCACCAGGCCCGGCATGGGAGCTTTCAGGTAATACTCGCCGCTCGCCTGCACCTGGCTGCCGGCGGCGGCGCGCAGCCGCCGCTGGCGCTCGTCTTCCACCATGGCCGGGTAAAGCCTGCCGTGGAGCAGCACCTGCCAGGTCAAATCGGTGGGGTACACATACGCTTCATACGAGCTGCCATCCAGCAAGAGAGAGTACACCGGCTGGTCGCTGATCTCGACAAAATCGACCTCGTAAGCCTTGCCATCCACGAGCACATGGTGCTCGTCCAGGATTTCGATCAGGTACTCTTTCTCTCCAATCGTGGTGAAATATTTCATCGCCCACCTCCACCTAGCGCTGCAAACGCTCCCAGCGGCCCAGCCACTTCCAGTTGCTGGTGTCGCGCGCCCCGCGCTGGACGATATTGGCCGCCCGCTGGGTCTGGCGATGCGCCACCAGGGTGGCCAGGATGGCGGCGGTTTCAGGGTTGAAGCCCCGGCTGCTCTCGGCGGCCTCGATGGAGAAGCGCTCCTCGACAAACCGGGTGTCAAACTGCCCGGTGAAAAAGCGGAAAGAATCCATCATGTTCTGGTGGAAGGGGATGTTGGTTCGCACGCCCACCAGCTTGTATTCCTCCAGCGCCCGGCGCATCCGCAGGATGGCCTCGGCGCGGTTTTCACCCCACACAATCAACTTGGAGATCAAAGAATCATAGTAAGGGGAAATCTCAAAGCCAGGATACACACCCGTATCGATGCGCACGCCCGGCCCGGTGGGCATCAGGATGTGGGTGATTTGCCCGGTGGAGGGCAGGTAATCGTTGTAGGGATCTTCGGCGTTGATGCGGCATTCAATCGCCCACCCGTTCAGGCGCACATTTTCCTGCGCCACCCGCATCGGCCGGCCGCGAGCGATGCGGATCTGCTCCTTGACGATATCCACCCCGGTGACCATTTCGGTGACCGGGTGCTCCACCTGCAAGCGGGTGTTCATCTCCAGGAAAAAGAAGTTCTTGTCTTTGTCCACCAGGAACTCAATCGTCCCGGCGTTGAGATAGCCAACCGATTGCGCAGCCCGCACGGCCACCTGGCCCATGCGGGTGCGCAGGTCTTCATCATCGTCCACGTATGGAGAAGGGGCTTCTTCAAGCAGCTTTTGGTGGCGGCGCTGGAGCGAGCATTCACGCTCGCCCAGGTAAACCGTGTTGCCAAACTGGTCAGCAAGCACCTGGATCTCGATGTGCCGTGCGCCTTCCACCAGTTTCTCCAGGTACACGTTGCCGTCGCCAAAGGCAGCTTCGGCTTCGCGCCGGGCAGCCTGGATCAGCGCCGGCATCTCGTCGATCGACCGCACCTCCCGCATGCCCTTTCCGCCTCCGCCAGCCGAGGCCTTGATGAGCAGCGGAAAGCCAATCTGCGGACCCAGAGCCAGCAATTCTTCATCGCCCAGAGACCCTTCGCCTTCGGTGCCTGGCACCACCGGCACCCCCGCCGATGAGACCGTGGCCCGGGCCACGGCTTTATCGCCCATGGCGGCAATCGAGGAGGGTTTGGGGCCGATGAAAGCCAGCCCGGCGTCGATGCAGGCCTGGGCAAAATCGGCGCGCTCGGCTAGGAAGCCATACCCCGGGTGGACCGCCCCTGCCCCGCTCTTGCGCGCAATCTCAATCACCTTATCCCCGCGCAGGTAAGAATCACGCGAGGGCGCCGGACCCAGCAGGTAAGCCTCGTCTGCATAGCGAACATGCAGCGCCTGCCGGTCAGCTTCGGAATAGACCGCCACCGTCTCGATGCCCAACTCCCGGCAGGCGCGGATGATCCGCACGGCGATCTCGCCCCGGTTGGCGATTAAAACTTTATTGAACATAGAAGACCTCCATTCGGCCGGCAATCATCACAGCGGAATGCAGCCATGCTTCTTGGCCGGGTTCGAGTCGCGCTTGTTCGAAAGCATCTCCAGGGCGTTGATCAGCCGGGGGCGCGTCTCGCGGGGCAGGATCACATCATCAATGTAGCCGCGGGAGGCGGCGATGTAAGGGTTGGCGAACTTGGCCCGGTATTCAGCCACCAGCTCCGCCTTGCGGGCGACGGGGTCCTCAGCCATCGATAACTCTTTGCGGAAGATGATGTTCACCGCCCCGTCTGGCCCCATCACGGCGATCTCCGCGCTGGGCCAGGCCAGGTTCAGGTCGCCGCGGATGTGCTTGCTGCTCATCACATCGTAAGCCCCGCCGTACGCCTTGCGGGTGATCACCGTCAGCTTTGGAACGGTGGCTTCGCAATAAGCGTAGAGCAGCTTGGCCCCAGAGCGGATGATGCCGCCATGCTCCTGGATGGTGCCAGGCATGAAACCGGGCACGTCCTCGAAGGTGATCACGGGCAAATTGAAGGCGTCACAGAAACGGATGAAGCGGGCGGCTTTTTCGGATGAGTTGATGTCCAGCACGCCCGCCAACACCGCCGGCTGGTTGGCGACAATCCCAACGCTGTGCCCCCCCAGGCGGGCAAAGCCAACCACAATATTGGCAGCATATTTCTCCTGAATTTCGTAGAACTCCCCATGATCCACCACCAGCTTGATGACCTGTTTCATGTCGTAGGGTTTGCTGGGATCGTCCGGGATCAGGTCATCCAGGGCAGCATCCATTCGCAGGGGGTCATCCCCGGTGTCCAGGAAAGGCGGGTCTTCCATATTGTTTTGCGGCAGGTAGGTGAGCAGGCGGCGGATCTGGTAAAGCGTTTCGCCCTCGTTATCGCAGGCCACGTGGCAAACCCCCGAGACTTCAGAGTGAACCGTGGCCCCACCCAGGTCTTCAAAAGAGACTTCCTCGTGGGTGACCGTCTTGACCACGTCCGGCCCGGTGACAAACATATAGGACGAGTTATGCACCATGAAAATGAAATCGGTGAGGGCCGGCGAATAAACCGCCCCCCCGGCGCAGGGCCCCATCACCGCGCTGATCTGAGGGATCACGCCAGAGGCCAGGGTGTTGCGCAGGAAGATATCCGCGTATCCACCCAGCGAAACCACACCTTCCTGGATGCGAGCGCCGCCCGAGTCGTTCAGCCCGATCACCGGAGCGCCGTTCTTCATTGCCATGTCAATCAGCTTGCAAATTTTTTCGGCGTGGGCTTCGCCCAGGCTGCCACCAAAGACCGTGAAATCTTGCGAGAAGACATAAACCAGCCGCCCATCGACCGTGCCCCAGCCGGTGACCACGCTATCGCCCAGAAATTTCTGTTGCTCCAGGCCAAAGTCGTGGGTGCGGTGAAGAACGAAGGGGTCCAGCTCGCGGAAGGAGCCGCGGTCGAGCAGGATTTCCAGGCGTTCACGAGCAGTCAGGCGGCCGCGCTTGTGGTGGGCTTCAATGCGCTCTGGGCCGCCGCCAAGCTGGCTTTGTTGGCGCATTTCAAGCAGTTGTCGAATTTTGGGGTTCTCGCTCATGCTTCTCTCCAAAATAAGCCCTTGCCTTCGGGCGGGTGAGCACCCACAGACTCCAGACAAGGATGATGATATTCAGGGCCGCTGCAAAGGGCCAGTTCTCCTGCCTTTCGCGAAAGCCGGAGAGAAGCAGCCGGTCGGCCCAAAAATATAGAGTGTACCCCAGCAGAATCACAGGGGAAAGGTAATAAGCCACCCGCCAGCCGCGCCACACGCCCCAGGCCAGCGGAAAACCCAGCCCAGCCCAGAGCAAGCCGGTCAAGAATAAATAGACCGGCGAGATGGGCAACAAAGCAGCCAGCAAATCCCAGTTTTGAACGGTTTGCATCAGGCGCAGTAAGTGGAGCACTGCAAAAGTTAACACCAGCAGGGCAAACAGGGTTACGCCAGTCGGCCGGCGCGGGCGAGCGGATCGCGGCATCCTCCTCCTCAAATGGACAGGGTTATCTTGCCCAGTTGCTCTCCGCTTTGCAGGCGGGTCTGAGCCGCGGCGGCTTCAGCCAGTGGAAAGTCGCGGTCCAGGGCGGGGCGCAGCCGGCCGGAAAAGACCAAACCCATCACTTCCACAAAATCCTGCCGCGTGCCCATGGTGGAGCCAATCAGGCTGAGGTGCTTCCCAAATATGAAGCGGTTGTCGATCTCAATCTTTGGGCCGCCGGTGTTGCCCACCGTCAAGATGCGGCCGCCCTTGCAGGCAGCCCGAAAGCTCTGTGAATAGGTTGTGCCCACATTGTCCACCACCACATCCACACCCTGCTTGCCGGTCAGGGCGTAGACGGTTTTAGACCAGTTTTCGTCCTGCGAGCGGTCAATCAGGTAATCTGCCCCAAGCGACTCAGCCAGGGCCAGCTTCTGGGGGCTGGAGCCGACCACATAGACCACCGCCCCTGCCAGCCTGGCAATCTGGATGCTGGCGCTGTTCACCCCGCCCGAGGCGCCAACCACCAGCACCCGCTCGCCGGCGCGCAGGCAGGCCCGGCGGATTAACGAATGCCAGGCGGTGTGATACACCAGCCCCGCGGCCGCGGCCGCTCGCTCGTCCACCCCATCCGGAAGGGCGAGCAAGTTTGTCGCTGGCACAACCACGTACTCGGCGTAGGTGCCGCGCACGGTTTCGCCCAGGAGCTGCCAGCTTGTGCAGCGGTTATCCCAGCCTGAGCGGCAGGCTTTGCACTCGCCGCAGCTCAGGTTGGCGTTGATCACCACCCGGTCGCCAGGCTGCCAGCCGCTCACCCCGGGGCCCAGGGCGTCCACCACGCCAGCGCCGTCCGCGCCGGGGATATGCGGATACTCCAGGCGGATACCCGGCCAGCCTTCGCGCACCCACAGGTCCAGGCGGTTCAGGGCCGCGGCCCGCAGGCGCACCCGCACCTGCCCGGCCCCCGGCTCAGGATCGGGGAAGTCGGTGTACTGCAAGACCTCCGGTCCGCCATGCTGGTGGAAAAGCGCCGCTTTCATCTCAACGCAGACCCAGCTCAGATCGGGCAATCACCATGCGCTGGATTTCGCTGGTGCCCTCATAGATGCGGGTGATGCGGGCATCTCGGTAGTAGCGCTCAACCGGCACCTCCTTGCTGTAACCCATCCCGCCGTGGATCTGCACCGCCGCGTCGGCGACAAAGCAGGCCGTCTCCGAGGCGAAAAGCTTGGCAATCGAAGCCTCCAGGGTGAAACGCTCGCCAGTCTTCTTGAAACGCTCCTTGGCCAGGGCAGCCTGATAGACCAGCAGGCGGCTGGCTTCGATGCGGGTTTTCATATCCGCAAGCTGGAACGAGATGCCCTGGAATTGACCTATCTTCTGGCCAAAGGCCTCCCGGCTGCGGGCGTATTCCAGGCTGGCTTCGTAGGCGGCTTCGGCAATCCCCAGAGCCTGGGCGCCGATGCCGATGCGGCCGGCGTCCAGCACGGTCATCGCAATCTTGAATCCTTCGCCTTCTTCGCCCAGGCGATCGGCAAGCGGGGCGCGGTAATCTTCAAAAACGATCTCGCTGGTGGCGGATGCCCGGATGCCCAGCTTGGGCTCTTTTTTACCCCGCACAAAGCCGGGAAGGGAGGCATCGATCATGAACGCGGTGATGCCGCGGTGCCCCTTGTCTGGATCTGTCATGGTGAACAACACCAGGTAATCGGCCACGGGGCCGCTGGTCACCCAGGATTTTCGCCCGTTGATCACGTAGCTGTCACCATCGCGCACCGCCCGGCTGCGCATTGTGCCGGCGTCCGAGCCAGACATCGGCTCGGTGAGGGAGTAGGCGCCAACCGCCTTGCCGGAGGCAACCGGCTTGAGATATTTTTGCTTTTGCTCCTCGGTGCCAAAGCGCAGCAGCCCATAAGCAAAAAGCGAGTTGTTGACCGACATGATCGTACCGTGGGAGGCGTCGGCCTTGCAGATTTCCTCCAGGGCAAGGACGTAGGCCAGGGTATCCATGCCAGCCCCGCCATACTCCTCTGGCACTTCAATGCCCATAAAGCCCATCTCGCCCATCTTCTTAATAGTTTTGTGCGGGAACTCACCGCTTTCATCGTGCTCGGCGGCGATGGGGGCAATCTCGTTTTGGGCAAAGTCACGCGCCGCCTGGCGGATCATTTCATGCTCTTCGGTGAAGGGGAAAAGCCCGTGGTCTGACATGCTATCCTCCTGGGGTTTGAGCCTGGGTGTGCGGATTCACGCGCTGCATATATTGTAACCGATTGACTTCCCCAATGGACGAAATTCCGGGCTGTATCGCCCGGGCAGGTTTTTCAGAACCCAAATTTCTGGTGCAGCATCCAGAAATACGATATACTCACTCCAATCTTTTTAAGGAGCATCCCAGGTTGAGGAGCGAGCGATGTTGGCGAAAGAATTCCCTAAATCCCCCCATTTTTTGGTCCGGCAGGATGATCCGTACAATGGCGAGCCGCCGCTCAAAGAGCTGGTTGAAAACCGCCTGACCCCCATCCCGCTGTTCTTTGCCCGCAATCACGGGGATGTCCCCGACATCGACGCGGCTTCCTACCGCCTGGAAATCAGCGGGCTGGTGGAACGCCCCCTGGCGCTCTCCCTGGCGGACCTGCTGGAAGGCTTCCCGGCCCACTCCCTCACCGCCACCCTGCAATGCGCTGGCAACCGCCGCCTGGAGATGACGGACGTAGCGCCCATCCCGGGGGAGCTGCCCTGGGATAACGGCGCGGTCAGCACCGCCGAGTGGCGCGGCGTGCGCCTGAGCGATGTGCTGAAGGCCGCCCGGCCCCAGGCGGATGCCCAGCACGTTGACTTCACCGGGCTGGACCAGGTCTCGCGGCTGGGGCGGCGGTTTGGTTTTGGCGGCTCGATCCCGCTCGAAAAAGCCCTCGGCCAGGAGGTCCTGCTGGCGTTTGAGATGAATGGCCAGCCGCTGACGCCCTTGCATGGCTACCCGTTGCGGGCTGTCGTCCCCGGCTACATCGGCGCCCGCAGCGTCAAGTGGCTGTCCACCATCCAGGTGCGCTCCAGCCCGTCCCAAAATTACTTTTATGCTCGCGCGTACCAGCTCTTCCCGCCCCAGACGGATGCCGAGACGGTGGATTGGGACAGCGGGATCAAGCTGGGGGATTTCCCGGTCAACGCGGTGATCTGCGCCCCCCAGGAGGGAGCCCGCATTGCCGGTCAATCGGTGCGGGTGCAGGGATACGCCGTGGCTGGCGGCGGGCGGGCCATCGCCCGGGTGGACCTTTCCATCGACGGCGGCCGCACCTGGGTTGCCGCCCGGCTGGATGAGCCAACCAACCCGTGGACCTGGCGGCTGTGGCAGGCTGAACTGGAGCTGGCCGCCGGACCCAACGAGATCGTGGCTCGCGCCTGGGATTCCGCCGCCAACACCCAACCCGAAGACATCCGCCAGACCTGGAATTTCAAGGGCTACCTGAACAACTCCTGGCACCGCGTCCGGGTGCATGCCGGCGTGCTCTGAGTTCCAGGCTTCTGCCTTTTGCCTGGCTGGGAAATGCGATATACTCCCCAGCATGTCTGCGCAGGCTGAAGAGCTGATCACTCAACTCCGCGCCCTGGCCAATCCCGCGAACGTGGCCGGGATGGCCCGCTACGGCATCAACCCGCAGGGCACGCTGGGCATTTCGGTCTATGAGCTGCGGCGGATAGCCAAAACAGTCGCCCCAGACCACACCCTGGCAGAGGAGCTTTGGTCCACCGGCATCCACGAGGCCCGCATCCTGGCCAGCTTCATTGAGCGGCCCGAATGGGTGAGCGAGGCGCAGATGGAGCGGTGGGTACTGGACTTTGACTCGTGGGACGTGTGCGACCAGGTCTGCGGGTTGTTCGAAGGCGCCAGTTATGCCTATGCGAAAGCGTTTGAGTGGAGCGAACGGCCAGAGCTGTTTGTCCGGCGGGCCGCGTTTGCGATCATTGCCGGGTTAGCAGTTCACGACAAACAAGCCAGCGATGCAAAGCTGGCCCAGTTTCTTCCCGTAATCGTCCGCCAGGCAACCGATGAGCGCAATTTCGTCAAAAAGGCCGTTAACTGGGCGCTGCGCAACATTGGCAAGCGCAGCCTGGAGCTCAACCGCCAGGCGATCGAGACTGCCCGCCAGATCCAGCGGATCGATGACCGCACCGCGCGCTGGATCGCCGCCGACGCCCTGCGCGAGCTGACCTCTGAAAAGATGCAGCTTCGGTTGGCAAAAAAGGACACAGGATGAAGCTTTTCACCATCGGACACAGCAACCATAGTCAGGAAAAACTGGTGCAGCTTTTGGTCAATCACGGCATCCAGACGGTGGTGGATGTGCGCACCTCGCCCTACAGCCGTCACAACCCCCAATTTAACAAAGAGAACCTGGAATTCTGGCTTTCGCGCAGCCATATCAGGTACATCTTTTCGGGCAAACACCTCGGAGGCAGGCCAAGCGACTCAAGCTGCTATAAAAGTGGCAAGCTGCCCAATGAAGAAGATGCCGATTTTCTACATCAAGTCGATTATCGGGCGGTGATGCAAAAACCCTGGTTTGAGAAAGCCGTAGAGCAGCTTTTAAAGACCGCCGAAGAGTCTTCTACAGCCATCCTGTGCAGCGAAGAGGACCCAGCAAACTGCCACCGCCACCACCTGATTGCGCGTTACATTATCGAATTCTATCCCGAGGTAGAAGTCCGCCACATTCGCGGGGATGGGACAGAATACGGAGCAGCTTCAATCCTGAAATCGGTCAACCAGGAGAAAGGCGATCAATTGAAGCTTTTTTGATCAAGCTTTCAGAGGTGCTAATGAAACTATACACGATTGGCTTTGCGCAGAAGAGCGCTCAGGGGTTTTTCGAGTTGCTGCGCCAAAACGGCGTGCGGCGAGTGGTGGATATCCGCTTGCGGCCCTCAGGACAACTGGCAGGCTTCGCCCGCAAGGAGGACCTGCCATACTTCCTGGCGAACC
>CAZDAU010000079.1:0-9489 GCA_964503625.1 uncultured Anaerolinea sp.
GTCGGCAGCACGATGCCTACTTTGCCGCCCACTTCAACAGCCGGTTGCTCAGCGGGAGCGGGTGCGGCGCCCGGGGTGGTGGCGACTTTACCAGCGATGATGTCGGCTTTGAGCTGGTCCAGCTCAGCTTTAAGCTCAGCCGGGACCATTGCATCCATATCATGGAAGGGTGCCAGGCCAACGCCGCCGTTCTCGAGGTTGCCGACTACGATGCCGCCCTTAAAGGTGCCTTCCTTGGCGGCCTTGATCGCGTTGAAGGTGGTGACATCCATCAACTTCATCGCGGAAGTGAGGGTGATGGCGGTGAATTCAGGCGAAGTCAGGGTCCAGTCCGAGTCAACGCCAATGATGTAGGCGTTGCCGCGTTCTTGAACAGCGGCAGCGGTGCCGAGCCCAACAGGACCGGCGACGGGCATGATGATGTCGGCGCCTTCGTCCATGAGGGTCTCGCCCATGGTGCGGCCATCATCGGTGGATTCAAAGTTGCCGGTGAACAGGCCGGTCTGGGCAACAGGATCCCAACCCAGGACTTCGACATTGGTGCCGTGCTTTTCGTTGTAAGCCTGAGCGCCCAAAGCAAAACCATCCATGAACACGGTCACCGTCGGGATCTGGATGCCGCCAAAGGTGCCGATCTTGCCGGTCTTGCTCATACCTGCGGCGAGATAACCAGCCAGGAAGGTGGCCTGGTCGGTAGCAAAGACCTGGCCCAGGACGTTGGGGATTTCAGGATCGTAAGCGAAGTCTACAATCGAGAACTTTTGGTCAGGGTTGGCTTCAGCGGCAGCCTTGGTGGCGTCGCCCAACAGGAAGCCGACGGTGATGATGATATCGCAACCTTCGTCCATAAAGGCGTTGATGTTCTTCTCGTAGTCGGTCTGTTGCTGGCTCTCCAGGTACTTGCCTTCGATGCCGAACTCGGCCATGGCGTCTTGGACGCCCTTCCAGGCGGTGGCGTTGAAGGACTTGTCATCAATGCCGCCGGCGTCGGTCACCTGACAGGCCTTAAAGGCAGCAGCGGCCGGTGGCTCGGTGGCAGCAGCCGGGGGCTCGGTGGCAGCGGGCTTAGCCGGCGCCGGGGTAGCGGCGGGCGCGCAGGCAGCCAAAACCATCGAAGCAATGACCAGCATCGCCATTAGATAGTACAGATGCTTCTTATTCATGTTTGAATCTCTCCTCCATATTTTGGGCTTGAACTCTGCAAGTTGCATAGAATGTTTCAGGGATGTAAGGTTGAACTGGTTCACACTGAATTTGTGTTTCACCTCCAGGGCAGAAAATTTGGAAAACGCTGGTTATTTATAGGCGTCAGCGCAATCCTATACAATATAATGCAGATTTTGGATTATGGCAAGTGATTTGTCTAACAAGCGGCCAGATCAGGCCCTGGCCTCTCGAAAAGAAGGCTAAATCCTGCCTGCTGGTTTTCAAGAAGTGATAAACTATAGCGACGGATATCAGAGATAGCAGGTACATTCCAGGAGGTTCAAGATCTTTGCTCACTTTCCAGCAAGTCTGAAAGGCATTGTTGTTTTGCTGGTTTTCATTCTCGGTTTGAGCGGCTGTCAACAAAGCTTACCCGATGTGACCGTTGCCGCAAGTGAAAGCGCTTTCCGCACACCGGCGCCGACCCGCTCATCGGTCCCAGCGACGGTTTCTATCCCCGCGCCGACCAAGCAGCCGCCTTTCAGTCAGGTCAATCTGCAACCGGAAGACCTGCGTGGGACGATCATTCATTTCTGGTATCCGTGGACAGGCGCGGCTGGTCAGGAGATCCGTTCACTGGTGGACGAGTTCAACCTGAACAACGAATGGGGGATTGTCGTGGTGCCGGTTGCACAGGCTGGCCTGGATGGCATCGATGTTCAATTGGCGGCGGCCCGTCAGGAAGGCAAATTGCCCGATTTAGTAGTGGGTTATTTGCACCAGCTTCAGGAATGGGATCAAGCTCAGCCACTGGTGGATTTGCAGACTTATGTGGAAGATCCGGTTTGGGGGCTTACGCCCCAGGAGCAGGGGGATTTCACCCCTGTCTTTTGGGAACAAGACCTGGTTAGCGGACGACGATTGGGAGTGCCCATGCAGCGCTCGGCCCAGGTGCTCTATTACAATACAAGCTGGGGGCGCGAATTGGGCTTCAGCGTTCCACCGGTCACGCCAGATATGTTCCGCAATCAAGTCTGCCAGGCGGCCCGGGCCAATCGCAATGATGCCAGCCTGGAGAATGACGGCACTGGCGGTTGGATCATATCAACCAACTACGCTTCTGCCCTGAGCTGGATTTTCGCGTTTGGTGGGAATGTGGTTGGATCGCCGGAATCGGGCCAGGATGTCTACCGGTTCAATTCACCCCAAACAGAACAGGCCTTTGCTTTTTTACGTGGCCTGTATGACACGCACTGCGCCTGGCTGAGTGAAAGCGCTTACCCCGAGGCGGAGTTTGCCAGTCGTTTGGGCCTGGTTTCCACCGGCAGCGTGATGGACATTCCCTACCAGTCGCAGGCGTTTCGCAAGTCTGGATTAACCGATCAGTGGAGTGTGATTGCTTACCCCTCCGCCGATCAAAACTCGGCCATCAATGTGTATGGGGCCTCGCTCGGTATCCTGCCCTCCTCGCCAGAGGAGCAACTTGCAGCCTGGCAACTGATTCGCTGGCTGCTCGATCCGCCCAATCATGCCCGCTTTGTGGAGGCCAGCGGTTCATTCCCAATCCGGGCTTCGGAACTTGCTCACCTGGCAGATTACCGCCAACGCTACCCCCAATGGGACCAGGCGCTTGCGTTGGTCCCTTCGGCGCGTCCCGAAACGTCCGTCGACTCCTGGGGCCAGGTGCGGTTAGCCCTGGGCGATGCTTTCACCCAGCTTTTTCGGAGCTATTTTTCGGTTGACCAGATCCCGACTCTGTTGAATTTCCTGGATCGCACTGCTGCGGACCTGCATATCGGACCGGAAAGGAGCGGCGTGTTTGATACGCCCACACCCACGCCATCGGCAACGGCCACCCCCACGCGCACGCCCATCCCCTCATCTACTCTGCCACCCACTCGCACGCCCCGCCCATCTCCTGGCACGACTCGGCAGCCCTGAATCGCCCCGCCGGGGTTTACTGGTCTCATGCGTTGATTTCGTCGGTTTCTGCCTTTGACGGCAGAGCCTCCTCCGGTTGGGTGAGCGCCACGCCAATATCCACAGCATCTTCCATGCGGATTTGGCCGCGTAAAAAAGCGCCCTCCTCTGTGGCAAAGGCGGCGGTTACCACATCCCCCCATACCCGGCCTGTTGAACGGATCTCAACCTTCTCGGCGGTGATGTTGCCGCGCACTGCGCCAGCCACAATGACCACGTTGGCGCGCAGGTGCGGGCAGGTCACCCTGCCGGTGGCGCCAATGACCAGCAGACCACGCAGGGCAATTTCGCCCTCGAAAGCGCCCTCGATGCGAACACCGCCGCTGCCGCTCAGATCGCCTTTCCAGACAATGCCCGGTCCCAACACCGAAGTGACGCGCTCAGTTGGCGCGGGCTGGAGGGACGGAGCCGGCTGCGTTTCTCGTTTACGAAACATTTAGTTCAAAATTTCCACTCGGCAGGCCTTTTTCACCGTCCTGATCCGGGTTTTGTGTTCAATCAGGACAGGGTGATTCCTTCTACTCGAGCGCCTCAGGCACACCGACAATATTGTACCCCGAATCCACGTAAACCACCTGTCCGGTGGTTTTGGCAGCGAGATCGGAGCACAGGTAAACCGCCGTATTACCCACGTCTTCGATGGTCACATTCTGGTGCAGGGGGGCAAAATCGGAGAAGCGCCGGTACATGAGCTTGAAACCAGAAACGCCTGCTGCAGCCAGGGTGCGGATTGGGCCGGCGGAAATGGCATTGACCCGCACACCCTGCGGGCCCAGGTCGTAGGCCAGGTAGCGCACCGAGGCCTCCAGCGCAGCTTTAGCCACGCCCATCACGTTGTAGTGCGGAGCAACTTTCTCAGCGCCATAATAGGTCAACGTCAGCAGGGCGCTGCCGGGGCGGAACAGAGGCCGAAAAGCCTTTGCAAGGGCAGTAAATGAATAGACGCTGATGTCCATCGCCAGGTGAAAGCCGGCCCGGCTGGTGTTATAGTACGGGCCAACCAGCTCATCGCGGTTGGCAAAGCCGATGGAATGGACCAGGATATCGACTTGCCCAAAGACCTGGGCAGCTTTTTGGGCGACTGCCTGGATCTGTTCATCCTCGGCTACATCACAAGATTCCACGAACGTACAGCCGATGCTCTCAGCCAGCGGTCGCACGCGCCGCTCCAGCACTTCACCGGCGTAGCTCAAGCCGATGGTCGCGCCCTGTTCGTGAAAGGCTTTGGTGATCCCCCAGGCGATGGAACGATCATTGGCCAGGCCAAAGATGAGGGCGTTTTTTCCTTGCAGCAGGCTCATGCTTACCTCCAAATGGTTTCATAAATTCCAGAGACCTTCACCTGGGGTCTCTGTGTAGTGTAAAACCCGCTGGCGCGCATTTCGTCACGCTGCACAGCGGGCAAATGCCGGGCGCTTGCCGGGGTCTACTTCAACATGGGCATCTTGATGCCCTGGCGTTTGGCCGCCTCAATTGCCAACGGATAACCCGCGTCGGCGTGGCGCACCACGCCCATGCCGGGGTCGCTGGTCAGGACGCGCTCCAGGCGGCGGGCAGCGGCGGGTGTGCCATCGGCCACAATTACCTGCCCGGCATGCTGGCTGAAACCGATGCCCACCCCGCCGCCATGGTGGAAGGACACCCAGGTCGCCCCACCGATGGCGTTGATCAAGGCATTCAGGATCGGCCAGTCGCTGACAGCGTCTGTGCCGTCCAGCATCCCTTCAGTTTCGCGGTTGGGCGAAGCCACCGATCCTGCATCCAGGTGGTCGCGGCCAATGACAATCGGCGCTTTCACCACTCCCTGGGCGACCATCTCGTTAAACTTCAGCCCGGCTTTAGCGCGCTCACCGTAACCCAGCCAGCAGATGCGCGCTGGCAAGCCCTGGAAAGGCACTTTCTCGCGGGCCATCTTGAGCCAACGGTGCAGATGCTCATCCTCAGGGAACAGCTCTGCCACAGCCTCATCGGTTCGGTAGATATCCTCTGGGTCGCCGGAGAGCGCCACCCAGCGGAAGGGCCCCTTACCCTCGCAAAACAGCGGGCGGATATAGGCCGGCACAAAGCCGGGGAACTCGAAAGCATCGCTGACCCCATAATCATAGGCGCGCTGGCGCAGGTTGTTGCCATAATCGAACACCTCGGCCCCAGCGCGCTGGAAGGCCAGCATGGCCTTCACGTGATTGGCCATCGATTGCATCGACCGGCGCTCATATTCCGCCGGGTCAGATTGGCGCATCTGCTCGGCAGCCACCACCCCCAGTCCGCTGGGCACGTACATCAAGACATCATGGGCTGGCGTCTGGTCGGTGACCACATCTGGGATCACGCCACGGATGACCAGCTCGGGGTAGATATCGGCAGCATTGCCAATCAGCCCGATCGATTTGGGAATTTTCTTTTCTTTAAACTCTTCGACCAGGGTCATTGCCTCTTCCAGCGTATCCACCACCATGTCGACATAGCCGATCTCCTGGCGGCGGCGGGCGCGTTCCGGATCGACTTCGACAATCAGACCAACCCCCTCGTTCATAGTAATAGCCAGCGGCTGTGCCCCGCCCATGCCTCCCAGGCCGGCGGTGAGCACAAACTTGCCTCTCAGAGAGCTCCAGCCGCGTTGCCGGGCCAGCGAGCCAAGCGTTTCATAGGTGCCCTGTAAAATGCCCTGAGTGCCAATGTAGATCCACGAGCCGGCGGTCATCTGTCCAAACATGATCAGGCCTTTGGCTGCCAGGGCGTCGAAATGCTCCTGGGTAGCCCAGTGTGGCACCAGGTTAGAGTTGGCAATCAGCACGCGGGGCGCGTCCGGGTGGCTTCGAAAGACCGCTACAGGCTTACCCGATTGCACCAGCAGCGTTTCGTCGTCTTCCAACTGGCGCAAGGTTGCCAGGATGGCGTCAAAGGCCTCCCAGTTGCGGGCAGCTTTGCCGCGCCCGCCATACACCACCAGGTCTTGCGGGCGCTCGGCTACTTCCGGATCCAGGTTGTTCTGGATCATGCGATAAGCGGCCTCGGTCAGCCAGGATTTGCAAGTCATTTGGGTGCCACGTGGGGCGCGCACGATGCGCGGCTCAGACATAACTACCTCCCGATGTTAGGATTAGGATTTGGTTGGGTCTCTGGCCAATCTTAACACCTTATCCTTGACCGGGCAAGATGATTGCGGCATGCTGGGCATGATTCCTGCTCGCCCGCAGCCAATAGATCAAATCAAAAAAGGGTGATCACAGGCCCGGCCTGTGGATCACCCTAAAATCGCATTTATGGGCAAAGAAAAATTTTCAGATGGCTTATGCAGCAGTCGGCATGTGCTTACCGTTGCCGTTGCCCAGGAAGCGATCAAAGGTGGTATTTCCCAACCGTTCCACCAGCTCAGACTGCGCATCGCACCATACCGGCTTCATCGGGCAGCTCTCGCCAAACTGGCAAGCGCCGGTGTTCGATACACACTCATTAAGGAGGATCGGCCCATCGATCGCTTCAACAACTTCAAGCAATGAAATCTGCTCAGGCGGCCGAGCCAGCGATACGCCGCCGCGCGCGCCGCGTGAGGTCTGTAGCAGCCCTGCAACGGATAACTGCGATACAATTTTCGCCAGGAAGGACGGCGGAATAGATTGCTCCTGGGCAATCTGGCTGGTGGCTGCGCGCTGATCTGCTCCCAATTGGGCCAGGTATAAAACAGCGCGTACAGCATAGTCGGCTTGGCGTGTGATTTGCATACGAGGTCTCCCTTGTATTTGATTTACTTGGTAAGAATTATTGCCAATATTTTAGACTGTTTTTGACCAATTCGCAAGTGACACTTATCATTCTATCTGGGACGATTGTCATCTTTATTGTGTGATCCTGCAAAACTTCAACGCCGCCTAACCGGGTTGTCGGGTGGTTCTGATGGGTTTTATGGTAAGATAAGCGCTCAGATCGCCGAGATTCGTCATCATTATTATTTTGGAGATAGGGTTATGAAACAGATTTGTGTGATTGGAGTGGGGTATGTTGGTCTGGTGACCGCTGCCTGTTTTTCCGACCTGGGCAATCGAGTGATCGCCCTGGATATTTCTGAAGAAAAAGTTGAAGGCCTCAAACGTGGCGAGATGCCCATTTACGAGCCTGGGCTGGCAGAACTGGTGGAGCGTAACGTGCGCGCTGGCCGCCTATCGTTTACCACCTCGTACCAAGAGGGCCTGGACGGCACAGAGTTTGTCTTCATTGCCGTCGGGACCCCCTCTGGTGTGGATGGCGAGGCAGACTTGCGCTACGTGGCGGCTGCTGCCGAAACAGTCGCCCGCACGATGTGCAATCCACTGATCATTGTCAACAAATCCACCGTTCCAGTGGGCACGGGCGACTGGGTGGCAGACATTGTCCGCAAGCACCAGCCCCGGCCCATCCCCTTCTCTGTGGTCTCCTGTCCGGAGTTCCTGCGGGAGGGCTCGGCAATCAGCGACTTCACCCAGCCCCACCGAACCGTTCTGGGCTCGTTGGATCTGGAGGCCGCCGAGAAGGTCGCCCAGCTTCACCTGCCCCTGCGCGCCCCCATCGTGCTCACCGACCTGCGCACGGCAGAGATGATCAAATACGCTTCCAACGCATTCCTGGCGACCAAAATTTCTTTCATCAATGAAATTGCCAATATTTGCGAGGCATTGGGCGCGGATGTCAAGGAAGTGGCGGTCGGGATGGGCTATGACAAACGCATTGGTCCTATGTTCCTGGATGCCGGTCTGGGCTACGGCGGTTCATGCTTCCCCAAGGACGTAAAAGCTCTGGCTTACATGGCCGCAGAGAAGGGCGGCCATCCGCAGTTGCTACACGCCGTGATGGATATCAACAGCGACCGCCGGCGCATGGCCGTTGAGCGCATCACCGAAATGCTGGGCGGCCTGAATGGAAAAGTGATCGGCCTTTTGGGGTTATCTTTTAAGCCGAACACCGATGATATGCGCGATGCGCCTTCGATTGAAATTGCCAATGCCTTGCTGGCGGGAGGCGCACAGGTGCGCGCCACCGATCCGGTGGCAATGGAAGTTGCCAGGCAATTTCTGCCTGAGGTGAAAATGTATAATGATGTTTATTCGATGGCCGAGAGTTGCGATGCGCTGATGTTGATCACTGAGTGGAACGAGTTCAAACAGATCGATTGGAACATGATCCGCGGCTTGATGCGCCAGCCGGTGATCTTCGATGGGCGCAATATCTATGACCCGGTTGTGATGAAGCAGATGGGTTTCACCTACCGCGCCATGGGCCGTGGTTACAGTAACAGCAAGTCCAACGGCGGTTAACACCTGCAGCACTTTCCAAACCTGAGCCCAGGATGGCCAAGTGACCTCCGATCGACCCCCTGTTTGCGATTATGAGGGCTCGGATTACCAGACTTCGTTCTGGGATCAAGGCGGGCGGGAATACGAAGATCGGGTCGAGCAGGTTGCGTTGCAGCGGCTGCTGCCCGCTTCAGGCAAGCTGCTGTTGGAGCTTGGCGCTGGAGCAGGGCGCAACACCCCCCGCTACCATGGTTTTGAGCGGGTCGTCCTGCTGGATTATTCTCGCACCCAATTGCAGCAGGCCCGGGAACGGCTGGGCGATAGCCCGCGCTACACCTACGTAGCCGCGGATATCTATCGCCTGCCGTTCGTCCCGGGCCTGTTTGATTGCGCTACCATGATCCGCACACTGCACCACATGGCAGACGCCCCGCTGGCGCTGCTGGCGGTGCGCCGGGTGTTGCAGACTGGTGCGGTTTTCATCCTCGAGTTTGCCAATAAACTTAACCTGAAAGCCATCCTGCGCTATGCCGCCCGCCGCCAGACCTGGAGCCCCTTCACGCTCGAGCCGGTCGAGTTCGCCGAGCTGAATTTCGACTTCCACCCGCGGGCAGTCCGTTCCTGGCTGGATCAAAGCGGCTTCGCCGTCCAGCGCCAGCTCACCGTCTCTCATTTTCGCATTGGCCTGCTCAAGCGCCTGCTGCCGGTAGAAATGCTGGTCAAGATGGACGCCCTGGCGCAGTGGAGCGGAAATTGGTGGCAGCTCACCCCCAGCGTGTTCGTCAAGGCGCAGGCGGTCGGCGATACGCCGCCAGCGGCTTCCGGCGCGTTCTTTTGCTGCACCGAATGTGGAAAAGAAATTCCAGATGAACAGGCTGATTCCCTGACCTGCCGCGCCTGTGGGCGGCGTTGGGATTTCAGGGATGGAATTTACGACTTTCGCCAGCCGGTTGGGGGATAAAACAATTGCATAGGCTCCTGATCTGCGCTTGCATCTGGAAAGCTCCCCCCAAAGATTATTGTGGAATAAGCTCGTGACTTAGTGTTCAGTCAATGAGAAAATGATGGATTTGTAGTGACGGCTTTAGCCGTTACA
>CAZDAU010000080.1:0-8524 GCA_964503625.1 uncultured Anaerolinea sp.
GGCCATCCTGGCGGCCGACCTGATCGTGATCGGCCCGGGCAGCCTGTACACCAGCATCCTGCCCAACCTGCTCGTCCCCGACCTGAACGAGGCGGTGCGCGCCAGCCGGGCGCTCAAGCTTTTCGTCTGCAACGTGGCCACCGAGCGCGGCGAAACCACCGGCTTCACCGCTGGCGATCACATCCGCACGGTGGAAGACCACGTCTCGCCTGGCCTGTTTGACATCGCCCTGGTGAACTCGAACTTCCTAGATAAGCTGCCCAACGGCGTGGAGTGGGTGCGGGTGGAAGAGGGGTTGAGCGAAGAGTATCGCATCTACCAGGCCGATTTGGTGGATGCCCTGTATCCCTGGCGGCACGATTCGGAAAAATTGGCCCGGGCAGTCATGGATTTGTACCTGGAACGCACCGGACCTTTGGTAGAATCATCTCAAAATTTGAAATAAACCAAACGTGTTCCAAATCAGAAACGGAGGATCAAAATGACAGTCAAAGTAGGTATCAACGGTTTTGGCCGGATTGGTCGGCAAGTCCTGAAAGCGATTCGGGATTTCCATCCGGAAGAGCTGGAAGTGGTGGCCTTCAACGATATCGGCGATTTGAAGACCATGGCACATCTGCTCAAATACGATTCGAATTACGGCCATTTTGACGGCACGATCGAGGTCAAGGATGACGGCCTGCTGGTGGACGGCAAGCCCGTCAAGGTCTTCAAAGAGACGGATCCGGCGAACATCCCCTGGGGCGATCTGGGCGTCTCCATCGTGGTCGAGAGCACCGGCATCTTCACCATCAAGAGCGATGGCGTCAACAAGAAGGGCAAGGTGGTCAAAGGCGCAGAGAACCACATCACCAAGGGCGGCGCCAAGAAAGTCATCATCTCGGCCCCGGCGGAAGGCGAAGACCTGACCGTCGTGCTGGGTGTGAACGACAATATGTATGACCCCGCCAAACACCATGTGGTCTCCAACGCATCCTGCACCACCAACGGCCTGGCTCCGGCGGTCAAGGTCGTTTACGACAAATACGGCATTGTGCGCGGTTTTATGACCACCATCCACGCCTACACCAACGACCAGAAGATCCTGGACCTGCCGCACAGCGACCTGCGCCGGGCCCGCGCCGCCGCCATGAGCGTCATCCCCACCACCACTGGCGCGGCCAAGGCGATCAAGCTGGTCATCCCCGGCCTGGCCGGCAAGCTGGACGGCTATGCCCTGCGCGTGCCCACCTCCACCGTCTCGGTGATTGACCTGACCGTCGAGCTGGAAAAGCCCACCACCACCGAGCAGCTCCGCCAGGACTTCCGCGACGCCGCGGCCGGGCCGCTCAAGGGCATCCTGGGCGCTGCCGACGAGCCCCTCGTCAGCATCGACTACAAGGGCGATCCGCGCAGCTCGATTGTTGACCTGCCGTTCACCATGGTGCTGGGCAAGGAATCGAACACCTTTGCCAAGATCGTCGCCTGGTACGATAACGAATGGGGTTACTCGGTCCGCACCGCAGACCTGGCAGCCCTGATGGCGAAACACCTGTAATCCATTTCGATTTCGCCGCCCCATCCGGAATGGGTGGGGCGGCGAAAACCGAGGATCCCATGTTCAACAAAAAACTGATCACCGATATCGATGTCCAGGGCAAGAAAGCCCTGGTGCGGGTGGACTTCAACGTGCCGATCAAAGATGGGGCCGTTGCCGATGACACCCGCATCGTCGCCGCCCTGCCCACCATCCGCTACCTGATCGAGCATGGCGCGGCGGTCATCCTTTGCTCGCACCTGGGCCGGCCGAAAGAAGGTCCCGACCCCAAGTACTCCATGCGGCCCACCGCCGAGCATCTCTCCAGGCTGCTGGGGAAGCCGGTGGCCTTCTGCGAGGAGTGCGTCGGCCCGCTGGCCGAAGCTGCCGCCCGTGCGCTCAGGCCCGGCGAAGTGCTGGTGCTGGAAAACACCCGCTTCTACAAGGGCGAGACCAAGAACGACCCCGAGATGGCTCGCCAGCTGGCCGCCCTGGCCGATGTGTATGTGAACGACGCCTTTGGCTCGGCCCACCGCGCCCATGCCTCCACCGA
This sequence comes from uncultured Anaerolinea sp., assembly GCA_964503625.1. Classification (GTDB taxonomy): domain Bacteria; phylum Chloroflexota; class Anaerolineae; order Anaerolineales; family UBA4823; genus RBG-16-57-11. The sequence continues at coordinate 2,070 of CAZDAU010000080.1, forward strand.
AGGCGTGGCCCGGCTGCTTCCCGGCGTGGCGGGCTTCCTGATGGAAAAAGAGATCAAGTACCTGGGCGCGGCCATCGCAGACCCCAAGCGCCCCTTCATCGCCATCCTGGGCGGGGCCAAGATTGTGGATAAGATCGGCGTGATCCGCAACCTGCTCAAGATCGCCGATGCGGTTCTGATCGGCGGCGGCATGGCCAACACCTTCTTTGCCGCCCAGGGCTACCCCATGGGGGCTTCGCTGGTGGATGCCGATGCGCTGGAAACAGCCCGCGAAATCCTGCAGGATGGCGGCCCCCGCTTGCGCCTGCCGGTGGACGTGGTCATTGCCGACAATTTCGATGATGGCGCTGAGCGCAAGGTGATGACTGTCGGCGCGGTTCCGGATGGCTGGCGGATCATGGATATTGGCCCGGAGACCGTGGCGGCTTACGCCAAAGTGGTCCACGGCGCTGGCACGGTGGTCTGGAACGGGCCGATGGGTGTGTTCGAGATGCCCAATTTTGCCGCCGGAACGTTTGGCGTGGCCAAAGCGGTGGCCGAGAGTGGGGCGGTCTCCATTGTGGGCGGCGGCGATTCCGTCTCGGCGATCAACCAGTCGGGCCTGAGCGATCAGATCACCCACATCTCCACCGGCGGCGGGGCCTCGCTGGAGATGCTCGAGGGCCTGGTGTTGCCCGGCGTGGCTGCTTTGCAGGATAAATGACCTTAACAGCGCGGCGCTGAACGGTGAATGACCTGCCCTTCATCGCTCAGCGCGCACAAAGGATACCATGCGCAAACCATTTGTAGCTGGAAACTGGAAGATGTTCAAGACGGTGGCCGAAGCTCGCCACCTGGTCTCGGAGCTGGTGCCGGCCTTGCAGGTCATCGCCGGCGTGGATAAGGTGCTCTGCCCGCCCTTCACTTCGCTGCTGGCGGCGGCAGCCCTGCTGGAAGGCACCGATATCGGCCTGGGCGCCCAGAACATGCATTGGGAGCTTTCCGGCGCGTTCACCGGCGAAATCTCGCCGACCATGCTGGCCGAGCTGTGCCAGTACGTCATCCTGGGCCATTCCGAGCGCCGCACCTACTTTGGCGAGACGGACGAATCGGTCAACCGCAAGGTGCAGGCCGCCCTGTCCTGCGAGCTGACGCCCATCGTGTGCGTGGGCGAGACGCTGGAGGAGTATGAATCTGGCCGCACAGCCGAGGTGGTTGGGCGCCAAGTGCGCCTGGGGCTGGCGGGTCTTTCGTTTGCGGCTGAAGGCAACCCGCCGCTGGTCATCGCCTACGAGCCGGTCTGGGCCATTGGCACTGGCCGGGCATCCACGGTGGAGGGCGCGGTCAAAGTGGTGCGCCAGGTCATCCGCCCGGCCCTGGCCGACCTGTTCGGCGCTGCAACCGCCCAGGCGGTGCGGGTGCTCTATGGCGGCTCCGTGAATGCCAAGAACGCCGCCGAGTTCTTCGCCGATGTCGAAATCGATGGCGCCCTGGTGGGCGGCGCCAGCCTGAAAGCCTCGGAGTTCACTCAGATCGTCCAGGCCGCGGCAGGCTAAACTTGCCCCGCTTTCGATCCCGGCCGGCTGAGCGCAAGCAAAGCCGGCCGGGCGATTTTAATCCAATCGCCTCCGCTCGTGCTCGATCACTTTCATTAAAGTATCCTCCAGCGAGCAGCGCGGCTGGTAGCCGATCAGCCGCTGGATCTTTTCGATGCCTGGCACCCGGCGGCGCATGTCCTCAAAACCCGGCGTGTAAGCCTGGTCGTAGGGCAAGTGCTCGATCTTCGAGCGGCTGCCGGTCAGAGCGATGATCCGCTCGGCCAGGCTGTTGATGCTGATCTCCTCGGTGCTGCCGATGTTGAACACCTGGCCGACCGCCGAGGGATGTTCCGCCAGCGCCGCCGCCGCGCAGACCACATCGGCCACATCCGAAAAGCTGCGCGTCTGCTCGCCATCGCCGTACACCTGGAGCGGCTCGCCGCGCAGCGCCTGGCGCACAAAGCGCGGCACCACCATGCCGTACAGGCCGGTCTGGCGCGGCCCGATGGTGTTGAAGAAGCGCATCACCACCACCGGCAGCCCAAACTGGCGCTGGTATGCCAGCCCCAGGAACTCATCCACCATTTTGGAAGCCGCGTACGCCCAGCGGCTGTGGGTGGTCGGGCCGATCAGGCAATCGTCGTCCTCCTGGAACGGCGCAGAGACCCCCTTGCCATAGACCTCCGAAGAGGAGGCGATCAGCACTTTGCAGCCGTAGCGGTTGGCGGTTGCCAGCACCGCCTCGGTTCCCATGATGTTGGTGTTGATCGTCCGCACCGGGTCTTCAACGATCAGCTTGACCCCCACCGCGGCTGCCAGGTGGAACACGACCTCCGCCTGGCTGCACAGCCGGTCGAGCACCTGGGCGTTGTGGATGGTCTCGCGCACGAACTGGAAATTCGCCCGGCCGCGCAAGCCCTGGATGTTCTCCAGGTTGCCGGTGGACAGGTCGTCTATGGCGGTGACGGTGTGCCCTTGCTCCACCAGGGTTTCGCATAGATGACTGCCGATAAAACCGGCCCCGCCCGTAATCAGGTATCTTGTGCTCAATGTCACCTCGTCCGGCCATTTTATCATTTTATTGGGCCGGTGCAATGCGCTGGGCGCTGGACCCGGCTCACCCGGCGGCTCCATGCCCCCAAAATGGCCCGGCCTGGACTTTTCCAGGCGGCGGGGGGCGGGTTATCCAAGGGCTGCAAAAAAATGTATAATGTAGCAGTGACAAAACCGCGCCATCCTGTTCTCGGTCTGATTGCCCTGATTTCTCTGCTCTGGCTGGCGTCCTGCGCGGTGCCCCTGGGCGCAAGCGGGGGCGGTACGGGCGAATGGCTGAGCAATTCTGCCCAACCTTCTGCCACGGCTGCCGGCTTGCTGGCCCGCCGCCTTGTTCCCCCAACCCCTGCACCCACCCTGCAGCCCACAGCCACCCGCAACGCCACGCCCGAGATGGAATCCACCCCGGGGGCAGAGTCCGCTTCCCAGGGACCGGCTGCCCTCTTCCAGGACCCGCCCGCCGATCCGTCCACCCCATTGCCCGAGCTCCAGATCTGTTCGCCCTTGCAGGGCATCCTGCGCGAAGACCTGCCCCGCCTGGTATCGGATGGCTACAGCCCGCCGCCGCGCCTGCGCCCCGATGACCGCCATCACGGTGTCGATTTTGCCTACTATCACTGGAAGGGCGGCGGGCCGATCGCCGGGACGGTCGTCCAATCGGTCCTCCCCGGGCGGGTGGCGATGGCTCTGGAAGATACCTTCCCGTACGGGAACGTCGTTATTGTGGAAGCGGACCTCCCAAACCTGCCCGAGGATTTGCTTGCGGCCCTGGAAATCCCCGAGGGCCAATCGCTCTACCTGCTCTATGCGCATCTAAAAGAAGAATCGCTCCAGGTGCAGGTGAACGATCGCCTGGCAGCCTGCCAGCCGATGGGCAAGGTGGGCAGGACCGGCAACACCGAGGCCAACCATCTGCACCTGGAAACCCGCATGGGTCCCCCGGGACTGACCCTGACCGGCATGTCGGCCTTCACCGATACCGCCAGCGACGAGGAAAAGCGCAACTACCGCCTGTGGCGCATCAGCGGCAAATACCAGCACTTTGACCCGATGCGCCTGCTGCTCTACGGCCTGGACATTGCTCAGCCCACCTCGACGCCGGTTGCGCCCAAGGAAAAGGATGGATGAGCGCCGGCAGCCTGGAAATTCGGGATTGCTATTGGGTCGTGCCGGGCAGGCTGCTGGCGGGGGAGTATCCTTATGCCAGAAACCGTGACGAGGGCCGCCGCAGGTTGCGCTGGCTGCTCGAACTGGGCATCGATTTTTGCCTTGACCTGACCCAGGCCGGCGAATCGGGCCTGGAGCTCTACTTTCCTGTTCTCAGCGATGAGGCTGCCTCGATCGGCCGGCAGGTCTGGCATCAGCGCCTGCCCATCCCAGATATGGGCATCCCCCAGCCTTCTCAGATGCGCTGCATCCTCGACCAGATCGATGAAGCCCTGGCGTTGGGGCGCACGGTTTACCTGCATTGCTACGCCGGGATTGGCCGCACCGGCACCGTGGTGGGCTGCTACCTGGTGCGGCGCGGCATGACCGGCCCGCAGGCCCTGGCCCAGATCGCCCAATGGCGCCTGCTCACACCCGATGGCTGGAAGCCCTCCCCAGAGACTCGCCCGCAGACCGACCTGGTGCTGCGTTGGGCAGAACTGGATTGAGCCATGTTCCATGTCTTTGTTGTCTCCGATGCCAGCGGCGCTACCGCCGAGCGGGTGGTCCGGGCTGCCCTGGTGCAGTTTGATGACCCCCAGATCACCCTGACGCGCTACGCCAGCGTGCGCACGGTGGAGCAGATCAGCCAGATCGTCCAGCAAGCTGAAGAGACCGGCGGGTTCATCGTCCACACGTTCGTGTATGACCAGCTGCGCCGGGCCATGCTCAACGAAGGCCGCAGCCACAACGTCGTCACCATCGATCTGATGGGACCGCTCCTGGCCCGCCTGACTGACCTGTTTGACAGGCCGCCGCGCGCCGAGCCGGGGCTGTTCCAGCCGTTTGACTCCGCCTACCTGCAGCGCATTGAAGCCATTGATTTTACCGTGCGCCATGACGACGGGCGCAGCCCGCAAGACCTGGACCTGGCCGAGATCGTCCTGGTGGGGGTCTCGCGCACCTCCAAGACTCCGCTGAGCATCTTCCTGGCCTATCGCGGCTGGAAAGTGGCCAACATCCCGCTTGCCCTGGGAGTGGAGCCGCCGGCCAACTTGTTTGCCCTGCCCAAACACCGCGTGGTTGGCCTGGTGGTGCGCCCAGAGCGCCTGAGCGAACTGCGCCGCGTCCGCGCCAGCCACATCGGCACCCGCTCCCTGGGGTATGCCGACCTGGATTACGTCCGCCGCGAGCTGATGTACGCCTACGAGATCTTTGACCGGCGCAAGGACTGGCCCCTGGTGGATGTGACCGCCAAGTCCATTGAAGAGGCCGCCGCCGAAGTGGTCACCCTGGTCGCCGGACCCCACCAGGCTGCGGAGCGCTTCAGCCTGGATTAGCGTTCCCTGGCGGCCATCCAACCGCCTGGTTGGGCGCCATCGATGTGCGGGGCCGTTGAAGCTGCGCCGGGCAGCGCTGCAATCTGGGTGGCTCTGTGAAGCGGGAATGCACCCGTTTGGCCTGGGTGCTGCGCCTATCGTTTTTGTTAGTCCTGGGCGTTGTTTCGATTTTCTTTGTTCATGTATAATCTTGCTATCACCATCATGCACCAGGCGGGTTAAGACATGGTTCAAATTGTTGGGTGGTGGAACAGCCTCAAAAGTTGAATTAGAGCTGCATGCAAGAATGGAGGTTCGCTGGGGTATATCAGACAGAACAAAAACCTGCTCGTTTTGCGTACCTGGAGGGAAAACCAGAAAGAATCGTCTCTTGAAGACCATTCTGTGAGCTGAAACTTATTCTTCATCGATCGGGAGAACCCAATGAAATCAAAAACATTTACTGTTCAAATTCGTGGCGCAACTTTGATTGCGATGATTCTGCTCATGCTGGCAGCCCTGTTTGTGGCTCCGGCGTATGCAGATGCACAGGGCGCCCTGAACGCCGGGGCGGGCGCAAACGCGCCAGCCGGTGGCAGCACAATCACGTGGTCCAACCCTGAAAACATCACCGTCGTTGGTGAACCCTACGCGGAAGCGGATGTGGCGGTCCTCTCATTCACCCAGTTTCTTCAAGGGACCGAATACGGCTTCTCTATCCCAGCCGGCTCAACCATCAACGGTATCACGGTGGTCATCAATCGGCAGTCCAGCGGTGGGACGCCGCCATTGGTCCGCGATGGCACGGTTCGGCTGCTCAAGAACGGCGTGCCGGTGGGCGCAAACAAAGCCCAGACCGCCGTCGACTGGCCTTCGGGCGCCTTGGCGACGCGGACATACGGCGGCCCCACCGACCTGTGGTTGGAAACCTGGACCGCCGAGGATATCAACGCCGCCAATTTTGGCGTTGTCCTCTCTGCAAATAATCTGAACCCCGCAGAGAACAAGACCGCCATCGTGGACTATATGCAGATCACCGTCTATTACACCCCCGCCAGCACAACGACGGTCGATTGCGGTGATGGGTCGCCCCAGGTCACCTATGGCCAAAGCATCACCTGCGTGGCCACCGTCACCCGCTCCGCCGGCAGCAACACCCCCAGCGGCACGGTGAGCTGGACCACCGACGGCAGCGGGACCTTTGATGCCAGCCCCTGCACCCTCTCCGGGGCGGACGGGAGCGCGACTTGCTCCGTGAGCTACACCCCCACCGCGGTGGGGGATGGATCTCACCAGATCACGGCCACCTACGGCGGCGACCTCAACTTCACCGGCAGCAGCGGCAATCAGACGGTGACTGTCTTTAAGGCCGTCCCCACCCTGTCTGTGACCAACTCGCCGGTGACCTACAGCGGCTCGC
>CAZDAU010000081.1:0-8366 GCA_964503625.1 uncultured Anaerolinea sp.
CTCGGCCACCGCCTGAAAAACGGTTTGCCGGGCAGCGTCGCGGGTGATCACATGCCCGCTGCCCTCGATCCACACCAGGCTTTTCTGGGGGCTGCCCAGGGCATTGTGGATCAGCTCGGCGTGCCCATCCTCGGCGCGCACACCGCTGTCATCCCGGGAGTACACCAGCAAGGCCGGCGCGGTTACCTGGGGGAGCTTCGCCCTCATCTCTGCCAGCAGGTCGCGCAGCTCCGCCAGGGAGCGAGTGGGGTATGCCGGGTAGGACACATGCACCCGCTCGGCCTCCGGATCGTGCCAGTCTGGAGGGCCTTTGGCAGTCCGGGGTTGCACCATGCTCAGCGCGATGATGTGCGGAAGCCGCCAGTCCTCTGGCAGGTGGTGCGGCGCGGAGAGGGCCGCCACGCCAGCCAGCGGGTATTGGGAGGCGAAGCGCAGCGCCAGAACTCCCCCCATGGAAAGCCCAATGATGAAAATGCGCTGCGTGCAGCCGGAGAGGATGTGCCAGCCGTCCTCCAGGTTAGCCAGCCAGTCCTGCCAGCGGGCGCGCGCCATATCCTGCGGGCGGGTGGCGTGGCCGGCCAGGCGCACGGCCAGCACCGTGCGCCCACGCCTGGCCAGGTCTTCGCCCAGCCAGCGCATTTCCTTTGGCGTCCCGGTGAAGCCATGGACGAGCAAGCAGCCGGTTTCGTCCCCCGGGAAGAAGAAAGGTTCGGCGGTTGGAATGATGAATGGGTCGGCCATCTTTACTCCTGGTCAAAAGGTTTCTGGTCCAACTTGTCAGCTTCCTCAATTCGGTTGCCTGCCTCATCCTCTTGCGTGCGGCTCGGCCAAAGGAAGACCGCAGCCAGCGCCAGGCCGACTAAAGCCGCCAGGCAGGTCAGGCTCAGGAGGATGAGTGAGACGGATAGCAAGCCCATGCTGTTCGCTCAGGCCGGCAGGCGGATCAGCTCGCGCGGCAGGTCGCTCAGGCTCTCGGCGCCCTGGGCGGTGATGACCACATCGTCCTCGATGCGCACCCCGCCCCGCCCAGGCAGGTAGATGCCCGGCTCCACCGTGAAGGCCATGCCCTCCTGCAGCGGCTGGGGGTTGCCCTCCCGGATGTAGGGCGGCTCGTGGCCCTCCATGCCAATGCCATGGCCGGTGCGATGGGTGAAATAAGCCCCATACCCCGCCTGCTCGATCACGCCCCGCGCCGCCCGATCCACCTCCTGGGCTGGGATCTGGGGGCCGGCGGCCTTCCGCCCGGCGGCGTTGGCCTGGGCGACGATTTCGGCGATCCGAGCGTACTCCTGCTCCACCGGGCCGATGGCGAAGGTGCGGGTCAGGTCAGAGACATAGCCTTCGCAGACCGCCCCCCAGTCGATGACCAGCAAGTCGCCGGTTTGCAGCCGGCGGTCGGTGGGCGTGGCATGGGGGTTGGCGCTGTTGGGCCCGCCGGAGACGATCGGCGAGAAGGGGAGCTCCGGCTCGGAGCCGGCGCGCAGCAATTGCACGGTCAGCTCGGCTGCAATCTGCTTCTCGGTCGCCCCCGCCTGGATGAACGGCAGGGTCGCCTGCAGGGCCTGCTGGGCGATTGCCACGGCTTTGCGCATCGCTGCAATCTCGGCCGGATCTTTGCGCATGCGCAGCTCGGCCAGGCTTTCATCGGCGTGCAGGTAACGCGCCTGAGCTGCGGCGCGCTTCAAATAGCGGTATTCCAGCAGGCGCAGGCGGGTCGGTTCGACGCCCACCTTTTTACCGTCCAGGCCGGCAGCCTGGGTTGCCTGCTCAAAGACCCCCGGCCAGCGGGCCGGGTCCTCGCCGTAGGGAAACGCCCGGGTTTCGAAGGGCAGCCCGGCCAGCTTGGCCATCTCCAGCTCTGGCAGGATGATCGTGGGCGGCTTGCTGGGCTCGAACAGAGCGACCACTGGCCGTTCCATCAGGTGGAAGTGCAGCCCGGTCAGGTAAGTCAGGGTTGGGCCAGGGTTCAACGCCAGCGCATCCAGCCCGTGTTGGCCCAGCGCCTCTGCCAGGCGCCCCTGGCGCATCACAAATGGAGAAGGGTTGTCTTGCATACGAAAACCTCTCGGTGCGGGGTTTGGGGCAATCCCGCCTCAGCAGACCTGCCGGGGATTCGCCCAGGGATATATTGTAACCCATCTGCTTGTTTTGCCGCTCATCTGACGCTTCCTTTGCCCCCACTTTATGCTAAAATCAGGGTCAATATGTCCTTCGATTTGCCGCTTTTTCCATTGAACACGGTCCTGTTCCCAGGAGCGCCGATCCATCTGCACATCTTTGAGGAGCGTTACAAGACCATGATTGGCATGTGCCTGGAAGAGCGCCGGCCTTTTGGGGTGGTGCTCATCCGCCGCGGCGCCGAAGCCCTGGGCCCGCTGGCCGAGCCGCACACCGTGGGCTGCTCAGCCATGATTGCCAAAGCCCAGCGCCTGGAACAGGGCCGGATGAACGTTGTCGCCATCGGCCAGGAACGCTTCCGCATCCTCTCGCTGGACAGCCGGGCTTTTCCCTACCTGCTTGGCAAGGTGCAGCCCTTCCCCCTGGAGGCTGGCGATCCGGCAGAGCTGGCCCGCCGCGCCGTGCGGCTGCGCCAGCAGGTGGCCCGCCTCATGCAGACCCAGCTCCGGGCCGCCGGCCAGACCCTGGACGTGGCCAGGCTGCCGGAAGACCCGGTGGAGCTGGCCTACCTGGCGGCTTCGGTGCTCCAGATCAGCGTTGAACAGAAGCAGCAATTGCTCCAGGTTGTGCGCTCGGTCGATTTGATCGACCGCGTGCAGGAAACCTACCGCCGAGAGCAGGCCCTGGTGGAAGCCATCCTGGAGCACGGGGACCGCGATAACGGATTGCCCTTTTCAATTAACTGATTTGGCCGGCCTGTTTTGCAGGTTTCCGGCAAAACGACCCGATGAGCGAGATCCTTTGCCCGCAATGCCATGCCCCCAATCGCGCCGACGCCCGCTTTTGTGGAGAATGTGGAGCTGCCCTGAGCGCTCCAGCGCCGCCGCCCCAAAGTGACCCGGCCTCACCCCGCCCGGCAGACCCCCAGGCAGGCGAGCCGCAACCCCCGGCGGCTGACCAGACGGGCAAGCTGCTCCTCGGCCGTTACCGCATCGAAAGCGAGCTGGGCCGGGGCGGTTTTGGCGCGGTCTACAAAGCCTGGGATCTCAACCTGGAACGCCCCTGCGCGGTGAAGGAGAACCTCAACACCACCGCCGAAGCCCAGCGCCAGTTTGCCCGCGAAGCCACCATCCTGGCAAACCTCTCGCATCCCAACCTGCCCCGGGTCACCGACCATTTTTCCATCCCAGGCCAGGGACAATACCTGGTGATGGACTTTGTTGAAGGCGAAGATCTGACTTCCCTGCTGCGCCGGGAAAAGACCCTCCCGGTTGAGCGCTGCCTGGGCTGGATCATCCAGGTGGCCGACGCCCTGATCTACCTGCATGGCCGCCAGCCGCCGGTGCTGCACCGCGATATCAAGCCATCAAACATCCGCCTCACCCCCGAAGGCAAGGTCATGCTGGTCGATTTTGGCCTGGTCAAGATGGCCGATCCCACCTTGAAGACCACCCTGGGCGCCCGAGCGCTCACCCCCGGCTACGCCCCCCCAGAGCAGTACGGCATTGGGCGCACCGACGCCCGCTCGGATCTCTACGCCCTGGGCGCAACCCTGTATAAGCTGCTCACAACCCGCGAGCCGCTGGAAAGTGTCCAGCGCGTCGCCGGCTCTCAGCTCCTGCCGGCGCAGCAGTTCAACCCGCGCATTCCCCCGCGCCTGAGCCAGGTGCTGGAAAAATCCCTCGCCCTCGACCCGGCGCAGCGCTACCAGAGCGCGGCCGAGTTCAAGGCCGCCCTGCAGGCCTGCCTGCCGCCCCCTGGGCCGGTGATGGTGGCCCGCCAGACTGCGGCGGCCTCGGTTTCCCCCGCCCAGGCCGCGGCTCGCCCCGGGCGCGAATCCGCCCCTGCCTCCAACCGGCCCCGCCTGCCCTGGCTGTGGATTGGCCTGGGCGCCGCCTCTTTGCTGGCGGTCTTGTGCTTCACCCTGGGCGGCGGGACCCTGGCGCTGCTGGGCATCCGCGGCGAGACGGCCGCCCCCGCGACCACCCTTCCACCCCCCCGCCTCTCCGCGACCGCGCCTCCCACCGCCCTGCCCGCCACCCGCCCGCCCGAAACCCCAACCCTGCCCGCCCTCCCGGTGGTTCATTCCAAAGACCCGGCCACATACGTTCAGGTGGACGCGGCTCAGCCCGATACCCTGGACCCGGCCCGCTCTTATGTCGTCTCCGGCTTGCAGGTGATCCAAAACCTCTACGATACGCTCATCTTTTACCGCCGCGATGAGCCCACGGCCTTCATCCCGCAGCTGGCCCTGGAAGTGCCCACCCGGGAAAACGGCGGCATTTCGCCGGATGGCCGGACTTACACTTTCAAGATTCGCCCCGGGGTCACCTTCCACGATGGCGCCCCGCTCAGCGTGGATGACGTGGTCTATTCCTTTCAGCGGAGCATCCTCCAGGGCGGCTCGGCCTCCCCCATGTGGCTGCTCACCGAGCCGATCTTCGGCATCGGCGTTTACGATGTGGCCGAGCTGGTGGATCCGGCGTTGGTGGATGACCCCGCCGGCCTGCAGAAGGCCGATCCGGGCAGGCTCCTGGCGGTCTGCCAGCGTCTGCAGCAGGCCATCTACGCCAGCCCAGACGGCGGCCAGGTGGTCTTTCAACTGGCCCAGCCCTGGGCGCCTTTCTTGGCCACCCTTTCAAACGGCTGGGGCAGCATCCGCTCCAAAGATTGGACCATCCAGAACGGCGGCTGGAACGGCGACTGCGCCTCCTGGCAGGACTACTACGGCCGCACCGCCGCCGAGCTGAACGAGACCCCCCTCGGCGCCGGCGCCATGGGCACCGGCCCCTACCGCCTTGAAAAATGGGATCGCGACGAGCAGATCATCCTGAAGGCCAATGAGAACTACTGGCGCAGGGAGCCTGCCTGGCCCGGCGGCCCGGCCGGCGCCCCGGCCTTGAAGACGGTGATCATCCGCTACCAGTACGAATTCCCAGACCGCCTGGCCGCCCTGGAGAGCGGCGAAGCCGATTCGATCTCCGTCCTCTCCAACAGTGAGTGGCCCGAGCTGGACCGCCTGACCGGGGCGGTGTGCCAGCTCAGCGACCAGGATTGTCAGTTCAGCGCCAACCCCACGGCCCCGCTCGAAAGGATTCAGGGCTTCCCGGTCGCCAGCCGGAGCACCGACATCTTCCTCAACTGGTCGATTAACACGAGCGGCGGCAACGATCTGATCGGCAGCGGCAAGCTGGATGGCAAAGGCATCCCGCCCGATTTCTTCTCCAACATTCATGTGCGCCGCGCTTTCCAGTTCTGCTTCAATTATGAGGCCTTCCTGAACGAGGTCATGCTGGGGGAGGCCGCGCGCTCGATCACCGTGATGCTCCCGGGTATGGTGGGCTACGACCCCAACGCCCCCCATTACGTTTACGACCCTCAGCGCTGCCAGGATGAGTTCCGCCAATCCAGTTTTGGCGGCCCGAGCGTCTGGGACACAGGTTTCAGGTTTCAATTGCCATTTAGCCGGGACGGCCCGCCGCAGGGAACAATTGCCCAAATCTTTCAGCGCGAGATGGCCGCCCTCAACCCGAAATTCCAGGTTGAGCCGTTGCCCCTGGATGCGGACGATTACTTTGAACGCCTGTATGATAACCGCCTGCCCATCATTTTGGATGGCTGGGTGGAAGACCTTCACGACCCCCACAACTGGGTGGTCCCCTACACCCTGGTCAGAATGGGCGAATCGCTCAACCTGCCCGCAGACCTGACCGGCCGCTTTCAGGAGATCATCAACCGCGCGGTGGGCGAGCAGGATCCGGCTGCCCGTGCCCGGATCTACGCCGAGTTCAACGCCCTGTTCTATGAGCAGGCCCCGGTGCTGCTGCTGTACCAGTCCATGGGCCGCCGCTACCAGCAGCGCTGGGTTCGCGGCTGGTACAGCAACCTGCTGTACTCGGGCCTCTATTTTTACGTCCTGGGCAAGGATTGAAATGACCGAAGATGCCGTGATTGAAAAAATGCAATCGATCCTCCAGCGCTGGGAGCAGGCCTCCGACCAGCGGGCGGTCTTCCTGCGCTGCTACCTGATGATGACCACCAACATGCGCGCCGCCCTGCGCCAGGGCGAGTTCCGCGACCCCGACTGGGTCTCCCGCCTGCTGGTGAACTTTGCCGGGTACTATTTTGTCGCCCTCCAGGCCTACGACCGGGACCCTGCCTCCACCCCCCGGGTCTGGTATCAAGCCCACCAGGCGGCCATTGATGCCCGGGGCCCGGCGCTGCAGAATCTGCTCCTGGGGGTCAACGCCCATATCAACTATGACCTGGTCTTCTCGCTGGTGGACCTGCTCTCGCCGGATTGGCAGAGCCTCTCGCCGGCCCAGCGCCGGGCCCGCTACATCGACCACTGCCATGTTAATGAAGTGATCGGCTGCACCATCGATGCCGTTCAGGATCAAGTGATCGAGCCTGCCATGCCGGTGATGGATCTCTTGGATCGTCTGCTTGGCTCCCTGGATGAGCGCCTGATCTCCGCCCTGCTCCGCCGCTGGCGTGAAAACGTCTGGGGAAATGCCATCCGCCTGCTGGAAGAGCCCGACGCCCTGGCTCGGGCCCGCTTGAGGCAGGAAGTGGAACAGCAGGCGCTGAAAATTGGCGATCTGCTTCAGATCAGGAGTTGACCATGGCTGAGCTTAGAACCCGTCCCACCGGCCAGGATGCCGTCGCCTTCCTCAACGCCGTCCCCGATGAAAAGAAGCGCCGGGATTGCTTCACCCTCCTCGACCGGATGCGCGAGACTGCCCAGGCCGAGCCGGTGCTGTGGGGTGACAGCATCGTTTTGATTGCTTGCTGAGGGATCCATGCGCACACTCGAATGGGATTCCACGCACCACACCCTGGTCATGATCGACCAGCGCCTGCTGCCGGGCGAATTTTGCACGGTCGAGTACACCGATTACCGCCAGGTCGCCCGGGCCATCCGCGAGATGGTGGTGCGCGGCGCGCCGGCCATTGGCGCGGCGGCCGCCTTCGGCCTGGCCCTGGCCGCCCGCCAGTCCCAGGCGGTGACCCTGGCGGCGCTGCGCCGCGATCTGGACCAGGCCGCCAGCGTTTTGCAGGCCGCCCGCCCCACCGCCGTCAACCTCTCCTGGGCGCTCCGGCGGGTGCTGCAGGCCGCCGAGGCCTACACCGGAACGCCCGCCGGGCTGCGGGATGCCGTCCTGGCCGAGGCCCAGCGCATCGCCGATGAAGACGTCCAGATCAACCTGGCCATGGCCCGCCACGGCGCCGACCTGATCGCCGACGGCGACACCGTGATCCACCACTGCAACACCGGCGCCCTGGCCGCCGTGGATTGGGGCACCGCCCTGGGCGTGATCCGCATGGCCCACGAGCAGGGCAAGCGGGTGCACGTGCTGGTGGACGAGACCCGCCCGCGCCTGCAGGGCGCCCGCCTGACCGCCTGGGAGCTGGGCCGCTATGGCATCTCCTACGACCTCATCGCTGATGGCGCCGCCGGCTATTTCCTGCGCTCCGGCGCGGTGCAAAAGGTCTTTTTTGGCGCAGACCGGGTGGCGGCCAACGGCGATGTGGCCAACAAGATCGGCACCTACATGCTCGCCCTGGCCGCCCACGATAACGCCGTCCCCGTTTACGCCGTTGTCCCCACCTCCACCATCGACCTCTCCCTGGCCTCGGGCGATCAGATCCCCATTGAAGAGCGCGACCCCGGCGAAGTGCTCGACCTGCAGGTCGCTGGCAAGCCGGTGTTCCCGCCCGGCGCCTCCGCCCGCAACCCCGCCTTCGATATCACCCCCGCCCGCCTGCTCTCGGCCATCGTCACCGAAAACGGCGTGGTCTTCCCGCCGTTTCAAGCGAACTTACTCAGCTTATGAATCCCATGGCAGGATGAAGCGTTGCTGATAATTTGGGGTATAATATATGGATAATTAAAGGTGTTTTTGTAAGAATTAAGGCTGGTTTCAATAGATAAGGAGTTGACAATGAACATTATTATCAAGCGCAGATTGAAGGATTATGACGCCTGGAAAAAGGTCGTTTCAGACCTCGACGGCATGCGCAAGGAGTATGGGTCCAAAGGCATGACCGTCTATCGAAATGCCAGGGATCCCAATGAAGTCTACCTGGTTTTTGAATGGGAGGATGGCAAGCCATACACAAACTACCTTAATCTTCCAGAAGTGAAGCAAGCATTGGCTGCCACAGGATCGACCGAAGTCATCGAAGTGAGTGAGACCTTCAATCTGGCAGAGTAATTTACGTCTTTAGGGCCTAGTAGTTAGTCA
>CAZDAU010000082.1:0-7495 GCA_964503625.1 uncultured Anaerolinea sp.
GCTTGCCAGTCGTTGGCAGATAGTATAAAACTATTCCATCATATTTGACAGTCTACTAGGCTGATTTTATGGGCTGACAAAGTCCGGCTTATCATCACAAGGGGAAGGTGGATGCGGATTGGTTAATGTCCACGGGGCAGCTTTTAGAGCCGCCCCGTAAACACTAGGAGAAGGATGATTTAAGCAGGTTTAATTGTGCGAGAAGCGCAAAGCTGCGTCTGTCAGGGCTTCCACAACCACGATGCCGTGGCGGCTGGCAATAAAGCGTTCGCCGGACGACAAGACATAGTCGTTCGGGTCGCCTTCCTGAGTCACCCAGAGAGTTCCTTGAGTGACAAGGATAGCATCGCCACGGTTAATGCCGGCAAGTCGCTCAATATCCTGGGCGCTCAGGCGGCGCTCAAGGATCTGTGCAGATTTTGGATTGCGGGCGGTGTTAAGCTTCGAGTCAACGATTCGGACAGTCATTTCATACCTCCAATAAACAGGGGTTGTCCTGGTTTCTATGGATCTTGCTCCAATTTCTATTTCTGATAATATTTTATTGTAATGGCGGTAAAATAACAGATGTAGTATAATTGAATTGTATACAAAACAGATTTGGTTTTTATTAACTGTACTGGTCGATGACTGCATAAACTGTGATGTCTCTTCCCCACTCGCACCCACATTCCCACTCGCAGGATAACGTTGGCAATCTCCGCGTTGCTTTCTTTCTCAACCTGGGCTTCACTGTGTTTGAGATCATCGGGGGGATCTACACGAACAGCCTGGCGATCCTTTCGGACGCTTTGCATGATTTGGGAGACAGCTTTGCTTTGGGGCTGTCCTGGTTTCTGGAAAAGCATTCCCATAAAGAAAGCAACGCCAGGTATTCGTATGGCTACCGGCGATTCTCCCTACTGGCAGCGTTAATCAACACAATAAT
Source organism: uncultured Anaerolinea sp. (assembly GCA_964503625.1). Taxonomy (GTDB): domain Bacteria; phylum Chloroflexota; class Anaerolineae; order Anaerolineales; family UBA4823; genus RBG-16-57-11. The sequence goes on from CAZDAU010000082.1 coordinate 929, forward strand.
CCTGATTGGCGGCTCGCTGTTCATCTTGTCCGAGGCTATCCCGCGCCTGGTCAACCCGGAGCATTCAAATGCCAAGGGAATGGCTTTCCTGTCCATTGTTGGGATCGCTGTCAACGGGCTGGCTGTATTAAGGGTGCGCCGAGGGCATTCACTCAATGCCCGAATGGTTGCCTGGCATCTATTTGAGGACGTTTTGGGCTGGATTGCAGTATTGATTGTGAGTATCAGCCTGATGTTTACTGATATCCACATCCTTGATCCGCTGCTTTCCATCCTGATCAGCCTGTATGTGCTTTACAACGTGGCGCGCAGCCTTCCAAAAACGATGGCCCTCTTTTTACAGGCAGTACCGGAAGCTGTTAACTTGCCCGATGTGGAACACGCCTTGATGTCTGTCCCCCAGGTGGAGTCGGTGCATCATACGCATGTCTGGTCGTTGGATGGAGAGCACCATGTTCTCACCACCCACCTTGTGATTGATCCGGATGCAACGAAAGAAGACATGATCCGAATCAAGCAGGCTGCAGCCGGCATCGCTGCAGGGATGTCGCTGGAGCATGCCACAATTGAGCTGGAGTTTGAGCAGGACTGCTCGATGAGCGGTGTGGCAACCAACAGGCACTAATCCGAAAGGGAATTTATGGACTCGGCGCCGACCAAAGATTACTTGTACGAGATCCTGGCCGCTGACTTGACAGGCTTAATTGCCTCGGGCACCTTTCGCCCAGGCGACCGGCTGCCCTCAGTGCGCCAGCTAAGCGCTCAGCGTAAGGTCAGCGTTAGCACGGTATTACAGGCTTACATGCTCCTTGAAGATCGGGGCCTGATTGAGGCGCGGCCACAGTCTGGTTACTATGTTCGCTCTGGGGAGCGGCAACGCCCGCCGGAACTGCGGCTCACTCCGCTCCCAGAACCGGAAATATCCTCACCAGAGCCGGACCCGGCTCTGGTGGGGCTGCGCGAGCTGGTCATGCACGTTCTGCGGGATAGCGAAAATCCCAACCTGGTGCAGCTTGGCACCGCCCTGCCCAACCGCGAGCTGCTGCCCACCAAGCGGCTGAATCGGATTGTGGCAATGCTGGCGCGGGAGCAGGAAGAGCAAAGCAACGGTTATTTCTTTCCACCAGGTTACGAGCCATTGCGCGTCCAGATCGCTCAGCGCGCCGTGAATGCCGGGTGCAGCCTGTCGCCAGATGATATTGCCATCACCGCTGGTTGTTCGGAGGCAATTGAACTGGGCCTGCGGGCTGTGTGCCGTGCAGGTGATATCGTTGCAATTGAATCGCCCACTTATTTTGGCATTTTGCAAAGCATTGAGGCTTTGGGTCTGAAAGCGCTGGAGATCCCCACCCACCCGCGGGAGGGGATAAGCCTGAGCGCGCTGCGCTTTGCCCTGGAGCACAACCCGGTGCGGGCCTGCCTGGTGGTATCCAATTTTAACAATCCGCTGGGGAGTTGCATGCCGGAGGAGGCCAAGCGTGATCTGGTGGAGCTGCTCGCCCGGCATGAGATTCCATTGATTGAAGACGACATTTCCGGCGAGATCTACTTCTCCGAACATCGCCCGGTGGTTGCCAAAGCTTTTGACCGCAAGGGATTGGTGTTGCTGTGCTCGTCCTTTTCCAAGGATGTGTGCCCAGGTTACCGGGTGGGTTGGACGGCGCCCGGCCGTTTCAAGGCGGCTGTGGAATGGCTCAAATTTGCCTCCAGCGGGGTGACGGCCTCATTGCCGCAGATGGCCATGGCAGAATTTATGGCTTGCGGGAGTTATGACCACCACCTGCGCCGACTGAGGCGGGAGTATGCCTTCAACGTTGAACAAATGACCCAGGCGGTTGTGCGCTGCTTCCCGGCTGGGACGCGGGTCACCCGACCTTCGGGAGGTTTTGTGCTGTGGGTGCAGCTTCCCGAAGTGGTTGACTCGTTGGAGCTGTACCGCCAAGCGCTAAAGGTCGGCGTCACCCTGGCGCCTGGCTACATCTTCTCTGCAGCGCCGAAATTCTGTAACTTCATCCGGCTAAACGCAGCAGTGTGGTCAAAAGAAGTCGAGCGCGCGATCGGCCGGCTGGGGGAGCTAGTACAGCAGAATCTGTAAGGCTGGGCATTGGGCAGACTCCTGAACCGGGTTCTTGCCTAGTTCAATGGCGTCACCAGGCAGGTGCAGGAGTGATCCATACGCTTGAAGCTTATGTCAACCTTGAATTGCTCCCGCAGCCAGTGGGGATAAGTTTTCTGGCAGCCGATCTGGCACACATCCTCGCAACCTGGATACCCCAGGATCTTGCAGCGGGTGATCTGAGCGATGAATTTTTCATCGCTCAATTCAACCACGTTGAGTGGGGTCAGCCACTGTAGCTGGTAGGCAAGATTCTCGGCAGTCATCTTGAATGCAGCAGCCCGAGAGATCAGCCGAACCAGTGCCAACATCCAGAGCGCAGGGCTGTTGTTCTGGCGTTTCAGGGCCTGTACTTCTGCTTCTTCAAACAGGCAGAGGCCCTCCTCTCCCAACTTTTCGCGGATATAGTTGATGTTGGTTTGAGCCTTCCAGATCCAATTGGCATAGGCTAATTCGTATTGATCTTCCACCGGTGTGCCTGGCAAAACAGGACGGACACCTTCATTCCAGCGCTTGCGCAGTTCAATCATCGCCTGATCATCTACGTGCCTGGCAAGAAACTCGGGCAGGAAGGCTTCGTAGAGGTCGCTGTTTTCCAGCACGTGGTCCAGTTTCTCACTCACCGGCATGTTCTTTACGGTAATCATCTCAGCCTCCTTCCTTCCAGGCTAAATACAAAATGCCGCTGATTCAAAGTCAGCGGCAAAAGAGTAACATCTTTGCCGGTCGGAATTGTCAGCCCGACACCGCCATCGATGTAGATTGTGGCTATTCAGTTTTTGTGGGTCATAGACCCACGCCTACTATCATTATACAAAAATTCAAGGCGAATTTCAAGGTGGGGCGGGCTTTTGGTTAGATTAATGATAATCTATCCAGGGATGGACCCGCCCCTATGATCAAGATTCAAGCTGACTGAGGAGCCTCAAGCGGCTCGCCGCGCAAGATCTGGCCTAACCCCAGCAGCGCCAAGGCTGTGACCAGAAAGATCGCTGCTGTGACCAGGTCGCTCATATCCAGCGTCCGGCCGGTGATTGCTTTATAAGTTAATGAGGTGATCACGACAAGGGGAAAACCGACCCCGGCCAGGACCGGCAAATAGTTGCCGCGCGGTAGCGCCCGACTGCGCAGGGCGTCGGCACCAAAAAGCGCAAGACCGCCGAACATCACCGCGATGCTGAACATCATCGCCGACCACAACGGATCTCCAATGTTGGCGACAAACAAGCCCAGCATGCTGGTGAAGGTGACGATACCACCCAGTATGCCCAGGATCAACCCGGCGCGACCCAGGCGACTGGACTGACTGCTATAGCGGGCGTAGAGCCCAGCGAGTCCGACAGTAATCAACACGACCGCGGAGGGGAAGAGTAAGCCCTGGATCGCCTGGAAGATCGGGTCGGTAGGGCGGTAGCGGGCGTCATACTGCGATGACGCATCTGAAGTTGCGGCTACTGCAGCGGTTGCTAGCAGCAAGGCTATGGCGCCCAGGATGAGCGCCCAGCCGGAAATGCGGATAAAACGTGCCTTGGACATATGGACTCCTTTGAGCAGGTGTTGCTCGATGACGGATTTGAGCCAATCGATCAGCGTCAGGCTCCACAAGCGGAGCATGCCGGCAGGCCCAGCCTGGCGCAGCGCTTGCAGACAGCAATCGCGGAAGGCTTGCGCCATATGCGGACCGTACTCGCCGCGGAACCGGGCTGGATAGGCGATCAGGAGCAGCCGGTAGGCGGCACTGGAAAGCGCCACCAGTCCTGGGTCTTTGCGTGTAGCATAGATCTCGCTCACCCCGGGGTCCCCTCCAGTACACCTTTGCGCTGCGCCAGGGCAGCCTGGTCTGCCAGGCGCTGCGCTTCGGCATGCAAGACGCGCTTTCCCAGCCCGCTCAGGGCATAATAGCGGCGGCGTTGATCGTCCAGGTCGGGATCGGGACGCTCGTCACTTTCAACGATCAAGCCGGCCTCGAGCATACGCTTGATCGAGCCGTACAGCGTGCCGGGGCCCATCTTGACCGCACCCTGGGTGTTCGCCTCGACCTCCAGCATGATGGCGTAGCCGTGCTTTTCGCCATCTGCCAGGGCCAGCAGAATGTTGAACACCGCCGGGGTGAGCGGCAGGAAGGAATGTGGGGAAGGGAGAGTTTGGGTCAAGGTTGCTCCTGTTCGGTCTTTCTTGAAGGATCAGATTTCGCAAGCTAGGCCAATCAATATATCCGTGCACGATATATATTATACAGATATATTACACCTTATTGGTCTAAATGTCAAGAGATATATCCGTAATAGATATAAGTTTCTGGAGAGGTGTTGCACCGCAATCCCACCATATTCTCATCCTGGCAATCCAAATTCTGGCGTAAAATATATCAATAAGATATTCAATGTCTACAATATACCGGGGCAGATTCCTGTCCCGGTAAACCTTGAAAGGATGTTCCATGGTTGAAAAATCACTCCGCGAGCTGGATCTCCCTGGCCTGACACAGCGAATCTTCACCCCCTCGCCTGCAGCCTGGGAGGATCAGGTTTTGTATTTCCTGATGCTCGATCGCTTTTCCGATGGGCGGGAACAGGGTTACCGCGATAACGAAGGCAGGCAGGTGAGCGGCGGCTCCACGCCATTGTTTCAATTGGCGGATGCTGAGAACGCGGTGCAGAATGAGGTCGATGCCAGCCGCTGGCGTGAAGCTGGGGGGCGCTGGGCTGGCGGCAACCTGAAAGGGCTTTCCAGCAAAATTGGCTATCTGCGGCGACTCGGTGTCACCGCTCTTTGGATCAGCCCGATCTTCAAGCAGGCGCCGTATCAAGAAAGCTACCACGGCTATGGGGTGCAAAACTTCCTGGATGTCGATCCCCATTTTGGCAGCCGCGCCGATCTGCGCAACCTGGTGCGCACCGCCCACCGCCACGGCATTTACGTCATCCTGGACATCATCCTGAATCACTCGGGGCATGTCTTCAGCTACAACCCCGACCGCTACTGGACCCAGGACCCCGCCAGCGGGCAATGGTACCTGGACCCGCGCTGGGACGGCCAGCCCTATCCGGTGGCGGGCTATCACGATGCCGCCGGGCGCCCCAACCTGCCCTTTGCCCCGGTAGATCTGACGGCGCAGCCACGCGCCTGGCCGCATGGCGCCATCTGGCCAGCCGAGCTACAGCAGCCAGGGACTTTTACTGCAAAAGGGCGCATCTCCAATTGGGATCACGATCCGGAGTATAAGGAAGGTGATTTCTACGACCTGAAGGATATCCGCCTGGGCAGCGGCGATATCGACAACTATGTTCCTTCCCCGGCGTTGGAAGCGCTCTGCCGGGCCTACCAGTTCTGGATCGCCTACGCTGATGTGGATGGATTTCGCGTTGACACGGTCAAGCACATGGACCCAGGCGCCACGCGCTACTTCACCTCGGTGATCCACGAGTTCGCCCAGAGGATTGGCAAGGAAAATTTTTACCTGATCGGTGAGATCACAGGCGGGCGGGTGCGCGCCTTTAACACCCTGGAGGTGACTGGTTTGGACGCTGCCCTGGGGATCGATGATATCCCCGACCGGATGGAGTATCTGGTTAAAGGCCAGCGCAACCCCCAGGAGTATTTCAATTTGTTCCGCAATTCCGAGCTTGTGCACAAAGAGTCACACATCTGGTTTCGCAACAAGGTGGTAACCCTGTTTGACGACCATGACCAGGTCCGCAAAGGTGGTTTCAAGGCGCGTTTCTGCGCTGGCGCTACAAAGGCCAGCCAGGAGAAAAACCGCAAACTCTTGCTCAATGTGCTGGGGCTCAACGTGACCACATTGGGCATCCCCTGTATCTACTATGGCAGCGAGCAGGGTTTTGACGGCCAGGGCGACAATGACCGTTACATTCGCGAAGCCATGTTCGGCGGTGAGTTCGGGGCTTTCCGCTCGCGAGGCCGGCATTTCTTTGATGAAGATCAACAGGTCTATCAGGAACTTGCCAAAATCCTGGCATTGCGCAAGCAGAAGATTGCCCTGCGCCGCGGGCGGCAGTACCTGTGCCAAATTTCTGGTGATGGACTAAACTTTGGTTACCCGGTGGTAATGGGCGAGTGCATGCTTTCTCTGGTCGCCTGGTCTCGCTATTTTGACGACCAAAGCCTGCTGGTGGCGCTCAATACCGATCCAGATGAACCGAGAACCACCTGGGTGGAGCTGGATGGGCGAGTCCATCCGGTTGGAAAGCGTCTCAGGCGTCTGTACTCCAGCGACCCGGCTCAAACCGAACAGGAGCTGGATGTGAAGCTGACGGGCGGGCGACAGGCAGTGCGCCTGGAGTTGCCAGCGGCAGGTTTTGCAATTTTTGAGTGACCGGCAGGTTGAGAACTTGTGGGAGGCGCCCGCAGCCTCCCACATGATTTCACCCTGGCTGTTGATTGGCGTCCAACCTGTCTGCTCTCGGATTGAAAAAATTGATCAGCGCCTG
>CAZDAU010000083.1:0-6714 GCA_964503625.1 uncultured Anaerolinea sp.
GGAAACCCAATCCTACCCCAGGCTCCTACTCTCTGACAACCTTTGACTGCACACCTCTTGCGCGTGTGCTTTGACATTTCTACAAGCCAGGGGTATAATCCAACTTCGCGGGTGAAACCCACCCGACGAAAATTTTGACATTCCCCGCCTCGGGTTTATCTGCCGGGCGGTAACGATATTGATAGGATTGGAGATGGCGTAATATGGAAACCGAAGCCCTGGCAACCCCTGAAGACACTCAAACCACTGAGCTTAGCGAAATCAAGCGTAAAACCCATTTCACTGGCACCGTGATCAAAACCACATTGGCCGGCGCAGTGGTCGATATTGGGCTGGATACCCCGGGAGTAGTGCACATTTCCCAACTTCAGGCCGAGCCGGTCAACCGCGTTGAAGATGTGGTTCAACCGGGTCAGCAGGTCGATGTGTGGGTTCACCGAGTGGTGCCCAAGAAAAACCGCATTGAGCTCACCATGATCAAACCACTTGAGCTGGAATGGCGAGATATCCAGCCCGATATGGTGGTCAAAGGCAAAGTCACCCGACTGGAAAAATTTGGTGCGTTTGTGGATATCGGCGCAGAGCGCCCAGGCCTGGTGCACATCAGCGAAATGACTCACGATTACATCAAGACCGTGGGCGACGTTGTCAAAGAAGGCGATGAAGTAGAAGTCAAAGTACTCAATGTCGACAAGCGCAAGCGCCAGATCAAGCTGAGTATGAAAGCGCTTGAAGAGCCACCAGTCAAAGAGGTCAAAGAGAAGGATTTCCGGCCTGCCAAAAGCAGTGAGCAGGCACCAGCCATGGAAGAGGAAGCCAAAGAAGAGCCCATTCCCACGGCAATGGAGATTGCTCTGCGAGAAGCCATGGAGCGCTCCAAGGAGAAGCATACCGTCGAACCCGCCAGCAAGGGCAAACGTAAATCCAAAGGCGCAACAAACGAGCTGGAGGAAATCCTGTACCGCACTTTGCACAATAAGAGGAAATAATCGCTTTTGCAGCGCACATGCATTGTGTTCTTGCCTGGGCTGATTTGTTAAAGCGATGCACCCCTTCCGATAGGTTCGGCGGGGTGCATTGCTTTAACAGGAAGTGGGTATAATAAAAACGATCGCGCTCTTCCTTTTTCTTCCCATTCGCCAGCGTTGGAGAATGATGTTTGGGTGGGAGAGATGATGGGAGACGTCTGGCGATGGCAGCTACAAGGTCGAGCGCGACCGACATGCGCCTGCCCAGTGGAAGAAGCGTCGGAGAGGCCAGCAGGCAATTTAAATTATACACATCCTGTTATAATCCACAAGTTTTGCAGCGCGCATTTCTGTTAGCTTACAGGCCGCTCAAGCCATCACTTTTGTAAGGAGTCCATCCTTGGTACCATCCGAACCTGATAAGAGAGCCTTTCCACGGCCTGAAAGGGTCGAACCCCAGCGTCTGGAGCAACGTTTCACCCAGCGGTTGGAGGAGCTTCGTGAAACGCTGGCATCCATTAACCTGAACCGGGTTGTATGGGCAAGCGGGGCGCAACTTTCAGCAGAAGGCCAGTTGAATTTGTTATATTGGAACCGCCTTATCCGGATCACATATCCGCAAGGAATTGCCTATCCATTGGGTGGAGAACTGCCGCTCGCCGCATTTGACCAGGCGCTTTTGCTGTATTACCTGACCACCGCAGATGGCGAGCCACTCAGCCAGACATGGGTCGCCTTCTCTGACCTGCCGGACGGGCGCTTTTATAACCAGGCATTCCAGGGTTACACGGGCAATGAACTGGCGCTCGCCTTTCGAGAGAGGCAAGACCTGTTCGAAAGCGCTGCCCAGGCAATGGGTGGAGTGAGTTATCCGTTGGGCGACGCAGCCTATACTTTTATGGCCTTGCCGCGAGTGCCCCTGCTGGCGGTTTATTGGCAGGGTGATGATGACTTCCCGCCAAGTTGCCAGGTGTTGTTAAACGCTGCTGCCAGTCACTATCTACCCACCGACGCCTATGCCATCCTGGGAAGCGCACTCACCCGGCGGTTGATCAAACAAAAACCTTGACAAATTAGAACAAGTATTCTACAATAATCACACCTTTTTCATCCATTTTTGCTTCAGCCAAAGGAGAATACGATGTCCAACCACCCGATCGTGCACGTCGAGTTTGCAGCCCCAGACCAGCTGGCAGCGGGCAAGTTTTACGCCAACCTGTTCGGCTGGAAAATCCAGCACATCCCTGAGCTTCACTATGTCACCTTTGAGACCGGTCCAAACGAGGTCGGCGGCGGGATTAATCCAGTGAGCGAGAGCTACCCTGCTGGGACTGTCGTCTTCTATGTTGGCACACAGGATATCGAAGCCTCCCTGAGAAAGGCTGAAAGCCTGGGCGCCCAGACCCTGATGGAGGAGATGGAAGTGCCCGGTATGGGTTGGATGGCAATGTTCCGCGACCCGGCCGGAAATATGGTCGGCTTGTGGAAAGGAATCCAACCTGCGTAAATTTTGTCAACCCAGCAAAACCAGAAAACAACCTCAGGCAAGCGCCTGGGGTTGTTTTTTTTCATCGTTATGTACAGTTTATTAGGCAAGCACTTCAAGTTTGTTAAAGCCTCTACTCCTTCAAATACTTCTTCTGCCATTCGAACAGCTTATTTAATGCTTCAATGGGTGAAAGGGCATTGACGTCAATGGCCTTGAGCTCATCGAGCAAGGGGTTGGTTTCCGGGAAAAGGGCAAGCTGCCTGGGAGCCAGGGGATTGATGCGCACAGCCTTGCCGGAGGAGGCTTCGAGCTGCTGCAGGATTTCGCCAGCGCGCTGGACCACCGGGCGCGGCAGGCCGGCCAACTGGCCCACATGGATCCCATAGGAGCGGTCTGCTCCGCCGGGGATGATTTTGTGCAAAAAAACCACCTGGCCTTCGGCCTCGCTGACTGCCACGTTATAGTTGCGCACACCGGGCAGCAGGTCGGCCAACTGAGTCAGCTCATGGTAGTGGGTGGCAAAGAGGGTCTTTGCGCGCAGACGGGGATGATTATGCAGGTATTCCACAACCGCCCAGGCGATGGAGACGCCGTCGTAGGTGCTGGTGCCACGACCAATCTCGTCCAGGATGAGCAGGCTGCGCGGTGTAGCATGGTGGAGGATGTTGGCGGTCTCGACCATCTCAACCATAAATGTGGACTGGCCAGCATGGATCTCATCCTGAGCACCAATGCGGGTGAAGATGCGATCCACCAGACCCAGGCGGGCTGCTGAGGCGGGGACAAAGGAACCTACCTGCGCCAACAGAACAATCAGCGCCACCTGGCGGATGAGCGTGGATTTACCAGACATATTCGGTCCGGTGAGCAGGCGCACCCGCTCACCTTCTTCAAAAATCACATCGTTGGGCACAAAACGCTCGCCGCTCAGGCTGAGCTCAACCACCGGGTGGCGTCCATCGTGTATCTCCAGCACGTCTTCCTCCACGACCGTCGGCCGCACATATCCGTTGAGGGCAGCAGTTTCGGCCAGTGATGCAAGCACATCAAGCTGAGCCAATGCACGAGCGGTGGAGAGCAGGATCGAGGCCGAGGCTGCAAGACGGGCACAGACCTCTTTGAACAGGTGGGCTTCGACCTGATGGATGCGCTCTTCAGCGTTGAGCACCAGGGTTTCGTACTCTTTCATCTCGGGGGTGATATAGCGTTCGGCGTTGACCAGGGTCTGTTTGCGGATATATTCCGCCGGGATGGCGGCAGTGTTGGCGTGGGTGACCTCGATGTAATAGCCAAAGACCTTGTTGTAGCCAACCTTGAGCGATTTGATCCCAGTGCGCTCGCGCTCAAGGGCCTCCAGGTTGGCGATCCATTCGCGGGCGTGACGGGAGCGCTCCACCACGCCATCCAGCTCGGCAGAGTAACCAGGACGGATGACGCCAATATTTTGCAACGTAGCGGGCGGGTCGTCTTGCAAGGCGGATTGGAGCAGGGCGTGTTCTTCCTGACAAAGGTGCAGATCGTCTCTGACAGGGGCCAGCGCCGCGTCCTGTTCCGGCAGCAGGTCGCGCAAGGCAGGCAGGCGGGCAAGCGTGGCGCGGATGGCTACCAGATCGCGCGGCTGAGCGGTGCCACCCAGGATACGGTTCACCAGGCGCTCCAGGTCGCCTAATGGCTTGAGCGCCTGGCGAAGCTCGGCGCGCAGGACGCCGTCGCGGAAAAAGCACTCCACGCCGTCCTGGCGCAAGCGCACCTGGGTGACATCCAGGAGGGGCTTGCTGACCCACTGGCGAAGCAGCCGCTTTCCCATCGGGGTGACGGTGTGGTCAAGCACACCAAGCAACGAGCCCTTGACTGCACCCGTGCGGATCGTCTCGGTCAGCTCCAGGTTGCGCCGGGTGGCGGCATCGAGGGTCATAAACTCGGAGAGGGTGTAAACGCTCAAGCCGGTGAGCAGGGCCAGGGATGCTGCCTGGGTCTCAGCCAGGTATTGGACAATAGCGCCGGCAGCGCGGGTCGCCAGGGTCAGGCCGTGCAGGCCAAAGCCATCCAAAGAGGCAGCGCCAAAGTGGCGCAACAGAGCTTCCTGGCAGCGGCCAGACTCAAAGCGCCAATTGGGCCAGGAGGTGGGGTGGCCAGGGAAGCCGTCACGGAGGGCGAGGGCTTCGGGGTGAAGCAATTCGGCGGGGCGCAGGCGGGCCAGCTCGGCGCGCAGCACGGCCTGGATGTCGCCGCCGCTCAGCTCGGCGGCAGCGAACTCGCCGGTGGTGATGTCGGCGTAGGCCACACCGGCGCGGCTCTCGCCCTCGCCGACTTCGACCACAACACACGCCAGGTAGTTGTTGGCATCGCCGGGGAGCAGGCCAGGCTCGACGATGGTGCCGGGGGTGACAACGCGAGTGACCTGGCGGGGAAAGAGGCCTCGCACCGGCTGTTCGCCCACCTGCTCGCAGATGGCCACATGGTAGCCGCGCTCGATCAAGCGGGCCAGGTAGTTCTCGGCGGCGTGGTGGGGGATGCCAGCCATCGGGACCCGCACACCCTTAGCAACACTGCGGGAGGTGAGAACGATATCCAGTTCGCGGGCAGCGGTCTCGGCGTCCTGGTCAAAGGTCTCGTAGAAGTCGCCCAGGCGGAAGAAGAGGATAGCGTTTGGGTATTGGCGCTTGATCTCAAGGTACTGCTTGCGGATAGGGCTGATGTCGTCCATGGGCGTAGGATTAGGCAATCAGGCTGATAGAATTCAGGACGCCAAGGGGCGCAATCCGATTGTAATATGAAATTGGGGTGGATGGTCGGGGGATTTTGATGCAGCTTGCAACTGGCGGTCGGGTCAGCGCTAATTGAGGTGCCGAGCAGCTGCACACCGGATGCGCCCGGTTCAGAGCTCGATTTGGGTTGAAGGCGGAGAAGTTTATTAACCCGGCGGCTGGGAAGATGCTGCGACTGCAAGGGTTGGATGCCAGGGTGGTGCAGGCAAGCGTAGCCCGGAAGGGAGACGGGGGCGGAAACTGCGAGGGGGCAAGCCTGCTGCCTTCGACGGACGCTCAGGCGGACTGGGATTCGGGCGGGGTGGAGAGGTAGGTCTGGCGCAGGACATCAATGGGCAGGCGCTGGCTGGTGGCCGGATCAAGGTAGTACCAGGCCTGCCAGCCGTTGCCAGGGGCATTCTGGAGCTGGCGGGCGAGCGAATGGATGGAGCCAACAAAATCGCCACAGCGCAACGAGCCGTCCGACAGGATCACCGCAGTGAGGTTGCCAGTGGGGCCAAAGTAGAGAATCTGCCCAGGGCAGAGCAGGCCGCTGGCAAGCAAGGCGCCAAACGGCACCCGGGGACGGCTGCGCGGGGAGGGGGAGGTGAAGATTTCATCGCTGAACGGTGAAACCTCGATTGCATCGATGCGCTCTTGGGCTGCCTGAATGTAAAGCAGATCGCGCTCAATTCCAATCCAATGACGGTGGAGCTTTTTAGCCACTGCGCCGGTGGTGCCGACGCCGAAGAAGGGATCCAGAACAATATCACCCGGGTCGGTGCTGGATAAGATCACACGGTAGAGCAGGGCCTCGGGCTTCTGAGCGGAATGGGCCTTGGCGCCATTCACCTTTAAGCGCTCTCTGCCGGTGCAGAGAGGAATCTCCCAATCGCTGCGCATCTGCAAGCCATCATTGAGGGCTTTCATGGCGTGGTGATTGAAGGTATAGCGAGCTCCTTTGATTTTCTGCGCCCAGATCAGGGTCTCGTGAGCATTGGTGAAGCGCACACCGCGGAAGTTTGGCATGGGATTAGTCTTGATCCAGACGATATCATTGAGGATCCAATAGCCCAAGTCCATCAGAATGGCGCCAACCCGGTAAATGTTGTGGTAAGAGCCGATGACCCAGAGCGCGCCGGTGTCTTTGAGCACACGGCGACAGGCGGTGAGCCAGGCGCGGGTGAACTGATCGTATTCGGCAAAGCCAGCAAAACGGTCCCAGTCATCATCGACCGCGTCCACCTTGGTGTGGTTAGGGCGCCAGAGGTCATTCTGAAGCTGGAGGTTGTAGGGAGGATCGGCAAAGACCAGGTCGACCGATTTTTCAGGGAGAGTGGGCAGGATTTCGAGGCAGTCGCCTGGAAGGATGCGGTCCGGGATGAGCTCTGTTCGGGCTGTCATCCGAGGTATCATAAACGAGGATGGGTTAATTGGCAAGGAGAGGGAGAAATATGTGTGCAGTCAAAGGTTGTCAGAGAGTAGGAGCCTGGGGTAGGATTGGGTTTCC
>CAZDAU010000084.1:0-6422 GCA_964503625.1 uncultured Anaerolinea sp.
TTTTGAACGACTGAAGTCGTTACTACGAAGGCTGGTTTTGAACGACTGAAGTCGTTACTACGAAGGCTGTTTTTGGACGACTGAAGTCGTTACTACGAAGGCTGGTTTTGAACGACTGAAGTCGTTGCTACGAAGGCTGTTTCTGAACGACTGAAGTCGTTACTACGAAATCAGCCGAGGCTCCCGCACTCAGGGTTTGACCTGATCGGCGCGCTGGATGGCGGCCGCATGAATCCCGGGGTACAGGTAAAAAGCAACCAGGATGATCGTCCACAGGATCATCCCGAGGATGTTCACGTTATCGGGTCCCAGGCTGAACCAGTACACGGTCACCGTCACCGCTGTGTAGCCCAGGATCGCCAGGATGCCCGCGATGACTGTCAGGCGGCGGCGGTGAAAGGTGTGGCTGCGCAGATAGATCACCGCCATCGCAATCAGGGCGGCGCTGAGCAGCGAGACATTGAGCAGCGAATATGCCCGGTCCATCTCATCGTAGGCGATGAAAATCAACAGCGGCAGTGTGCCGCTCAGGGCGTAAGTCCCCAGCGTCCAATCCTGTCCGATCTGAGAGAAAAACTTTCTCCAGGGGGCAAGAGAGCGCGTGATCAGCCAGGCGATTGCTCCCCCCACGAGCACTGGAATAAAGGCCCGCCAGCCCCACTGCTCCTGGCCAAAAGTGGGAAAGCCGAGCAAAGTCAAACCCGGCGTCGAAGCGTTGGACAGGTAAAGGGGAAGCAAGAGAGCGATGGGGATGTAAGGATAGCTCCAGCGCGGGAACCTCAGCACCCAGGCCGCAGCAAAGCCCACTGCAGGCGACAGGAAATAGAACCAATGGCTCGAGTTGAAGAGCTGTTGGTGGAGTTCGTATGGCAACTCGTTGAGGATGAGCTCCCAGCCGGCGCTCAGAAAGATCACCAGGCCTGCCGCAACAGCCGGCCAGCTTTCCGGCAGGTCATCCTTGGCGAGAGTTGGGTTGGATGACATCGGATATCCCTGTGTTATTAAATTTATTACATATCTTCTCTCAAAAGTCAAATGAGAAAAGACAGTTCAGGTTGAATCCAAAGAAGGCTGAAGGTCATCCGGCGGGCATGGATTAACCGAGCACGACCCGGGCATCCAGCGCCCTGCAGCCCTCCCCGGCAGCAAAAACGCGCAACGGGTTGATATCCAGTTCCTTGATCTCTGGGAAATCCACCATCAATTGTGAGAGGCAGACCAGCGCCTGCACCAGGGCGTCGATGTCCGAGGGACCGTGGCCGCGCGCGCCCTTCAAGATCTGCACGCCGCGCAGCTCTTCCAGCATCTGGCGCGCTTCGCCTTCGTGGATGGGCGCGACGCGCATGACGGCCTGGCCGATGATTTCGACAAAAATGCCACCCAGGCCAACCAGCACCACCGGGCCGAACTGGGGATCCTGGCGCCCACCCAGGATCAGTTCTTGCCCGCCGCCGACCATAGGCTGCACCAACACCCCATCCAGTTTTGCCTGCGGATACAAGCCGCCGATGCGCTGGAACATATCATCGAAAGCCGCGGCCAGGCCTTCGGGGTTGCGCAGGTTAAGCTGCACCCCGCCCACATCCGACTTGTGCGAGATATCTTCGGAGATGATCTTGAGGGCGACCGGGTAGCCGATTTCTTGCGCAGCGGCCTGGGCTTCGCCAACGCTCCGGGCGATGCGGCCTTGCACAGTGGGGATGCCGTAAAACTCCAGCGCCTGGAGGGCTTCCGAAAGGAGCAGGCTGCGGCCATCACGGTGGGCGTTTTCAACCAACTGGCGCACCGCCTGGCGACTGACCTCCAGGGCCGGCGCAGGCCCGGGAGCGTGGGCCTGGATGGGCTGGCAGCAATGGCGATGGCTGATCTGCAAAGCGCGCATGGTCTCGACCACCGCAGTGAAAACGGGGAAGTCGTAATTTTGCTTCAGATAGGTGATCTCTTGGGCCGCGGCGGAAAGATAGTAAGCCACCGGCTTGTGATGCTGTTTTGAGAGCGCCATCAGCCTCTCCAACAGCTGGCGGCTCTTCAAGTTCTCTGCCTCGGAGAGCGACGTGTGCAGGAATACCACCCCATCCACGCCTTCAAGCTGCAAGGTGCGCTCGACGATCTGGGCGTAAAGGTCCAGGTCGAACAGGTCGCCCAGGTCCAGCGGGTTGGTCAAGCGGATGACCGAGGCGCGAAAATTCTTCTCGATCTCGCGCAGGAAGCTCTCTGGGAAGGGCGCCAGGTCGAAGCCCAACAGCTCACAGGCGTCGGCGGCGATCACCGCCTGGCCGCCGGAGCGCGAGATCACCGCCAGCCGCCGGCCCTGCATCGGCGGAAGGCGCAGAATTTTCAGGTTATTGCCCAGGGTGGTGGCGTCGTGGACGCGGATGATGTCGGCCTGCTTGAAGGCCGCCTCCACCACGGCGTCATCCGAGGCCAGTGAAGCCGTGTGCGACTTGGCGATGTTCTGCCCCAACTTGCCGATGTTGGCCTTGAAGGCCAGGATGGGCTTGCTCGAGCGGCGGGCAATGTCCATCAACCGCCGCCCATCTCCCATGCTCTCCAGATAGAGGAAGATCAGCTCGGTGCCTGGATCGGAAATCATGTATTCAAGCATATCTTCAGCGTTGATGTTGAGCATGTTGCCCACCGAGACAAACTTGTTCAACCCCAGGCCCTCGTTAGCCAGCAAGTTGAGCACCGCCATGCCCACCCCGCCGCTTTGGGTGATCATGGTGACGCCGCCGGGCTTGATGAATTTCTTGAGCCGCGGGAATGGCACGCAGAAACCGTTTTCCATGTTGATCACCCCGATGCAGTTCGGCCCCACAAAGCGGATGCTGTGTTTGGCGGCCACCGCGGCGATCTCCTGCTCCAGTCTAGCCCCCGCTTCCGCGTATTCTCGAAAACCTGCCGTCTCGATAATTGCCTGGTGGATGCCTTTTTGCCCGCATTCCTCCAGGATTCCAGGAACGGTGTGCGCCGGGGTCAGGATCACCGCCAGGTCCACATGGTCAGGGATATCCACCACCGAGCGGTATATCCGGCGGGTTTCGATCATTCCGCCGCCTGGCCCCACTGCGTACACGATGCCGTTGAAGCCATATTCGACCAGGTTGCCTACAATGTTGCGCCCAAGGTTGTCCGGTTTGGATGAGACGCCGACAACCGCGACGCTGACGGGGTAGAAGATTTCGTGCATGGGGCGGCTCCTTGTCCGCCTTGATCTCCCGATTGGCGCCTCCAGAACCCTGGAGCCTCAATGGCCTTTACGGGTGGCGATGGGAAGGCACAAGGCGGAACAAGTTGATTCTACCTGAGGCCGGGGCGCTTGACAACCACGGGGGCATCTTTGCAGGCTGGCACCGGCTGGCGCGGATTGTGAAACAGGCGGGTTGCGCGATTCAGCAGGGGCTGCCGGCATTCTTTGGGCAGCCCCTGACGGATTGAAATTCAATGGATCGCCTGCGGTGGTGATCAGGGGATCAAGACAAAATCAATCTCCAGCGCCATCGTCTCGCCAACATTGGCAACAAAGGGCACATCCGGCACCGACAGGTTGTAATCGGCCAGTGCGATTGTTGTTTGGGCGGAGCCAACCAGGCGCTCAGGCGATTCCACCATGACGGTGACATCGAAAGTCGCCGGCCGGGTCACGTCTTTGATGGTTAAATCGCCGGTCACCTGGAAGGTGAACGATTGCCCCGGGGCGGCAGCGCCGCTCAACCCGCTGATCTGGGTGGGTTTGAAAGAGATGAATTCGTACTGGTCGGTGAACAGGATTCGATTGCGTATAGCCTGGTTGCGCCGGTTATCGTCGGTCTCCAGCGTGCGGGCGTTGATCAGGATCTCGCCAAGCTGGGCTGTGCTCAGGTCGTTCAGGTCCACAGACGCTTGCCCGGCGACCTGGTTGCTGACCCCGATCACATTTTTGGGTTGGCCACGCAGCAGCTCATAGATATTGAAGCGCACCTGAGATTCATCCTGGCTGATCTGGTAGATCGTTGGGCCGCCCTGCGGAGCGGCTGGCTCCTGGGTGGGCGCTGCCGGTGCGGTTGTGTTTTCTAAGGTGGGCGCGGCGGTGGGGGCGGATGTCGCCGTGGGGGCGGTGGTGGCGCTGGCGACGACCTCCAGAGTGGGCGCGCTGATTGGGGCGCTGGCGGCCTTGGTCTCGCCGAGAACCAAATCGTACAGCCAGATGCCGCCTGCCAGGGCGATCACAATCAGCACAACGCCAGCAACGATCATAACAGTCTTGCTCATAGGGTTTCCTCCGAATTGACGGCTTGTGAAAGGATCACGCGCCATTGAAAACGTCACACCTTGAGAATGTCAAAAGGTGAAAATTTTACGATATATTCGACTGGATTATACCGATAACTTGTTAGGAAATTGTTTAGACCTTATGAGTAATTGATGAGATGAGAAACTGCCTTGCTGGGGCCAGGCGAATGGAGGATTATCCCAATCATTGGTATACTTACTTTGAGTAGAGCCTATTGGAGGGTTGCCGTTGGATGAGCTTAACCAGCGCCTGCAGGACGCCTTTCGCTTCACGCCAGACGACGTGCGCGCGAACCGCGGCGGGCGGCTTTCTGCCCGCCAGCGGGCTGTTTTGCGGGCGGCCGGTTCGAACATGCGCCTGGCAATCATGGTGTTTGTCTTTGTCATGCTCGGAACATTGGGGGTTTTGGCTTTTTCATTCGTGCGTTCGGGCGGCCAGGCGGGTGGGGCAGAGTTGATCGGGCTGATCGTTGTCGCCGGCGTAATTGGGCTGATCATCCTGGTCGGCGTGCTGACCAGCCGCCGCTATCTGGTATCTGCAGAGGTCACAAGCTTCAGGCGCGCGGAGGGCATCGCCCAACCGGGCAAGATCAAGGCGGATGCGGCGCGCTTCGAGGTTAAGATTGGCGCAACAAAACTGCGCCTGGCGGGCGAGGAGCAGCTCACCGCCTTCCAGCCGGGGGTGGCGTATCGGGTGTTCTACCTGCCTCGACCGGTGCCGCTCATCCTGGCGGCAGAGGTCATCGGCAGCGAGGCGGAGATCGACGCGGCCGCCGAACGAACGGCGCAGACCCCGCCGGAGCAGGATGCCGTGGTGCAGTTACAGCGGCGCGCCCGCCCGATCCTGTATGTGCTCGGCGCGCTGGTGTTCGGCATTCCGCTGGCGGCGGCGGCGTTGGGGGCGCTGCCGGGTTTCACAGGTTGGTTGGTCTTCCTTGTGCTGCTGGCGGTGGGCGTGGGCTTTGTGTATTGGAGTTTGCAGCGTTTATCTGAGTAGCAAGATCAAATCGGGCCAGAAATCCGGACAATTGGAGGCTTGGGAGATGGATAAAAATTTGATTCGTCAAATCGCTGTGGTGTTGGCGCTGGCCGGTGTGGTGGTGATGAATGGGCTGGCTAACGCCTTGCCGCTCAACGGCCTGCAGACCGGCGAGATTTCTGATCGCTTCGCGATCTATTTTGTCCCGGCGGGCTATGTGTTCTCGATTTGGGGCTTGATCTACCTGGCGCTGATCGGCTATGCCGTGTTCCAGGCGCTGCCCTCCCAGCGGGCGAACTCGCGCTTGCAAGCCATTGGTTACTGGTTTGTGTTGAGTTGTATCGCCAATGTGGTCTGGCTGTTCCTGTGGCATTACGAGCAGTTTTATTGGACGCTGGTCGCCATGTTGGCGCTATTGGGGTCGCTGATTGTGATCTATCTACGCCTGGATATCGGTCGTAGCCGCCCTACCATCGCCGAGCGTTGGCTGGTGGAAGCGCCTTTCAGCCTGTATCTGGGCTGGATCACGGTTGCCACGGTTGCCAACGTCACCCAGCTTCTGTATTATTTGGGCTGGAGCGGCTGGGGGCTGCCGGCTGCGGGGTGGTTTATCCTGGTGCTGGCGGCCGTGTTGATCATTGCGGGGGCCATGGCGTATACGCGCCATGATGTGATCTACCTGCTGGTGCTGGTGTGGGCGCTGGCTGGAATTGCCATCAAGCACGCGGCGGTCTCGCTGGTTTCGACCACAACCTGGATTGTCACCCTGTTGGTGGTGGTTTTGGTGATTTACTCGATTTGGATGAATCGACAAAGCATGACAATGCGCTCGGCATAACCCCCTCGGCGATCACCGCACGGGCCATCTCGCCATGGAGATGGCCCTCGGTCGCTTTCACTTGACTTTGGGGATGAATTCCTGTAATATAGATTCAAAACCATCGGTTGCTTCGTGTTCAGTCAATGAGAAAATGATGGATTTGTCGTGACGGCTTTCGCCGTTACAGACGCAAAAAACGACTGAAATCGTCACTACAGCCCATCGAAATTAGGACAGAGAGCAACCTTCGTTGTTCACTTTGCTGCCCGCTCTTGTCGAAATGGCCGGAGCGGCTTTTGTTCTTAGGGGAGGGCTGCCGTGAAAATTGCTCTGTTAGGCGCCGAGCTTGAA
>CAZDAU010000085.1:0-6208 GCA_964503625.1 uncultured Anaerolinea sp.
CCCCACCAAGTTGGATCCACCCATGGCTGGCGTTCACAGGAAGGATGTAAGGACGGGTGCGCTCGTCTCGAGCCAGGGCCTGGGCTACCAGGGTGGTCAAATCGCGGTCTGTAACCAGGTAGTTGTGGACAGCCACAACGCCTGTAGCGGACCGGACTATATTTTCGATGCGCGGCAGGTTGTTTTCCTGGGCTATATGCCCATACAGGTAGACTTCTCCGTCCTTTACATCGATCGACAGACTGCCCAGATCCAGGGAGCGAATGGAATCTTCTTTCCACAGCGAGTCCCAAATTTCAGCCAGGATGCTGTCGTTGGTTTGCAGGCGGTTGTGAATCTCCGCAACGCCCAGGACGGAATGGATGGTGCTTTCGACCAGCGTTTGGTATTCCTCCTTGAGGTACCCATCCAAGTAGACTTCACCGAGCTCTACTTTGATCGACAGGCTGCCCAAATCCAGGGGCCGAATAGTCTCATCTTCTCGTAGCGCATCCCAAATGTCGGCCTGAATGCCGTCATCTGTTAGATTTTGCTGCTTCGGATTCTGTTTTGAACTCATCATTTTCTATTTACCTCCATGGTATGCAGATTAAACTAAAAACCTCACTCGTAGCTATTGACAGCATACTCGCGAGGTTACAGACTGTCATGAATCCAAAGTGCTATAAAAGTGTCAATTCAAGGGGGAGATTAGGGGATCAAGCCCAACTGACGGGCTTTGGAGACCGCCTGAGTGCGTTTCTTGACTTCGAGCTTTGCAAAGATGTTATAGGCATGGCGTTTGACGGTGTTGAGCGCCAGGTAGAGCTCATCCGAGATTTCCTGATTGGATTTCCCCTCGGCGATCAAAGCCAGCACCTCCATCTCGCGCGCTGAGAGGGAGATGGGCAGACCATCTTCCAGATGGGCGGTTGTTGGGCCTGCTTTCCCTTCGACCGCTTGTTCTTCAGTTACTCGCCCGATCCCCGTGCGCTGGAGGGCTTCCAGCAAGTTGTCGATAAATGTCACGGAAGGGAGATGGCTGCCGGACGCTTGCTGCACGGACTGGCATTGGCGCAGGAGGTCAGCCAGTTGCCAGCCCTCATCCAAGTAGACCCTCCGGTAGCCTTCCGGCTCACCAAGCGCCAGGGCTCGCAGCAGGGTCTTTGCCGCGCCTTCGTCTCCCAGGGCAGATTGCACCATTGCCAGGAGAACGAATATCTCAATTTGCGAGGTCACCCGCTGAAAACGCTCCGCTTCGAGCAAGAGCATCTCCAACAGTTCCGCTGCTTGTTGCAGATCGCCGGCCCTGCCTGTTTCTTGACCCATGACCAGCAGAAACCTGGTCTGGGTGAGTAGCAAATATTCAAAGACATGATACGGGTATTTCTCTAACGCGATTGGGGTGTTCAGATCGGGGAACCCGCCTTTTTTCCACCATAGTTCGGCGGATGCCAGGTCGTTGCGCTGCAGGGCCAGCCGGACCGCGACTGCAGGTGCGACGACCCCATCCCACTCACTGGCGTCCGTGCTGAGCGCCATGCGCGCGGCTTCCTCAATGACTTCCAGCGTGCCAGGGATATCTCCCATCGCCTGGCGCAAGCGGGCCAGGGAGATCATCCCATGCAGGCTGCCGATATACCACATCGATCGGGTGATCTGGACGCCGCGCTCCAGGTAATCCCGGGCTTCCTCCAGTAAGTCGTGTTCGAGTAGGATTTCTCCAAGCCCCATTTCCACCAATCCGACTAAAGGAAACGGTTTCCCCTCCGGCCCCTGGGCCCAATGCTGTACTCGTTGGTAGGTGACCCATGCCTTGCTGAGCTGGCCTTGCAGCGCTTGCATATCGGCCATTGCGCATCCGGCAATGATCATCACGAATTGATTGTTCGCTTGGCGGGCAAACCTGATCGCTGCGCGCAAGGAGTCGATTGCTTTCTGGGTGTCGCCAGATAAAATCGAAGATACGCTCTCGTCCAGGGCAACAATGCTGTGGAAGTATGTAGAACTGAAATATGGTTCCTCATCATGGAAATAGCTGTTTGCCTGCTGGGATAGCTCGGCGGCCTGCTCCATGTCGCCACTCGCCATCGCCAGATAGGATTCACACAGCGCTAACCCACCCCGGATAATGGACCAATTCACTTTTTCAAAACCTTCGACGGATCCCAATTCATCGAGGATTGGCTCTGCAGACGTTTGTTTTTCATGCTGGTCGAGAAACCGCCGCAACTCATCCAGCCAGTCTCGAGCGAGGTCCGGTTGGTGGGTTACGATCAGCGACCAGGCATAAGCCAGAATGAGGGGCGGGCGCTGGCGGGTGACCTCATCTGGCAGCCTGCCTATCCAGCGAGCGAGCGCAGTCACTTCACCCATATTGATCAAGGGTAAAGCGTTGCGCTCGATCAAATCCGCCGCCCATCCCATATCCTGGGTGGCCAGCGCGTGTCGGAATGCTTCCTCCAGGTAACCGTTTCCTTCCAGCCACAACGCCGCACGCTTGTGCAGCCCCGGGATTTCGCCCGAGTTGACCTCCGCCTCGACCTGGCGCAGAAATTCAGCAAATAGGGGATGGTAGCGGAACCATTCACGCTTCTCATCAAGAGCCGTGATGAACAAATGGGCGTGTTCCAGGCGGTTCAACAGGACCGCGCCGTATCCCGGCTGGGCGTCTGGGTTGACCACCGCCTCGCACAGCGGTCCGTTAAGGCTCTCTAAGATCGAGCTTCTCAGTAGGAACTGGCGGACCTCCTCCGGCTGGCGGTCCAAGACCTCTTCGGCCAGGAAACCCGTCAGGTAGTACATCTTGCCCTGCAGGTTGGCCAGCAGGGCCGCCGGATCCGCCTGGTTCTCGAGTGAAATTGCAGCCATCTGCAGCGAAGTGATCCAGCCATCTGTGTGCTCCTCCAGCGCCTGGACTGTCTCGGGCGGGAGTTGCAGCCCGACCGCCTGCTGGAAATACTGCCCGACCTCCTCGCCGGTAAAGCGCAGCTCATCGGCGCCCAATTCGACCACCCGGCCCTTGGCGCGCAGGAAGGCCAGGTTGATCTCCGGCTCGCTGCGGCTGGTAATCACAAGGTGCAGGTTGGGGGGCAGGTATTTGAGCAGAAAGCCGATCCCTTGGAGCGCCATTGGATTCTCCAGGACCTGGAAATCATCGAATACCAGGGCGATTTCTTTTGGCAAGGCGGAGATTTCGTTGATCAGCAAGGTCAATCCCGCTTCCAATCCGCCGCCTTTGGAAGATTGGGTAAAATCCAGCGCTTCCTCCCCCAGCTTGGCTTCAATTTTCCGAAGAGCACCGATCAGATAGCGGAAAAAGCGGCTGAGATCGTTGTCGTCGCTGTCCAGGGTCAGCCAGGCGACCGGAAGACGGGTTTCCTTGGTCCATTCGATCAGGAGATGGGTCTTGCCAAAACCGGCAGGCGCGGCGAGCAGTGTTAGAGGGCCCTCGACGCCGCGCTGGATTTGTTCAATGAGGCGCGACCTGGAAATGGACCCAGACGGGATCTGGGGAATAGAGATTTTCGTTTGCAGGAGTGGCGGCTCTGTCAGGGTGGACGGAGAAATGGCCATGCCTACCCTTTCACCTAAGAGGAAAAAATAAAATTGAAACAGCCCTGAGAATAGTTACAATTTCATTATACCGGATTTTCTAGCCGGCCTTCAGCATCAGAGGCATATGATAGCAAATTACAGGGTTATAGCGCTGCTGAGCCAAGTTCTGAAGGGTCAATTACAGTGGGTGAAAGCCCGACCGGATTACGAACCGCTGTTCTCGATCCTGGATGGGTTGCGCCAGGATGCCGGCAGACGGTTCTGGATAGAGCGTTTGGATGCGCAGGAGAACAACTGTGACATAGAGGAAGATACAGGACAAGTGAGTATCGGTGTCGAAATCGCCTTCCCGGTGTCCCACAATGTCTTGACAATTGCAGAGGAGTACGCACGATGAAGGAGTATCGCTTAAAAGTTGAAATCGCCCAGCGCGAGCTGAGCGATCTCAGTTGCAGATCCCTTGCACTTTGACAGCGCACCACCAGAACGATTAAGTCCGGCAGTAAGTGCAGCTTACGCTGCCTTGGGGGAAATGATAACCGGCGGAGAGGGTGGGTGCCCCACCCACGGTGAGTAAACAGAATTTAACCAACGCCTGGCTTACTGAATTGGTGCTGGTTTTGTTTTCAAAATTTTGGTTCAGCAACTCTGAGTTAGCCCGCATTATTCGCTCTCCAGCAGCCACTCAGCCAGAGAACGGATTGTGATTGTAAATCCATTCCTCTTTATTGTCTGGTTATTTGAATCGGTTAAGATCAATCCGGAGGAAAGTCCGAGAGCACCCATCGCATCCGCCAGCGCCCGTATCTCTCTTTCCCGAGTAGTGGGATTGTCCATGCTTTGAGACACCTGAACCAATTGGCCTGACTCTGGCAAGTAGAAATCTACCTCGTAGCCAGCCGGGGTAGTGTAATAGTAGATCTCGTGCGTGTTACGCCGCAATGCAAGGAAAGCCGCGTTTTCCATCAATTTGCCAGTGTTGGGAGAAAAACTGAAACCAATTGCATTGGCCAGCCCGGTGTCAATGCTGTATACTTTCTTTGCCGCAATTTGCTGGCGCTTTACCGAATAGGCATACACGTTCGAGGTAAATACCAGCCAACTGTTCTCCATGTATTCGATGTAATTCTTAATTGTATTGACGCTGCCCAGGCGGAACTGCTCTTTGAGCTTATTGAAAGAAACCTGGCTGGTAGGATTGCTCATCAAATAGAAAGCCAGTTCTTTCAGCGCCCGCACTTCCTCGATGCGATAGCGCGTGGCAATGTCGCGATAGAGGATATCATCATACAACGTACGCAGCAGCGGTAGTTCGGGGTATTTCAGTGGCTCAGGTATACCGCCCAGGCTCAGGTACTCATTAAGTTTCTGTTGCAGGGAGGCCTTCTCGACTGTTGTCAGACGCGTCAGATCGGGGATGGCGTATCCCTTGAAGTGCAGGAACTCAACAAATGAAAAAGGAAAAAGCTCTACCGGTACGTAACGTCCGGTTAGGCGAGTGCCCAGCTCGCGGCTAAGGAGCGAAGCATTGGAACCGGTAATGAAGAATTTGATTCCCTGTTCCATAAACCGGCGGACAAAGTGTTCCCAACCGATGACGTTCTGAACTTCATCGATGATGAACACCGGGCGCTCGCCAAAGAGCTCGACCAGAGTCTGGTAGAGATCGTTGGCGTCCTCTGCCTGGAATCCCAGGAAGCGATCATCCTCGAAGTTGACGTAGTAAAAGTATTCTTCTCCTAAACGATGCGCAAACTGTGCCAACAGAGTGGATTTGCCCACTCGCCGCAGCCCGGAAATGACCACGGCATGGGGCAGGTGCAATGCACGCTCGATTTCACCCAATCGCTCCCGCTCTACCCCGGTCTCGCGCTGCCAGAAAGCCTGCTGCTGTTCGAGCAACATTGCCTTGATCTGATCTTTTGAGAATTTGGACACCCAACTGTTTTCATTCATAATGAAATAATACACCAATTTGTTTTCACTGTCAATGAAAACAAATTGGTGTATTCACGCTCCCGATACTGTAAAAAGGTACTTCAAAGGATGGGTCTTTAATATACCTTCCCTGCAGAAGTTCAAATCTAATTGATCTGGGCTTTTTTGTCGACCTTGCCCATCCCGGCCTCCAATGCCATCAGCATTAACTTGGCCCGGTCAGCGGCGTGCACTTTTAACAATACATTCGAGATATTGTTGCTCACTGTTTTTGGACTCAGATTTAAAAGGGAGGCAATCTCGGAATTGGTTTTTCCTTGGGCGATCAGCTCGAGGATCTCACGCTCCCGGGAAGTGAGTTCGTCAAAAAGCTGCTCGGGGATATCCTGAGGAGGAGCGTGAAGATAACCCAAGACTTTCTGTGCAATCCCAGGGCTGAAAATCGCGCCTCCATTTGCTACCGTGTCGATGGCACGCAATAGCTCCTCCTGTTCGGCATTCTTTAATAAATAACCCCGCGCTCCAGCGCGAATGGCAGGAAACACGGAAGTGTCATCTTCAAACACGGTGAGGACAAGGATACCGATGTGAGGGAAAGTGCGATGGATGCGCCGCGTCGCTTCTATCCCGTTAACCCCCGGCATACGCAAATCCATCAAGATGACGTCTGGCTGAGTGGACGAAGCCAATTCGAAGGCTTCTTCGCCATTCTGGGCTTCACCAACAATTTCAA
>CAZDAU010000086.1:0-5828 GCA_964503625.1 uncultured Anaerolinea sp.
GCGCTCGGCGCGGCTAAAGCCGCCGCTACGGCGCTCGGGGCGGCTATCGCCGCCCCGACAGGAATGGGTGCGTTGCAACGGACGAGGGAAAAACCTAACGGTCCAGCTCCAGGGTCACCGGCCGGGTGACCATCAAATCGTCGAACCATTTGTAGGTGCTGTCATTGGTGCCGCCGCCCTCGAAGTTCCAGGCGATCACCTGGGTCTTGAACGAGTTCTCGTTGCCGGTGCCGAGCAGGACCACGTCGGCGTTGGGCAGCAGAATGGTGCCGGTGAAGTAGGAGTTGTTGTTGCCATTCAGGTTGAACTTATCATTGGAGCGGGCCGGGACCAGCGAGTACATCAGCAGGCCGGGCACCGCCGGGAATGGGTCGGGGTTGGCTGCTGGGGCGGAGAGAACCATGTCACAATTGCCGCTGCATTGCAGGCTGCCCTGCAGAAAGACCAGGGTCACGCCATTGCCGTGCAGCTTACCGCCTTTATTGCCCGCCAGCTTGACATCACCGGTGATGCAGTACAGGCCGGGGTCGAGTTCGCTGGGCAAGCCATTCTTCTTGGCGTTGATATGAACCGCTCCCGGGCGGGCGCACAACTCCTCCGGGGTGAAATCCAGCCTGTAGGAATCGGGATCCAGGTGCGGGGCCCAGGTGGGGTTGGGGGAGAAGCTGCCGCCGCCGTCGTACTCGGTGGCATAGTAGATGCCCTGATCCTTGGGCTGGCAGTTCAGGTCCTTGACCGTCACATCGATATTGCCCACGCCTTTCAGGCAGCCGTTGGAATAGATGCCGCCGCCGCAGACATGCACGTCGGGGTTGCCGTGGAACAGGGCGCCGTTCTGCTGCCCCTGGCAGGCGGCCGGGTTGAGCGCCACGATGGTGTAGCCAAAAGCCAGGGCCCGCTTGGGACGCACACGCGCTGTGGCGGTGACGGTGTTGCGCGCCGGGCCATCGTACACCACGCCGGTCATGCCCACCTGCGTCTCGGCGGTCAGCATCACCTGCACATCGATGTAACGATCGGTGGCGGAGTTCATGCACAAGACCTGCACGCCGTGGTTGTCGCTGGTATCCGCGTCGATAATGAAGTCGTTGGTTGCCGCAGCGCTGATCGCCGTGTCCCGGGCGACCGTCTGTGCCTGGGTGACCGCGCTGTTCGAGCAGCTCCACGAGACTTCCGTGATGTTGTTGTTGGCGATGATCTCCGAGGCGGCAGCGGCTCCAGCCAGGGCGGCGGCGTCTGCCCCGCTTTGGGCAAAGCGCCGGTCAGAATACACCATGCTCCCGTCCACTGCCAGGGCTGTGAACCCCAGCAAGGCGACCACCGCCAGGACGAGCAGCACCATTGCCTGGCCTTTTTCAGCCGGCTGATGGAAGATGAGTTGCTTGTTGCGTGCCATAGTTTGCCTCCCACAATGTCTGCAATGAATTGGAGCCTTGCGGCAAGCACCTGCCGCATTGGACTATGGCTGGGGAAGGGAGCATTCGGGTTGAGAAAAGGGGCTCATCAAGCGTTGCCGGCTCAAAACGGAAAAAGAATAGAAAGCCAGAAATCAAATCAAATGCCGGTCGCCATGCAGCCTGGCTGCTCAACGGCGGCTGCGCCACTCAGCCCAGCCAATTCTTACGGGTGGTAAAGTTCTATTGCTTGCAGAATAACAATATACAACAAATATTACTGTATATTACTATTCTGCAATTACATTTTAGCATGGGATGAAAAAAAATCAAGCCTTCCTAACAAAGCTGTGAACTCAGGCCTGTGTGCAACGCAACCACGAGCTTGCGGATTTCACCTGGGCTGTCATGGACCATGCGACCCCCATCGTCTGTCCATGGCTGAAAATAATCCCGCCGCCTTGCCGGAGCGGAGGAGATCACTGGAGGCAGATTGAAGAAAATTGCCGGATCAGGTGGATAGCAAAAGGCAGCGGTCCAATCCATGCCCACCCGGCATGGGACAATGCAAGAGCAGCGCGCCTGCTCAGGCGCGCTGCTCCAGGTCACTCTAACAGACGGCCGGCCAGGGCCATCTCGGTGCGCTTTTCCAGGAAAGGCTGCAGCGCCTGCGGCACTGGCGGGGCAGAGCAAAAGACCGTCTCCAGGCGGCCATTCTCTGCCTGGCGGGTGATGAAATTGCCAGTCAGGGCCGGATCCAATGCCGGGTAGTCGGAGCGGGCATGGGCGCCGCGGCTCTCGCGCCGCTGGCGGGCACCCAGCAGGGTGGCTTCGGCCACCACCAGGGCGGCGCGCAGATCCAACGCCACGGCCAGGTCCTTGTAACCCTCCGAGCTGGGGCGCACATCCACTTCCCAGGCCTGCTCCTTGAGCTCTTCAATGCGCGCCAGGCCGCGGTTCAGGCGCTCCTCGGTGCGCACCACACCGCCGGATTCCCACATCGTGTCGCGCAGCGCGCGCTGCAGCGGGCGGGCAAGCTGCTTGCCCGGGCGGATCAGGCTGTCCAGCTCGGCGTGGGCCGCCTTGATCGCCGACGGGTTGCGCCAGGTCTGGGTCAGGGAAAGCGAGCGGGCGGCGGCGTACTGTCCGGCGCGCCGTCCAAAGACCAGCGTCTCGGCCAGCGAGTTGCCGCCCAGGCGGTTGGCCCCATGCAGGCCGGCGGTCACTTCGCCCGCGGCGTACAATCCTTGCACACCGGTGGCGGTGGTGTCTGGATCAACCACCACCCCGCCCATCGAATAATGAGCCGTGGGGGCCACCTCCATCGGCTGGCGCGAAATATCGAGCATCTGCGCTTCCAGGAACTGGCGGTACATGCGCGGCAGCTTCTCCAGGATGAACTCCTTGCTGCGATGGCTGATGTCCAGATAGACCCCGCCGTTGGGCGTTCCGCGGCCTTCCATGATCTCGGTGTACACGGCCATGGCCACGCGGTCGCGGGTGGAAAGCTCCAACCGCTCGGGGTCGTAGCGCTGCATGAAACGCTCGCCATCTCGATTGCGCAGGATGCCGCCTTCGCCGCGCACCGCTTCGGTGACCAGGGTGCCGGCCCACTCCTCGGGCGTGACCATGCCCGAGGGATGGAACTGCACCAGCTCCATGTCCATCAGCTCGGCGCCAGCCTGCAGGGCCAGGTAGATGCCATCGCCGGTGTTTTCATCGCGGCGGGAGGAAGAGCGCCGCCACAGGCGGGTGTGCCCCCCGGCTGCCAGCACCACCGCATCGGCCAGATAGACCGTGCGGACGCCCGTCATGATGTCGAAGCCAAAAGCGCCAAAGCAAACGCCATCGGCCACCAGCAGGCGAGAAATGTACTGGTTTTCAAAGACCGCAATGCCCAGCTCGGAGACCTTGCGATCCAGGGTCTGGATGATCTCGCGACCGGTGTAATCGCCGGCGTAGCAGGTGCGCCGGTAAGTGTGAGCGCCAAAGTAGCGCTGGTCCAGCCGCCCATCCGGCAGGCGGGCGAATTTTGCCCCCCAATCGGCCAGCTGCAAGACCTCGGCGGGCGATTCCCGCACCATGATCTCGACCATGCGCGGGTTGGAGAGATGGTAGGCTTCTTCAAAGGTATCGGCAAAGTGCTGCTGCCAGGAGTCTTCGGGGTCCACCGTCCCCAGGGCGGCGTTGATCCCCCCGGCTGCCAGCACCGTGTGAGCATCGCGCCGGGGTCGCTTGCCAACCACCACCACTTCGCACCCGGCCTGGTGGGCGGCAATGGCGGCGCGCAGACCGGCCGCGCCGGAGCCGATGACCAAAACATTGGAGATGTGGGTTCGATGGGTTGTGTTCATCAGATCACCTGTAAAGAATGTTGATTTTCATGAGATTGATTGACCAGCAGACCTGGAAGACGGGAGGGCGGCGCAGATTTTTCAGCCAGTTCCAGCTACCAATAA
Source organism: uncultured Anaerolinea sp. (assembly GCA_964503625.1). Taxonomy (GTDB): domain Bacteria; phylum Chloroflexota; class Anaerolineae; order Anaerolineales; family UBA4823; genus RBG-16-57-11. Next base: position 3,854 of record CAZDAU010000086.1, read on the forward strand.
ACCACTTTACCAATAAGGAGACTGCGCCGCCCTCCCGCTCTTGTGGACAAAGTATATCACATTTCAAGTAATTTCGGTCAATTCTCATGCAATACTTATACAATATATTGACAACTATTGTTCATGGTGGTAAAATATGAACGTAGAAAGAAGCTGGCGCTGCAAATTCATCTCCGCCAGAACCAGAGCGACATTTGACCGAGACAATGCGATGACCGAATATCAAACAACTTCACAAATCGAGAATCTCAACCGCCGTTTTAACGCCATCGATGAGCGCATCACCGGCTGGATGGCCCGCCACGGCGTGTTGCTGCTGCGGGTCAGCCTGGGCATTGTGTATCTGTGGTTCGGCGCGCTCAAATTTTTCCCTGGGCTCAGCCCGGCCGCCGACCTGGCCACCCGCACCATCGAACGGCTCACCTTCGGGATGATCCCCGCCGACACAGCCTTGCTGCTTCTCGCCGTGTGGGAGACCCTGATTGGGCTGGGTCTGATCTTTGGCGTGTGGATGCGCTTCACCCTGCTGCTGCTGTTCATCCAGATGATGGGGACCATTTCGCCGGTCCTGCTCTTTCCCCAGGAGGTGTTCACGGCCATCCCTTACGCCCCAACCCTGGAAGGGCAGTACATCATCAAGAACCTGGTGATCATCAGCGCGGCGATCGTGATTGGGGCGACGGTGCGCGGCGGCGCAATCGTGGCCGACCCCCAGGTGCTGCGCAGGGCGCTGCGCAAGACAAGCAGCGGGGATTAGCCGCTGCCGGACATTTGCAAACCCGAAGGTTGCACAGCCAACGAGGAGTACCGATGAAGGAAATTGATCCGCAAATCTTGTCCCAGCCGGTGGATGGCGTCAATCTCAAGCCCGGCACGCTGGGCGACCAGATCGACCCGGCGCGCCCCACCCTGCTGGTCTTTTTGCGCCACTTTGGCTGAATGTTCTGCCGCGAGATGGTGGCGGAGCTGCGGCAGGTGGTCGCAAACGATCCCAATTATCCCGATATTTTGATCTTTGCTCAGGGCAGCGTGGAGCAGAGCAAGGCTTTCTTCGCCGAGCGCTGGCCCGAAGCCCGCGCAGTGGCCGACCCGCGGCGGCGCTTTTACAAGGCTTTTGGCATCGGGCGCGGCTCGCTCACCCAGCTTGCCAGCCCGGGTGTCCTGATGGCCGGGGCGCGGGCCGTGTCCAAAGGCCACATCCAGGGGCAGACGGTGGGCGACTCAGCCACCATGCCCGGGCTGATGATGGTGCAGGACAATTGCATTGTCTGGCAGCACCGCTTCAAGCACGCCGGGGATCACCCGGATTGGAGCAAGATCGGCAAGCGGGCGGCTGGAATTTAGAAGGGCACTATTGCCGGTCCGCGCCGCTCAAACCCCGGCCAGCGCTTCGCTCACTTCCCACAACCGCCGCGCGGCCTCTTCATCGTAGGAGATCGGCGAAGAGCGGACGGCCTTGCGGCGCACAAAGTATTTCCCGCTCACTCCCGCCGCCTCCGGCGAGGCGGCCAGGAAGATCACGGTATCCGCCCCTTGCTCGGGGGTCAGCCCCGTCAGGCGAATCACCCCTTGGATCAGCGGCCCCAGGATCGAGAAGTTGGTGCGCCAGATGTCGGTGGCCACCTGGCCAGGGTGGACGGCGTTGGCGGTCACCCCGCTGCCTTCCAGACGGCGGGCCAGCTCGTAGGTGAAGAGGATATTGGCCAGCTTGGAGCGAGCATAGGCCTTCATGCCCACATAACCCCGCCGGAAGCCCAGGTCGTTGAAGTCCAGGTTGTCATAAACATGCGCCCCCGAGGCGACGTTGACCACCCGCGCCGGGGCGCTGGCCTTCAGCCGCTCCAGCAGGCGCTGGGTGAGCAGGAACGGGGCCAGGTGATTGACGACAAAGGTCCGCTCGACCTCGCCGTAAGGGGCGGCGTGGCGCCGGTTGTAGTACGCTCCGGCGTTGTTCACCAGGACGTCCAGGCGCTCG
>CAZDAU010000087.1:0-5599 GCA_964503625.1 uncultured Anaerolinea sp.
AGACCGGCCTGAACACGACCAGCGCGGTGGGCGTCTTCCCCGGCGGGGCCGGCGTGTACGGCTTGCAGGACCTGATCGGCAACGTCTGGGAGTGGACCCGCAGCCGCTGGGGGGATGAATGGGATCAGCCAAAATTCGGCTATCCCTACCATCCCGCCGACGGCCGGGAAGACCCGGACAGCCTGGATTTCCGGGTGCTGCGCGGCGGTTCGTGGTATAACGACCAGATCCTCGCCCGGTGCGGCTGCCGCGACTGGGACGTCCCCGATGGCTGCGATGTCACCTTCGGGTTTCGGATGGCGGCCTCCCTGGCGGTTCCTGAATCCTGAGCTTCTGGATGCTGCGGCCCTGCCGGGAAATTAAAATTTTTTGGCGATGAAATCTTACACCAACCTGTACCCCGAGCTGGTCAGCTTCCCCAACCTGTACCACGCCTGCCGCCAGGCCGCGCGCGGCAAGCGCCGCACCCCGGCTGTGGCCAGCTTTGAATACAACCTGGAGGCCAACCTGGTTGAGCTGCAGGAAGCGTTGAAAAGCCAGACCTACCAACCAGGAGCCTACTATTCCTTTTACATCCGCGACCCCAAGCGGCGGCTGATCTCGGCGGCGCCCTTCCGCGACCGGGTGGTGCACCACGCCCTCTGCCAGGTGATCGAGCCGATTTTTGAGCGCGCCTTCATCGGCGCCTCCTACGCCAACCGGGTGGGCAAAGGCACGCACAAGGCGCTGGACCAGGCCCAGGCCTTCGCCCGGGGTTATCCGTATGTGCTGCAGTGCGATGTGCGCCAGTTCTTCCCCAGTGTGGACCTGGCCATCCTGGAGGGCCTGCTGGGGCGCAAAATCGCCGACCCGCAGGTGATGTGGCTGTGCAGGCAGATCCTGAACAGCGGCGCAGGCGTGCTGCGGGCAGAATACGAGATGGTCTACTTCCCCGGCGACGACCTGCTGGCCGCCGTGCGGCCGCGCGGCCTGCCGATCGGCAACCTGACCAGCCAGTTTTGGGCCAACGTTTATCTCAACGAGCTGGACCAGTTCGTCAAGCGCGAGCTGCACTGCCGGGCCTACCTGCGCTACTGCGACGATTTCCTGCTCTTTGCCCACAGTAAACGCCAGCTCTGGGCCTGGAAAGCGGCGATCCAGCAGCGCCTGGCGGCTTTGCGCCTGACCCTGCACCAGGGCTCCAGCACGGTTTACCCGGTGACCAACGGCGTCCCCTTCCTGGGCTTCCGGCTGTACCCGGATCACCGGCGGCTGCTGCGGCGCAACGGGATGGCTTTCGCCCGCCGCCAGCGGCGCTGCCACCGCCAGATTGCCCGGGGCCAGATGACCCGCTCCGAGTGGGAAACGCGCCTGCGCGGCTGGATCGCCCACGCTCGTCACGGCGATACCTGGGGGCTGCGCCGGGCGCTGCTGAGCACACCTGTGCCGCCTTACGCTGGAGGTTTATGAAAGAGTCACCCATCTTCACCCGCACCTATGACCTGCTTCTGTGGCTGATCCCGCTGACGATCAAGTTCCCGCGCAGCCAGCGCTTTGTCCTGGCGGAGGCGGTGCAGCGCACAGCCCTGCTGCTGCACGAGCAGCTGATCGATGCCGCCAGCGCCGAGGCGCCGCGGCCGGCGCTGCGCCAGGCCGATATCACCCTGGCCAAGCTGCGCTTTTACCTGCGGCTGTGCCGGGATTTGAAGCTGATCAGCCTGGACCAGTATGAGTATGCGGCGAAGATGGTGAGCGAAATCGGGCGGCTGATCGGTGGATGGCTGAAGGGTGTGTGAGGCTGGATGAGCGCCATTGATTTCAACGAGCGCCAGCTTGCGCTGATCCGCCGGCCCCTGCAGGGGCGGGTGTTCCTGGAAGGGCCGGCCGGGGCGGGCAAGACCAGCGCCGCGGCGGCCCGCCTGCTGCGCCTGCTGGAGGCGGGCGTGCCGGGCGGGTCGGTGCTGCTGCTCGTCCCGCAGCGCACGCTGGCCGGTCCGTACCAGGCTGCGCTGCGCGCCCCGGGGGCCGCGGCCGGCGGGGTGGTGGAGGCGTTGACGGTGGGCGGCCTGGCCCAGCGGATGGTGGACCTGTTCTGGCCGCTGGTGGGGGCGGCGGCGGGCTTTGCCCGGCCGGATGAGCTGCCGGTGTACCTCACCCTGGAAACGGCCCAGTATTACCTGGCCCACCTGCTGCGCCCGCTGCTGGAGCAAGGCCTGTTTGATTCGGTGGTGATCGACCGCAACCGCCTGTACAGCCAGGTGGCAGACAACCTGAACAAGGCCGCCGTGGTCGGTTTTGCTCACACCGAGATCGGCGCCCGGCTCAAGGCGGCCTGGGTGGGCGAGCCGGGACAATTGCGGGTTTATGACGACGTCCAGACCGCCGCCAGCCTGTTCCGCCGCTTTTGCCTGGAGCACAACCTGCTCGATTTTTCGCTCCAGGTGCAGGTCTTCCGGGAGCATGTCTGGCCGCTGGCGGCGTGCCGGGAGCATCTGCACCGGACCTACCGCCATCTGATCTGCGATAACCTGGAGGAGGACACGCCGGTGGCCCACGACCTGCTGCGGGAGTGGCTGCCGGCCTTCGATTCGGCCTTGCTGGTCTACGACTGGGACGCCGGTTACCGGCGCTTCCTGGGCGCCGATCCCGATTCGGCCTACGCCCTCAAAGGGCTGTGCGAGACGGCGATCCGCTTCCCCGATTCGCTGGTGATGCCCTCCCCGGTCGCCAGCCTGGGCCGGCTCTTGGGGGCGGCGCTGGGCGGCCAGCCCCTCCCGCCCCAGCCGGCTGCGGGCGCGGCCGGCCAGGCCCCCCGGCTGTTTGAGTTTGAGCACCACCGCTTTTACCCGCAGATGCTGGACTGGACGGCGGAGCGCATCCGCGACCTGGTCGAAGGCCGGGGGCTGCCGCCGGGGGAGATCGTGGTGCTGGCGCCCTACCTCTCCGACGCACTGCGCTTTTCGCTGGTGGAGCGCCTGGCGGCTTTCGGCATCCCGGCCCGCTCGCACCGGCCGTCGCGCTCGCTGCGGGATGAGCCGGCGGTGCGCTGCCTGCTCACCCTGGCGGCCCTGGCGCGCCCGGCCTGGGGCATCCGGCCGGGCAAGGTCGATGTGGCCCACGCCCTGATGCAGGCCATCCAGGGCCTGGACCTGGTGCGGGCGCGGCTGCTGGCAGAGATCGTTTACCGGGAGCGCAGCGGCGAGCTGACTTCCTTCGACGTGATCCTGCCGGAGATGCAGGAGCGGATCACCTACCGCCTGGGCGAGCGCTTCGAGCGCTTGCGGCTCTGGCTGGAGCAGGCCCGCGGGCAGGAAGACGAGCTGGATCACTTCCTGGGCCGCCTGTTCGGCGAGGTGCTCTCGCAGGCCGGCTTCGGCTTCCACACCAGCTACGATGCCGGGCGGGCGACCGCCAGCCTGATCGAATCGGTGCAAAAGTTCCGCTGGGTGGCCGGGCCCACCCTGCAGGCGCTGGGCGCGCCGCTGGGCAAGGAGTACCTGCAGATGGTGCAGGAAGGGGTGATCGCGGCCCAGTACGTGGCGAGTTGGCAAAGCCAGGCGGAGGACGCCGTGCTGCTGGCCCCGGCCTACACCTTCTTGATGAGCAACCGCCCGGCGACGGCGCAGTTCTGGCTGGACGTGGGCAGCCGCGGCTGGACCGAGCGCCTGTACCAGCCGCTGACCCATCCCTACGTGCTCAGCCGGGGCTGGGAAACCGGCCGCCCGTGGAGCGACGCCGATGAAGTGGACGCCGGGCGGGAGATGCTCCAGCGCCTGGCCCTGGGTTTGCTGCGCCGCTGCCGGGGGACGGTCTACCTGGGGCTGAGCGAGCTGGGCGAGCAGGGCTACGAACAGCGCGGCCCGCTGCTGCTGGCTTTCCAGCGCGTGCTGCGCCAGGGGCTGCCCGCGGATGTGGATGAACAGGCAGGGTAGCATGGCTGCGGACCTTGAAGATCGTCCCACACCTATCCGCTTGCGCCCCGCCCAGGCGGAGATCCTGCAATACCGGGCCGGCAGGATGGGCATCTCGGCGGTGCCGGGCAGCGGCAAGACCTGGACGCTTTCGCGGCTGGCGGCCCAGATCGTCGCCTCGGGCGAGCTGGCCGATGACCAGGAAGTGCTGGTCGTGACTCTGGTCAACTCGGCGGTGGACAATTTCTACCAGCGGGTGGGCGAATTTGTCCAGACCAGCGGCCTGCTGCCCAACATGGGCTACCGCGTCCGCACGCTGCACGGCCTGGCGCACGACATCGTGCGCGCCCGCCCGGCGCTGGTGGGGCTGGAGGATCGTTTCCAGATCGTGGATGAGCGCGAAGCCGCCGCCATCCGCGTGGAGGCCGCCCAGGCCTGGCTGCGCAGCCACCCGGATGAGCTGGAGGACTACCTGGACCCGGAGAAGGATGAAAGCTGGCGCGCCTGGGTGCGCCGGGATAAACTGCCCGAGCTGGTGGGCGATATGGCCCTCAGCCTGATCCGCTATGCCAAGGACCGCCGCCTGACCCCGGAGCGGCTGCGCCAGCGCCTGGATGACCTGCCCGTGCCGCTGCCCCTGGCCGAGATGGGCTGGCAAATTTTTGAAGATTACCAGCAGGCCCTGGCCTACCGCGGCTCGGTGGATTTCGACGACCTGATCCGCCTGGCGATCCAGGCGCTGGAAGCCGACCCGGCCTACCTGGAGCGGCTGCGCCGCCAATGGCCGTACATCCTGGAGGACGAGGCCCAGGATAGCAGCCGCCTGCAGGAGGAGATCCTGGAGAAGCTGGCCGGTCCGCAGGGCAACTGGGTGCGGGTGGGCGACCCCAACCAGGCCATCTATGAGACCTTCACCACCGCCAGCCCGCGCTTCCTGCGCGAATTTCTGCAGCGGGGCGAAGTGGTTGGGCGCTTCTTGCCCAACTCCGGCCGCTCATCCCACAGCATCATCGAGCTGGCCAACCACCTGGTGGAATGGACGATGGCCGAGCACCCGCAGGAAGCCGTGCGCGACGCCCTCCAGGCCCCGCCCTTGATCCTGCCGGTCCCGCCCGATGACCCCCGGCCCAACCCGCCGGACGACCCGGCGGGGATCCGGTTGGTCCCCACCCGCTTCACCCCGGAGGAGGAAATCCGGGCGGTGGTCGCCTCGCTGCAGGGCTGGCTGCCGGAGCATCCAGATTGGACCGTGGCGGTGCTGGCGCCGCGCAACGAGCGCGGCTTCGAGCTGGTCGATGCCCTGCGCCGGGCGGGAATCCCGTATGAGGATGGGCTGCTGCGCTCGTCGAGCATGACCCGCTTTTCGGCCGGCGTGCTGGGCAACCTGCTGCGCTACCTTTCCGACCCGGCTTCGCCGCGCCACCTGGCCACGGTTTACCAGGTCTGGCGGCGGGCCGAGCGCGAGGACATGCCGCGCAAGGCCGAAGTGGAGCGGATCGCCGGGCTGCTGCGCAAAATCGAGCGGGTGGAGGACTTCCTGTGGCCAGGCCCGGCGCATGACTGGCTGGCAGACCTGGAGGCCGCCGGGGCAGACGCCGAGACCCTGGATTCGCTGGCCGGTTTTCGCCGCCTGGCGCGCCGCTGGCAGAACGCCGCCCTGCTGCCCATCGACCAGATGGTGCTCACCCTGGCGCAGGACCTGCTCAGCC
>CAZDAU010000088.1:0-4715 GCA_964503625.1 uncultured Anaerolinea sp.
AAAGGCGTTGATCGCCAGGTGGTGTTCATGACCACGGTTTACTGTGGAGCTACCCGCAATTAACCATTGAGGATTTAAGAAAGAATTTCATCTGCTACGCACTTCGAGCGACACATGAACCTGGTTTACGTACATTAGTAACTGCATTTTTCACTTATTGTACAGAATGGGATTTTAGGAAAGATCACTTTGAATACGGAGTGGCAAAAGGTACAGCTGAGCCATTCTTTTTGCATCTTTTTCGGGGTTGCATTTTATTTGAAAGCTTATTAAAGCATAATCCCTATGTCGAGCCCAAGGGAAAAACCCTAGGAGCTATATTAAGAGAAGATACAATAATAGATAGACTAAAGACGCCTAAAATTACAGGTGGGAATTTCGACCTTAATGGCGTATTTAACAAATTGCAAAGTTACCAGAATTCGATTTCTGAGGCAATAGAAATCACATTGATGACTCGCAATACCTTGGGACATACTCTTGGTTGGAACCAAATTATTAGTCAAAGCCAGTATCAAAAACTCTATTTTATTATTGTTTCATCTTGTCTGCATGCAATAGCATGTTTGTGGAAATAATCCATACGGCTGTATGGTGTACAGTTAGTAAAAAATAGCCCCTAAATTGGATGTGACCCATAAACCGCCTGATTATTAGCTCCAAAGTGTATCCTTACTGGATTGAAACCTATAGCTGCTTGGTTGCAGGTTCCAATCCTGCCGAGTCCATCAATAACGTTCTTGTTTTCTGTTGAAAAGCAAATTAAACAAAGTTCTTAGAAGTGTACTCTGAAGTATCGTCCCGGACAATCGGACTAAAATAGGGTAGAATCGATTGTCGGAGGAACGAACGATGTCACTGGCGGCTGGTTGTGCGCCAGTTTTTTGTCTTGCGCCAATTGGCCGCTTTTCTATAAAATTCGGGGCTGCCCATCGCTTGTTGTTGGGCAGCCCCGTTGGAAAGATCCTTTTGTTGTTTCAGTCAGCAACGCTGATGAATGGCTTGGCTTTTGGAATATGTTTTTGGGATGGGCCAAATGTGGAAGCTCAATCTTCCGTCGAGCTTGACGATGGCTTTGCAGCGCTGCTTTCGCTGGAGGCAGGTTTCTCCGCGCTGCTTTCACCGCCGGATTTTTCCTTGCCGGTGGAGCGGCCCTGGCCGGAGGGTGAGCGATGATCGGTGGCGTAAAACCCTGAGCCTTTAAACACAATCCCAACCGGCTGGAAGACCTTCTGTAACGTCTTCTTGGAGCATTCCGGGCAGCGGGTGAGCGGTGGATCGCTGAATTTTTGCTGTTGGTCGAACTGCACGCCGCAACTGGTGCAGCGGTAGGTGTAGACGGGCATAAGACACCTCTCAATGCGAAATACAACCTTTAACGACATTGCATTATAGCCCTGCCCGCCTGGCTTGGCAAGGTCGCCGGTTTGATTCAAACAAATCTCTAACGCTGGGGCAAAGGCTCAGCGGGTGGGGGTTGGGCTGGGGGATGGCGTACGAGTGGCCGTGGGGGTGGGGCTCGGCCGGGTTGTGGGCGTGGCCGTTGGCGTGGGGCTGGGCGGGAGTGGTGTGGAGGTAGCCCGGGTGTGGTCTTTCGCCATCGCCCGCCAGGCTTCGGGCATGGCCTCCTCCGGCAGGGCCAGCAGCGCCTTCCAATCTTTCAGCGCCGAGGGCAAGTTGCCAACCGCTTCCAGCGCTTGCGCCCGCCAGTATAACACCTGAGCCTTCTCAGAATCGCTTTCGGCCAGTTTCTCGGCCCGGTTGATCTGGCCCAGGGCGTCTTCCAGGCGGTCGGCCGCCAGGAGCGCCCGGCCAAAATCCAGGTTGAGCTGGAAGGATTGCGAGTCGGCCTGCAGGGCAACGAACAGATCGTTGACCGCTTTCTGTCCCTGCTCCAGCTCGATTAACGCCAGGCCGCGGGTGTGGTATGCCTCGGGCAGGTTTTTCTCCAGAGCAATTGCCCGGGTGAGCGCTTCCACGGTCTGGCTGTATTGTTCGTTGGCGTAGAGTGACTGGCCCAGCACCAGCCAGGCCGATGGGTCGGTCTGCTCATACGTCAAAAAGACTTCCACTGCTTCCAACGCTTCTTCAAATTCCTCGTTGGCGGCTGCAGCCTGCGCCCGCACGCGGTAGGCGTCCAGCAATGTCTGGTCCAGCTCATTGGCTTTTCGGGCCGCTTCCAACGCTGCCTGGCCTTCGCCCTGAGCCAGATAGATCTTTGCCATTTGCAGGTACACCAGCGGCGAGCCTGGCAGCAGTTGTTCTGCCTGGCGCAGTTTTTCCAAGGCAGCCTCGATCTCACCCTGGTCGAGCAGATACTGAGCAAAAACCAGATACGCCTCGCCAAAGTTGGGATCTTTTTCCAGGGCGGTTTCCAGGTTCTGGGTAATATCCGCTTTGGCGTCCAGGGCCAGTTGGGAGCGCGCCAGCCCCAGGTAGGCCGGCCCAAACTCCGCATTGGCCGCAATTGCCTCCTCGTATGCGTCCAGGGCGCGAGCGGGTTCGCCTTGCTGGCGGTATATTTCACCCATCAGGTATAGAATGTCCGCTGCGTTGAGATCGCTGCGGCTGGCCTGTTCGAAGTTTGTCAAGGCCGATTCCAGGTTGCCCCGTTGCCAGGCGCGCAGGGCGATCTGGTAAGATTCGTTGGCGGGATGGGGTGTGTACGCATAGATCGGCGTAGGGGTGTAAGTGGCTTGCAGCCTCGCCGAGAGCGGCAGCGGCCCCTTGGATGTTGGCGCTGCCGTTGCAACCCGCGGCGCTTCGTTGATCGCCGTGGGGGTGTAGGTGTAGGTGGGCGATGGGCCGGGCGTTCGGGTTGGAATGACCGCCACCGACCGGTTGCGTGTCCCCTGCCAGTACAGCCCCGTGCCGATCAGCCCCACCACCAGCAGCGTCATGATCGACAGGACAACGATCCGCACGATTGGATTGGCCCAGACTGCCTTCAGACCAGTGAGCTCGTGCACCTCCTGGACCGCCACTTCCCAATTGCGCCGCACCGGTGCTGCCGGGCGCACCATTCCACCCGGCGGTTGGGCTCCCAGCAGCACCAGGCCTTCCCTGGCGGCCTGGTTTCCAGGATCCAGCTTCAGGGCGGATTGCAGGCAATATACCTGCTCCCGGTGAGTATCCACCACCGCGCTCATCCACAGCCAATACTCCGGGTTGGACTGGTTGGCGCGCAGAAGGCGCGTCAGCAGATCCCGTGCCCGGATGCGCTGTCCCTGGCGGATGGCGTTGATCGCCTCCTGAAGCATCACATCTTCGGCCATGAATTCAATCCCAGAGCCATTGCCTGCGCCTCACGCCCTATCCGCCTGCCATCAACTGCACCAGCGGAACCGGGGTGAACACCAGAAAGAACAATATGATCCCAAAGACCGCCACCGCAACCCGTGGAGGGTCCAACCTGGTGATCTGGTCCAGCGGCTCGGCGTAAAGCCGGCCCAGGAAGAAGATCAGCAGCGCCCACAGCCACCAACCAGACCAGACAAAACCCAGCAGGAACAGCAGCCCCAAAATCACCGGCCAGAGCGCCCGAGCGCGCTTGCCCAGCAGCACATACATGACATGCCCGCCGTCCAGCTGGCCGGCCGGGATCAGGTTCAGCGCCGTGACCAGCAAGCCGGCCCAGCCTGCCCAGGCCACCGGGTGGATGATCACATCGATCCCGCCCACAGGCATGGGCTGGCTGGTAAAAAAGTATCTCAGCCAGTAAAGGATTGGGGAGACATCGCCATAGCTGTTCGGTTGGGGCAAGAGCTGGCCGAACACGGCATACTTGGCCAGCAAGTACACCAGCGAATTGCCTTCCAATGTCAAGCTTTGCCCAGGGCCAAGCTGGATGGTGTCCAAATTGGAAAGAGACAGCCCCAGCAGCAAAATTGGGATGGCAACCACCAGACCGGCAATCGGTCCGGCAATACCAATGTCCAGCAAGATTCGCTTGTTGCGCGGCGGCTCTTTGAGCTGGATGAACGCCCCCATGGTGCCAAACGGGCTGAGCGGGAAGGGGATGAAATAAGGCAGGGTCACATGGGTTTTATGGTAGCGCCCAGCCAGGTAGTGCCCAAATTCATGGGCCAGCAGGATTGCCAGCAGGCTGGCAGCAAAGGCCAGCCCAGTGGGCAGGCTGCGCAGCAGACCGTACAAGAACTGGCTCAAATTCTGTGGCTCTGGACCGGAATAACCCTGCAGCGCTCCAGCGAAGACCACGCTCAGCACCGTCAGTCCAAACAGGATCACGTTGACCCGCTTTTTGGATGGCTTGGGCTGGATCATTCCAGGCACCAGCAGGACGGCGTGCCGGCTGCCTTCCAAGCGGAAAAGGGGCGTGATGTTGTGCGGCTTGAGCAGCTCTGCCAGCCGGTCATAAGCTTCTGCTGAATCGCCCAGCAGGGTCCCGCGATAGCGCACCAGGTAATCCTTCTGCGCATCACCTGTGGTTATATCCTCGATTTTTAGAACCCGCCCCACCAAAGAGGTCAACAGGTCCATTTCAACATTTACCGGTTCAGTTTCAACCATTCTCTCGCACCTGTGTCTGTAGCCGCCACCGCAGATTTCAAGATCGAGCAGGGTATTGCGGACGGCGTGATTTGAATTCCACCCCGGCGCAGCGCATTGCCGCGCCGATCTCCAAATGAAAAGGCGGGAGTGGATGGGAGTCGAACCCACCACGGCCCGCAACGCGACCCGTCACCGGTTTTGAA
>CAZDAU010000089.1:0-4452 GCA_964503625.1 uncultured Anaerolinea sp.
GATGGGAAAGGCAGGGCGCGAACGCGCCCTGCGCTGCTTCTGCCTGGAAGATCAGGTCACAGCTTTCGAGCAGCTTTACCGGGAGCTGGCAGATTGAATTTGAACTGGGCCAAAACCATCGATGTGATCTGTCTGGGCAAGCTGATCCGGCCAGAAGCCTGGACATTGGGGCAGGTGTTCCCAAGTTGCAGGACCCCACAGGAACTGGAGAAGTGCTACCAGCAAGCGGCGCAATCCTCCCAGCCCGATGCCTGGCTCTTTTGGGATACTGAGTTGGGCGATCCTGATCCGGTTATGATCGAAAGTGTGCTTGAACGGCCTGGCGATCTGTGGCACGCCGGACTGCGGCTGGGTATGGGCGGTTTGCCTGGGGCAATTGATTTTATTGTTCCAACCTGGATGCTTAACCGGGACCCCAATCCTGATATTGAAGCTACATCCTGGCGCCTCTCCTTGCGCGCTTGCCTGGTGCGCCGCGCGGTGCTTGAGCAAATGGGTTTTATCTGGCCTGGGTTTCAAACCCTGGAGGCTGCTGCTCTGGAGTGGGGGCATCGCTGTATCAGCCAGGGCGTGATCGTGCGGCATGTTCCAGCCCTGGTCGCAACAGCAATTCCAAGGCCAGAACCCATTTTGCTGCCATTGGAGGATGAGTTGCGTTTTGTATGCTATCGTTTTGGGTTCAAGTGGATGAAATGGGCCTTGCTGCGCTCTGTCTTGAGCGGCTACGCCTCGCCTGGACGGGCCTTGAGCGCCTGGCAAAAGCTTCGGCAGGCAACTCCTCGAGCGAGTCCTGGTCCTTTTCAGCGGCCGCCGCCGAGCTATAATCCAACAGCGAAAAAAAAACCAGCCCGTATTTCTGTGCTGATCCCCACCCTGGAGCGCTATGATTACCTGCGCACCCTGCTGGGGCAGATTCGCCGGCAGACCCTGCCGCCAACTGAGATTATTGTTGTGGACCAGACGGCTCCGAACCGGCGCCAGCCGGAGCTGAAGGAGGAGTTTGGCGAATTGCCGCTGCATTGGTTTTTTCGAGACGATCCCGGACAATGCTCGTCTCGCAACGCCGGGTTGCAAGCAGCGCAGGGTGAGCTGATTCTATTTCTGGATGATGACGACGAGGCGCCAAAAGAATTGTTCGAGACATTGGTTGCAGCCATGGAACACCACCGCGCTGAGGTAATCTCAGGTGTGGCCGATGAAATCGGGACAGGGCCGCTGCCCCGCGCCTTCACTTTCTCCCGGGCCAGCGATGTCTTCCCCACGAACATCACTCTGGCGCAACGGGAAGCACTGGCGCGAAGCGGGTTGTTCGACCTGGCCTACGAGCACGGCGCCCGCGCCGATGGCGACCTGGGTATGCGGGTGTACCTGAGCGGGGCGCTGATGGTGCTTGAGCCAGCCGCAAGAGTGATCCACCATCACGCTCCTAGCGGAGGGCTGCGGGTTCATAAAGCCCGCCTGATCACCTATGCCAGCAGCCGGTCCCGCCTGACTCACCGGCACCTGGTCAGCGCCACAGAGTTTTATCTGGCGCGACGCTATTTCAGTCCTCGCCAGGTGAATGAGCTGCGCTGGCTGAACGTGCTTGGCACTTTCAGCTTCCATGGAAATATGGGGGCGCGCCTGGTCAAGGCGTTTATTGGGCTGGCGCTCATGCCTGCCACCCTGTTAACCCTGCGCCAACACTACCAACAGGCTGGCAAGATGATGAACACTTACCCCATTATCCCTGAATTGGCAAGTAAATGAGGCTATCTTGCATCGATTCCCATCTCTAAACACAAATCCTTCTGGAAGCGTTCCATCAAAGCAGGCCTTAGGGATCAGTTGGATATTGCTGGTCCTGGCGCATATCCCCCTGGCTTATTTGATGCAATTGTCCTCAATCATTTCCACCATTCATGCCCTGCTGGTGGTTGGAATCGGCGTTATTTTGGCGCTCAGCAACCGCAACAGCCACTGGTTGGTCTACATCATCCTGTACATCGCCGGAGCAGAAACCCTGTGGCGGATGACGGATGCAAGCGTTTTTTGGGAATTCGGGAAATATGCCACCGTTCTGATCACAGGGCTGGCAATTGTGCTCCAGCGTCCTTTTCCCCGACCCGGGGTATCGCTATTGTTCTTCATCATTCTATTGCCATCCATGGCTCTCACACTGACTACCCTGAGTCTGAGCGAATCTCGCGATCAGATCAGTTTTTACCTGTCCGGCCCTCTGGCGCTGGCGTTCTGTGTCTGGTATTTTAACGGCCGGCAAATCAGCACGCACCAATTCAAGCGATTAATCTTCTTTTTTATTGCTCCCTTGTACGGTATCCTGACTCTGGCCATCATCGGTGGGTTTAACGCGCCCGTAGAATCATTTCTTACCGGCGAATCGAATTTTCTGGCCAGCGGCGGTTATGGACCAAATCAGGTATCCATGCTCTTGGGCCTGGGGGCGCTGCTTGCGCTGATCTACCTGTTCATCTTCAAAACCGGAACAATGGACAGGATATTTTTGACTCTGAGCATGTTTGTTTTCCTGGCTCAGGCAGCGTTGACTCTCTCCCGTGGAGGGATTTACCTGTTTGGGCTTTGCGCACTGGCAGCTTTGTTCTATATTTTTCGCGAGCCGACCTTAAGGATCACAATCGTCTTTGTCCTTCTGCTCGCTACTTTAGCGATCTATTATTTCACGCCCATGCTTGACCAGTATACCGGTGGGGGGCTGAGTGCTCGGTTTGCAGATACAAGTTCCACCGGACGGA
The DNA here is from genome assembly GCA_964503625.1 of uncultured Anaerolinea sp. Taxonomy (GTDB): domain Bacteria; phylum Chloroflexota; class Anaerolineae; order Anaerolineales; family UBA4823; genus RBG-16-57-11. The sequence goes on from CAZDAU010000089.1 coordinate 2,754, forward strand.
TCGAGTTAATGAAAGAAGAATTTCAGACCTGGTTTTCTAACGCGATCTTTGGAGTTGGGCCTGGGATAACAGTGCGCGAGCGAATTGTCCAGGGCAGACAGGTGGACGTGGCCTCCCACAATGAATTTACCCGTTTGTTGGCAGAACATGGCCTGTTTGGCCTGGCGGCAATCCTGATCCTTGTGTCCATCGCGGCGGGCAACCTAAGACATGCAGGTTCCCCTATCCAGCAAGGAATCGCGGCTGCGTTGATTGTTTGGACGTTTGCCAGTATGTTCTACGCGTCCTTGCGAGTGGTCGCCCCGGCGGTGATGTTGGGTTTGAGCGGAGCAGTCCTGCTTGTGAACCAGAATGAGCCTGAGACTGCCAACCAAGATGATCCTTTGTTGGAAGGGAACATGCTTAACCTGCCCAAGCCAACCTTTCCCAGAAGGCTGGGCTGAAGCGTATTTTTTTCAAAGAACCGATCAGCCGTGACCCAATGATGGCAACCATCGAGTGCCTGTTACTTTGCAGTTCATCGAGTGAGCGCCTGTATCCAATCTATACCGGCTTTGCTGAGCTGGCGCGGCGTGGCCTGATCGATCTGCAGGCCAGGCGGTTGGAGGGCTATTCGGGTTACAAATATTCACTGCCGCTGCTCAGAGTCCTGGTCAATGGGCAATTTCTGCTCTTGTATGACATGCTGGATATCAGCACAATCCCCAATTGGGTCGAGCCGGATGAGGTGGATTATTATTTCAAGCGCAGTTATTCGCCAGACTATGTTCGCAGCTTACAGTTGGAGCGCAAGGTCTATCCGCTTGGGCTGGCCTATCCAGTGTTCAGCAGGCATGATTTCTACTTCCGCAGGGCGTTGTGGTCGCGCAACTTGAGAGATTTTATCGTGCAGTTCATCAAAGGCCAGCGATTGCTGTCGAAATTATTGAACGTTCAAACATCGATCTATACCTCGTCCATCGACGCTTACGAGCAGCCTCCAATACCCGTCCAGGAGCCAAAAGTCATTTTTATGACCCAGGTGTGGTGGGTCAATGAGAACACGAGAGATGAATTTACCGAGGAGCGTCGCTACATCAACGCAATGCGGGCCAGTTGCATCCGGCTGCTGCGCAAGGAATTTGGGCATAATTTCATCGGGGGTCTCAAGCCCACAGCGTATGCCCGAGAGCACTTCGGGGACTGCCTGCTCGAAGACGTGCGGGCGGCTCAAAAGCGGAATTATCTCCAGGCGATGCATCGAGCGCATATCGGCGTGGCGACGATGGGATTATACGGCTCGATTGGATTCAAGGTGGGGGAATACGTGGCGGCGTCGAAGGCGATTGTGACCGAAAAAATCACCCAGGTCGTTCCGGGCGATTTCAGAGCAGATAAGAATTACCTGGAGTTCGAAACCCCGGAAGAATGCGTCGAACGGGTGCGCGAACTGGCTGACGACAAAACTCGATTGGCCGAAATGATGCGCGAAAATTCGTCCTACTACGCCCATTATCTGAGACCGGACGCAATGATCATGAACACTCTGGAAAGAGTGGTTCAGCAAGCAGACGCTTGAACAACCCAAAGCTGCTGTTCATCTCCACCGAATTCCCTCCCGGCCCCGGCGGCATCGGCACGCAGGCGTACCACCTGGCGCGCGGCCTGAGCGACCTGGGCTGGCGGGTGGCGGCGCTCTCCCCGCAGGACTATGCGGCCG
>CAZDAU010000090.1:0-4429 GCA_964503625.1 uncultured Anaerolinea sp.
TCGTAGTAACCACGCAGGTGCGAATCCTCCCGGTAGTAGGTGGGGTAATTCTTCGGTGTCTGGACACGAAGTCGTCGACCACAGTGCGCACAGACCGCCAGGCTTTGCAGCAGGTGAACCCTGGCAGCCTTCTGCCCGGGTTTGGGAACCACACGCCGGCTGGCACGTAGTGCCTGACAGCGATCCCACAACTCCTGGGTGATGATCGGCTCATGCTGGCCCTCTGAGAACTGGGGCGGCGTGGAGCGATAACTGACCCCCTTAGGACGTACAGTCATCCCACGGTAACGGATCTTGCCGACAAAGTAGGGGTTGCAGAGCATATCTCTTACCGAGTCCTTGTTGAACATGCGATTCTTTGCTGTGAGATACCCCTTTTCGTTCAACCAGCTGGCAATCTGCATGTCTGAGTATTGGCCGGTGGCGTAGCGCTCGAACATCTCCACCACCACCGGAGCCTTCTCTGGATCGGGAACGCCCACCTTGCGGTTGCCCTGCAGCACGCTGATGTAACCCCAGGGAACCGTCCCGTTGTGATAGCCTTGCAGCGAACGCTCCAGCTTGCCCTTGTTGGTCTCTTTGGACAAATTATCGCTATAGAACTCGCCCAGGGAGCTGACCAGATGAAAGAGCAGCTTGCCTTCCGGTGTACCCAGATCGAAGGGCTGCTGGACAGCTTTGAAGATGATATCGAGCTCTTGCAGCTCGTGGACGATCTCCAGAGACCATTCCAGGCGGCGCGCAAGGCGATCAACTTTATGGACGTACAGCACCTTGAACTCGCCGCGCCGGGCAGCTTCGCGCATGGCATTGATCCCTGGACGGTATTTCTTGCGGTAAGCCGATTGGGCTGGATCGGCAAACACCTTGACAATCTCTACCCCATCGCGCTCAGCCTGTTCCTTGATCTGGCGCAGTTGTGCATCCAGGCTAAATGAGTCGCTTTGCATCTCAGATGAAAAGCGAATGTAGGCTGCTCCAGGGAGGGGGGAAGAGTCTTCTCTTTGCTTGTATCGGTTCATCTTGTTCGATCCTTTCGTTCGAAGTAGTAATTGGTTAGGGTATTGAATGAGAAAACTATCCAGGCTGTTTCAAAGCACACCTCCGATCAGGAGCAGCCGGGTTGATTATTAGCTGGTGTCGTTTGTCTTTTCCTGGTTGAGCGCCAGGTAACGGCGGTTGATGCGCGCCAGCCATTCGATCAGACTCTGTGGAAGCCTGTCAGGTAGAACTTGCTGCTCCTGGGAAGGGGTTATATCATTTCCAGAAACCTGATTAACTTGTGGGTCAAGGTTTTTAGAAGAGTTTTGACTTACATGCTCATCTGCCATAATTGCACCTCATACGCTAAATATTGTTGAATGTCCCTTATGCACCTTAGGGGGTAAAAGAAAACTCCGGTTCCGACACCCTTCAAGTCAGAACCGGAGCGTTTGAGATTGTTTGTAACGATAAAGTGGTACTTTTTAGAGGATTTAAGCGAAGGAATCTAACACCGAAATAGGTGAATTACCATTCTCGAAAAAAACTTTTTGGATAAAATATGGTTAAAATACTTATTTATTATGGCGGTGTTCTCTTAATCAGGCTATTAATACTCACAGCCAGACTGATTACACTCTTTCTCAGTCTTACAAAGAGGTGATTATGAATAGATATGTAAATCCAAATGCTTTGGCTAGTACCCAATGGCTGTTCGAGCATCTCGACGATCCGAATGTCCGGATTGTAGAGGTGATCTGGGGATCGCAAGCCGCCTATGGATGGGAAGTTTATGCGGCGGGTCACATCCCCGGCGCGGTGGCTTGGGATTACGAGGCACATTATGGGGAAGCGCAGGGAGATGTCATACCAAAGCACGTTTTCGAGCAGCAGCTCTCCAATTCTGGCATAACACCCGAGATGACCGTCGTTCTGTATAGCGCTGTGAACAACCTGCTGGCGACTTTTGAATTCTGGCTGATGAAATATTATGGGCATGAAGATGTGCGCTTATTAGACGGCGATCGAGAAAAATGGTTGGCTGAGAAGCGCCCGCTCGAACAAACCACCCCAACCTATCCACCAACTCAGTACAAAGCTAAGCGAGCTGACCAGAGTTTACGCGCCAACCGAGCCGATGTGATGCAAGCCATCGGAAAAGAAGGCGTATTGCTGGTTGATGCCCGCTCGGCGGAGATGTACCGCGGCGAGTTTCACCCGGGCACGCAGCAAGGCGGGCATATTCCCGGTGCGATCAACTTAACCGCGCAGCGGGTAACCGAAGCAGACGGATCCTTCAAAGCCTGGATAGTTCCGACGGTTGGTCCTGATGGCACCTTTAAAACGCTCCAGGAACTAAAAGCGTTATTCGAAGAATTAGGGATCACTGCCGACAAGGAAATCATCACCTATTGCCTGAGAGGGGGTCTCTCAACACACGCCTGGTTTGTTTTGACGCAACTGCTTGGGTATCCCAATGTGCGTGAGTATGATCGTTCATGGGCAGAATGGGGCAATCAGGTTGATTTGCCAGTCGAGCAGTAAAAAGCTTCCCAAAGGCAATACCGAACCTTCGGGAAGCTGTTGTATAGTGTTGAAACTAAATGAGATTTCCTTTCTCCTTTCCAACATTCCAGATTGACAATTGTCCCGGTTGACCAACATTTGACCGTTTGCCAGATCTCTTGATAGCTGCCAACTTACCTGACAGATTCCGCTCGCCGAGCCATTCGTCCCAGGTTCTGGATTGGACCGGAACCAGTACCGGGCTGATCTCAGTCGGGCAGCCCATGGGCGAGTTCGATACCCGCATCTCGTCCGCAAAGAGCGACTGCAGATCGTCCAGCTCAGCACCGCGCAACACTTCACGGGCAAGCTCAGTGATGAAATCGCCATCTTCCACGGGTACAATCGCGCCGCCGACGTTATCCCCGTACAGGAGTTGGGCAGCACGCATCTTGCGTCCCATCAAAGCCAGCGCCTGAGCTTCCATCGTGCCGCGATAGACAGAGAAGACTGCCTTCACCGGTTTGGTCTGACCCAGACGCCAGACCCTGCGAAGAGCCTGCCACAATACGTAGAGCGAGTATTCAACTTCCGCAAACACTACCGAAGCAAAATTTACCAGGTCCAGACCGGTAGCCACCAGGCGGGGATTGGTAATCAGCACATCCACATCGGCATGCCTGTCGATCCAGGCTTCGCGTTTGCGGGGATCCACGCTGCTGTACAGGGTGATCACCCGCAGTCCAGCATCCTTCAACACGGTTTCGATGCGCTCCTGGATGTCTCTGGTCCCGGTCTGGCGCACGTACACCAGCACCCGTCGGCGTTGGGCTTTCTCGGAATGGCAGAAACTGGCAAGCCAGCGCTCTTTGGGCAGCAGGTTGCTTTCAATCAACTGCTCTTGCAGCACAGCCGGCAGCGGCATCAGCGGGCTCTGGACGATCACTTCCTTCTCGCGTTTTCCTGCCGCGGTTTGCGCCGCGCGGGCTGCCTCGAACAGGATTTGGGCAACTTGTCGATGCATTTCACTTTCACCAGTGGAGTCCAGCAGTTCTTTCGCCAGGGCAGCGAGCTGATTGGCTGGGACATTGGCATGATTGAGCATCACCACCTCATCCCGGAAAGCGGAGTTCGGACGGGAGAGCGCCCATTGCAGCCAAAGGGAAAGATAGCGCGAATCCCGAAGCGCCATATGGCGCAGGATGCTTTCCATCTCGTGATACTGGCGGGCTTGAGCATCTTCCATCTCCAGCTCGACCACCTCCTCCGCGTAGGGAGGCAGCTCGATCCCCAGGTCTTTCAGATTGAGGAAGATCGAGTTGTGCAGCAGGCGGGTGATGATCGCCGGGCTGACTCCCGGAATCTCGTGCGCCTGGTCACGGTAGCGGCGGTTGCCGGTGAAGGCTCCATCCTCGTCAGCCAGGTCGCTGCCCACTTTGCGCTTACGAACGCTTTCCAGCAGACCGTAGGCGTTAGCCCAGCGCAGCTCGTCATGGAAGGCAAAATCCTGGCGGACGCTGGGCGTCAGGCGGTGCAGCAACCAGAAGATTGAAGTACTTCGCCCTCCAAAGTAGGTGCCCGTCAGGGTCAGGGTGTACATCGTCGCTTCGGCTAACTGATGGAAAGCTACACCTCGGTCGCTGGATTTCGACTTGTACTCATGGCACTCATCTCCAATGAGGATCTTGAAGCGACCATACGCCTTATCTTTTATGTACTCAGCGATGGACCAGCGGCGAGCTTCGGAATACTCGAAGAGCGCCGCGCCGCAGGGACGCGTATCCCAGACCGGCTCCCCATCTTGATCCCGGGCACGCCTGCCCTTGGCGTCCAGCTTCCAGCCACTCACCTGCGCCGAGCAAAAACAGCGATGCTTCTGGAAGTACTCGATCTCGGTCACCGGAATGCCCTGGTGATCAGTCTGCACCTGACCACACTGCGG
>CAZDAU010000091.1:0-4076 GCA_964503625.1 uncultured Anaerolinea sp.
AGATGCCACAGGACCTTCATTTTTTCAACCTCCACGGTTTACTGTGGAGCTACCACGGCTAAAGCCGTCACTACAAATCTATTATTTTGATGGGCTGTAGTAACGACTTCAGTCGTTTTTTGCGCCTGTAACGGCTAAAGCCGTCACTACAAATCCATCCTTTTGATTTCGATGGGCTGTAGCGCTGAATCTGGGGTAAAATATTTCTTCGTGGTTGCACCATGGACATACTTCTGACTGGCTCTGTAGCCTTCGATTACCTGATGAAATTTCCCGGCTTCTTCCGGGAGCACATCCTGCCCGACCGGCTGGACACCATCAGCCTGTCGTTCCTGGTTGAATCGATGACCCGCTGGCGCGGCGGCGTGGCCCCCAACATCGCCTACACCCTGGCCCTGCTCGGCCAGCGCCCCCGCCTTTGGGCCGCCGTGGGCGAGGATTTTGGCGATTACCGCGACTGGCTGGAAGCCCGGGGCGTCGATACCTCCGGGGCAAGGGTGATCCCGGGCGTGTTCACCGCCTCGTTCTTCGTCAACACCGACCGGGCCAATTCCCAAATCGCCAGCTTCTACCCTGGGGCCATGGGCTATGCCACCCAGCTCTCTCTGCGAGACCTGGGCAATGCCGCCCCCGACCTGGTGGTGATCTCGCCCAACGACCCCGAAGCCATGAAAATGTACGTCGAAGAGTGCCGCACCCTGGGCATCCCTTACGTTTATGATCCCAGCCAGCAGATTGTCCGCCTGACCGGCGAAGAGCTGCAGCGCGGCATCGACGGCGCCCGGGCCCTGTTTGTGAACGAGTACGAGTTTGCCCTGATCCAAAAGATGACCGGGCTGCGCGTGGCCCAGTTTCTCGAGCAGCACCCGGATACGTTTATCGTCGTCACCTGCGGCGAGCACGGCGCGCAGATTTATACCGGCCAGGACTGCTTCAGCGTGCCGGTCTTTCCGCCGGACCAGATCATCGACCCCACCGGCGTGGGCGACGCCTTCCGCGGCGGGTTCCTCACCGGTTTGTGCCATCGCCTGGACCTGGTCACCTGTGGCCAGATGGGCGCCCTGGCGGCCACCTACTGCCTGGAGCAGGCTGGCCCGCAGGGTCATTCTTACAGCCGCTCCGAATTCATCGCCCGCTTTCGCTCCTTCTTCGATGACCTCGGCAAGCTGGATGCATTGATCCAAAGCTGATTCAAAACCCGGGATCGCTGCCCTGTTTCAGCCGGGATTGTTGATCCCGGCAATGTTTACAAATTTTTGTTTGGAGAGATAGAATGGAAAATTACGACATCCGCGATATCAAACTTGCCGAAGGCGGCCGGCGGCGCATCGAATGGGCTGAGCGGGAGATGCCCGTTCTGCGCCTGATCCGTGAGCGCTTTGCCAAAGAGCGCCCGCTGAGCGGCGTGCGCATTTCCGCCTGCCTGCACGTGACCACCGAGACGGCCAACCTGATGAACACCCTCCATCTGGGCGGCGCCGATGTGGTTCTCACCGCCTCCAACCCGCTTTCGACCCAGGATGATGTCGCAGCTTCGCTGGTATCGCATTTTGAAATCCCCACCTTTGCCATCAAGGGCGAAGACAACGTGACCTATTACAAACACATCCGTTCCGCCCTGGAGCACCAGCCCAACATCACCATGGACGACGGCGCCGACCTGGTCAGCACCCTGCACAAGGAGCATCGCGATCTGCTCCGTCACGTCGTCGGCGGCACCGAGGAGACCACCACCGGCGTCATCCGCCTGCGGGCCATGGCTGCGGATCGGGCCCTGGCTTTCCCGGTCATTGCCGTCAACGACGCCATGACCAAGCACTTCTTCGATAACCGCTACGGCACCGGCCAGTCCACCATTGATGGCATCGTCCGGGCCACCAACATCCTCCTGGCGGGCAAGAATTTCGTCATTGCGGGCTACGGCTGGTGCGGCCGCGGCCTGGCCATGCGTGCCCGCGGCATGGGCGCCAACGTCATCGTCACCGAGGTGGACCCCCTGCCCGCCCTGGAAGCCGTGATGGATGGTTTCCGGGTCATGCCGATGAGCGAAGCGGCCTGCATCGGAGATATCTTTGTCACCGTCACCGGCGATCTGAACGTCATCGACCAGCAGCACTTTGAAGCCATGAAAGACGGCGCGATTGTCTCGAACTCCGGCCATTTCAACGTCGAGATCAACATCCCCGCCCTGGAGGGCATGGCCTCCGAGAAGCGCCAGGTGCGCCCCTTCGTCGAGCAGTATGTCCTTCCGGATGGCCGGCGGATCAACCTGCTGGGCGAGGGCCGCTTGATCAACCTGGCCGCCGCCGAAGGCCACCCGGCCAGCGTGATGGACATGTCCTTCGCCAACCAGGCCCTCAGCCTGGAATACATGGTCAAGAACGCCGATAAACTGGAAAAGAAGGTCTACAGCGTGCCGGCCGAGATCGACCGGCAGATCGCCCGCCTCAAGCTGGAGGCCATGGGCGTTCAGATCGACACGCTGACCGCCGAGCAGATCGCCTACCTGAACTCCTGGGAAGAGGGCACCTAAACCATGTACTTCAGCCGCGCCCAGCTCGAAGAGATCGAAGACCAGAGCCTGGCGCCCTACGCCTGTCACAGCCGCAGGTCGCAAGGCCGGGTCTACCCCGAAGATGAGCCGGAATACCGCACTGCATTTCAGCGCGACCGCGACCGCATCCTGCACACCACCGCCTTTCGCCGCCTGGAATACAAGACCCAGGTCTTCATCAACTACGAGGGCGATTACTATCGCACTCGCCTGACCCACACCCTGGAGGTCGCCCAGCTTGGCCGCACCATCGCCCGCGCCCTGGGCGCCAACGAAGACCTGGTGGAGGGCATCTGCCTGGCCCACGACCTGGGCCACAGCGCCTTTGGCCACGCCGGAGAGGTGGCCCTGGCGCGCCTGATGAAAGACTTTGGCGGCTTCGACCACAACAAGCAATCCCTGCGCATCGTCACCACCCTGGAGCGGCGCTACCCCGATTTCCCCGGCCTGAACCTGACCTGGGAGTTGCGCGAGGGCATCGTCAAACACGAATCTGAGTACGATATCGCCGATGCCAGTCAGTACCACCCGGAGCTGCGCGGCCACCTGGAAGCCCAGATCGCCAACGTGGCCGACGAGCTGGCCTACACCGCCCATGATCTGGATGACGGTCTGCGCTCGGGCATGCTCACCCCCGATATGCTCGAGGGCATCACCCTGTGGGAGATTCTGATGCAAAGCCTGAGCCTGCGAACAGCGCTGCTGGACGATCTCTCCCGCCATCGCCTGATCCGCCGCCTGATCGGCATGGAGGTCAGCGACCTGGTCAGCACCACCCACCAGCGCCTGCGCGACAGCAGCGTGCGCTCGGTGGAGGAATTGCAAAGCCTGCCCTACAATATCATCAGCTTCAGCGAGGACATGCACCGCCGCAACCGCCAGCTCAAGGACTTCCTGTATGCCCGGCTCTACCGCCACCCGCGCGTGGTGCGCATGCAGGTCAAATCTGAGCGCGTCATCACCGATTTGTTCAATGCCTTCCGCGCCGAGCCAAGCATCTTGCCCCGCCAGTTTCAAGCGCAGGTGGATGAGTTCGGTCTGGAGCGCACCATCTGCGATTACATTGCCGGTATGACCGATCGCTACGCCATCGAAGAGCATCAAAAGCTCTTCGACCCGCTGATCAAGCCATGATCGAGGAGGACCTTTATGAGTGAGCAACCCTACCTGACTTCCGAAGGCGCCGAGCGGCTGCGCCTGGAGCTGGCCGACTTGAAAGGCCCCCAGCGCGAAGCCCTTTCCAAGCGCCTGCGGTTTGCCATCCAGCAGGGCGACCTGTCTGAAAACGCCGATTATCACAAGGCCAAGGAAGACCAGGCCTTTTTGGAAGGGCGCATCCTGGAGCTGGAATATTTGCTCAAGAACGCCATCATTGTTGAAACCACCAGCGGCCAGCGCGACCGGGTGGATGTGGGCGTTACCGTCACCGTCCAGGAAGAAGATTACGAGCCAGAGACCTATTTCATCGTCGGCGCCAAAGAAGCCGACCCGCGCAACGGGCGCATCTCCAACGAATCGCCCA
>CAZDAU010000092.1:0-4017 GCA_964503625.1 uncultured Anaerolinea sp.
ACGACTAAAGTCGTTACTACAAACTACCCCGTAGTAGCGACTTCAGTCGCTTGTCACTCAACATCTAACGACTAAAGTCGTTACTACACCTTGCCCACGTAGTAGCGACTTTAGTCGCTCATCAGCTAACGACTGAAGTCGTTACTACGCAGTACCCTCACCGCTCAACGACTGAAGTCGTTACTACGCCATACCCACGCAGCCGCGACTGACGGAGCTCATCACAACCCAACAAAAAGGGCGTTATGGCGGGCTTCGTGATCGCAGAATGATATTTGACCACTGTCAGACATGACAGTTGGCACTAGCCAAAGCCGGTTAGTGGAGGGATAATAAGATAAGATAAGGTATATTTACAGCTAAAACCCAAGCGCTAAGTCGTTACGCAAAAAAGGAGAAAAACTGGCATGCCTGCACGGGGTTGGATCGAAGTCAATCAGTTGTATTGCAAAGGATGCGAGTTGTGCGTCGCGGAATGCCCACAGGAAGTGTTGGCCCTGGATATGGAGCATCTGACGCCCAAGGGCTATCACCCGGTTCACCTGGTGAAGGACGGCTGCACCGGTTGCGCCATCTGCGCAGTTGTCTGCCCGGAAGCAGCCCTGACCGTCTTTCGCGAAACACCGATGCGCGCGGCCGCGCGAGCTTAGATCAGGAGGTCACACGTGGCGCGAGAACTTCTTGAAGGCAACCGGGCCATGGCCGAAGCCGCTATCCGCGCTGGCGTAGAAGCGTACTTCGGCTACCCGATCACGCCTCAGACCGAGCTGCTGGAGTGGATGTCCAAGCGAATGCCCGAGCTGGGGCGTGCTTTTTTGCAAGCCGAAAGCGAGGTCGCAGCGATCAACATGGTGTACGGCGCGGCCTGCACGGGAAAACGGGTGATGAGCTCGTCTTCCAGCCCGGGCGTCAGCCTGATGATGGAAGGCCTGTCTTACATCGCCGGGACTGAGCTGCCGGTGGTGCTGATCGATGTGATGCGCGGCGGACCCGGCCTGGGCAACATTGCTCCCTCGCAGGGCGATTATAACCAGATCGTCCACGGCGGCGGGCACGGCGATTACCACCCGATCGTACTGGCGCCCTCCAGCGTCCAGGAAGCGATTGACCTGGTGGTGCTGGCATTCGACCTGGCGGAAAAGTACCGCTCGATTGTGGTGGTGCTGGCAGACGGCAACATCGGCCAGATGATGGAGCCGGCCGAGCTGCCGCCGATGCAGCCGGTGAACCGGCCAGCCCCGGATTGGGCTGTGCAGGGCATCGAAGGGCGCGAGCGGCGCTTCCTTTCGTCCATCTACATCAAGCCCGAAGAAGAAGAAGTGACCAACCTGCGCCTGCTCGAGCGCTGGCAGCAGATCGAGGCCAACGAAGTCCGCTACCGCGAAGACCTGGTGGAGGACGCCGAGATCGTGGTGGTCGGGTTTGGGACAGCCGGGCGGGTATCCTTTTCAGCGGTGCGGGCGGCGAGGGCCGAGGGCATCCGGGTCGGGCTATTCCGCCCGATCTCGCTCAGCCCCTTCCCCTACAACCGCCTGGCGGAGCTTTCCAAAACGGCCAAAGCCTTCCTGGTGGTGGAGATGAACACCGGGCAAATGCTGGACGACGTCCTGCGCGTGGTCGGCGGGCGCATCCCGGTGGAGTTTTACGGGCGGATGGGCGGCGTGACGCCTTTTCCAGATGAAATCCTGGCCGAAATTCAGCGCATGGCGGCCGGGCCGCTCTTGACCCACGGCGACCCCCGCAAGGCATGGATGGCTCGCATAAAATCAGTGATCCACAACTAGGTATGGAGGCTCTGAAGATGACCGATGCACCTGTCCAGGTGATCTACTCTCGACCGAAAACACTCACCGACACCCCGACCCACTACTGCCCGGGCTGCACCCATGGCGTGGCTCACCGGCTGATCGCGGAGGTGTTGGAGGAGATGAATCTGATTGGAAAGACGATCGGCGTTGCGCCGGTTGGCTGCTCCGTTTTTGCTTACAGTTATTTCGATTGCGATTTTGTGGAAGCGGCTCACGGCCGGGCCCCGGCCATGGCCACCGGGATCAAGCGCGTCCTGCCGGACCGGATCGTGTTCACCTACCAGGGCGACGGCGACCTGGCCTCGATCGGCATGGCAGAGATCATGCACGCGGCGGTGCGCGGCGAAAACATCACCGTCATTTTCATCAACAATGCCATCTACGGCATGACCGGCGGGCAGATGGCGCCCACCACCCTGCCCGGCCAGAAGACCACCTCCTCACCCGACGGGCGGGACGTGGAGCAGTCTGGCTTCCCCATCCGCATGGCAGAAGTGCTTTCCACGATGGACGGCACGGGCTATTCCGTCCGCCGCAGCCTGCACGATCCAAAGAACGTGCGCCTGGCCAAGAAGGCGATCCGCATCGCCTTTGAGGCACAGGCCCGCGGGCTGGGGTTTTCCATGGTCGAGCTGCTTTCCTCCTGCCCGACCAACTGGGGCCTGACGCCGCTGCAGTCGTTGAAGTGGATCGAGGATCACATGGTCCCGGTCTTCCCAATCGGCGATTATAAAGTTTCGCCGGCCGTGGCTGAAATCAAGCTGTAGCAAACCGGGGAGAGTTGACCGTATGCAAACTGAGATCATAATCGCTGGATTTGGCGGCCAGGGCATCCTGTTCGCCGGGCAGTTGCTGGCTTATGCGGCCCTGGATGCTGGAATGGAAGTGACCTGGATCCCTTCTTACGGCCCGGAGATGCGCGGCGGGACGGCCAACTGCACCGTTACCATTGCCGATGAGGAGATCGGCGCCCCCACCGTGCGCCACCCGAAGGCAGGCATGCTGTTCAACCTGCCCTCGTTTGACAAATACGAGCCGTTGATCACGCCGGGCGGGGTTTGCATCGCCAACCAGTCGCTGATCGATCGCGGCTTCCGGCGCAGCGACCTAAAATCGGTGTTGATCCCGGCCAATGAGATCGCCGAATCGCTGGGCGACCGGCGGCTGACCAACATGGTGATGACCGGGGCGCTGCTGGAGCTGCTGCCGGTGCTGAGCATCGAGGCGGTGGAGAAGTCGCTGGCGGCTCATCTGCCGGAGCGGCACCACCGCTTGCTGCCGCTCAACTCGAAAGCCCTGCGGGAAGGGGCCGCTTACGCCCAGCGCGAGATCCAGGTGCCGGTCTGAGAGCCATCCGGCCGGTTTTGATTGGCGCGATCGAGATGCGGGATACGCCGGGTTGGCCTGGCCGGGCTGCCGGCTGGCTGGTGGTTTTCCTGCTGCTCGCCGGACTGGCGGGGTGCCATTACCCCGGCCAGGCGCTGGCCACCGCCACCCCCGCGCTGACGAACACGCCCCTGCCCACCCAGACCCCGCTGCCCACCCAAACGCCGGCCCCCAGCCCCACCTTCACGCCAGAGCCGAGCGCCACCCCGGCGCAGCCGACGCCGACCGCCCTCCCCCAGACGCCCACCGCCGCAGCGACGCTCTCAGCCGACCAGGCCATCCTGGTGTATTACATCAATAAGAATGAAAGCGGGCAGTTCGGCTGCGGCGAGGCGTTGTGGTACGTTAAGACCAACCAACCCAAGAGCAGCCAGGTCGCTAACGATATCCGCTACGCCCTGACCACGATCCTGAACTATCATTCGGAGACGATCGGGAGCCTGTACAATCCCGGTTACGCCTCCACCCTGGCGGTGAGCGACGTCAGCATGACCAGCAGCGGGGTGGTGGTTTCGCTCACTGGGACGTACAACCGCACCAAGGATCCGTGCGACGGCAAACGGCTGATCGACCAGCTTCGCCAGACGATCAAGCAGTTCCCTGGCATCGCCAGCATTCAGATCACGATCAATGGCACGCCGATCGCAGATGTGATCAGCCGGAAGTAGAGGAAACTCTGGCGGCTGGGAGAGGCTTAAAACCTAGGAGGGCGCACAACCAAAGCGCCCTCCAATGCATTCTCCTCCTCCACGAGAAGAATCTGAGTCAGTCGGGGCGCTGGGATTTGAACCCAGGGCCTCTTGCACCCCATGCAAGCGCGCTA
>CAZDAU010000093.1:0-3933 GCA_964503625.1 uncultured Anaerolinea sp.
AAGGGATGTTCTACTTCTTCCAGCCGCTCTACCTGGAAAAGCTGGGCGCCAACCCGGTCGAGATCGGCGGCATCCTGGGGGTCACCGGGCTGGCGATGATGCTTTCTTTCCTGCCCGCCGGGCTGCTCTCGGACCGCTTTGGCCGCCGCCCGCTGATCCGCCTGGCGTGGATCATGGGCACAGTTTCCACCCTGCTGATGGCCTTTGCGCCTTCGCTGAGCCTGTTCGTGGGCGGGATGGTGATCTATGGCGCCACCGGTTTTGTCACCGTGCCGCTCAACAGCTACACCACCGCCGCCCGCGGCCGCTGGAGCGTGGGGCGCACCATCACCCTGATCACGGCCTCCTTCAGCTTCGGCACCATCCTGGGGCCGCTGATGGGCGGCTGGCTGGGAAACCGCTACGGCCTGGAGATGAACTTCCGCATCGCCGCCGGCTTTTTCGTCATCTCCACCCTGATCATCTTTTTCATCCGGCCGCAGCCGGTGGTCGCTTCTGCCACCGGGCAGCTCGCCGGGGTGCGCAACCTGCTGACGCGGCGCTACCTGGCCTACCTGGGGCTGATCTTCTTCATTATGCTGGGGATGTACCTGCCTCAACCGCTCACCCCCAATTTCCTGCAAAATTTCCGCGGCGTCAACCTGGTGCAGATCGGCCAGCTTCTCTCGGCGCGCGGCGCCGGCGTCGTCCTGCTGAACCTGGCGCTTGGGCAGATGAACGCCCGCCTGGGGCTGCTGGCGGCGCAGGGGCTGATGACGCTGTTCAGCCTGCTCATCTGGCTGGGCAGCGGCTTTCCAGCCTACCTGGCGGCTTATTTCTTGATGGGCAGCTACATCACTGCCCGCGGGCTTGCGCTGGCCCAGGGGCGCTCCTTGCTCCAGGCGGCGAACATGGGCGCCGGTTACGGCCTGCTGGAGACGGTGATGGCGTTGGCCACCGTGTTGGGCCCGCCGCTGGCAGGCTATTTGTACTCCATCCAGCCGGAATGGATGTATCTTGCCAGCGCGGCCTTGATCCTGATCGGCCTGGCGGTCAACTGGGTGTATTCCCCGGTGCGCCGCGCAGACATGCAGGCTTTTGAAGAAAGGGAGCAAACCGAATGGACGCAAACCTGATCCTGCAAGGGCTGGGCGAATGGCTGATGGCGCCGATGGCCTTTTTCACTTTCCTGGGCACAGAGCAGTTTTATCTGCTCATCGCCCCGGCAATCCTGTGGTGCCTGGACGCTGGCCTGGGCCTGCGGATGGGCCTGGGCCTGGCGATCAGCGTTTCGGTGAATTCGATCCTGAAGATCACCTTTCACAGTCCGCGCCCGTATTGGGTCAGTGAGCAGGTGAAAGCGTTGGCCAGCGAGACTTCTTTTGGCGCGCCTTCGGCGCACGCCCAGAACGCGGTGGTGGTGTGGGGCCTGCTGGCGGCCTGGATCGGCAAGGCCTGGGCCTGGGCCGCGGCGGCTGTGCTGATCCTGCTGATCGGCTTTTCCCGCGTTTATCTGGGGGTGCACTTTCTGAGCGACGTGGTGTTGGGCTGGCTGGTGGGGGCGCTGGTGCTGTGGGCGATTCTGCTGCTGGAGCGCCCGCTGCTGAACTGGCTGGGCCGCCGCTCCGCTGGCCAGCAGACCGCGGCTGCGCTGGCCGTCTCGCTGGCGCTGGTGCTGCTGGGATGGCTGGCCCGGGCGGCGCTGGGCGACTGGCAAACCCCGCAGGACTGGATCGCCCTGGCGATGCGGGCGCCGGAAGCCGAGCCGCCTGCGCCGCTGGCGCTCTCCGGGCTGGTTTCGCAGGCGGGGGTCTTCTTTGGCCTGGCGCTGGGCGGGATCCTGCTGCACAAACAAGGCGGGTTCGACGCCCGCGGCCCGGCCCTGCAGCGCCTGCTGCGCTACCTGGTGGGGCTGGCAGGGGTGCTGGTCATTTACATCGGCCTGGGTGCTGTCTTTCCACGGGGGGAATCGCTGGCGCCCTACCTGCTGCGCTACCTGCGCTACGCCCTGATCGGCCTGTGGGTGGCCTATCTCGCGCCGCGGCTGTTCATCCGCCTCCGCCTGGCCCGCCCGGCAAAGTGAGCCCCGGCCGGCGCAGGCGCGGCCAGGCGAACCCAGGGCGAAGGCAGCGACCGGGCAGCCCCGCCAAAAGCGGATCCGGCGAATTCTCCGGACAGCCGCTCAAAACAACCGCCCGGGATAAACCCTGGAACCCTGCCGCGGGATCCAAAAACTGCGGCAGGGTAAGATGAGAATCTTCCACGAACCCAATAATAACTAAATATTATCTAATATATCGGCTATAATAGATGTGTAATTAGAGCCAATTTATCCATTAACTGATCAACAGACATGATCGCTCACACCGTGTGGGTGGACCCCGGATCAGGCAAGATTCTGCGAAGAGGAGGAGCAGCGAAATGGCAAAAGCAGGCGACAGGTTCGAGAATCCGGTCACCGGTGAGTACGGCTATATCCGGGTTGGCACCGAGGAGAGCAACGGCGAGCTGCTCGTTTGCGATCTGCGCGTCCGGGTTAACGGCGCGGTGCTGGGCGCCCATCTCCACCCCACCGTCGACGAGCGCTTCACCGTTCTGGAAGGCAAGATCGGCTACCTGCTGGACGGCAAGAAGGGCGTCCTGCAGGCCGGCCAATCCGCCGACCTGCCGCGCGGCATCGTCCACGATTGGTGGAACGCCGGCGATACCGAAGCCCGGGTGATCGTCGAGATCCGTCCTGGCCGGCGCTTCGAGCAGATGGCCATTACCCTGTTCGGCCTGGCGCAAGAAGGCAAGACAGACAAAAAGGGCGTCCCCAACCCGCTGCAGATGGCAGTAATTGCCCAGGAATTCAAAGATGTGGTCCAGTTTATGAGTCCGCCCCCGTGGGTGCAGGGCATCCTGTTCGGCATCCTGGCCCCCTTGGGACGCATGCTGGGCTACAAAGCCATTTACCCCCACCATCTTCAAATGCCGGTCCAGTCGGTCGAAATCGAGCCGCTGCCGGAGGGGATTCTGATCCCGGCGATCAACCCCTAAGAAGTTCGTCCGGCCAACCCAATTGTTCGCGATTCACGAAAGGATAATGACCCACGTCAACCGAGCAGAATAAGGCGGTAGCCCACCGACTGGTGGAAGAAGAGCTTGGCGCAGTGCCCGCGCCCGGAGCAAGCGCAGCCTAAATCCAGCGACCGTTGCGGTCGCTGAAAGTCCGCTCTGTTTTTGCCATGAGGCCGGTTTGGAGCGCCAAACCGGCCTTTTTGGATCACTCTTCCTTCTGCGCTGCCAGCTCCTTCTGCCGCTGGGCGATGATCTCGTTGGCGATGTGCGTCGGGACGACTTCGTAGTGGGAAGGCTCCATGGTAAAGACGCCGCGGCCGCCGGTCATCGAGCGCAGGTCGGTGGTGTAACGCAGCATCTCGGCCAGGGGCACCTGGGCGGTGATGACCGAGCGGCCTTTCTCGGTGTCCATGCCCTGGACGCGCGCCCGGCGGGTGTTCAGGTCGCCGAGGATATCGCCCATGTTGGCCTCGGGCACCACGATGCGCACATTCATGATCGGCTCCAGCAACATGGGGGAGGCATCTTTCACCGCCAGCTTGAAGCACTCACGGGCGGCGATTTCAAAGGCCACCGGCTTGGAATCGACCGGGTGCTCCTTGCCGTCATAGACCGAGACTTTGACTTTGCTGAGCGGGAAACCGGCAATTGCGCCTTCTTTCATCACGCTCTTGATCCCTTTTTCGATCGCCGGCTGGTAACTGGATGAGACCGCGCCGCCGAACACATCCCAACTGAAGGCGTATTCTTCATCTTCCAGGGGCTCGATTCGCATCCACACTTCGCCGAACTGACCGGCGCCGCCGGTCTGTTTCTTGTGACGGTACATGGCCTGTCCAGGTTTGGTGATCGACTCCTGATAGGGGACGCGCGGCTCAAACGCGTTCAGGCCCG
>CAZDAU010000094.1:0-3892 GCA_964503625.1 uncultured Anaerolinea sp.
CATTCGGGGACACCCGTAGTGACGGCTTCAGCCGTGCATTCGGGGACACCCGCAGTGACGGCTTCAGCCGTGCCTGAGCGGACACCTGCAGTACGGCTTCAGCCGTGCCTGAGCCGACACCTGCAGTACGGCTTCAGCCGGTTGATTTTCTGCCCCACAAGCAGGCTTAATGGCCGAATTTCGCCTTGAGCAAATCCTCCAGCGTTGGCTGGCCAATCTCCTGCAACTCGTAGCGCACGCGCTGGGAAGGCTTTTTAATCTTCAACACCCGGGTCAGATCGATGGGCGTGCCGATCAGCACCAAATCGCAATCCACGGCGTTGATCGTCTTCTCCAGCTCGCGGATTTGCTTATCGCCATAGCCCATCGCCGGCAGCACATTGCCGGTGGTGGGATATTTTTCGTATGTGGCTTTGATTGAGCCCACCGCGTAAGGCCGCGGATCGATGATCTCGGCCGCCCCGAAGCGCTGAGCAGCCACCCAGGCTGCGCCATAGGCCATCTCGCCGTGAGTCAGGGTCGGGCCGTCCTCAATCGCCAACACTCGTTTGCCCTGGATCTCGGCCGGGTTGTCGACAAACAGCGGCGAGGCAGCCTCGATAATGGTTGCCGTTGGGTTGGCAGCGCGCAGGTTCTGGCGCACCTGGATCACGCTCTCTGGGTTGGCGGTGTCCACCTTGTTGATCACGAACACGTCGGCGGAGCGGACATTGGTCTCGCCGGGGTGATACGTGATCTCGTGGCCTGGCCGGTGAGGGTCTGCCACCACGATCTGCAGGTCAGAAGCATAGAAGGGGAAGTCGTTGTTGCCGCCATCCCACAGAATGATGTCCACTTCTTCTTCGGCCTGGCGCAAGATGCGGCCGTAATCCACACCGGCGTACACAATCACGCCGTTGTCCAGGTGCGGCTCATACTCTTCGCGCTCCTCAATGGTGCATTCGTGGGCATCCAGGTCCGCGTAATTGGCGTAGCGCTGCACCGCTTGCTTGACCAGGTCGCCATAGGGCATGGGATGGCGAATGGCCGCCACTTTAAACCCCATGCCGCGCAGGATCTTCGAGACTCGCCGGGTGGTCTGGCTCTTGCCTGAGCCGGTGCGCACCGCGCAGACCGAAACCACCGGCTTTTTGGACTTGATCTGGGTGGCCCTGGCGCCCATGATGCGGAAGTCCGCCCCGGCAGCAAGCACCTGCGAAGCCTTGTGCATCACATACTCGTGGGGCACGTCGCTGTAAGCAAAAACGACCTGGTCCACTTCTAATTTCTTGATCAGATCCACCAGGTCGCTTTCAGCGTAAATTGGGATGCCGCCGGGGTACTGCAAGCCGGCCAATTGGTTGGGATAGGTGCGCCCCTCGATATCGGGGATCTGCGTGGCAGTGAACGCCACCACCTGGTACTCCGAGTTGTCTCGGAATGCGACGTTAAAGTTGTGAAAGTCGCGCCCTGCGGCGCCCATGATGAGTGTGCGGATGGGGGACATGGGTTCGGTTGATCTCCTTATTGATTTTGATGATGGATCCTTACATGACATCCGGTGCGGCAATATCCAGCAGGCGCAGGGCATTGGCCAGGGTCTGCCGGGTGGCAGCCACCAGGCGCAGCCGGGCGTCTCGAATGGCTTCGCTTTCTGCCTGGATCACCGGCACGGCATGGTAAAAACTGTGGAAGGTGTTGGCCAGATCATAGGCGTAACTGGCCATGACCAGCGGGCGGTATTCATTCGCCGCCTGCTCGGCCGCCTTGGGAAAGCGCGCAATTAATTCAATCAAGTTAATTTCGTGGCGGCCCAGGTTGTAATCGAAGCGGGCCGCAGCCGGCAGGCCGCCGGCCTTGCGCAGGATGCTGCTGGCGCGCACGTGAGCGTTCTGGATGTACGGCCCGGTGTTGCCGTCAAAATTCAGGGCGTCCTCCAGGTCGAAGACAATATCTTTGTTGTTGTCCACCGAGAGCATGGCATAGGCCAGGGCGCCCAACCCCACCTGGCTGGCAACAACCTGGCGCTCGCTTTCCGGCAGGTCGGGGTTCTTCTGCTCAATCTCGGCCAGCACCCGCCGCAGCGCTTCATCGGCCACGTCTTTGAACAGCGCCAATCGCCCGCGCCGCGCCGACATGGCCCCCTCCGGCAGGCTGACGAAGCCGTAACCCAGGTGGTAGCATTTCTCTGCCTGCTTAAAACCCCACAGCTCCAGGATTTTGAAGGTCTGCTGCATGTGCAGGCTCTGGCGGACGTCGATGACATAGATCGAGCGATCGACGTGGTACTTCTCAAACTTCTCTTTGGCCAGCGCCAGGTCCTTGGTCAGGTACAGGGTGGTGCCGTCGCTGCGCAGGATCACGTTGGTGCGGTATTTTTCTTTCTTCAGCCCCAGCTTTTCGTCGATTTTAACGATCACTGGACCGTCCGGCCGCTCGTCGTCGGCGATGCCCAGGCGCACCAGCTCTTCCACGATTTGCTTGGAAGGCTCGTCCACCTCGCTCTCGAAGAACCACACATCCATGTGGATATCCAGCATGCGGAAGATGTCCCGCAGCTCTGCCAGGCTCCACTCCCGCGTCTCCAGCCAAAGCTGGCGGATCTCCGGGTCGCCGGCGTCCCAGCGGCGGTAGATCTCGCGGCGCTCGGCTTCGTAGGCCTCGCGCTGGGCGGTTTGTTCCGGGGTCTCGTCCGGTTTGGGCTCCAGCAGGCTGGTTGCCTCGCTGTAGAGCTTTGCCAGCCACTGGCCGCGCTCGTGGATGCCCTGCGGCTCCTGACCGCGATAAAACTTCTGGTAAATCCACAGCACCGTGATCACCCCCAGGCCCAGGTCGCCGGGATAGGTGGCGCGGATGGTTTCAAAGCCGGCGAATTCCACCAGGCGCGCCAGCACTTCGCCCAGCAGAGCGTTGCGGAAATGGCCCATGTGAAAGGAGTGATGGGTGTTGGGCTGGGCATACTCCACCATCACCCGCTCGCTTTTCGGCTGGCCTCGGCCGTAATCTGCCCCCTGGCTCAGGATGGTTTCAACCACCCTCTGGGCGTATTCGCCGGTGGGATAATACAGGTTGAGATAGCCCTTGACCGCTTCAACGTGGGAAAAACCGGGCAGCGCAGCCGCCCTCGCCGCCACAGCGGCGGCGATCTCCTGCGCCCGCTGCGGCACAGGCGGGCGCGGGCCGCCGGTCCCTGCCTGGCTGCGCGCCTCTTGGGCGGCTAGCTGGAAGAAAGACGTCGAGATGCCCCATTCTCCGGCGAATGGTATGGGTAGCCATTGCAGGGCGCCGGGGTCCGGCAAGCCGGCTTCGGCGCAGTAGCTTCGAATCAGGGTTTCAACGGCTTTCAGCTCAGCGTCATTCATGGGTGGCAGCTCGGTTACAGATTTGGATGAAGATGAAAATTATACCTGATTTGCCGATCGGTTAAAGGGAGCAAGTTGTAAAATCTGGAACTCCGTGCCTGGCAAATTATAAGCGCATTTTGCTGCGCGCCCCTTGTGAAAATTTGCCTGTCCAGGCAGCCTGGATGGTTTAACCCCGGTCCAGGAGTTGAATGTTCTCTTAACAAGAAAAAGCGGGAGCAACCGACGGCTCCCGCAGGCGTGCGTGGCGGGGTAAAACAGGACTCAGGGGGTCTTGTTTTGCATTGCGGCCAGGCGCTTCATCAGGCGGCTCTTGCGCCGGGCGGCGTTGTTTTTGTGGATGGTGCCTTTTTCGGCCGCCTTGTCCAGGGCGCTGACCGCCATCCGAGTTGCCTCGGCGGCGTTTTCGGCGTCCTGGCCATCGATGGCCAGGCGGGCCTTCTTGACGAACGTGCGGGCGCGGCCGACGTAAACCCGGTTGCGCAGGCGGCGCTTCTCGTTCTGCTTGTTGCGCTTGATTTGTGACTTGATATTTGCCAACTTACTCCTCC
>CAZDAU010000095.1:0-3867 GCA_964503625.1 uncultured Anaerolinea sp.
TGGAGATCTCGTGCCGATCAACTGTTCTGTTGTTAAAGTGTCAGGTCGCTAGGAGTACCTCTAAATCAACCTTCAATGTGGTTATGGCAACGCCGGAGCAGTGACCTGAGCAGGCACGGTGGCTGTGGAAAGAGGGGTCGGCGTGACAGGGAGAGTAGCCGTGGGAGTGGTTGTGATGGTGGGTGTTGGGGTCACTTCACCCTGCAGGCTGAAGATACGGCTGACCACCTGACCAAAGTTTCCCATCAAGCCCAGGTCCACACCATTATATTGCAATTGCAGCCCAGCCCCATTGCTGGTTTTGATTTCCACACTGGATTCTCCGGCAAATGGATATGCGCTCCCTGGGATGACCCGGCCTTCAAATTCAACTGCGCCATCCACCAGCACACGCATCCAGGCGCGCTGGCGCACATTCACGTAAAGCTGAACGCCGCTGACCGGCTGCGGCGATAGGAGCGCCCCTGTCACCGCATCAGTTGCCAGGACCTGGGTAGGCAAGCTCTGCGGCGGCAACGGGGCAGTCGGGGTCACTGGCAGGGGCGTCTCCGTTGCAGTTGGCGTGGCTGTAGCCAGCAGAACTTCTGCAATCGAGGGGGCGGTTGGCGTAATATCGTTCCGGGTTACTGTTGCAAAGACGCGTATAGCGCCCCAGATCATAAACACCGTTAAGAAAAAAGCCAGGCCGCCGCCGATCAAGAAATCGCCCGAGATAAAACGCCTCAACCGTGGCGGCAGAACGATTTGGCGACGCTCAACCGTTGGACGGGGCGCAGCCTGAAGGGCCTGGCGAGCGGCCAGGCGCAACTGAAGACCCTCTGCAAAGCTCAACAACAGCGGATCTGGATCCAGCCCCAAAAACGTGGCGTAGTTATTGAGCATCCCGCGGCCTTGCACGGGGGATGGCAAACCTTCCAGATCACCGGCTTCCAGGGCGACGAGATAATGTCGCTTTACGTGCGTGTGGCGCTCCACATCATCCAGGGATAGGCCCAGGAGCTCTCGCTGGCGCTGCAACCGGCTTCCCACTTCAACAAAGAGCGCTGCGGCCTCCTCAGGAAGCCCAGCCTCGGGCTTCTCTGGGGTGGGTGTTTCGGGCAAAGCTGGGCCGAGCACGGCTGTCTTGTCTTCCAACAAAGTCAGCAGAGAATCTGCATCCAACCCAAGATAACCGGCATAGGCGCGCAAAAAGCCGCGTGCCTGGGCCACAGATGGCAATGCACTGAAATCCCCCGATTCTAATGCCCGGATGTAATGTGGGCGGATGCGCGTGGCGGCAGCGACCTGCTCAATCGAGAGTGAGCGAGCTTCCCGAGCCTGGCGAAGCTCCTGGCCAACCCTTGTGCTCATGGCTGAAACAGACAACCGGCCTGATTACCATCGAGGCTGTTGAATGAGCCATTCATGATCAGGCTCCTTTCTGCTTTGCCTCGATTGCGACCAGGCCGGCATCACATCGAGTTAGACGAATCCTACGCTGCGGTCTCTGCTTCGGCTATGGCTTCTTCCAGCTCATCTTCAACGACAGCTTCTTCTTCCTGTGCTTTCCGAAGCATCTCAATGGTCTCGCCTTCGCGATGCACAATGACCGTGACTTCCGGGATCAGGTCAACGGTTAAGCGAATATGCACTTTGTACGTGCCAAGCGAGCGGATCGGCTCAAAGTCCATCTGACGGCGTTGAATCTCAACGCCGGACTGTTTTTTGATCGCCTCGGCAATCATCGTGGGGGTGATTGAGCCATACAGCTTTCCGGTCTCGCCTGCCTTGGCTGGAAAAGCCAGGGTCAGCTTGGACAGAATTTCTGCCACACCGCCGAGCTCATTGTTCAAAACCGCCCGCTTGGTGTTGGCCTGGTTACGGATGTGCTCAGCTTGAGCCAAAGCACCTGGGGTCGCCAGGACGGCCAGCCCCTGCGGCAGGAGGAAGTTGCGACCATACCCATCGGCCACTTTCTTGACGTCGCCGGCGCGCCCTAATTTGTAAACGTCCTTTACTAAAAGCACCTTCATTTCATCAAGCCCTTTCTCAAGTTGGATTTTGCGCTGCAAAAGATTCTGATCAGACAGCATCACCTGGGACGAAGGGTACCACGTCCCAGGCGGGCCTGATTTTACCAGAAGGGAGGCCTGGCGTCAACGTGATTCGGGCAGGCAATTGCCCGGCCGCGCCTGGCATGTGATCAACTGGCTTTTTATCCGATTTGATATAATCCTGCCATGACTTTACCAGAATCGGCCAACCATCGGCTGCGATCCTTTCGCCTGGAAGCGGTAGTGCTGCGACACAATGACTGGGGGGAAGCAGATCGCTTATTGGGGCTTTTCACCTTGGAGATGGGGAAATTGCGGGTATTGGCCAAAGGTGTGCGCAAACTGCGCTCTCGCAAGGCGGGTCATTTGGAGCCATTCACTCGTGTCAGCCTGCTCCTGGCGCGCGGGCGAGACCTTCCCTTGATCACCCAGGCGGAGACAATCGAAGCTTACCTGCCCCTGCGCGAAGACCTGGCGGGCGCGACGTATGCTTCTTACGTGGTCGAGCTGCTGGACCGTTTCACATACGAAGAGGGCGAAAACCGGGCTTTGTACCGCCTGCTCATCGAAACTCTCTCCCGCTTGTGCCAGGGCCATGATCGCGATCTGGTTGTGCGCTACTACGAAATTCGCTTGCTGGAGCTGGTGGGATTTCGACCTCAATTGTTCCAATGTGTGAGCTGTGGCGCAGAGATCCGGCCTGAAGATCAGTATTTCTCTGCATTTCTAGGTGGAGCGCTGTGCCCGCGCTGCGGATCGCAAAGCCAGGGCGCTCAACCCATTTCCATGAATGCACTTAAGTATCTGCGCCATTTTCAGCGCAGCAATTTTCTTGAAGCCGAGCGCGCCCGGCTGACCCCGGCCCTCAACCATGAGCTGGAGATTGTGATCCAGCATTACATGACTTATCTGCTGGAACGGGGATTGAACACTCCCGCCTTTTTACGCCGGCTGCAAAAAACAGGCGGAACTCCAGAAGCCCCTCTTCAAGATTAACTGGGCGCGGGTTGGGCCGCGCTCGGGGCCGGCCTGGACCGGCGGTCATCACCATCCGCAATACCCAGCTGCTCCTCGCGACGAAACTGGCTCATATACAGATCATAGTAAAAACCTTTGCGCGCCAATAGCTCCTGATGCGTCCCACGTTCAACGATGCGACCCTGGTCCAGGACCAGGACCATACTCGCATTGCGGATCGTGCTCAGGCGATGGGCAATCACAAAGCTGGTCCGGCCAGAGAGCAGCCTTTCCAGCGCATTCTGTATCAGGCGTTCGGTGCGCGTGTCAACACTCGAGGTAGCTTCGTCCAGAATCAGGATGCGCGGATCGGCCAACGCAGCGCGGGCAATGGCCAGGAGCTGCCGCTGACCCTGGCTCAGTCCGCTTCCCCGTTCACCCAACACAGTTTGGTAGCCATCTGGCAGGCGCTCAATAAAAGTGTCTGCATGAGCGAGCTTCGCTGCGGCCACTACCTCTTCATCGCTGGCATCCGGGCGTCCAAAGCGAATATTTTCCATGACGGTTGTGCTGAAAAGGAAAGTGTCCTGCAACACGATGCCGATCTCCCGGACGCCGCATGTGCCACAATGGTGAATATGGAACATGGCGTTCAACTGAGACATCGACAGGCCCGACCGGCGGGTGAACTCGCGAGCGTCGCGCATGAATCGGTGCATAAAGACCTCCGCCCACTGGCGGAGGACATCGGGAAAAGGTTCTGTAGACATGACTAAGCCAGCTTATTAGTTAAGCTGGCTTAATCATGTAGTTGATAATCCAACTAGCCACCTGACAATTTCCACATGTTAGCGGAAGGAACAGAGTGAAGTTTGAA
>CAZDAU010000096.1:0-3816 GCA_964503625.1 uncultured Anaerolinea sp.
ACGACTGAAGTCGTTACTACGAAGTTCGTCGCGAACGACTGAAGTCGTTACTACAAGATTCGTAGTAGCGGCTTTAGCCGCTGTTTTCCAAACGACTAAAGTCGTTACTACAAGAGTCGTAGTGGCGGCTTTAGCCGCTGCTTTCCGAACGACTGAAGTCGTTACTACACGATTCGTAGTGGCGGCTTTAGCCGCTGCTTTCCGAACGACTGAAGTCGTTACTACGAAGTTTGTCGCGAACGACTGAAGTCGTTACTACGAAGTTCGTCGCGAACGACTGAAGTCGTTACTACAAGATTCGTCGCGGCGGCTTTGGCCGTCGACCAGTGGTAAGTGGTCTGACCAGTTATCTGCAAGTATATTCGATATTACGCACCGCGTCAATATCCGGTATAATCAAAAGGACTGCTTTTTACCGAGTCGGTTGTGAGTGCGTTTGCTGAAATCGATCAATTGCCGTTCTCAGTCGGTGTTTGCGAACAATGGAACTGATGGACTAACGAGGTGAACCCATGGGGCACAAAAACGATTCTGTGGTATTTGATTATGTCATCATCGGCTCCGGTTTTGGGGGCAGCGTCTCGGCCATGCGCCTGGCAGAAAAGGGCTACTCGGTGTTGGTCATGGAGCGGGGCAAGCGCTTCAACGACGAAGATTTTGCCAAAACCTCCTGGAACGTTTTTCGCTACCTGTGGGCGCCAGCGCTGCGCTGCTTTGGCATTTTGCAGATCAGCCTGTTCAAGGACGTTTTGGTGCTCCATGGCTCCGGCGTGGGCGGGGGCAGCCTGGGTTACGCCAATGTGCTGATGCAGCCCAGCGACGAATTGTTCGCGAACCCGTCTTGGAAGGATCTGGCGGATTGGAAGACCGTGCTGACGCCGCACTATGAGACCGCCCAGCGCATGTTGGGAGTGACGACCAATCCCTGCCAGTGGCCCGCTGACCGGGTGCTGCGCGAGATCTCCCGCGAATTGAAGACTGAGTTCACCTTTCGCCCAACCACGGTCGGCACGTTCTTTGGCGAGCCGGGCAGGGAGGGCGAAGAAGTGCCCGATCCCTATTTTGGCGGCGAAGGCCCGCCCCGGCGCGGCTGCACCCACTGCGGAGCGTGCATGGTGGGCTGCCGCTACAATGCCAAGAACACTCTGACAAAGAACTACCTGTACTTCGCCGAGAAGTGGGGCGCACAGATCTGGCCCGAGTGTGATGTCAAGGACATCCGCCCGCTGCCCGATGGCCAGCCGGATGGGGCGCGTTACGAGGTCATTTATCGAAGCACCACGGCCTGGCTGTATAAACCGCTGAAGAAGGTCAGGGCGCGCAATGTGGTGGTCTCGGCTGGCTCGCTGGGCACCCAGCGCCTGCTCTTCCGCTGCCGCGAAATCACCCGCTCCCTGCCGCGCCTCTCCCAAAAGCTGGGCAGCATGGTGCGCACCAACAACGAGGCGCTGCTGGGCTCCAGCGCCCGGGATAACAAGGTGAACTACTCGGAAGGGATTGCGATCACCTCTTTCTTCTATGCTGACCCGATCACCACCGTCGAGCCGGTGCGTTACCCGGCTGGCTCTTCGCTGATGCGCTTTCTGACCGCCCCGCTGCTGGAGATGGACGGCAGCGGGCCCAAGCGGCTGCTGGTCACCCTTTCCAGGATGTTCTCGCACCCGGTGGATTTTTTCAAAACCCACATCATGCCTGGTTGGGCGCAGCGGACCACCATCCTGCTGGTGATGCAGACCGAGGACAATCACTTTCACATGAAGCTGGGCCGCAGCCTGTGGACGGCGTTTAGCCAGAACCTGGTCTCAGATACCAGCCAGGGGCATGGCATCCCGGCCAAGCTGGAGATTGGGCATGAAATCACGCGGCGCTTTGCCCAAAAGACCGGCGGCATCCCGGCCGGCTCGATCAACGAGGCCGTGTTGAATATCCCCATGACGGCCCACATCCTGGGCGGTTGCCCGATGGGGCGGAATGACCAGGAAGGGGTGATTGGCCTGGATTGCCAGGTGCACAATTACCCCGGCCTGTACGTGGTGGATGGCTCCATTATGCCGGCCAACCCGGGGGTCAACCCCAGTCTGACGATCACTGCCCTGGCGGAATACGCCATGAGCCAGATCCCGCCCAAGCCCGGCGCTCCTGTGCGCCCGCCGCTTATGCTATGAGCGGCGGGGCGATCCGCTGGACAAGATCAGGTTGGGCTTTCAATCGCTTGGGCGTTCAGGGGTCCCAGCGCATGATCAGCAGCCCTTCCTGGGGCATCAGGTGCAAGGCGCCTAACCACCCCGCCAGTTTGCTCAGCCGCCGAAAGTATGGCGAAAGCTCGTTTCGGGCTGCCTCCCGAAAACCAAAGCGCTGGTAAAAAGGCCCCAGCTCAGACCGGCAGGTCAGATACAGCCGCCCATCCTCAGATGCCATCAGGCGGCGAATGATCGCTCCGGCGACGCCGCGCCTGCGCCACGCCTCGGCCACGGCGATTGAGGCCAGCTCGCGCGAGCCGTCGCTGTGGATTTTGATCTGCCCGCATCCAATCATCGCTCCCTGCGCATCCACGGCCAGCAGAAAACGCTCCCAGTGCAGCCCCAGGGGGTTGATGCCCACCTGGCGGATCAGGCGCCGAATGTCGGTTTCGTCTTCTTGCCGCGCCCGCCGCAGCGTGAAAGAGCCGTCATCAACGGTCATTGCTGGCCGAGCGAGGCGGCGAAGTTGAGGATCAAGCCTGCCAGCTCTGCAGGCCTCTGCAGGGGCACGTCGTGGATGGCGTCTTCCATCCAGGCAACCTGAAGCTCTTTGATGGTCTCCTGGGCGCGCCTTACGCCGCGCTCTTTTGCCTGCAGGTAAGCCTGGTCGGCTGGGTTGAGCGGTTGTTTCGGCCGCACAGGGACCATCAGGGTGGGACAGCGCACCCGGGCGAAGTAATCATAGGTCTTGAAGTCCCAGATCGAACGGACGATGCGCATGTGGCGCTCGAAGTCCAGCCGCGGGTAGATGCGCTCTTCTTCTGTGATCTCGAAGTTGCCCAGGGTGATGGAAATCGCCTGCTCTGAGCCGCCCCATTCGGAGAACCAGGCCTCCAGGCGGGGTTGAAACTCGCTGAGCGGCATCCCTGCCAGCCGCGGCGGAGTCAATCGCTGCTGCATTTCCTCCCAGGCGGCCCCGGCGTCATCGAGCTGGGAAATGCCGCCATCGACCAGAGCGATCCCGGCCGGCGCAAGCGGGCCGAGGGCAAAGCGAGCGGCATAGTTCAGGGCAATGCTCCCGCCCCAGGAATGCCCCACGAGGAGGGGGCGCTCCAGCCCGCAGGCCTGGATGAACGCTGCCAGGTCGGCGGTGATGGTCTGGATATCGTAGCCGTCCTCGGGTTTGTCGCTCAACCCATGGCCGCGGGCATCCAGGGCGTACACCGGGTGGCCGCGGGCAGCCAGGTGGGGGGCGACCATTTCCCAGATGCGGGCGTTGGAGGCCAGGCCGTGGTGCATCACGATCGCCCGGCCAGAACCGGCCGCCTCCTGGCGCAGATAGTGAAATCTCAGACCGTTCAGATACAGATAAGATGAGTTCATTTCTTTCTCTGTGGCGCGAAATCCGCAAAAGTCCTGCTTTCCAGATAATCGGGGAAGGTGTAGACCCCATTCAACTGTAAATAGCAGCGGCCGGGGAATTTCTTCCATCCCCGCGCCAGCCCAATGCGCAGATATACTTTGCGCTCGCGCAGCGTCTGTGTCAGCTCGGCGGCGATGCGCGCCGGGTCGTGGGTTTCACTGCGCAGACTGTGACAGAAGTATTGCCAGCTCAGGTCGGTGATCTTCAACCGAT
>CAZDAU010000097.1:0-3459 GCA_964503625.1 uncultured Anaerolinea sp.
GTAAAGCAGGTGGTCCATCACCCTGAAGTATAACAAAAAAGGCTGCCGGTCGCGCTGGGCAAATCGCTCCCCGGGCGGCAGTGGCCGCCGCCGGCGGGTAAACGCCCCAGAAAACCCTACAAAAGACGTATTCGCAATGGGCGGCTCTGGGGGTAGAATGATCCTGAACCGAAAGATGACCTTGGAGGTATGGATGAAAGTGCGCACCGATGTACGCGCCGGGCAGGCCCCGGCCCTGGACCCGCAGCAGCTTGCCCAATGGGCGCAGGCGCAGATGCAATCCCCGGGCGCGCCGGTTGGGCTTGCCCCGGCTCAGCTCCTGCAGCTGGCCCAAAATCCGCTGGATGTCCAGGCGCTTTCGTCTGCCCTGCAGAGCGCCGCCGGCCCATTGCACCCGCAGCAGTTCCTTTCGCTGGTGGGCAGGGTGCAGGGGTTTTTGGAATCCCCCCAGGGTTTTTTCTCTAACGGAGCTCAGGGCAGGTAATCCGCCGCGTTGAACCGGTAGAGGTAAAGCTGCGCCGTGCCGGGGACGCCCTGCACCCAGGAGACATCGCCATCGGGGCGGGTGCGGAACGAGTCATCCCGGTTGCCCCAGCCGGCCCCAACGGAGCTGATTTCTTCCGGCCCGGCGATGAAACTGCCCGCTCCATTGATCACCCCCAACCAGAAGTAACCATTGTCGGTGGTGCGCCAGCCCACCAGGTAGCGGTCTGTGCTCAGGCTGGCGCCCAGGCGCGCCAGCACGGGGTCGCGCTCAAATTCGCCGCTGGTGTTGGTCAGCCAGACCGCGCTGCTCTGGAACGATCCCTGGATGGTGGCAAAGCCGATGCCGCGGGCGGGGAAACCGGGCCGGTCGAGTGCGTTGAAGACGAGCTTCCAGGTGTTTGGAGCCAGCGCCATCTGCCCCAGCTGGGCAGATACCAGGCCGCCGCAATTTCCGTCGCTGGCGTACACCACCTGGTTGTCGTTGAGCAGGATGCCCTTGCTGGCGTAGCAATCGCTGGAGCAGGCCGGGGCAAAGCTGGCCAGGGTGGGGTGGTAACTGATCAGCTCGGCCATGGAATGGGAGCAGCCCCATTCCCAGCCGCCGCTCTGGATCGCGCCGCTGCTATCCACGTAGGTGAGCTGGTCGCCCTCGTGCCCCGCCGGCCAGCCGGTATCGCCGTGGACCGCAAAGTAGGCCCCGTAGCGGCCGCCGCCATAGGTCAGGCGGCTGTCGCCAATTCCCGGGTTGAAGCTGGTCAGGTCGCCATCGATGTTGGTCGTCCACACCGGGCTGCCATCGGCGTTGCGGCGGGAGAGCCACATGATCTTGGCGGCTGCATCCCAGAGCAGCACGGCAAAGCGCAGGTCGTCGTGGGCGACCAGGCCGCGTATCGAGAGCGCTGGGAAGTGGATGGTCTGCTCCAGGGCGCCATGCAGCCCCAACCAGCTCAGGTGGCCGTCGCCGCTGGCATCGGTCCAGCCCACCAGGGTGCGCCCGTCTGCCAGGGGTTCGTGGTACAGCCGGGGGGTGATGCTGCACCAGCTCCAGGTGCACCAGCTGCTTTGCAGGTTTCCCAGCGGCTGGGGCAGGGTGACAGGCATCCTGGTCACCTGATCTTTCAGCCGCGGCGGCCAGGTTTTCAGAATCAACGGCAGGTAGATCTGGTTGTCTGCGTCGCCGCCCTGGGGCTGGGGGGCATCTGGCGCCGGAGCAGGGCTGGGGGTGGGCTGCTCGGCCTGCGCCGGAGCGGGGCTGGGGGCGGGCTGCTCGTCTTGCGCCGGAGCAGGGCTGACATTCTGTCCCAGCAGCGCGGCCGCGGCGCAAAACAGGATTGCCCCGCGGCACAGGCCGATGAGGAAGTTTTTTGGCTTGGATTGGATCATCTTGCCTCCACGGACGATCTCATTTCTGATCTCCCCAGGCCTGGGCCAGCGGGATTGGCAGGCCCACGCCGTAGCCCTGGGCGTAGTCCACTCCGATCTCGCCCAGGGCTTCGAGGATGGCCGGGTTGGAGACATGCTTGGCGATGGTCTGGATGCCCAGGGTGTGGCCCACCTGGTTGATGGCCGCCACCATCACCCGGTCGCCGGCGCTCTCCAGCATGCTGTGGACAAAGCTGCCCTCGATCTTGATAAAACTCACCGGCAGGTCGTTCAAATAGCGGAAGGATGAAAAACTGCTGCCAAAATCGTCCAGGGCGATCCGCCCGCCCATGCGGTAGATTTCGTTGGCAAAGCGCCGGGCCTGATTGAGGTTTTGGATGGCTGCCGTCTCGGTGATTTCAAAGCAGACCCGTTCGGGGGGCACATTGTAATCATGAAACTGCGTATAGATAAAATCGAGCGACGAATCATCGCTCAGTGAGCTGCTTGAGAGGTTGATGTGGATGTACGGCCCGGGCGCGCCGCTGAAATGGACCGCAAAGCGGCGGAGCGCGGTCTGGATCACCCAGCGATCGATGGTGCTCATCATGCCATAGCGCCTGGCGGAGGGGATGAAAGCCGCGGGCAGCAAGAGCTGCCCGCCTTCATCCTGCAGGCGCAGGAGCAGCTCGTAGCGCCCCGCCGTCTCCGCCGCCTGCATGGAAAGGATCGGCTGGCAGTGGAGCTGGAACTGTTCCCGTTTCAGGGCCTCGTGGAGCTGCGCCGCCCGCAGGATTTCGCTGTGCAGCCGGGCCGATTCATTTCCCTGCCACTGGTAAACATGCACCCGCCCGCGCCCCAGGTCCTTGGCGGTGTAGCAGGCCACATCCGCCTGGCTGAGGGCCTGGGCCAGGCTCTCGGTTTGGCGGTTGATTGGCGCGATGCCAATGCTCACCCCAATCTGGTAGATCCGCCCCTGCCATTCGAAGGGCATGCGCTGGAGGTGGGTCACAATATCGCTGGCGATGGCCACGCCGCGCTCCAGGGGGCAGTTTTCCAGCAGCAGGCCGAACTCATCGCCGCCCAGGCGGGCCAGGGTATCCCGCTGGCGGAACAGGCCGCTGAGCAGGTTGGCCACCTGCTTGAGCACCTGATCGCCGGCCGCGTGGCCGGCGGTGTCGTTGATGATCTTGAACTGGTCCAGGTCCATGTAGCACAGCACGTGGTTGGTGTCGCGTTCCCTGGCGCTGAGCAGGGCGCGCTCGACGCGCACTTCAAATTCGCGCCGGTTGACCAGGCCGGTGAGCGTGTCATGGGCCGCGTTGTGCGCCATCTGGCGCTCCAACCGGCGCGCCTCGGTCACGTCGTGAAACACCAGGACCGCGCCGTGGATCTGCCCGTTGGCGGCGCGGATCGGCGCGGCGGTGTCGGCAATGTCGAACTCCTTGCCGCTGCGGCTGATCAGCACGGAGTGGCCCGCTACGGAGATCATCCGGCCTTCCTGCAGGCAGCGCGCCACAGGGTCGGGGGTGGGTTCGCGGGTGTGCTCATCGACTAGGCGCAGGACCTCCGCCAGCGCCCGGCCGCGGGCTTCTTCCAGGGTCCAGCCGG
>CAZDAU010000098.1:0-2736 GCA_964503625.1 uncultured Anaerolinea sp.
GGAGTACCCTGAACAAAACACACCCAATGAGTCACAAAGTATCGGAATGATCTGCGTGACACACCCCCATCATCCGCTGTACAATCAAATTGTAAAGGTTCTGCGGCGGGCAGGCAACCCGGCCTATACAGAACCGTGTTACCTGATCGAACTGCCAGACCATACCCAGGCCGAGCTGCCCTGCTCTTGGGCAACGCTTGCCAATCCGGAAGATGTGCAGTTGTCGAAAGAAGCACCTGAAACTGAACTCTGGGCCGGGGTATTGGAGTATCTGGCCTTGGTCAGGCTGGTTCAAGCGTTAGTGGCCCCGGCCACGAAGGAAAACGACCATGAACACAACCCCCTTGATTGTACTCCAGATCGAAATTCCGGTCATCACCCTGCCGCGCCTGGAACAATTTTCTGCGGAGCGCCAGGCGGAACTCATCCAGGCGTTGGCAGCCCTGCTGCTGCGCTTGCCGCAACTCCAAGCGATCGAACAGATGATGACGGCTCCGTTTACGGCTGATCCAGGAGCAAGCCATGAATAACGGGAATAAAATCACCCCTCAACACCTGGAGCGGCTGGCTTACGTTTACATCCGCCAATCCAGCTTGCGCCAGGTGGAAGAAAACCTGGAAAGCCAGGCTTTGCAGTACCAATTGGTCCAGCGCGCCCACAGCCTGGGCTGGGCTGAAGCGCAGATCCAGGTGATCGACGACGACCTCGGCAAGAGCGGCATCTCGGCCGCCAATCGCAGCGGCTTCCAAAACCTGGTGGCGGCGGTCGGGCTGGGGCAAGTTGGCATTATCCTGGTGACGGATGTATCACGCCTGGCGCGCAACTGTACGGATTGGTTCAGCCTGCTCGATTTGGCCTCCCTGCGCGGCAGTCTGATCTGCGATACCGGCGGGGTGTACGACCCGCGCCTGTATGATGACCGGCTGCTGCTTGGCCTGAAGGGCACCTTTGCCGAGGCGCAGTGGTATTCGATGCGCTCCCAACTCGGCGCCGCCAAGTTCAACAAGGCCAAACGCGGCGATCTACACCTCCGGCTGCCGGTCGGTTTCGTGCGCATCGCCGATGATCGCATTGCCCTGCACCCTGATCAGCAGGTGCAGAACATCATCCACCATGTTTTTGCCGAGTTTGAGCGCCTGGGCAGCGCCCACAAAATCCTGCGCACCTTACGTGACGATGGCCTGCTGCTGCCTCGGCGCACCGGCTCTTCATGGGATGCCGAAGTCCGTTGGGTGCGCCCGGCCTTCTCTGCCATCTATGCCTTTCTCAAAAACCCCGCTTATGCTGGCGCCTATGCATATGGCAAGCAGCACGCCGCCCGCCTTCCCGGCGATGCTCAAAAAGTGGTGCATCAGGCCGTGCCGTGCGAAGAATGGCCGGTTTTGCAGCTACAAGCTTTTCCTGGTTACATTTCCTGGGAGTCCTACTTGCACAACCAACAGCGCCTGGCGCAAAACGCCCAGGGCATCCACTGGAAACGCGGCGCACCTCGCGATGGCCTGGCGCTGCTGCAAGGCATTGCCATTTGTGGTCGCTGCGGTCGCCTGATGCACGTTCACTACACCCATGCCACCGCCTATGTCTGCGACCACGCCACCCGGCAGTATGCGGACAAACGCTGCCAGACCTTTACCAGTCGCTATATTGACCGGGCCATGGAGCAGCTTTTTCTCCAGGCGGTTCAACCCGCTCGTTTGCAGGCCGCTCTGGCTGCTCTCGACCAGATTGAGGCCCACCGCCAATCCTTACTAACCCAACGGCGTCAGCGTCTCGAACGCGCTCGCTACGACACCGAACTCGCCCGCCGCCGCTACCAACGCGTCGACCCCGACAACCGCTTGGTGGCGGCCTCTCTTGAACAGGAGTGGGAGAATTGCTTGCGCCAACAAACCGCTTTGGAAAAAGAGTCCTTGCAAGCTCAGTCTCGCCAGTTACAGCCGATCTCCCCTTCCGACCGCCAATCCATTCTGGCCCTCGCTGCTGATCTCCCCGATCTCTGGCAACGCGCTTCTCCTGCTGAACGCAAACGCCTGCTGCGCTGCCTGATCCAGGATGTGACCCTCGACTCTTTCTCTTGCCCCGGTTTCTATCGCCTGCTCATCCGCTGGCACACCGGCGCCACGACTTCCCTGGACATCCCCCGCCCCCGCCGCGGCACGCCGCCCGCTACCGCCGTTGCCAATCGCCTGCGCCAACTCGTCTCTCATCTCACCGACGACCAAATTGCCGAACAGCTCAATGCCGAAGGTTTCCCCACCGCTACTGGTCTACCCTGGACCCTCGATCGCGTCCGCGCTGTCCGCCGCAAACATAAAATCCCCACCGCCTGCCCGCTTGGCTCGGCCAATTCCAGCCCGCGCGGCGATGGGCTGCTCAAAGCTGCCCAAGTGGCCAAACGCCTGGCTGTTCACCCCAGTATGATCGCCCTCTGGTTCCGCCAGGGCTTGATCTCAGGCCACCAGCGCAAACCCGGCGGCTATCTCTGGATCCGCCTGAACGATGACGATCTGCATCGCCTGGACGGTTCCACCCCCTGGCAGTCCGAGATGATCTCCTTGCTTCAAGCGCCGCAAAAACTGGGCGCCCCATCCGAACAAATCCGTGCTATGATCTTAGCAGGTGACTTCACCGCCTGCCGCATCCGCCATCAAGATGCCTGGCGTTGGTTCCTGCTCCCTAACAAGCCCAACCCTATCGCCTGAGACCGGTAAGGTGCATTATGTCCAATTTACTGG
>CAZDAU010000099.1:0-2689 GCA_964503625.1 uncultured Anaerolinea sp.
CCACCCCCGCAGCGCCGGCGTTATAGGCGTTGGTGGCCTTGAGGGCAAAGGTGCAACCGCCGCGGCTGATCAGGGCAATGTTCCCGGCGGGAAAGCCGGCGAAATCGGCCGCATCACAGCCCGGGGTCGCGTCGGCCGGCGGCGGGGGCAGCGCGGTCACCGCCGCGGTCACGTCCCCGCTGCCGGAGTAGGACATTATATTGTTCTCAATCGGCCCGGCGGGCGGCGGGGAAACGCGCTCCAGGATTGCGGGCGAAAGCGAAATGAAGGTCTGGAACTGGAATTCCTGGATCGTGACAATGTAGCCCGCATCGCGGAAAACTTCTGCGGCATAGTCGGCCGAGGCGTCATAACCGGGTGTGCCAGACGTGCGGATGCCGTTGTTGGCATCGGCGATCGCCTGGAATGCAGCCTGGTGCTCGCGAACGCCTTCCAGCGTGACGCATTCGAGCAGTTTCTTGAAAGTGTTGTTGACCCGAGTATCGCAGGATTCCGCGCCTGCCATGACAGCCGGGGCAAAAGACAAAGCGGCAGCGGTGATTGCTATCGTGATGAAAAGCCGGGCAAACTTACTCAACATGTGGGTTTCTCCTGTGGGGGATTAAAATTGGGTCGGATCCGATTCTTGCTGCCGGCAACGTTTGCCGAAGGTCGAGCTTACATGGGGCAAGTTAATCCTGGGAACTCTCTGGTCTGATATACCTCCTCAACCCAACCAATTCGATATTGTAGATGAATTAAATCTTAATTATTGTAACATAAAAACTTCGGAGTCTGAATATGAAATCTTGCTTTTCATTTCGCCGCGGGCGTGGTATAATCCCAAACCGCGCCGCCCGAGGCGCTTTATCTTGTCTGCAAGCGATGATCAAACGTCAGTAAGGATCGATGAAATGAACACTCAAGAACTATTGCAGTCGGTTGAATCTCCCGATAATCCCAACATCCCCGAGATCCACCCCGGTGACACGGTGAAGGTCTTCCTGCGCATCAAGGAAGGCAACAACGAGCGCATCCAGGAGTTTCGCGGGACGGTGATCCGCGCCCGCAGCGGCGGCAACAACGAAAACTTCACTGTGCGCCGTGTGGCCAGCAATGGCATCGGCGTGGAGCGCACCTTCCTCACCCGCTCGCCGCGCATCGAAAAGGTGGTCGTCGAGCGTCACGCCAGGGTCCGCCGGGCGCAGCTCTACTTCCTGCGTGAGCGCACCGGCAAGAGCGCCCGCCTGCGTCAAAAATTCTCGTAACTCCCCCCTGCACACCGGTGTCCTGGGTTTCAAGCAACCACCCAGGACATCTTTTCTATCACCGCCCCCCACCCACCCCTTCGCGAGGACCTGTCATGCCCTCCCCCTTGATCGGATTAACCACTTACCGTCATTTGAACCAGTACGGTTTGCCGCTGAACTCCATCACCGAGGCCTACGTGCGGGCCGTGAGCAGCGCCGGGGCAATCCCCACCCTGATCCCGCTTGGCCTGGATGAGGAGACCCTGGATCAGCTGCTGGCCAGGCTGGACGGCATCGTTTTCACCGGCGGCGGCGACGTGGCTCCCGAGCGCTATGGCAGCCGGCCCCATCCGCTGGTGGACGAGGTGGACCCTGACCGCGACCGCACCGAGGTGCACCTGGTTCAGCGCGCCCTGGATCAGGGCCGGCCCTTCCTGGGCATCTGCCGCGGCCTGCAGGTGATCAACGTGGCCCTGGGCGGGACGCTCTACGAGGACATCCTGGACCAGCGCCCAGGCTCGCTCAAACACCAGTATTACCCCAACTGGCCGCGCAATTACCTGGCCCACAGCGTGCAGGTGGAGCCTGGCAGCCGCCTGAGACAGCTGCTCGGCCAGTCCAGCGTCCAGGTGAACAGCCTGCACCACCAGGGCATCCGCGACCTGGCCGCTCCGCTGAAAGCGGCGGCTTTCGCACCCGATGGCCTGATCGAAGCCTTCGAGCTGGCGGAGCATCCCTTTGGCCTGGCGGTGCAATGGCACCCCGAGTGGCTGCAGGAGCACCCGCCGATGCAGACCCTCTTCCGCCAGTTCGTGCGCGCTGCGGATGAAAAATCCCCTCATTGGAGTTTTTGATTCAGGCGTAGGCGGCCTTTCTGTGCTGCGCGCCCTGTGGCAGGAGCTGCCGGGGGTTTCTTACCTCTACCTGGCCGACCAGGCCCATGTGCCCTATGGGCCGCGCTCGCTGGAGCAGGTGCGCGCCTTCTCCCAGGCCATCACCCGCTACCTGTTGGCGCAGGGGGCGCAAATGATTGTCGTGGCCTGCAACACCGCTTCGGCGGCTGCCTTGCACGATCTGCGGGCCGCCTTCCCCGAGATCCCTTTTGTCGGCATGGAACCGGCGGTCAAGCCCGCCGCCGAACAGACCCGTAGCGGCGCGGTGGGCGTGCTGGCCACCCCGGCCACGTTCCAGGGAGCGCTGTACGCCTCGGTGGTGGAGCGCTTCGCCAATGGGGTGCAGCTCCACCAGCACACCTGCCCCGGGTTGGTTGCTCAGATCGAAGCCGGGAACATTGAAACCGGCGCAACCCGCAAGATCCTGGAAGATGCCCTGCGCCCCATGCTGGCCGCGGGGATCGACACGGTGGTGCTGGGATGCACCCACTACCCTTTCGTCATCCCTTTAATCGAGCAAATCGCCGGGCCGGATGTGCGCGTGATCGACCCTGCCCCGGCGGTGGC
>CAZDAU010000100.1:0-2361 GCA_964503625.1 uncultured Anaerolinea sp.
TCCTGGCCTCGATCATCCCGGCGCATAACGCCACCCGGGTGAACGTCCGCCAAAGCCTGACCTACGAATAGGATCGATCCCC
Organism: uncultured Anaerolinea sp.; assembly: GCA_964503625.1. Classification (GTDB taxonomy): domain Bacteria; phylum Chloroflexota; class Anaerolineae; order Anaerolineales; family UBA4823; genus RBG-16-57-11. The sequence goes on from CAZDAU010000100.1 coordinate 83, forward strand.
ATAAGGCTCTAAGCTCAACCGGGGCGCAGGCAATTTCCCTGCGCCCCGGCAAGAGTCACATGGGCCTCAGTGAGCCGTACGGGCAATCTGAGGTCAATTAACGGATGGCCTTGTCAGGCCTTCTCCATCAGGAAGCCCAGCCCCAGGCTCTCCAGCTTCTCTGGTGTGGGCAGGCCGCTGGTTAGATCCCAGCCCATGGCGGTGTAGTAGCTGTCGAGCGCCTTTTGCAGGTTCACCACCTGGCCCTTGCCGCGCCCATCCGGAGCAGGCTCCTCCAGGAAGCGCCGCGGCAGCACATCGTCTTTGCGGTCGAAGCCGAAGCGCACGTTGATCATACGCTCCAGGTTGATCACCCGCTCCGCCGCCAACAACAGCTTATCCTTGGTCACCTCATAACCCAACACGTCCGAGAGCAGCTCGGCCCAAGTGGAGGCTTTAATCGCCAGGGTAATTGAGGCAAACAGGCACACTCCAAGCATATTGGTTGCCATCGAAAGTTCCTGGAACGGCTTGATCCAGGCTTTGTTGCCGTCTTCCAGGTAATCGATCTCGCCCACGATGCCCAGCTCCTCATCGCGGTAGCCGAAGGCGTCAATCGCCGAGGCGTAAGGCCGCAGGTGATCGGCGCCGCGCGCCGATGTGGCATGGACCACCGCCTCACCCTTACTGGCGCGTACCTCGTCCGCGGCCATTTCCAGGCCCTTGACGTGCAGCGCGGCATACTCCGCTCCAGGGCCCAGCGCCTCAGCGGCGCGCTTGACGCCGTTCGCCAGCAGGTCGCCGATCCCCTTGCGCTGGGCGATCAGTTTCACCGCCTCGACCACCGCATCGCCGTTGCCCCAGGTCAGGTCCAGCCCGCCGGTCTTCTCCAGGTTCAGGTGACCTTGCTCGAACCATTCCATTGCCGTAGCGATTACCTGGCCAGTGGAGATCACATCCAGACCGTAGGCATTAGCCAGGTGGTTGGCGGCCGCCACAGCGTTCAGGTCGGTGACAAAGCATTTGCTGCCAAATGCAGCCACCGCTTCATACTCTGGCCCGCCGCCCTCCAGCCCGGAATAGGGACCTTCTTTTATCCGGGTGTAGCGCCCGCAGTGGATGACGCAGTTGAAGCAGGCTTTCGCCGAGACATCCAACGTCTCATGATAGGCTTTGTAGGTGAGTTTGCCTTCCGATTCAGGGAAGGTGGTACGCTGCCAGTTCTTAGTGGGCAGAATGCCCAGGGCGTTGATTGCGTCGTAGAAGGAGGGCGTGCCATAAGGGCGCAGCTCGTCGGCCACAAAGACTTCCTGGAATAATTCGGTGCGGGCATCTTTGGCGGTCTCTTTGAGCGCCGCTCGGTCGGCGGTGGGGAGCTGCTTGGTTCCGTGAACAGCGATCGCTTTGAGGTTCTTGCCCCCCATCACCGCTCCTGCTCCGCCGCGCCCAAAAGCGCGATACTTTTCATTCATGATGCTGGCGAACAGAACTTTGTTCTCGCCTGCCGGGCCGATAGAAGCAACCGAAAGCCCTTTCAGCCCCAGCCGCTCGTGGAGCAGGTCTTCGGTCTCGGTGACCGTCTTGCCCCACAAGTCCGCCGCGTCGCGGATTTCGGCTTTTTCATTGTCGATCAGCAGGTAAACCGGCTTTTCTGATTTGCCAACTACCACTAGCAAGTCCCAGCCAGCCCTCTTCAGCACAGGAGCAAAATCGCCGCCGCCATTGGACGCCCCCAATGTGTGCGTCGCTGGCGACCAGAAGACCGCCACACAACGTCCGCTGCAGGGCGCCAGTGTGCCGCTTAACGGTCCGGTGGCGAAGATCAGCGGCTGGACGGGATCCCATACATCCAACTCCGGGTGCACCAGATCATGGAACAGCCGCATTGCCACACCTTCGCCCCCCACAAAGTCGCGCTGCCAATCCTCTGGAACCGGGCGCGACTCAGCCGTGCCCCGGCTCAGATCCACATAGAGCATTTTTCCGGTATATCCTTTCATATGGCCTCCTGCATGGGTCAGAACGAACTGTCAGAATATTGGTTTTTTGTCACAAGAATGTGACATCTTGTTTGTGAAAAGAGTAACATATTCACTGGCGACCTGTCAACTATAAAAAACCCTTAACATTTTCATGCGCGGGCCTGTTTAGCCAGTGAACGAGATGTTGAACGTTAAAAGGACGATGCGACGCATTTCCGCGTCGCATCGTTCAAACTTGGCAAAAACCTGGCGCGAATGGCTAGGCAGCTTTGCGCAGCCCAATTGTCAGTTGCTCGCCGTCGAAAGCCGCCGTGGTTG
>CAZDAU010000101.1:0-2173 GCA_964503625.1 uncultured Anaerolinea sp.
TCATGTAGGTTTCGCTGGTGAACTATGCCCCAACCGGAGTCGCCAGCATCAGGGTGTACAGGCCAAACACGGGATTGACCAAAGCCAGCAAAGCATGGGCCATTGCCTGGGGGATATTCACCAGGGCAAAAGTCAGCCCGGCCAGCAGGTCAACCGAGAGGGTGGCTCTGTTCAGCCGCAGTTTCATCTTTTTCCTCTACCATGACACTTAAAGAATTTCTTTCCGCTTCCACAGGGGCATGGGTCGCCAGGCCTGGCGGATGCAATTGCTTGCTGGATCCTTTGCATCTCTTCCATTGCCAGGATGTTCATCACCTCGTCTGCGTAGCGCCCGCGGCGCAGCAGTTCTGCCATGATGCGCATGGGATGGTTGATGTGATTGAAAAACAGCTTGTATCCTGCGCACAGGTAGTTTAGCCCCGGCTCGCCATCCGGGGTGTGGATGAAGCGGTTGCGCGGGCACTCGCCGTAGCAGGCAAACAGCACCTCGCACTGGCGGCAGTATTGGGGCAGGGTATCGAATTTGTCCTGACCGAATTTTTTCTGCTGGTCAGAAGCGACCAGCTCGATCAGATGCGTCTCTTGAATATTGCCCAGCAGGAAGGCCGGCTCGACAAAATGATCGCAGGAGTACAGGTCGCCGTTGTGTTCCAGGGCCAGGGCGTTGCCGCAGGTGGGCTGGAAGATGCACAAACTGGGCTGGCCTATCCAATTGGCCAGGGCAGCGTCGAAAGATTGCACAAAGACCTTGCCCACATCCCGCTTGACCCATTCGTCGAAGATGGCGATGAGGAAACGACCAAATTGCTCTGGCTTCACCGATCGCTCGGTGACCAGCTCGCCGATCTGCTGGTACAGCGGGCGATCCCCGCCCGCCCTTTCGCTCCAACCCCGGTTGGCCAGGGGCAGGGTCTCGGGCGTGGCCCGCTCGATGATCGGGATGAACTGCATGTACTGCGCTTTCAGCTCGTCGCGGAAGAAGTGGTAAATCTCCAGCGGGTGATCGGCGTTGGCGGCGTGGACGGTGCACAGGATGTTCACGTCGACCTCATGCTTCTGCAAGAAATGCCAGCCGCGCATCACCTGCTCAAAGGTGCCAGAGCCGCCCTTGTTGACCCGGTAGGCATCATGCAGCGGCTGCGGACCGTCCACGCTCAGGCCGACCAGGAAGTTGTGCTGCTTGAAGAAGGCTGCCAGCTCAGCGTCGATCTTGGTGCCGTTGGTCTGGATCGTGTGGGACACAATCTGGCCAGGTTTTTTATACTTTTCGACCAGCTCGATAGAACGCTTGAAGAAATCCAGGCCCATCAGGGTGGGCTCGCCGCCCTGCCAGGCGATGGTGACCTCGGGGATCTGCTGGCTCTCCAGCAGCTGGCGGATGTAGGTTTCGAGCAGCTCATCCGCCATGCGGAAGCGGCTGCCGGGATAGAGCATCTCCTTGGAGAGGAAGAAGCAGTATTTGCAGTCCAAATTACAGACTGCCCCAGTAGGCTTAGCCAGCAGATGGAACGCTAAGGGAGTTCTTGATGCGGTGGTTGGAGTAGGTTGATTTTCGGGCATAGGTGTGCTTTTTACGATTTATCGTCAGAATCCTGCGACTCATGATTGGTACTAAAAGTTGTCTTCAATTTTCCCCACAGGCCCTTTACATGGATTTCCGCCTCTTTCCTCTCTTCATCTTTTTCCTCACCCGTGTAGCGCATCAAGATCGCTATGGGACGCGTGCCTTCGAAATTCTCCATGATGATCAGCACCATCAGCGTCATCGGCACTGCCAGGATTGCCCCAATCCCTCCCAGCAGGTAACCCCAGATAAATAACCCGACAAACACGACCACCGGCGAGATTTTCAACCTCTGGCCCATGATCTTGGGTTGGATAAAGTTCTGCACCCCGCCATTGATCAGGACAAAGCCAATCAGGACAATCAGCGCGGTTTGTAAGCCGTACTGGGCGTATGCCATCAGCACCGGCGGGATCAGGGCAATGATGAAGCCAATCGAAGGGATATACCCCATGAACCAGGCCAGCAGCCCCCACAGCACGGCGTAGTCCACCCCCAGGATCAAGAGGAAAATAGCATCGCCCAGACCGACCAACAAGTTAATCCCGGTCAGGACAGTCATATACTTGCGCACATCTTCAGTAAGTTCCGTTATCCGACCAACAACCG
>CAZDAU010000102.1:0-1763 GCA_964503625.1 uncultured Anaerolinea sp.
CGGAGGAAAACACCCTCACCAAAGCCCTGGGCGTGCTGCAGGAAAACGGCGTGTATGCCTGCTTTCTCTACTTATATGCCAGAGAGGGCCAAAAAGGCGAGACCATTGCAACCCACCTGCTCAACTTGTTCGCCTCATTGCAATTTCCTGCCGCGCCAGCCGCATCGAAGGAGAATGAGGTGAAGAAGGAAGAGGTATTGAAATACGTTGCCGAACACATCACCGCCAACCTGCCGCGCCTGCTGCTGGCGAAAGAAGCCCTGGAGCAAATGCTCATCTACGCCCGCTACGGCGCCAAAGCACAAGCGTAGCACGGGCTTCAGCCCGCGCGTGACGCAAGGAGGAACCTCTATGCCCTGGACAGCTTATCAAGTCATCCTGCGCCTGCACAGCCCGCTGCACATTGGCTACACCACCGTGGGCTACCTGCAGCGCACCCGTCCCTACGTCATCGGACGCGCCCTGCGCGGCGCGCTGGTCAGCCGCATAGGGCGAAATCAGAACGAAGTCGGGGAAGAGCCGGACGACCCGTATCGAAAAGTGAGCAAAACCTTCGCCCAATTCCTGACCTTCACCTACTTCTACCCGGCGCTGAAAGAAGGAAATGACTATCGGGCGCAATTCCCTTGGGAAAACGAAGCGCGCTTCCGCCGCCGCTTTCTAAGCAGTTATACGTCAACCGCTCTCTCCTATCCCCAGCAAACCGCCGCCGAAGGCCTGCTGCACGAGGTGGAATTTATCTCCCCCTACACGCTGGATATCGGCGAGCCGGTGTACCTGATGGGCTACGTGTTTGTGGATGAACAGCGCCTCAAGGATGAGAAATACGATTGGCGCAGCGGCTTCGTTCGCTTGCAGTTGGGCGGCGAGCGCGGCTACGGCTGGGGCGAGGCGCGCTTGGAAAAGATCGAGCAGGTGGAACCAGATTCGAGCAGCAAAGTCAGTCTCTTCGGTAAAGATATCGGCTTCGATGGCGACGGCAACCGTCCCCGCCCCCGCCTGCGTCTGGAGGCGGGGGCACGGGTGTGGGCGCACGTCCTGGCAGCAGAGGGAGCCGCTCCGGTCTCCGGTCCGGTCGAGCCGCTGATGGGGCGCGAGTGGCGCGCCAACCAGGGGAAACACATCGGTCAGCATCTCGCCTTCAACAATGTGCATTATCTGCCCGGCGGCCTGGTCAAGGAGGCAGCCGATTTCACCATCGGCAAAGCGGGCGTTTGGCAGTATGCCGCAGTATAATTCAACTTCGGAAAGGCGCGAAAGCCAATATGATGGTTCTGATCACTTACGATGTGAACACCGAGACCGAAGCGGGCAAAAAGCGCCTGCGCAAGGTGGCCAAAGCCTGCCAGGATTACGGTCAACGGGTGCAAAATTCGGTCTTCGAGTGTCTCATTGATCCGGCGCGGCTGAAGCAGTTGCAGGCCAGGCTGGAAAAGATCATGGACAAAGAGAAAGACAGCATCCGCTATTACTACCTGGGCGATGAATGGCGCAAGCGGGTGGAGCATGTGGGAGCAAAGGTCAGCCTGGACCTGGAGGGCACGCTGATCGCATAGCAGATTTGCGAACCCCAAGTGAACATAAAAAGCCTGGGAGGTTCGCAGGCCGATTGCACCTTAACAAGTGAATATTTTGCGACTTTGAGCGATTTTCGTAACGCAGCAAGGGCGATGTGGTAGAATGAACGCCAATATCTGGCGGCGCGTGGGCGCAAAGCGCCAGATGTTGCAGTCGCTCCCCCCACGGGGAGCGTGGATTGAAAC
>CAZDAU010000103.1:0-1591 GCA_964503625.1 uncultured Anaerolinea sp.
TCGCCAATTATCTCATACAACCCTGTCCGCTGGCTGAATTCCCGCACCGGCTCATGGAGCTCAGCCACGTAGTAATCAATTCCTTTGCCCTTCAGCTCAACCAGCAGTCCTTTCAGCACTTCTGCGCTGGTGATATCCAGGGAGTCTTGCCCGGCCGCATCCAATACGACTGCCCGGAGCGATGGCCCAGCTTCAGCAACCAGGGCTTTTATCCGCTCTCGAACGGTCAAGGCGCTGGCATAGTAGATCGGCGCATCCAGGCGCAGGATTAAGACGCCCGGCACGGCGCTGTTCTCTGGGTGCCGTTTCAGGTCGGAGTAGGCCCCTGGAACCCCCGGTATGCGTCCAAGCGAAGCGATATGCGGACGGCTCGACTGGTAGAGCACCAGCAGCGCCGAAGCGACCAACCCGATGATCATGCCCTCAAAAACATCGATGAACAGCACGCCTGCCAGGGTGAGCACCCCCAGCCAGAACTCTGTCCGTGAAACCAGGCGGATCTTCTCCAGTTTTCGGGCGGTCAGGATGTGCCAGACCGCATGGATGATCAACGCGGCCAGCACCGCCTCGGGCAGGCTTTTAAACAAAGGGGTGAGGAACAGCAGCGTCACCAGGGTCACCCCCCAGGTGACCAGGTTGGTGATTTGCGTGCGCGCCCCTGCCGCATCCTTGACCGCAGAGGCAGACATGCTGCCGGCGGCGATCATCCCGCCCAATAAGCCGCTGGCAAAGTTGGCAAAAGCGTGAGCGTTCAATTCTTGATCGGGGTCAATTTCATAGCCGTGCTTTTCGGCAAACTCCCGCGCTACACCCAACGATTCGCCGTAAGCCAGCAGGAAGATACCCATGGCCGGCAGAATCATCCTGAGCACGGTATCGAAGGTCACATCCGGAAGGGATATCGCAGGCAGCCCCTGCGGCAGCACCCCCGCCACTTCCACCCCGTAATTGCCTTCCAGGTTGAGCGCCAGGCTGACCGCGATCGAGCCGAACAGCACCACCAGACCCGCCGGGATCTTCTTGTTCCAGCGCGGCAGCCAGAACAGCAGCGCCAGGGCCGAAGCGCCCACAGCAAACGCCACCCAATTGGCCTCGGGAAGCTGCTGGATGACGGCGAAAAGTTTTTCAAAGACGTTCCCCTGCCCTTTTTCCACGCCAAACAATTTGTTGAGCTGTCCAACAGCAATAAAGATCGCCAGGCCGGTGACAAAACCATCCATAACCGGCTTGGACAGGAACTGGGTCACCCAGCCCAGGCGGGCCAACCCGGCCAGCAGGAAAACACCGCCAATGACCAGCACCAGGGCGGCGGCATAGGCCTGGTAAGTTGCCATATCGCCCGTGGTTGCACCCAGGGCAACCACGGTGGAGGCGATCAAAGCCGCCGTGGCGGAGGTCGCCACAACCGACAGGTGGCGAGAGGAACCGAGCAAGGCGTACACCAGCAGCGAGGCGACCAGGGTGTACAGGCCGGCCTGCGGAGGCAAGTCAGCCATCCCGGCGTACGCCATGCCCTCCGGCACGACCAGCCCCCACAACGTCAGGCCGGCGATAATGTCAGCCGCCAGCCAGGCCCGGTTGTAGCGTGGCA
>CAZDAU010000104.1:0-1576 GCA_964503625.1 uncultured Anaerolinea sp.
GGTTTGGTGATCGACTCCTGATAGGGGACGCGCGGCTCAAACGCGTTCAGGCCCGTCTGGAACTTGGCTTCAGCCTTGCGGATGGCCACATCGATGTGCTGGTCGCCCATGCCCTGCAGGATGGTCTGGTTGGTGGCCATCTCCTGCATCCAGGAAAGGGTGGGGTCTTCTTCCACCAGGCGGGTGAGGGTGGGGCTGATCTTGGCCGAATCGGCCTGGCTCTTGGGGGAAACAGCCACTCGGTACAGGGCGTGCGGATAAACCGGGGAGGGCAGGGTGAGCGGATGGCCGCGGTCGCACAGGGTGTCGCGAGTGGCGGTGGCGCTGAGCTTGGAGACGGTGGCGATATCGCCAGCGTGGACCACCTTGACGGCCAATTGCTCTTTGCCGCGCAGCAGGTGGACGGTGCCAATGCGCTCTTCGACGCTCTTGTTCTGGTTCCACACCCGGCTGTCGGAGGTCAGCACACCCGAATAGACCCGGAAGTAGGTGATCTTGCCGACAAAGGGATCGGCGGTGGTCTTCCAGACGTAGGCCGCCAGCGGACCGCTGTCGGAGGCGGTGAGAGTCTCATCGCCATCCTTGCCCTGGGCAACAACCGGCGGGATCTGGGCGGGGGAGGGCATCAGGTCAACCATGGCATCCAGCAAGCGGGCCAGACCGATTTCGGCCGACCCTGCGGCGACGAAGACGGGCACAAAAGCGCCCGAGCGGACCACGTTGACCAGGCCGCGCATGATCTCCGCCGCGCTCAGCTCCTCGCCTTCCAGGTACTTCTCCAGCAGGGCGTCTTCGCCTTCGGCGGCGGCTTCAATCAGCTCCATGCGGGCCGTCTCCACGGCGTCCATCTGGTCTGCGGGGATGTCGCGCACGGTCTTACCATCGCCTTCATAGGCTTTCATGGTGAGCAGATCGAGCACACCCTTGAAATCGGCCTTTTCGCCCCAGGGGAGCTGGACGGGCAGCAGGCGCAGATCGGAAATCTGGCGCACCGATTCGAGCGCCTTGGCAAAGCTGGCGTTGTCGCGGTTCATCTTGTTGATGACCACAAAGCGAGGCAGCTTGAACTCGTCGCAGTAGTTCCAGGCGATCTCGGTGCCCACTTCTGCCCCCGCGACCGAATCGACCACCACCAGGGCGCCGTCGGCCACCCGCAGCGCCGAGATCACCTCGCCGACGAAATCGGTGTAGCCGGGCGTATCCAGCAGGTTGATCTTGCAGTCGCGGTATTCCACCGGGAGCACCGCGGTCGAAAGGGACAGGCGGCGGCGAATTTCCTCGTCCTCGAAATCCGAGACGGTGCTGCCGTCTTCGACCCTGCCCAGCCGGGTGGTGGCCCCGGTGAAATGCAAAAAGGCCTCGCCCAACATCGTCTTCCCGGCGCCGCTGTGAGAGACCATGGCGATGTTGCGAATAAAATCGGTGGTGTACTCTTTCATCGTGCTAACCTTCCTGAGTGAGATTGGTTTCAGTCTTACAAGCATGCCCAAGGGCTGCGCCCAGGCAGCCCAGAAGATCATCCAATGCCGCTTGCCGCGACATAGCATTGTAAGGCATCTTTTCTTAAATGTCAAAG